>NZ_FQVB01000015.1 GCF_900129305.1 Desulfacinum infernum DSM 9756 | reverse complement strand
GTCTAGGCCCAGAGGGCCGCTGCAGAGCACCTCCCGTGAGGGTAGGGCCTTGGGTGTTGAAAATGTAAACAGGTGTCCCGGAGCCATCTGGTATCTGCCCGGAATGACTAAGAGTTTGGCTGCAGAGGACCTCTTTTGCGTCGTTGTAATAAAATCAACAACTTGGCGAATCTGAGCCGAATCGGCCGGAGGTCCTCTGCGCCAGGTCCTTATCGCCGGTTTCCATTCAAATGTCATGGAGGTGCCTGACGCCCCCCCCATCCCGCCCATTCGCATTGGCGTCCATTCGCGTTCATTTTCGGTTCTCTTTCAGATTGCCGGAGGATGCCCTGCGGTGCGCCCAAGGTGCCATTGCCTCGCCTCAGCGTTTCCGTGACAGGCGCGCTTCGCGGTAGGCCTGCCAGGCGCGCTCCAGCGCCTCCAACCCTCCGGGCAGGTAATCCACGAGGCTCTTGGCCGACGCCGCCTGTTTTTTGAATCCTCCGTGCATGAAGTCGTTCCGCCTGGGGCGGAGCGCCTCATAGACCCTGGCCAGTTCCTTCAACTCCGGCCCATGATCGCGGATCAAGACTCTCGCTTCCTCCCGGCGTTCCGCCAGGGCCCCTTTCCACTCCTCCTCGCCCTTTCCCTCGGCAACCACCTTCAGAAGACCGTTCCAGAAACCTTCCCGAAGGTCCTCGTCCAGCGGATCGTGGCCTTCCAAGCGACACAACCCGCTCAGGATGGTCTCACGCATGAGGATGTAGGCCTGCGGAACCAGGTCGTGGGCCAGGCACCAGCGGACAGCGGCGAATCCCTTGTCCTCGGGATCCTCGGCGTCAAAGGCCTTGGTCTTTTCCCGGATGCGCTCCAGCAGGGGGGAGAGGGGAGGAAGAATATCCTGTCGCTCCAGGGCGTCGACCAGGTCCCCCAGCCCCCGGATCTTTTCGATTTCCCGACCGCGAACGGCGCTGAGGTTGAGGCTGAAGGAGTCGAGGGACCGGCCCAGTTGGGCCAGATCCATGGCCACCTGGTTGCGGTTTTTCTTGTCGGCCAGGAGCGGCCCGACGCCCCGGTTCACCAAGCGGGAAAGCGCCTCGGCGCGCCCCGCCGTCTCGAACATGTCCACGGCCCGGGCCCAGTCCAGCAGGGTGTCGTAGGGCGAGAGATCGAAGACGGGGGCGATGCGTTCCTGCTCCGGGATCTCCTTGGCCTGGTCGGGGGGCCCCAGGGTCTCGAAGGCGCCGTAATGGATTCCGATGACGCCGATGCCCTTGAGAACCTTGGCGTAGTTGAGCACCACGGCGTTGAGGAGCGGCAGGGAGCGGAAAGAATGGGTGATGTCCAGGAGCACCTGGTCTTCCGGGCGAAGGGAATCCATGAGGGTCATGAAGATCTCCATGATTTCCTTTTCGTTCCGCCCCTCCGGAACGGCCACCCGCTCGCAGCGAGCGGCAAGCGGGAGATCTCGGATTCTGCGGCCGAGCCCCGCCGGGAAGTTCTCTCCATCTTCCCAATTCTTCTTGCGGGCCTCTTCCGTGCAGAAGATGAGGATCCGGTCGTCGGAGGTCCAATCCCGGCAGAAATGCTCGATCAGGGCTTCCTGCACGAAAGGGGTGGGCGCCGACGTCCAGCCGTCGATCTCGTAGCGGCAGGGCAAATACTTGTTCGTTCCCAGGGTGCTGAGAAAAACTCGGGCCATGGATCGTCCTCCTTTTTCCGCCGGTTGGTTTCGCAACAAGGAATTGCCGTCTCCTTTACCCCTTTCATCGGCCCTTCACAAGACTCCGTAGTCCCGCACATCCGGCGGCTGCCCGATGCCCGTCTGTTCGAAATCGTCCAGGCAGGCGCGGCACTGCCGGTAGTACCGGACGGTGTCCGTGGTGAGGTCGATGAGGCGCTCCAGGCGGTCCATGAGCGTCAGGAGTTGTTTTTCCGTGAGCTGGGGACACTCGAAAACCGATTTCTGCACCCGGTAGCCGTAGCCCTTGAGTACCTTGACCACCCGGTACCGGGTCCGGTCGTCGCTGATGTCGAAGCAGACCACGTAAAACCGCTTCATGGGACGAACCTCCTTCAGCCGATCCGGGGCCAGGGAAAGGGTTGATAGTCCGGCTCGTCTCCCATGAGGAATTTCAGGAAACGGCGCGCCTGGGACCTGAGGATCCCCCGGTAGGACGTCCCCGCGCCGGTGAAGGGGCAGGCGGCGGGAGTCTGCATCCAGCGCTCGTAGGCGTCGATGAAGGCCCGGGCGATCCGGGGCTTCATCTCCACGGGGCGTTTGGCGCGAAGATCGGCCTCGTCCACCCCGTCGGGATTTTCCACCGGCCGATACACGAAATCATCGGGGCGGATCACCCGCCGGTTGATGAGGGTGAGCACCAGGCGGTCGCCCAGATAGGTGCGCCATTCTTCCACCAGATCGCAGGCCAGGGACGGACGCCCGTACTCTTCGGCGTGAAGCGTTCCCAGGTAGGGGTCCAGTCCGGCGATCTTTACGGCCGTGAGGACCTCGTTGGTCAAAAGGGTGTAAACGAAGGACAAGAGCGCGTTGACGGCATCCAGGGGAGGGCGTCGGGACCGGCCGTTGAAGGGAAACCCCTCCACGCGGATGAGACGGCCGAAGACACTGAAATAGCGGTTGGCTCCCCGGCCTTCGATCCCCCGAATGAGCTCCAAGTCGTTTTGGCGCTGGGCCAGTTCCGCCAAACCCTGCAGATGGGCGGCCGCCTGGTTGAGGGACTCGTCCCCGTATTGGGTGCCGCGGCGCTGGAGAAAACGGGCCGCGTTTCGGAGTTTGGCCGCCACCAGGAGACCCGCGATGCGGGCGGCCTCCGCCGGGTCGCTCAGCCGAAGGTACTGGGCCTTGCGGCGGGCCACGTGCTTGTGCTCGTCCACAATCAGGCGGCCGCGGAAACGCCCCCAGGGGCTCAGGAGCACCGTCTCCACCCGACGCCGCACCAGTTCGCTCAGGACGGCGCCGCTCATGGACGCCCCCACCAGCACCAGCTGATCCAGGCCGGCGAGGGGGATGGAGCCCCGCACCTCTTGGCCCTTCATGATCAGCAGATTTTCTCCCGACTTGCGCACGTACGTGCCGGGCTCCAAGACGTAGTAGCGGTCCATGGTGTCCTATCTACAAAGGGCGGCGGGTTCACGCGTTTCGCAGGGGCGGGCTTTACGCCCGCCCGACGGAGCCGCACCTTGGGAACGAATGGTTCCCGGGGTGCCTCAACTTCCTTCCTCCGGGCGGCCGCCGGCAGCGGGAGGCCCGGGGTCGGGTTCCGGCGCCTCGCGTCCCAGGAACCGTTCCACCATGCGCAGGGCCGTCCTCAGGTTGTCCAGGGCGGCCTGCAGGTTCTCCACCCGCTCGCCCTTGGGCGCGGCGTCGGGCTCCGTCCACCGGGGCCAGTGCAGCAGCGGGTGAGGATAGCGGGGCACTTGGGGAAAGGGACAGTAGGTGCCGTCCAGGCCCAGGAGCCGGTGGATCTTCTTGCAGCCGAGAGGGGTGCCGCGCAGCCGCGAAAGCTGGTAATCCACCCAGTGCGGATTGTATTCGGGCAGCCGCCCGAACACGTGGTGGAGGAGATGGCGGGCCCGGGGAAGAAAGCCCAGGGTTCCCAGAAGGATCTTCTCCTCCCGCACCGTGAGGGTGCCCGAGCGACGACACCCCACCAGGATGTGGCCCAGGGCGGTGCAGCGTTCTTCCAGCACGGCCAATTCCGGATATTCCTCCGCCCAGCGCCGCCGCTTGGGATGGACCACCACGGCGGCGGATTCGCCGGGCGTCTTCAGGCGTGCCAGCGCTTCCCGGGAAACCGGGCGGACCGAACGCAGGAGTTCCAATTGGGCTTCCCAGTTCCTGTTGCGCGACGGCAGAAAGTAGGAAGGCCGGCCCGTGAGCCGATGGACGCCCAGGGGAAGCTTCACCAGGTTTCCCAGGCCCTTTCCCGCCAGACGGTCCTGCTTGGGGAAGACCTCCAGCTGAAAGCACGAAAGGTCTGGCTGGATCCTGCCGGCCAGCACGTGCAGCGCCTCCCGCACCAGGTGCGCTTCCACGGGGTCCCGGAAAAAGTACCAGAAATGGAAACCCTTGCCGCCGCTGAACTCCGCCAGACAGGGAAGTCCCGCTTCCCGACCCAGCTCGGGAAGGCGGGTGAGCAGGTAGCGCTGCTCCCGGCGGAGAAGATCCCGCTGCTGCGGGGTGAGCGGCGTGGAGCGCAGGGCGGATACCAGGTCCGCATCCAGAACGCCCAACCGCACCCGGCTGTCCTTTTGCAACAGGTAGATGCCGTAGGTGCGACGTCCCTGGAGATGATCCAACACGTCCTGGTCTTCCATGGGGCGCCGAACGGGGACGTAGCCCTGGGTCCCTTTGGACCGATCCGCCCACTGGCGGGCGAAGCAGTCTTCCCGGCCCTGAAACAGCCGGAGATAACGCGCGACGGCCTCCTCCCGCCGGCGAAGCTCCGAGAAGGGCTCCTGCAGCAGGGTCTCATCAGGAGCCGAGTGGCCGCCTTCCTTTTGGGGCGCCGAAGCCGGAACCGTCGGCGCACGGGAAACGCCATCCCCGGGGGCGTTTCGTTGGGGTTCGGTGCGGGCCAGGGTTTCCAGAAGGGCCACGCGCCGGCGCCAGGCTTCGGAAAAGGTCGGGTGCCGCTCGGTCAGCCATTCCAGGATGTGGAGGCTCAAGTCCGCATCCCCGGCGGCCTGGGCGAGCCCGGCGCAGCGAAGGGCCTGTTCGGGCGGAAGCCTTTCCCACAGCTCACGTCGGGACAGGACCCGAAGGACCGGCGCGGGATCCGATTCTTCCAGCAGGCGCCGTTCCAGCCGCCGGAGCAGCAGGTCGTAATCCACGGTCCTTTCCGGCGTGTTGTGGGCCTGTTCCGCATCGGTTCGGGGAGTGAGCCTCTCTTTCATGACCGTGATCCGTAATGCGTGATCCGTTGGCCGTTGTGGGGGGTGCCGGTCGCCCGGCGGGGAATCTCCCCCTTTCCCACAAGACGGCCTCGACGCTCCCCCCTTTGTCAAAGTGGCGCCGGGGGATTCCTCCCCCCTCTTTTCAAAGGGGGGCCGGGCGGGATCCCTCCCCCTTTTTCAAAGGGGGGTTGGGGGGGATTCCCGCGGCTCCCTGTGCGCGTTCTTCTTCCTTGCCAGCTCCGCGGCGATCTTCTTTTTGAGCGGCAGAAGATGCGGGTAGCGGGGGCGAAACGCCTCGAGATCGCATGCCGTCCGCCACGCCTCCTGATGTCGATCCAGCCTCAGAAGCGCCGCCGCCGTCCAAAAGAGCGCCTCGTCGCAGGGGTTCCCGTAGGTGGTGCGGCAGAACTGGTCCGCCTCCCCGCAGTGCGTCAGGCACGCCTGGTAGTCGTTTTCGCGAAAGTCCAGGCGGGCGAGGCGCAGGAGGGCCCTGTGGCGGCCGCGGCGATCCTTTTCCGCCGCTTTCTTGAGCACCGCCCGGGCCTGCACGGTTTTTCTCTCCGCGATGAGAAGATCCGCTTCGGTCCAGAGCACGTAGGGACGGCGGCGGTTTCCGGGGATGCGTTCCAGGGCTCGGCGCGCCCGATCGGGAGCCCCCTGGGCCAAGGCCGTTCGCGCCAGGAGTTCGAAAACGTAGTCGTGCTCCGCCGGATCGGCCTGGGCGGCGGCGAATTCCAGGGCGTGCCGGGCCTTTTCGTAATGGCCGGCGGAAAAGTGAACCTTTCCCAGGGCAAAGTACTTGTGGACGACGGAAAGATGCCCGCTTTCCCGGTCCTCCTCGATGCAGCGTTCCAACCGTTGCAGGGCCTCCGCGTTTCTCGCCGCCTTCTGATGGCACGAGGCCGCCTGGTAGAGCGCCTTGATGAAATTTTTTCGCTCCTGGTGCCGGACCCTTCTTTGGTCCGGATCCAGACGGTCCCAGTTTCGGACGGCGGTTTCGAAAAGGGGCAGAGCCCGGTCCGGCTTGTTCTGGATCGCCTTGTAGAGCATGCCCTGGCGGTAGAAGTTGGTGACTCCGTCGGGCCGAAGTTCCTGGGCCTTGGCGAAGTGTTTGTGGGCCAGCTCGATGCGGGCCTTCTTCTCCTCGGGGTGCAGCAGAATCTGCCGGTTCTTGGCCGCGTAGAGGCTGTCGTAGGCGGCGTAGGCGAGTCCCGCGTGGGCCTGGAAGTCGTCCGGGCGTTCCTCCACGCAGCGCAGCGCCAGCCCGATGGCCTCTTCGTGACGGCCCAGATGGCCCATGGCGAAGGCGATCTCGCTTCGGACGGCGAAGCCCAAGCCCGCCTCTTCCAGCTCCGGAACGCGCTCCTCCACGGGATGAAAGAGGTCCACCATCTCCTGCCATCGGTTCTCGGACCGGAGCACCTCCAGCTCGGAAAGGATCCGGTCCAATTCTTTCTTGAGCCGGTCGGCGCCTACGGCCTGCGCCGCCAACCGATCCAGGAAGCCGGCTTCCTCCTCGGTGGGGGAAGGGGCCGCCCCATGCCTCTTTACCGTCTCTCCCGCGGCGGGGTGCGCGATCACCGCGGCTTTGTGTTCTTCCGCCATGACAGGTCCTCCTTGCTGGTTGCCTGTGAAGCCTCTTACGGGCGATCACGGCATCGGAGGCCGTTTTTTCAGAAGGCGTGAGTGGCGAGTTGGGAGGATGGGGAGTGGTCGAGAATCCTTCTTGGGGGAAGCGGGGCCCAAAGTCCAGGGCGAAGAACCTATGACGATTTGGGCGTTGGGCCGTTTCCGGTACAGCCGAAGATTCCGGGATTGCCCCTCAATTGTTCCCTTTGCTCCAGTGGTTGAGCTGGTGAAGGACGAAACGCCGATGCAGGGCGTTCCGGGCGGTGGTCCGCACCTCGAACCGGGCTCCGAATCCGCCGGCATCCACATATTCGCCGCAGATGGCGCGGTCCCGCTCCAGGAACCGGCCGTGGTTCAGGGCTGCCTGGCCCGAGTAGGGAAGGGTGTGGCATCCTGTGATCCAGTGAGGGAAGGCTTCGTAGACCTTTTGCACGTAGTCGATGAATCCCTTGGGGTAGTGGTGCTGAGGAAACCGGCACCCCATGCGATGGGCCGTCCTGGGAGGTTCGATCATCTTGTCCGGGTTTTGAGAAAGATAGGCCTCCCAGTAGACCAAGCCCAGAGCGGAGAGGGCGGCGAGCCGTTCCGCGTCCACCGCCTCGATCTCCAGCAAGGGTTCCATGGCTTCCATCTGCGGGGATCCGGCCCCCAGCGCCCGTAGGAGGTCCTCATAGGGGACGGCGGCGTCGGGTTCCGCCAGGTCGGCCCATAGTTCCGCATGGTCGTTCACCAGGCCGAGATCCAGCGCGAAGGGCACCTGGGGAAACCGGATCACCTGGTCGAATTTTTCGTGCTTGTAGTAGACGGGACAGCCAGCGGCCTGGCCGAAGGCCACGGCCAGGGCGATTTGTGCCTTGTAACCGCCGGTGGCGTTGACGGCCATGGAGGAAGCCCCCCATTTTCGAAGCTCCTCGCCCAACGCCCGGACCAGGTTGCCGAGGCCTTCTCGACGGAACCGAAGGGGCTCGGCATCTTGAAGGCCGGCCACGACGCGGCTGCTGACGTACTGGAAACGCACGGGACAGTCCGGATCTAGAAAGTAGGCCTCCAGCACCCGCCCCATGGCCTTTCCCTCTTCGGTGTCTGATATGAGCAGGATCAGGCGCACCCGGTCTTCACCCAGGAAGCCCTTTCGCACCATGGCTTCGATGGAATTGATCTCGGCCCCGCAGAGCCTGTGGTCGGGCGGGATGCGGATCAGGGCGCGACCCAGGGCGGGCCAGTCCTTTTGGATATAATGCTCTTTGCACTTTCTGAACGCCGCGGACCGGGCCCCGCCTGTCATCTCCGTCAAGTCCGGATCGAGCCTTTCCAGGTTGGGATAGAAGAGACTGGTTCCCACGGTGCAGACCAGGGTGCCGGGCAGAATGTTCATGAAAAACCTCCTCTAAGGATGTGGGCCGGGCGATTTTTGTCGGCTCCGCTTCGGTCGTTCAAGTGCGTCTATACCCAAGGGTCCGGGGGGTGTCCAGATCGTTAAACTCGATTATTTCAATAGGATATGGTCTTCTTTCCGGTTCGGCCGTTCCTTGACAATACAGTTTTTGTATGCGAAATAAAGCACAATATCTTTCGGTTCATTTCTTTGAAAATCCCCCGAACCATGCCGTAAAGGTGGGCAAAGCCCAGAACGGGCCTGATCGACTTCCGGGGAGACAAAAGATGAAGACCCTCTTGGACCGATTTCACTGCGTGCGCCTCCGGGTGGACATCCGGGCCAGGTCTCGCGTGGAGCTTCCCTCCTACAAAGGGAGCACGCTCAGGGGTGCGCTCGGCATGGCGCTCAAGCACAGTTGCTGCGCCGCACGGCGACGGCCCTGCCAGGAATGTGTTCTGCGCTCTTCGTGCCTGTATGTTTACCTTTTTGAAACACCCCTTGTCGGAGAGTCGCCTCTGGATCTCCGCTACCGCAATGCTCCCCATCCCTTTGTCCTCCAGATCAATATGGACGGCCCCGTGACGCTTGAACCCGGTGCACTGTGGTCGTTCGGCATGACGGTCATCGGACGGGCGATGCAATGGATCCCTTATCTGATCATGGCTGTTCAGCGAATGGGGGAGATAGGAATCGGAAAAGGTCGCGGAACTTTCGACCTGGAGCGTGTGGTTTCCTTGGACGGATCCGGTGATCCATGGGAGGAGGTTTACGCCGAAGGCGTCTTGCGTCTTCCGGAAAAGCGACTCCCTCTGACGGCCGGAAACGGGCAGGGTGGCGCGTCACAGGGCAACGCTTTCTCTTTACGCTTTCTCACGCCCGTTCGTTTGGTCTCGCAAGGCGAACCTGTGCGCGTGCCGGAATTCCCCGTTTTCTTTTCCAGGCTGCTGAACCGCTTGGAAAATCTCCAGCGGTTTCACGGCGAAGGGGAAACCGGCGATTCACTGCCTTTCCGGGAGCTTTTGGATAAAGCCCGCTCGGTGGCCATCGTGGAAAACCGCACCCGTTGGTTCGACTGGGAACGGTATTCGCACCGGCAGCGCCGAAAGATGCGCCTGGGAGGTCTCGTGGGCGAGGTGGTCTACGCTGGAGACCTGCTGGAATTTGAGCCTTATCTCAGCGCTGGTCGGTGGGTCAACGTGGGCAAAGGCACCAGCTTCGGCCTCGGCCGATATGAGGTGGCCCAAACTACCGAGGGAGAATGATCCATGCTTTCCCATGAAAAGCGACGATCCTTGTGCTTGGCGGGGCTCTTTCACGATCTGGGAAAATTCAAGCAGCGTGCCGAACGATCCGAAGATCGAGGGAAAACCCATGGAGAGATCGGCTACCGATGGCTTCAGGGCCATTACGGAGAAAACCTGGTGGCGCTTGGGGCCAAGAACCACCACGCCTCCGATGAGCACGTGTGGGAGGTGAATGATTTCCTGGTCCTTTATGAGGCGGATAACTGTTCCGCGTCCGAGCGGCGTACCACATATGACAACAAAAAGGACGTTTCCGCCGTCTGGCAGCGGGACGTACCTTTGGCTTCGGTTTTTTCGCGCGTGCGAAATCCCCATGAGGACGATCCGCATGCGCTCCCGCCGCCGGCTTTTTGGGAGCTCCCTCGTCGCATCGGGCCCCGCTTGGGTTGGCAGCCTCCAAAAGCCGAGGAAGGGCAAAATCCATCGGACGCCTACGGCGCGCTCTGGCAGGGATTCGAGCTGGAGTTCCAAGCTCTCAAAGCCTGCGGGAATCACCACAACGTGGACTCGGTGATGCATCTTTTGGAGAAATATACCGGCACCGTCCCCTCCATGACCCTCCGGGTGCGAGGAACCGACGACAAGGAAACCTATCGGAAACACCCCGATGTTTCTCTTTTCGACCATCTGAAGACCACGGCCGCCTTCACCCTGTGCCTGGCCGACTTTTGCTGGGAAAAATACGGCGACGAGTGGAGCCGCCGTCCGCTGAAAGAGGAAATCGCCGGGGCTGCGACGTGGGGAGAAGACGCCGAGTCTCCTTTCCTATTGGTGGGAGGCGATCTTTCCGGTGTCCAGCGTTTTCTCTACACCATCTCGGCCAAGGGCGCTTTGAAGTCCCTTAAGGGCCGGTCTTTCTTCCTGGAGCTGTTCCTGGAGCACGCGGTGGACACTGTCCTGGAATCTCTGGGGCTTTTCCGCTGCAACGTGATTTTCACGGGCGGAGGCCATTTCTACCTGGTGGCCGCCAATACCCGGAAAACCGAAGAGGCCCTCCGAGAGGTGAAAGGGCGCCTGAATCGGTATCTTTTCCATGATTTCAACGGTGCCCTGGAATTATTTCTCTGCTGGGTTCCGTTTCGGAAGGCGGACCTGAAGGACGTGACGGAACCTTGGCAGCGTCTGTCCGGGGCTCTGGAGGAAGCCAAGAAAAGGAAGGGAGAAAATTTCCTTGCGGAGCTATTGGGTGAGCCTCAGGATCCCCACCCCGACTGTTATACCGACAAGTGCCAGGTGTGCGGCCGCGAAGACCGGGCCTTGGAGATTTTGGCCATCAGGGAAACGGCCATTACGGTCTGTGAGCCATGCCGCGACCAGTACTACCTGGGAGATCTCCTCCAACAGGCTGCTCGAAAAGGGCACTTGCCGGTCATTTACCGATGGGACCGGGAGCCGGAGGCAATTCCCCGAAACCGTTACATCCGCATTGAAGACCGTTTTTATCAGCCGGCAGCCGGTTACTTCGGCCGCAAACACGAGGAATTGAATCGGGCCGCAGATGCCGTATTTCATCTGAACGATTGGGATCTATCCCATTTCCAACATCCCGGAAGCCGTCCTCTTTTTGCCGGGGTCTACCTCCCGCCGGAAGACGCGCCCCGGGACCTGGAATCCATGGCTGAAAGGGGTTTCGGCATGGGCCGCATCGGTGTGGTTCGGATGGACGTGGACCGACTGGGAAGGATCTTCTCCCTCTCGCTTCCGCCGGGGGAACGCACCTTTTCTCTGACGGCTTCCTTGTCCCGGCAGCTCAGCCTTTTTTTCAAATACCACATCAACGGCATTCTGGAAGGCGCGGAAGGCTATCCTGAAAAAACATTGCTGGCCGGACGCCCTGCCGGCCCGAGGCTCACCACCGTGGTCTATTCGGGCGGCGACGATCTCTTTCTTATCGGCCATTGGTTGGACACCTTGGAAGCGGCCCTGGATATCCAGAAGGCTTTCGCCGCGTTCACGGCCAATCCTTTCATCACGATTTCTGCGGGGATGGCCGTGGGAAGCCCCCATGAGCCGGTTTACCGCCTGGCGGACGCGGCGGGCGAGGCGGAACGCTTGGCCAAGCGAGAGCGCCGGGAAGGGGCCAAAACCATCGCTGGAAGGCAGTCCTTCACCTTGTTGGGTCGCCATGTCTTTCCCTGGAAGGACTCGAAGAAGCCCGATGTGGCGAAGGTTCTGGAGGCTCTGAAGCATCTGGAGCCGTTCGTGGATGTTGATGGAAGGTCCCTGAAGACCCGGCCGCATGGCCTTTCCAAAGGTTTCTATTACAAGCTGCTGCAGCTGGTGAGACGTCAGCGGCAAGACGGCGTGTGGCTGTTGCCTAAATTGGCTTATTTGTTTGGTAGAACGAAGGTGGACGGCTCGCTGGAAGAACATTGGGGTGCACTGAAGCATTACATCTTTTCCAGCAAGGCCGATGGGTGGCGTCACGTGGAAGCGGCGCTCCTCATCCTTTTGATGATGATGCGCGAAGGAGGGTCGAAACCATGAACGGAGGAAGGCAAAATGAGGGCATTGGCCGGTTCAAGGGAGAGCTGAGCGATCTTAAGAAGCTCAGTATGGAGCGGCTGGTGGAAATCGCCGATGCCGTCGGTGCCGCCATCTCCCGAAAGGTCAAAACGAATCAGATCCGGCGATTTCTCGACGGGACGCGGAAGGTGGAGGCGGAGCTGAAAAACAATCTGCCGTTCGAAAAAGTAAAAGATCAGATCATCCTGCTTCGGCCCAAGCTCGCCTATGCCGCCGGGAGGCATGAGGACGTAAAGGAACTGGCGGAAATCCTGGATGCTGCCGTGAAATCGGCGGCCCAAACCCAGGAGAACTTCACGAAGTTTCTAAGGTTCATGGAAAGCATCATCGCCTACCACCGCTTCCACGGCGGAAGGGATTAGAAGGAGGACACAACCATGGCACCGAAGACTTACCGGAAGCTCTTGGGGAAGATCGCTTTGGAAGGGGTCATGGAATGCCTGAGCGGACTCCACATCGGAGCTTCCAAGGAAAACCTGGAGATCGGATCCTTGGACAGTCCCGTGGTGCGCGATCCCATCACGTCCGAGCCCTACGTGCCGGGCAGCTCCCTGAAGGGGAAGCTCCGGGCACTCCTGGAAAAGGCCCATCCCGAGCTTTTGCCCAATCGGGACGGCGGCAGCGGCATCAGCCGCCACGAATGCAACGACTGGGAGCCGGGGAAAAACCGGAACAAGAATTACAACGCCGAGTTGACCTATCCCGGGGCGCTACAGTGCCCTGTGTGCCGCCTTTTCGGGTCCACGGCGGCGGGGGAAGGCGGAAACTTTCCGGCCCGCCTCAAGGTGCGGGATTTGCGGCTGTCCTCCCAAAGCCGCAAGGAGCTGGAAAGCATCGACACGGGGCTTCTTTTCACCGAATGGAAGTTCGAAAACGGCATTGATCGGGTGACCTCCGCTGCGAACCCCAGGAACCTGGAACGGGTGCCCCGAGGCACCAAGTTTGATTTTTCCCTGGTTTACGATGTGGAGGATATGGAAACCCTGAGTGAAGATCTGCGCAACCTCCAGTTGGCCCTGTCCTTGCTCCAGGACGATGCCCTGGGCGGACACGGGTCGCGCGGGTACGGCCAAGTGCGTTTTGAGTTCACCAAGATCGAAGCGCGCACTGTTGGGCATTATCGAGGCGAACCAGGCCAGGCGACGAGTGTGGGCGGACTGGAGGACCTGGCCCGCCTGGCCGGTTTCTTTAATGGTTCCAAAAGCGCTAATGTGGAGAGGGTTTCATGAAAACCTATCTCTATCATCTGGAATTTCCGGCCGGGGCCCACTTTGGGCGGCAGGGGATCGGGTTGGAAGAGACAAGGGAGACCGTTCCGTCGGATTCTCTCTTTTCGGGGATTGTCAACGCGCTGGCCCTCCTGGGGGAAGCAGAGGAGGTTCTTCGTGAGCTGAACGACCAACCCCCCCCATTCACCCTCAGTTCGCTTTTTCCTTTCGGTCCGGGAGCTGGGAACGGCCAAGGCCGGCTCTACGCCTTACCACGACCTCTGACGTCCCCTCCTGTGGAGGATTCGACGCTTCTGCAACGTGCGGGGAAGGACATCAAAAAAATCCGCTACCTCCAGCCAAGTGATGTGCTTCGCTGGCTCGGTGGGCGGCCCCTCGGTGAAAGAGATCTGGGTCTCCTTCGGGAGAGGGCCCGTCCATTGGCACGACCCTGGGATGCTGAGTCCGGTGAGGGATGGTTCATCAATGAGCTGCGCCCCCGGGTGGCTTTGGATCGGAGCTCCCAGAACAGTTCCATCTGGTGGTGCGGCGTGGTGCACTTTCGACGCGGGGCGGGTCTCTACGGACTAGTGCGTATCCGGGACGACGATTGTGGAAAGAGGCTTGAGGCAGCGTTTCGGCTCCTCGGGGATATGGGGCTCGGGGGCGAACGGACTTATGGTCTGGGGACTTTTCGATTCGACGGGTTTGTCCCTTTGGAAGAGGTGTGGGGCGATCTTGGGGATCTTCGAAAGCCCGGCAGGTATTTACTGCTTTCCCGGTACGCGCCCACTCCCGAGGAATTGGGGCGGCTCACGGAAACGCTAACCGCCTGGGAGATGGAGGAAAGCCGGGGATTTGTGGTCTCAGGCCGCCATGCCACGACCCTCAAAAGAAAACGGGTGCGTTTCATCACCGAAGGTTCGGTGGCGACAGAACCCCTGGCAGGGCGTTTGGTGGATGTGACGCCGGAACACGGCCCGGCCCTGGGTCTGCCTCATCGCGTCTATCGCAGCGGCATGGGCTTTTGGTTTCCCTAAAGGGTTCTTCGGAGGCGCTTTATGGCCACTCAGGCGGCACCGTCCCCTGCGGCGGAAAAGGTGTTGGAAAAACTGATCGTGAATTTCACGGTCCTTTCCCCCATCCATATTGGGACGCGGGACGGCTCCCTGCTCCCCATGGAATTCCTATACGACGGTCAGCGGGTGCATGTGGTGGACGAGGCCAAGCTGGGCCGCTTTCTGATGGAAAGGAACCTCATGGACGACTTCGTCCATCAAGCCTTCTCCGGGCACCTGCGCAGGAAGGGCTTGGGGAAGTTCCTTGAAGAAAAAGCCCGGGGCACGGATTTTAAGAAGATCGGCCCGGCCGTGGCGGCGTATTCCGTACCCGGCGGAGGTCCGGACATGTCCGATTTCCGGCCGTTCGTGCGGGACGGTTTCGGGAGGGTTTATCTTCCCGGTACATCTATCAAGGGGGTTTTGCGCACCGCGTTTCTCTACGGAGCTATGAAGGCTGAGCTCACCGGCTCCGGGGAGGCAAGGCATCCTCGTGAAGCCCAAGTGAATCAGTGGATTCAGAAACTTCAAAATGAACACAAGAAAGAACGTGCAAAAAAATTTCTGTCTGCCCCGCTTCAAAAGGAGGTTCTGCAGAGCTGGGACATTGCAGGAAAAGCCAATGACCAGAACCGGGACATTCTTCGCTGTCTCAAGGTGCGGGATGCCTATCCCGTCAACGGAAAGGTCGAAACCCGGGTCATCCCCATTCAGTTTTTGTCCAAGAAGCCCGATGGGAGCCATTACTGGAGCCAAAAGCCCAAAGGAAAGGGAGACTTGGTCGTTTGGGTGGAAGCCGTGACCGCGGGCACGTTCCAGACGGAAATCCTTTGGGACCATGAACTCTGGCGGATGTTTTTAAAAGAAAATCGGAGTAAGAAGGCTCCAGCGTCGACCGTGAAAGGTGTCCTTCTTCTGGCCGATCGCATGAACCGGGACATTGCAGAACATGAAAAGGCCTTCTACACCGCCAGAGGTGAACCTCAAGGGGGCTTCCTCAAGAGCTGGTACGAGGCGTTGGGGGGATCGATCTTCCGGATCGGGTTCGGCTCGGGAATGCTTTCCACCACGGTGAATCTCCTGTGGAGCGAGTCGCTGCGCCAGCGGATCCGAAACGTCTGCGGTCTGCACCGGGGAACCGACCCGGCTCCCAAGTCCCGCAGGGTGTGGGTGAAGAGTAAGCAAGAGTGCCTGCCCATGGGCTGGGCGCGCATCCGAATTGTCGAAGACGAAGGGCCGGACAAGAAAAGTGCCGCGCCGGCTCCTTCTGTCGGCGGGCAGGCTCAGAAATCCACAGATAAGGAAAGAGCCTCAGGGGCACCGGAAGACCCGATCCAGGGGTTGCCGGAAACAAGAAGGCAAAAGCGGGCATCATCCGCGACTTCAGCTGCTGAAGCGAGCAGAACCGCTGGGATGGAAGAAGCCCGAAAGCAGCCTCCAAAAGCACCGACTCCTCCCCACCACGGACCTGTGGGCGGTGCCGCCATGCCTGTTCCTTCCAAAGGCCTTGTGGAAAAAGCCAAAACCGTCTCTCTGACGGATAAAATAGCCATGGAACGGCTTTTCAAGGAAATGGAGCGAGCAGATGAAGTCTTGGCCCGGAAAGCGGCTGAGGTGCTGAAGGATCGAATGCAGCGGCAAAACCTTTGGAAGAGTACGCCGTTTCAGGTTTCCATCCAAGAATACCTGGATTGAATCTGGGCCTTTGGGATGGTTTGCTCAAAAGCCGGCATGGAGATACCGATCCCCGAGATGCGGGAGTCCCCTTTTCGAGGAATCCAAAGAATCTGCAACGCCAGGCGGGACCGGAGTTCCAGGGGGTGCCGGTCCGCCTGGCCCTCAAAATTCTTTAGTGGATTGTCCGAAAACGAGCAGTTGAGTTCGCCTGTGAAGCCCCCGAAATCCTGTACACGGTTTTGCACAAAATTCATGCCGCCTTCTCCAAAGGCACGCTGGCAGCGCGCACTTGGGGGGCATAGCCATGCCCTTCAAGGAGCCGGTGTTCATTGAACCGTTCCTTGGACTCGAGCAAAGCCTGACGGATCTCTTCGACCGTGTCGAAGGTTCGGACCCACAATAGCTGCTCCTTCAGGGCGCGGATGAAACGCTCAGCCGCTACGTTACGCTCCGGCGCTCTGACGAAGCTGGGACTCGATTCGATGCCGAGGAACTACATCTCTTGCTGGAAGGCGTAGCTCATGTACTGTGGGTCATGATCGTGTCGCAGGGTCAGCCCCTTGGCAATGTTGGCCGTCAGCGGAGCAAGGTGTTTCACAATACCCTGGTAGATCGGCTCCAGCGCTTCGGAACGCGTTCCGGGTCGGGCAGCATGGATGCCGACCACGTCGGCGACGAAGCGGTCTACGGCGACGAACACCGTAGCCAAGCCGTCGTGCCGGGTATGCACCTGGGTGGCATCGGGCCCCACATCCGGTTCGGACCATCTGGGATGATGGTCCCGTCATGGACCCAGGGACCACGATCAGAGCCCCTTCTGTGCGGAGCCTGCAGACCATGCTCGCGCATCAGGCGGCGTACCGTATAGCGACCCCCGGAAGGCTCGTGGCATTGCGATTATCCACGAACCCGAGATTCCCTCTCGGCCGCTTCCTGGAGAAGAGACGATAACCATGCCGCCAGATTAAAGAACAGTGGAGGGAAAACTGATGCCTGAAAAAGAAAGGACATGTGAGCGGCTCCTCCTGCTTGTCGGATCCAACCCTCTGCCCAATTATCTTGCCGCCCTCATACTGAAACCCCGAAGGATCTGCTTGCTCTACAGCCCGGAAACGGAGGAGGTGAAGAACCGCCTTCGGGAAAGGCTGGAGGCAAGACTTGCGGATGGGAAACCAAGCATAGAGGAAACATGCATCGAGGAGGTAACCAGCGCCTCTAAGGTGAGAAATGCATTTCCGTCAAAAGACCTTAGCGATGCTCACCTGCACTACACGGGGGGAACCAAGATCATGGCGGCCCATGCCCGGATGGCCTTCCGGGATGCCGGAGGGAAAGATGAACATGCGTCCTACCTGGATGAGCGCAAAGGTCTGTTGCGCTTTGACGACGGCTATGAAATGGATCTGTCAAAACAACAGCTCAAATTGACTCTGGACGACGTTCTTGCCCTGCACGGGATCATGCGTATCGAGCAAGGCATACAGCAACCGGACGGCCGCCCCACCGACAAGGATGCGGAGATAATCGCAAAAGCGGTCCTGAATGACCCGAGTCTCGCAGGAAAGCTCTACAGCATCCATCGTGACGATAACAATAAGCGCCTGTCTTTTGGAAAAGCAAAGGCCGATGCCGTAATGCTCAATAAAATGGTGCCCTGCGGTCTGAGCATCAAGCAGATCCCGGAAGCCCACTGGAACAAAAAGACCTACGAAACCTGGCTGGGTTTTCTGGGAGGCGGTTGGTTGGAGACCTGGTGCGGAGTCTTGGTTAGGCACATCGCCAACGGCGACGAGATGGCCGTCGGCCTTGATTGTCAGCTCGCCAATGGTCGGCAGTGTGAAATCGACGTGGCGCTCGTCCGAGGCCACCGGCTCTATGTGGTCTCTTGCACGACGGATACAACGATCCGCCTCTGCAAATCCAAACTGTTCGAGGTGGCCATGAGGGCGCGCCAGTTGGGAGGGGATCTGGCCCGTTCGGCCCTGGTCTGCCTGCTGGATGGCGACGATTCCAAGGGGGCCTTCGTGGATCAACTGCGAAACGATGTGGCCGATGTCTGGGATGCGCCCAACACCCCGCAGGTTTTCGGCCTCGATGACGTGAAAGAATGGGCGGGAGTCAACGCCGACCCCAACACAGACTCCCTGAAACGGTGGCTCGATTCATAGGAGGTGGCCATGCCTGTCTTGACGGCGATCGATGTGCTGGGCGTGCAGCGCTTCATCTTTCAGTCCAACCGGCTTCGGGACGTGGTGGCCGGGTCGTACCTGGTGCATTGGGGCACGTCGGGAGAGGGGGCGCTGAAGGGGTTGGTTGCGTTGGAAAAGATCCTCCTGGCCGGCGGCGGAAACGCCCTTCTCGAGAGCACCTCCATGGAAGAGGCCCGCTCGCTTGCAGCCCGCTACACCCGCCGATTGCACGACGAGGCTCCAGGCCTTGAAGTAGCCCTGGTTCACAAGGAATACAACAAGGGAAGTTTGGCCAAAGCGATTCAGGAGGTCCAGATCGAACTGGCCCGGGTGAAGACCGAACGCTCGCCTTCCGCACCTCTTCTCGGCTTGTCCGTCACGGCCTCGTGCCGGGAAACCGGTCTTCCCGCATCTGGTTTCGATCCAAACGAATCTACCGTACCCCTTTCGAGGGGAATCCTGAAACGCCGGGAGAAGCGGGACGAAGCAGCGCGTCACTGGAGAGATTACTTGAAGGACAAGAACGAATTTGCCTTCCCCATGGAACTCGATGACTTGGCCCGGACCCTGGGCGATACCAGCTTGATCGGGGTGGTTCACATAGACGGCAACAGCGTGGGGCAAAAGATCGGGGTGGTTCACATAGACGGCAACAGCGTGGGGCAAAAGATCAAGGAGTGGCTTAAGAAAAAATCCGAAAACGGAGCCGATGACGATACCGTTCGGAGGGAATACCGTGAGTGGTCGGAGGCCATAGACCGACTGGGAAGGGAAGCCTTGAAGGTAGTGGTAGGCCGCGTCCAGCAATGCGTAGAGAAAAAGGTCGAAAACGGCACGGAAAGGGTGAAGATCACAGGGAGACCGGCTCGACTGGGTTTTGAACTGAAAAAGGTGGGTGGCGCATGGATGCTCCCCCTGCGCCCCATCCTGCTTGGGGGGGACGACCTGACCTTCGTTTGCGACGGCCGTATCGCCCTGGACCTGGCCGCAACAGCCCTCAGCGTGTTCGAGAAGAGCAATGTTCCGCACCTCGGCAGGATTACTGCCTGCGCCGGCGTGGCCATGGTCCGCGTCCATGCGCCCTTTGCCAGGGCTTATGACTTGGCGGAAGCCCTGTGCGCCTCCGCCAAAGGCATGTTGAGGCAACAGAACGATCCCGGCTGCGCCGTGGATTGGCACATCGGCACCTGCCGGCCGGGGGAATCGGTGGAAGCCATCCGCAAGAGGCAATATCAAGCCGCCGGCTGTCGGTTGACCTGCCGGCCCTATCGGTTGGGTTCCGGAAGGGCCGAGGCCGAGACCTGGCGGTGGCTCTCCGGGACGCTCCTTCACGACAGGACGGCGGGCTTGAGGGAGGGACCCTGGGCCGGGCGGCGAAACAAGGTCAAGGCTTTGGCGGAACTGGCCCGCGAAGGGCCGGACAGCGTGAAGGAAACCTTGAAAGCGTGGAAGGTGGTGGACAAGGTGCTCAAGTTTCCAACCGCCATCGAAGAAAACGGCTTCTTCGCTGCGACGCGCACGCCGCTCATCGACGCCCTGGAGTTGCTTGATCTGCACCTGGAGCTGGATGCAGCCCCAGATCACCAGGGCAAGGAGGAAAAGACGCCATGAGCCAAAATCAGTTCATTCAGATCGAGCTTCTCTCCGACGCCGCCTTCAGCCGGGGCGAAGGGACCGCCGGGGTGGTGGACGTGGAGGTGGAGCACGACCAATGGGGGCTTCCGTTTTTGGGCGGCAAGACCATCCGCGGCCTCTTGCGTGATTCCTGGCTCTCCATGGGGCCTTGCTTCCCGGATTTGTCTCAAACCGCGTTGCGGGTATTCGGCCCTGAAGCCGATTGTGACGAATGTTCCATTTTACGCATCGGTGACGGCGTGGTGGACGATGAAACCAAGCAGTGGATCCAGGCGGCGGAGACCCGAGAGAACCATCCCGTTTCACCAGCGGCCGTGCTGGAGGCGCTGACCGATATCCGGCGCCAGACCTCGGAGGACAGGCGCACGGGAGCACCGGCCAGGACCACCCTGCGGGCGGTGCGGGTGATTGTGCGGGGACTGACTCTGCGCGCGCCCCTCCATTGGCTGGCCGACCCCTCCGCCGAGGATGTCCGCTGCCTGTCTTTGGCCCTCCTGGCGACCCGGCACGCGGGGCTGGGCCGCAACCGCGGCCGCGGCCATATCCGTCTGACCCTCGATGGAGACCTTGAGAAAACCAGGCGCGCGGCGAAAGGAGGGGCGGCATGACGTGCTACCGTTATCTTCCTTACACCCTGACGCTGAAATCCCCGGCCATCATCACAACCCTTGGGGGCGACCCCAACAGCTCCTCCACCCTGCCCTTTATCCCAGGATCCGCCGTACGCGGGGCCGTGGCCCGAGCCCTGGGCGATCCGGGCGAGGACGCATCCCGGCAGCAGGAGTTCTATGATCTCGTGCTGGGCGGCAAGGTGCGCTATCTGCACGCCTATCCGTTCGCGGACGGCCGCAGGGCCCTGCCGGTTCCCGTACCCTTGCGGCGGAAAAAAGATGAGCCGGTAGGCCGTGCATCTATGAATGTCATGGACCTCACTTCCTTTGACGGACATCCGGCCGTCGACAAGGATCCGGGTGAGTATTGGCCTGAGGAACAACTGGTACCCCTCGGTCCATGCTTCATCACCATCGGGGCCGCCCAACCGGTGCTCCTTTACCTCAGGATGAGTGCCCGCATCCATCACCAGCGCGACCGACAAAAAGGCCGGGCGTGGAAAGACGCGCAAGGGAACACCCACGGGGCGATCTTCGCTTTTGAGTCCCTGGACGCCGGACAATCTTTCCAAGGGGTGATCCAACTCCGCGGTGAAACCGACCAAGAATTGGAGCAGACCGAAAAGCGCATCCGGGCATTGCTGGGGACCGTGATCCTGGTCGGGCGATCCCGAAGGGCCGGATACGGGGGTACCGCTGAGATCCAGTGGGAGAGCAGCCGAGGGCGCGAGATTGTGGGGTCGGGGACCAGGGCATTGCAGCCTGTGGCCAGGGATATCTCTCAACATGAGCACTTTCGCCTGCTCCTCACCTCGGCCTGCATTGCGCGCCATGCCCACACCGGGCAGATCGACCCGGCGGCGGTTGTGGAGTTGATCCAAGGGCGGCTGGACGGCCGGGCCAGGGTGGTGCGCAGAAGGTGGTCCTTTGAACCGATCGGCGGTTTCAACCGCAAGTGGCGGCTGGAACTGCCGCAAGTACTGGCCGTTTCCGCCGGATCGGTGTTTCTGCTGGAAGCGGTTCAAGACATCCCGGCCGACGACCTTCGCGCGATCGAAAACGAAGGATTGGGCGAACGAAGGGAAGAAGGCTACGGCCGGATCCTGTTCCTCGATGCGCCGCTCGCCTCCATCACCTTGCGCGTACCCCAAGAGATACCGTCCATCAACACCGGAACCGGGCAGCCGCCCCAACTGGTTTCGGACATTGAAGCGCGAATCGTCTGGGCGCACGTGGCGAGAAAGATCGAAGAGGCAGCGGCAGTCTTCGCAGAGAGAGCCGTAAACCTGCCGACCAACAGCCTCATCGGCCGCCTGCGGACCCCCCTGCGCGGCAAACCCGAAGAAGCGATCCGCACCTTGACCACTTGGCTCAGGAGCGAAAATGAAGCCGAACGATTGAAGCGGCCGGCCATGGAGCAACTGGAACGCTGCCGGGTGAAAGTGGACAGTGAATGGAAGGATTTGGCGGCATGGATCATGGATGCCATCCATGGCGAAAAGGTTCTGGCATGGCTGAATGCGGATGTCTTGGCCCAGCGCTGCCATATCGTGTCGGAGGAATCGGCGAAGGGCGTCTTGAAGGAAAGATCCCTGGAGATTTCAGGAAAACTCATTGACGCCGTGCTGGCCGCGTTGGCTGTCAGAAACAAGACAAGGGAGGCCGGTGATGGACAATAGATCCTTGCGATTGGAAAGCGCCGGCGGCATTCGGGCCATGGCGGCGCGCTGGGTGGTCACGGGTGAGATGCGGCTCGAGACGGCCGCGCACTTTGGCGGTGAAGGTGATGCTGCGCTGGATATGGCGGTCTTGCGCGATCCCAAGGAAGGACTCCCCTTGCTTCCCGGCACCTCGCTGGCGGGAGCGCTGCGCAGCCACCTGGCCGATATCCTCGGCGGATACCGATCCCGTGAGAAAGAGGAAGTGGCAGCCTTGTTCGGCGCGGCCCGAAGCGATGACGCAGGCTCCCAAAGCCCCCTGATCGTCTTTGATTCATTGGGCACTTTGCCCGGCGGAAGGGCGATGGAAATCCGCGATGGAGTGGCCATCGATCCTGCCCTGGGTACCGCCGAGGCCCATAAGAAATTCGACTTCGAGGTATTGCCTGCCGGAACCACCTTTCCCGTCAGGGTGGAACTGATTGTTGAAAGAACGGACCTGGAACCTCGGCTGCTCGGGCTGCTCAGCGCCGCCCTGGACGGGCTGACGAACGGAGACATAGCTTTGGGAATGCGGCGTTCACGAGGTCTTGGCAGCGTGAAAGTTAACAACTGGAAGGCCCTCCGCCACGATCTCGCTACGGCTCAGGGCTGGCTCTCCTGGCTCACCTCCGATCACGAGATGCCTATTGTTGACGGCGTTCCGGCGCACGCCTCGGCGGCCGAAGCGATCCAAGCCGCCTGTCCATCCTTGAAAATCGAACAATGCCAGGATAAGCGCCGCCGCCTGCTCGCTGACCTCGATCTGGAGGTCGAAGGCGATCTGCTGGTTCGAAGCCCGGCAACGGAGCCCGGGGCGCCCGATGTGGTCCACCTTCATAGCGCGGGACGGCCCGTTCTTCCGGGCACCGGGATGGCGGGCGCGCTGCGGGCCCAGGCCTTGCGGATCGCCCGCCTGGTAAGGGAAGGCAAAGGAGACGGCGACCGTTGGGTTGATCGCCTTTTTGGACCGAGACTGGAAGAAGACGAAAAGGCCTCAAATGGCCAGGCCAAGGCCTCGAGGCTGAGGATCTCCGAGTCGTTCATTGAAAATGGTACGGCACGGAGGCAGACGCGGATCGCTATCGATCGCTTTACCGGCGGGGTGGTCCGCGGGGCTCTCTTCGATGAGCAGGTGCAGGCGGGGGGAACGCTGAAGGTACGGCTTGAGATTCGCAATCCGGAAGATGCTGAAGTCGGGCTGGTTCTGCTGCTGCTCAAGGACCTGCTTTCTGGAGAGATCCCGGTGGGCGGCGCGGCCTCGGTAGGCCGCGGAGTCCTGAAAGGAGCCGCCCGCCTTCGCCTGCCAGATGGAAAGACGTACAGAATCGCAAAGGACCTTCACGTGGAAGAAGAGACCCGCAAGGTATTTGACGAAAAGATTACAGGCTTTCACAACGCGGAGCCGTTGAAAGCAGAGGAGGTGCGGCCATGAACCGGATCCAAGGATGCGCCCTCGAACCCCTGGACCAGGAAGCCTGCAAGCAGGTGTTGGATTGGATCGTCGGCGGCCGGAGTTCTTATCCGGCCGACGACGGTTTCACCTGGCTTCTGGCCCATTGCCGGGACGGCGTCACCTGGGGGAGGCGCGACGGCGCCGGGTGGCGATTGTCTTCTAGGCCGTTTCCGGACCTCTGTCCGGCGGTTTTACCGACCAATCTTCTCGAACTGCGCCTGTTCGGAAAGCAAGGGGAAATTCTGATCTGGCGGATCGAGGAGGGCTTCCGGGGGCGGCGCCTGGTGGATGCGCCCAACCCGGACGAAACCTCCCCGGCCCGGCCCGACGAGGAGGTACGAATTCTCCTGGGCGATCGACTCGTGGAGGGGCCAAGAGACGGTTTTTCTCGTGTGGCCACGGCAGCAGGCACCCAACAGGCCGTTGCCTTGGAATGCACGGACACCGATTTCAAGGGCGGCCGCTGGCCCCTTCGGCTCAGGGTGCGGCATTACTTCGATCAGGACCCGGAAACCGGCGCGGTCCGAGTGACCGCCACTCGCCTGGTGGATGTCTTCAAGGAGGTGCGCTGATGGCCATCGAACGCGGCAAGCTGGTGCTGAGCAACAAAGGCAAGCCTCAAGTTCAATATACCAGTAAGAAGGGCAAACTTGTGACCGCCAACCCTGCTACCGGGGAGATCTCCCGGACGATCATGGAAAGGCTGAAGGAGCTGAACGGCGTGGAGGTGGAGTTTGAGATGGAAGGCGGCCAGCCGAGGAGAATTCGCGAAGTGGGATCGGATTTCGTGCCCACGTCCACTTCCGCAGCCCCTGCCGGCCGCTCGCGGCAAGGCGATCGCAGCGGTTACTGGCGCCAACAATCAACCGGCAGACCGGATACCGTGGGTCGTGATTTCCACAACCCGTACAACTTCATCCCGGCACCGCCACGAAAAACGGACGATCCAGACCTGGGCGATCATGAACCCGTGGCGCAGGACCGTTTCCACCAGGATCGCATCACCGGCTGCATCCGTGTCGAGATGGAAGCCATCACCCCGCTCCTCGTCCCCGATCCCAATACCTGCCGGGAAGACGACAACGGGCACAAGACCTTTGCCTTGCCGCTTGGCAGTGACGGAAAACCGCTCATTCCTTCATCCAGTATCCGAGGCATGCTGCGCTCGGCTTACGAGGCGGTCACGAATTCCAGATTCGGCCGTTTCGACCATGAGCACAAAAAGCGCCTGGCCTACCGGATGGAGGCGAAGGAGGGGCTCCGTCTGATCCCGGCCCGGATCGAGCATGGACAAGTCCACCTTCTCACTGGGACATCCGCCGTGGGAACGAACGGAGCGCCCAACGGTCCCCAGTATGCCGCCTGGCTTCCCAGGTACAGCGGTCGAAATAAAAGCACGAATCAGGCTCTCAGGTACTCCGACGGGACTCTTCCCCAGCATGGCGACGAGGTAGAGTGCTGGGTTGAGCTGGTCCAGCATCATCGTTGGGATAAAAAAAGCGAACAGCATGTCTCAGATTTCCGATATTGGGTAGTCCGTGCCATTACAAAAGTAGGAGGAAGTCTTCCGAGCAAATCGCCCAGTGTTCCTGCTGGACTCAAGCAAGATAGGGGATCTTGGCATGAACCACAAGGTGTGACAAAGAACATCCACGGCTGGGTCTGCATCACCAACGCCAACATCAACCGCAAGCACGATGAAAGGGTTTTCTTCATAGACGGGAAGCCCAGGTCTTTTCCACTAACCGATGAGTTGCAGGAACAATGGAAAGAGCTCATTGAGAACTACCAGGAAATCCACGCAGAGGACCTTGAGAAAAGGCGGCGAAACCGCCAGGGTTTCGACGCCTACCTCGGCTCCGATCCGGGACAGACCGCCTGGTCGCGCCACGTGTACACCCAAGAGGACCGCGAATTGAGGGACGGTACCCTCTGCTACGCCCGCTTGACCAGGGATTCCTCCGCCGTGGAAGCCCTTTTCCCCGTCATGATCGCAAGGGAACTCTACCCAGTCTCTCCGTGGGATTTACTGGATCCCTCCCTTCGCCCTGCTTCCAGCATCGGCGAGCTTTCTCCTGCCGACCGCGTCTTTGGGTGGGTAAGGATGGATTCCGGCGACAAAGGTGGGGAGCAAAAAGATTCCCCGGCGGTCAGGGGGCTCTTGCGCATCGGACCGGTAACGTGTGAGTCCTCAGCAGAGGAATCTGTGGAAACCTTCCCGGGAGACGGTCTGCCCTTGGCCATCCTGGCGGCGCCTAAGCCGCAGCAGGGAAGATTTTACGTGGCGGCTTCATCGAACGGGGAGGCGCAACGCGACGGCCTCTCGAAGGCCGAGGCCGGATACTCGCTCGGCAAGGGTTTGCGGGGACGCAAGGTCTACCCGCACCACGGCGGTCTTCCGGCCGGTTACTGGGAAAACCCTCTGGAAGATCCGACCAATAACCCGCAAAGCCCCTCGCAGGAGTACCGCCGGCCCAGGAAAGACCGGCAAGAACAGCGTGACGATCAAAATCGCTCCATCCTCGGCTGGGTGAAACCCGGTGCGCGTTTTGCTTTCGATATCCATGTGAGCAATCTATCCAAGGTGGAGTTGGGGGCTTTGCTGTTCCTTCTGCAGCTTCCCGAAGGCCGTTACCATCGCTTCGGCGGAGGAAAACCCCTGGGGTTCGGCAGCGTGCGGTTGGAGATTTCGGATTGCACGCTGAGGACGGGCCAAGCCCTTGGCGAAAGGTACCGTTCGTGGAAATCGCAAGGAAGCCCGGAAGACATCCCGTCCGATGCCGTGAAAGCCTTCAAAGAGGCGGTCGTTCGTGCCTACGGCCAAGCCGCCAGCGGTTCCTTTGAACAGGTCTCTTTCATCGAGGCGTTCCTCAAGGCCTGCAAAGGGTTCGACGACCGATTGCCGGTTCATTACCCCAGGGTCACCAAGCAACCCAGCGAGGACGGCGAGTCTTACAGGTGGTTTTTGGCTAACGAGAAGGATGGTGCCCGTTTTGCCCTTGCCAATCTTGCGCATGACAAGGGTCTGCCTATCATCCAGGACCCCCCAAGCTTCGGCCGGAAGACGTGAGGGAAGGAGAAATTGATGCCCCGCCAGATCCTTTGCACTGTCGGCACCTCGCTTCTGACCAACCGTGACAACCGTCCCTAGGGCGGCTGGAATCCGCGGAACCAAGATCCGTTGCCTGCCGCCGATGAAGTAGACCGCTGGTTGAGCACGGCCGACGCCGCTGCGGCCAGCGCCGGGACCAACACCCTGGCCAAGCTCGAGCTTGCCGAAAGGGACAGCCTCGTGTTGTTGCATTCCGATACTCCCGAGGGCCGTTACTGTGCGGAGCGGCTCAAGACATTCTATGACGGGAAAGTCAGGGATACAGTGTTCGTCCACATCGGCAAGCTTGGTTACGGGGCGGCCCAGTTCACATCCGGGCTTAAGGCCCTGGTGGATGCTGCGATCCGTCAGGTCCACGAGGGCCGGAAAAAGGGGTTTCAAACGACCTTATGAGCCACCGGCGGATTCAAGGCCGAGACAGCTTTCCTCAACCTCATGGGAGCCCTGCTGGGAATCGAGGTTGTCTACCTTCACGAGCTGCACCGGGAACTGGTGCGCCTTCCCCGCCTGCCGCTTACCTGGGATGACGGGTTCGTCGTCCAAAACAAGGGTTTTTTCCAGTGGATCGACGAAGAACACCGAAAGAGCGTCGATGTGGAATCCTGGTTGAAAGGGCGCCCCGAACTGAGGTCGCCGGTGGAAGACGGAGAGGACGGCTGCACCTATCTTTCACCTAATCTGAGCGATTTTTTCTTCGGGTGTCTCTTACACCGCGTGATTAGCGGGCGGGGATAAACCCCGCCCCTACCCAATGGGTCCGGGGCTTTTTGTAGGGGCGGGCTTTACGCCCGCCCTTCAGGACCTGTCCATGAGAAAGAACCGTCCAATTCAGGTTTCAGCGGCTGGAGACCTTCTTTTCCGGGTGGCCAAAGAACGGCCATCCATGCGGCCACGGGCGACGTGGCCCAACGCGGAACTCCGTCAGGCTTTGCTCGAGTTCAAGGAACGGTTCAATGAACTCTGGCTCCTTGAGCGGCATGGCTATGCCACCCCCGCCCAAGTGCGCACTGCCAGCGTGCCTTTGGAGAAGGCGGCATGAATTTTGTGCAAAACCGTGTACAGGATTTCGGGGGCTTTACAGGCGAACGCAACTGCTCGTTTACGGACAACCCTCTAAAGAATTTCGAGGGCCAGCCGGGACCAAAGCTCCAGGGGATGCCGGCCCGCCTGGGAAAGGGGGACCCACTGAAACCGATGGAGTTCGGCGCCGGGCCGGAGGGCTTGCGGGGTCGAAACGTCCATGCGGAAGACGAGTCCCAGGTGCACTTCTCCCACGGCCGATTCCTCCTCGTTGATGATTCCCCGAAAGGTCAACCGGTAGGGTTCGGGTAGAATGGCAAATTCCTCGGAAAGTTCCCGGCGCAGGCCGCATGCCAGCACCGACGCCAGGCCGTTGGAGGCCGCAAGGGCGTCTTCCCGGATCACATGGCCACCCAGTCCCACCGAGGCCCTTCCATGGAGTCTCTTTTCCGAGCCCTTGCGCTGATAACAACCCACCCTGGAATCCCGGGGATCCAGGACCACCGCGTAAGGGATGATCTGCTTGTAGCGCGGATCCTTTTCCACCTCTCCTCGGGCCTTGTAGCAGCAGCCCGCCGCGTCCAGGACCTCAAGACAGCGTTCGTAGGGAAGGGCCAGAGCGGCCCGTCGTTCCAGCCAGGCGGCCGGCAAAGCCTGCCGCGGGACACACAAGACTTGTTCTTCCAAGCTCATAGCTCAAAGCCTCTTTCCAGCACGTGAAGGATCCTGTTTTCCGCCTTTCGAAGGAGATCGTGGCGCCTGGGGGCCTCGGTGAAGGCCGCCTTGAAGCCGTTTCGGATGAGCAGCAGAAGGTCCCAGAGGCTCAGTCCTCCCGGGCTGAGGCGCCCCGCCCGCTGGTATTCCCGGGAAAAGTCGGTCCGCGAGATCCCCGGGTTGTCTGTGTTGACCGTGACTCGAAGCCCCTTCCTCAGATACGTGGACAGGGGATAGACCGGCCGAGAAGCCGTGCCGGGCAGATGAGCGTCCCGAAAGCCCACGATCTGGCAGTTGCTGGCAGGGCACATCTCCACGGCGATCCGCCGGTCTCGGAACCGCTCCAGAAGGCCCGGATTCCCTTGGAGAGTGAGGCCGTGCCCGATGCGTTCCGCGTTGAGATGATAGACCGCCTGCCAAATGCTGGAAGCGTCCGCGATCTCCCCGGCATGGATCGTGGCGTGCAGGCACCGTTCCATGAGCGGCAGGAAGGCCTCACGTACTTTCGCCGGCTCCAGAGCCTTTTCGTTCCCGGCCAGATCGAAGCCCACCAGCATCCGGGAGGCCGCACCGGCGTTCGCCAAGATCTCTTGGGCCAAGGCCACGTTTTCCTTGAGCGCCGTCAAGTCCCGGTGGCGGCTGCCGATGAGAAGCAGCACGGTGGATTCCGGGCCGCTTCGGGCCAATTCGTCCGCAATGATTTCAAGTACGCGCGCCGGGCTCAAACCCCCTCGCGTGTAGTTCTTGGGAGAACAGCGCACTTCCAGGTGGAGCACGTTGTGTTCCCGGGCCTTGTGGCCCAGGATTCGGCAGGTGGCCCGAAGGGTTTCTTCGCACTGCAGCAGGGCCGATCCCTGAAGATCGCCCAGGCGCTCGTAGTCTTCGAATCCGATGCCCACGAAGTTTTCTTCCTTCAGGTACCTGCCGTAGATCATCTTCTCCAGAACGTGCGGGCAGGACTCGAAAAGAAGCAGGAAGGCGGCCACGGGAAGCGGCTCGGGCACGCCCGAAACGGGCCGTCGCAATTCCTTCCATTGGATCGTTTCCCTCAAGCGGTCGGGATCCTCGTTTTCCAGGCGGGATTTCCGCCGCTCGAGCCACGGCTGGAGGTTCGTCCGGTATTCCTCGATTCTTTCCCGGACGGAGTCGGCCACTTGGATGATTTCCCCGACGGTCAGCACGCCTCCCAGGTGGCAGTGGAGTTCGGCCTTGGGAAGCCGGCGAAGCAGGTCCAGTTCCGCTTCCTGCCGCTGCGGGTCCGGGTCGGCGCCCACCACGACCTCCTTGAGCCTTTGGATCTCCCGGGGAGGCAGGCTGTAGAGAGCCAGGAAGTTGGCCGAGGTTTCCTGCTGGATGATGCGGCTGGCGTGGTTGGCCGCCAGGTTGGAGGCGGCCCTCAGGCGGTTTTCCAGGGCATCGAGCAGGCGGGTGTCTTCCACGCACAGGCTGTGATCCGCCCAGAGGGAACGGGGGGCCGGATCGGTTCGAAGGCTTTCCTGGAGGCAATCCGACAGGGGCTCTTCGCGGGGATCCGGATAATCCAGGAGGGGGCTGGGGGCATGCCGACCCACCACCACGGGGGTGGCGGCGTCGGCGAGCGCCGGCGGTAAAGGCTTGCAGAAGTCTTGGACGTCCAGTTTTCTAAAGTGTGACAGCTTGTCGTCCCGGCCCACGATATGGACCAGGGCGCGGCACCCGAAAAAGGCGGCCGCGGCCTGCATGTCGCTGCTCATGGTCTTGCGGCCGCCGGTGAGGGACAGCACGAGAGAGCCTTCCGCGCCCGCTTCCGCGGATCCGCGAAGGACCACCTGGTGGATGGCCTCTCTCATCCGGCGGCATTCGGCAAGAGACGACAGGTCGTGAATCCCACTCACCCGAACCACCCGGAACCGGACACGGCAGGTCCCCACGGCCTGTCGCCAGGCATTGAGCCGTTCCAGTGCCTTTCCGATCTCCAAATCATCGGTGGTGATGATCCAGAGGATTTCAACGGGTTCGATGCCGTACTCGGCCCGAAGGGTCTCCAATTCGTCCCGGTTGGGATGGTTTGCGTAGAGGTCCACCAAATCCGGGTTGGTCCACCCGAGGATTTCCGGAACGATCTCCCAGTTTCTTCCCAACGTGGTGATGAGAACGTGCGCCATGGGCTATCCGCTGCCTCAATGGAAGTATGGACGTGGTCGCACCTTCTTGGCCGTCGTGTAATCGGCAGAATACCACGAATGTGCAGGACTCTCATCACCTTTGGCGCTTGTTTCAGCCTTTGAGAACTTCCCCCATCGGTTACCAGAGGAGTTTATAGCCCCGATTCTGCATGCAGTTCTTGAACACGGTGTCGGCATGGTTGGTAACGGATCCCATGCCTCCCGCCGCACCCGCGGCCGCCCCGGTGGCTGTCCATCCCGCATCGTTATGTCCACCCCAGGCGCGGCCCAAGCCGTAGCCGAGCCCGGCGCCCAGGAGGGCCCCCGCCAGGCCGTTGGCCATGGCTTCGTTCTGGGCCCGGCAGTGCCATTCGGCCGCGAGGTCGGCGCAGGTGGCCAGATCCCTTTGGAATTGGGCCCTGTCCTGAACGGAACCCATGTCGATGCGAGCCGCCATGTCCTGAATGTATTTCTGCTTCAGGATCTCCTTGCTTGCGCAGCCGGCGGAAAACAAGACCAAAACCGTAAGCATCAGTGCTGTTCTCTTCATGGGAGCCTCCCGTTATCCAGTTCATCGCCTTTGAGCTGGATAACGGCTCCCGCGTGGCCTTTTTTAGAAAGAACCAGGGATTTTCCGCGCCAACCGTTGTTGTCGAGACCGTTTCGGACGGCTGTCTTTAACCCCCCCAGCGATGCCGGCTCGGAGTGACAACCGAAAATTGACCATGTGTGGCAACCGAATTTTGACCACCCCGAGCCATGCGCCATTACGGTTTCAGCTCTCGTTTGATTTCTCTTGCGCGATCTCCTATGATTCCTGGGTCATGGGAGGATCCGTTTCATGGCAGACCTCAGAAGAATCATCAGAGAATGCTTTTGGGACCACGAGGTATCCGAAGAGGACCTTCTGACCATTCTGGCGGGGCATGACCTGGGCCGGAAAAGATTCCTTTTCGAGAAGATCCTCGGCAACAGCACGCGCCTGTTGGAAGATATGTCTCTATTCGACAGAGACGAATTGAAGAAGATGCTGGAAGAATACCAGGTGCCGGCCTTTAACCGTGAGCATATAGCCCTCAGAAAGAACATGGTGGAGGCGTGGTTTTTCGATCAACCCCTGACCGCCGAAGAGTTGCAATGGGTATTGTAGATTACCGGGCCTTGTATCGCTTGCAGGATGAGGTTTTGGACGTCGTCTTTGCGAGCGAAAACATCTTCTATCTGACCGGCGGCACTTGTCTCAGCCGGTTCTACAAGGCCAAGCGGTATTCCGACGACCTGGATTTTTTCGCAGATTCTTCGGCTAGATATCCTTTTGCGCTTCGAAGGGTACGATTGAGACTTGCCGAGAGGCATCGTGTGCGGGTGGAGGTGGAGTCGAAAGACTTCGCCCGCTTCAGAATCAATGATTTCTTGCAGGTTGATTTTGTCAATGAGCATGCCCCGAGATGGAAGGAAGTCGTTGTGACTCCTGAAGGGCGCGTCATCGATAACATTGAGAACATTCTGGCCAACAAGTTGACCGCCGTCGTCGCAAGAGACGATCCCAAGGATGTTTTCGACGTCTATCTGATTTGGAAATTCTATGCCTTCTCCTGGGCGGAGATCCTCGATGCGGCGCAGAAGAAGGCCTGCTTCAGCGACGACATCCTTGCCGTGCGCCTCAGAACGTTTCCCGAAGAGGCATTCTCCACCTTGAAACTGATCGATCCAGATTTCCTAAAAGACTTTAGCGAAGACCGACCGGTGCTTTTGGATGAGTTAATTCGCCGAGCCCCTCACCGACCGTCCTCCCAAGGCCGAACCCTGCGCTCCGAAAGATAACCGCCGTCTCCCCCGGTTACCCGCAAAGAGCATTTGAAACCCTTTTGCTGAGATGCCGTGGGGTTTCCACACCCCAATCCCCTCAAATCGGGGCCTGCCTTCGGACAGACTATGCCTAATCAGGAGCAGGAGCAGGAACAGGAATAGTCTCAATCCCCTCAAATCGGGGCCTGCCTTCGGACGCGGAGTTCTCATACTGCTCCGCTTGTGGTGAATTCACGTCTCAATCCCCTCAAATCGGGGCCTGCCTTCGGACCCAGCTCAAACGACGTGGAGAGGTGTGGCGTTTTTGTCTCAATCCCCTCAAATCGGGGCCTGCCTTCGGACCCCGAAGCCTTCACAAAGGGCTTCGGGTTAATTTTGAGCGTCTCAATCCCCTCAAATCGGGGCCTGCCTTCGGACCCGGGCAGACGGTTCGCCCTGCTCGGAGGAAGAATTGTCTCAATCCCCTCAAATCGGGGCCTGCCTTCGGACGGTTAACAAGGCCAAGAACCTGCTGATTCAAGCAGGTTCAAGTCTCAATCCCCTCAAATCGGGGCCTGCCTTCGGACGTGTATAATATATGCGATGGAGGGAAAGAGATGACGGAGTCTCAATCCCCTCAAATCGGGGCCTGCCTTCGGACCAGAACGGACCGCGGGCACAGAGCTTGGGTCCGCCCCAGTCTCAATCCCCTCAAATCGGGGCCTGCCTTCGGACAGTCCGTGGACCGGTCCCGGATGTCGACGGGACCGGTGTCTCAATCCCCTCAAATCGGGGCCTGCCTTCGGACTGCGAAGCCTGCACAAACGGCTTTCCCTGCCCGGACTAGTCTCAATCCCCTCAAATCGGGGCCTGCCTTCGGACCTTCAAAGGGATTCTAGAGGACGTGAACGTCCCCGGCGAGTCTCAATCCCCTCAAATCGGGGCCTGCCTTCGGACCCCATGGTCTTTTCGTGGCCGGTTCCGGGGTTAACCGGGTCTCAATCCCCTCAAATCGGGGCCTGCCTTCGGACGGTGGCAGTGGAGGGGAGCGGGGCACCGGATCACCCGTCTCAATCCCCTCAAATCGGGGCCTGCCTTCGGACGAAGAAAATGAAGGAGATCCGGGAAGGCATAAGGAAGTCTCAATCCCCTCAAATCGGGGCCTGCCTTCGGACTCTATAGCTGAAAACCCGCATGGTGTCTAGCCCGAGAGGGCCGCTGCAGAGCACCTCCCGCGAGGGTCGGGCTTTGGCTGTTGAAAAAATGGACACACGGGCCGCCGAAGATTCTTATCTGCCCGAAAGTACTATGAGTTTAAGGTGCAGAGGACCTCTTTTCGCTGTGCTGAGTATATTCAGCCGGTTAGCTTCACGGGGCCAAAAACCCCGGAGGTCCTCTGCAACGGGTATTTCAGGCCCATGGGAAAGCCATGTTCAGGGGAGGTGGTCCACCCCGGGGCCGCACGCCATGGAGTCAACACGCGGCCTCAACGGTCGCGGCCGTCGTTGGAATGCCGCTCAAAGACCGTACCGCCGAAAGCGCCGGTGCTCAAAGTTGTGGGTCAACCGCACGGATCCGTCCGGGAGGAGTTCCTCGGTGGCCTTCCGCCTGGTGGTGGCATAGACGGGCACGAGTCCCCGTTCCAGACAATGGTTCACCATGAGATAGGTGGCGCCGAAATCCCCCTGCACCAGCACGTGGTCTCCGGGGACGGCGGCGGCGTCGATCCATCGTCGAACCGGTTCCAGCAGGGGCTCCAGAGCCTCCGCATCGGCGGGGATGGAAGACCAAAGGGCTCGAACCGAAGGGGGCGGTTCCACGAAACGCGTTATGCCCAAGCTGTTCTCCGCGTCATGAAGTTGTTGCTCCGTCAGGGTGTGGTTGAAAAGGACGAGAAGAGAAGGCATGGGGTGGAATCCTCCGTTGGAGTGGACGGGTACATGGAGCCTACCGGTCGTGGTCGCCCTGGAGCCCCCCGCGTGGAGGAATGGCCAGGCCGCCCCAGGGCTCTTCCCGGGAGCACCGCAAGGCGCCACAGTCACTCATCTTCCAAACGGCCGGGGCTGAGCCTCCCGGCATTCGGGACGGAACACCACAAAGTTGTGAAGGTTGAACGCGTCCTCCAGGCAATGGCGGCACGTGAAGACCGGACTGTAGCACGGAGCGAAGTCCCGGGCCACTCGGATGGTGAGCCCCCAGTTGCACTCGCACACGCCCACGATGATCTCCCCGGCTCGAACGCCCGTGCTCGCCGCGGACGGCATCCCCAGCCCCTCGCGCTCCAAATAATCCATGGCCGCGCGATGTGTCTCATCGTCCACCCAGCCGCAGTCCGCTCCCATGGCCATCCTCCCGTAGCCTGCCTTCTCCGCCGGGGGACCCCGCCGGGTCCCGTCGTCCTTTCCATATCCCGCTCTACGGCTTCGGAAAGGAGGTTTTCAAAGGGCGCTTCCGCCTGCTCTTGTGCGGTTTGTGAATTTCTGCTTTTATGGCCCGAAAGCAACCCATCAACCACGGTGCGACGGCATGATGTCCCGACTCAAGGATCCCGACGCGTTTTGGCGTGCGCCCGAAAGGCTCTACCCGGAACCCAAGCTGGAAGAGCTGGCGTCGTCCCTTGTTCGACTCGGGCCGGTCCATTGGAAGGAGAGAATGTTTTTTGGAGGGGCTCGGGACCCGCACGTGGAGCGGATCACCGGAACGTTTCCCGCCGGGGGTGCGCGGAGTCGAGGTACCCATCCGATTTTCGTTCTCAGCACGGATCCCGGGGCGGTTCGGGTCTGCCCTTGCTCCACCAAGCGCTGGAACGCGAGACGCTGCATTCGCGAAGGGTGTGTTCTGGAAATCACGGGGCGAACCATGGAAAAAACGTCTTACCTGGTGGAAGAGTGCGCCTTTCTTCTCCCGCGGGATCCCGCCTTTTGGGTTTCTTTGCGCTTTTGGGGCCGGGTTCCGGAAAGTTGCCTGGAACAGGTGGAAAGCCCATGAACTGGAGCTCCTGGCTGGAATCCCGGGAATGTTTCCCCGTGCTCCGCAGGGCGGCGGTGCGGGTGGTGCGAGCGGTGCCCCGCTACGGGATTCCGCTGTCGGTTCTCCCGGACGGCGGACTGAAGGAATCGTCTCCCGAATGGGGCCGCCGGTGCGTGCAGGAGCTGGTCAACGAACTGTGGGTTTTCGCACGGGATCAGGCCGCCGTGTGGGATGAGAGCACCTGCCTGGAGGCGCTTCGAGCCCAGGGGGCGGACCGCGTGGCCCTCTTCATTTCCAGCCGCTACGTGAACCGGCTTCGGGACGAAGTGCGCACCAAGCGGACGGATCCCCACCGGGCCCTCTACCGGCGGGTGCGCCAGTGCCTGCAGAGCGAGCCCGGCGTCCGAACCAAGGCCCAAAGGGCCGGTTCCTTCTTTGCTCTGGAAGAAGGCGACCTTCCGGAAGCGGACCTGGGCCGACTCACGCAGATTCCCTACCAGGACTGGCCGCCACCCCCGGCGGACGGGCCGGAAGAATCCGCGCTCAGTCACACCGCCGTGGTGCAGGCGGCGCGGTTTTTCTGGCGGGAGGCACGGGATCGCTTGGGCGGCCCGTGCTGGCTTCCCGTCCGGGAGCTCACCCGATACCTGGTGTGCCACCTGGATATGGCCCCGGCCCCCACACAGGTCTCTCTTGCGGGACAGGCACCGGGAGAGGAAGACGGTCCGGCTCCGGACCGGGACCTTCCCGTGGAGGCCACCCAGGAGCAGGCCGCCACGGCGGCTCGGCTGCCGGAACTGGCCCTTACGCTCACCGCGGCCTGGAGTGAGCGGGAGAAGCAGGCCTTTTTCGCCCGTTACGGCCGGGAGATGTCCCTGGCGGCGGTGGCCCGGGAGCTGGGCTACGGCGGGCCTTCCGGGGTGAAGTACCTGCTTTCGAGCCTGGAGGATCGCATGGCCGACTTTTGCCTCCTTTGGCCGGGGCTGTCGCCGCCGGATCTGGACAAGACCCTCTGGGCCGCCTTCGTGGAAGAGGTGATCCGGGCCTGTAAGGAAGGAAACCGGAGCCGTAAGGATAGTGTGAAAGAGAACCGCGAATGAACGCCAATAGACGCAAATGAGGCATCCATGACGACGGATCGGCTGAGGCCTGATCTTTTGCGGGCCGCCCTGGAGGAGGCCGTGCGGGTGCGGGGCTGTCCCCCGGCGGAGATCCTGGCCGAACAGCACCCCGACGAAGCCCTGGCCTTCCATCTGGCCTCGTGTTTTTTTTGCCGGGATGAACGGGATCTGCTGATGGAGCTGGGCGTCGAGCCGGAACCGCCCATTTCGGCCGGGGAAGAGGCCGCAGAGCGCGGGGCGGTGCGGCCGGGAGACGTTCGCGCCCTTTCCGCGGTCCTGGGCGGTTGGGGCCCCCGCGGGCGATATTACAGGTCCCCGCTGGTGCTGGTTCTGGAGCCCCTGCCCGGAATGGCCGGGGCGGTGAGGGTGTGCCTGGTTCACGACTTCCCCCGTCTCGCCGGCCCGGGAGACGTGGAACTGGCGCCCGGCCTCTTTGCGGAATCGTGGAATTCTTTCCCGGCGCCCGTCGACCGGCTGGGCCCGGCCGTCCGGATGGTGCCCGGGGCCGTGTTGGAGGGCGTTCTCCGGGCCGTGAGGAAAAGGCCGGACCCCGGTGCGGCGGGGTCGGAACGGGAGGACGACACTCCGGAAAGCCCGTACGTGGCGGCTTTCCGCCGCCTGGAAGTGGAGACGTCCGCCTATTTCTCCCTGCGTTTGGCGGAAGAAGTGCTGGCGGAAACGCCGGAGGAAGGGCGGCAGGAGGAAGACGGCATTCCCCGGGATGAGCAGGAGTTCCTGAATCGGTTCAGCCGATACATCCGGCTGGAAAGAGACCGGGAACCCTCCCTGGAGGATCTCGTCGTCGCCCCCTGGACCGATGCGTATCTGCCCCTGGCCGCGGCCGGAGAAACCACGCTGTTCGCCCGCCTCTATTATCCCGGCCGGAGCGATGGTGTGTTGGAAGCCGTACCGGTGGAACTCACCTTCCGGCAGCGCCTTCCCGAAGGGCTCCTTCTGGGGGGGCGCATCCGATCCCCGCTCGGTCCCAAAGCCCGATTGGAGGCCCGCTTGATGTGGGCGGGCGTATCCGTTGCCCCGCGGGAAGTTACGCTGGATTCTTCCTCAGGATTCTTTCGCCTCCTTTTTCCAGCGCCGGATCTGGAGGGAAGGGATCCCGAACCGGGGGACCTCCATCTTCTGGTGATCTCGAAATGAGGGAATTTTCCAGCTGGTCCCTGGACGAACTCCTGGTCTGGCAATCCTGGGGATGTCTCGAAGAACGCCTGGAGCAGGTGCGCGATCCGAGGCTCTTTCGAGCGCCGCGGGAAGAAGGCGAATTCGCCGAGCAGCTTCACGCGCTGCTTCAGGCGGTTCCGGACCACGTGGGGCGCCTGGTGACCCTGTCCTGCCTGGCCGCCGGGATAGGCCGAAAGGGCCGCGAGGGGATCCGGGCTTTCGGGGAACTTCCCGGGATTCCTCTCCCGCTTCTCTTGGGCCTGCCGGACGACTGGCCCGATCTCCGTCAGGCCTCCCTTTCCGTCGTCCCCATTCCCGTGGCGTCCGGTGATCGCGGGGATGTGGTGTGGGCTCTGGTGGGCGCGGCGCCGCTCGGGGCGCGGGAACCGTTTCCGCCCTGGTGCCGGCAGATGTTGGATCCCCACGCCCGGGAGGCCTTGATTCTGGCGGACCGGCTTCTGCAAAGCGAAGCGGACGCCCGACTTCTTTTCCTGCCCATTCTTTTGCCGCCAACAGAGGCATCCGGGGGCGGCCCGGCCGTTCAGCCCCGGATGTGCGGGCCGTCGCTGGCTCTTCCCGTATTGCTGGGAGCGCTGGATGCCAAGCGGAGAAGGGGAGCGGCGTGTGAACCGGGGGATGTGGCCGCCACCGGATCGCTGGACCAAGCGGGAAGGATCCTTCCCGTGGCGGGGCTGGAGGCCAAGACGGAAGCCGCCGCCCGTTTCGGGTTCCGCGCCATGATCGTCCCGGCCGAGGCGGCACGGGACCGCAAGGCCGGAGGACGTATGGAGTTCCTGGAAGCCGGGGACCTGCAGACGGCTTGGTATCTTTGGGAGTCGTGCCGGCGGGAACGGGGTTCGCGCCGCCTGAAGGATCTGGACCGCCTGCGTTCCCCGGAAGATCTGGCCGCGGGCGTGCATCGCATGGATCCCCGGATGGCGGGCTGGAGCCGTTTTCAACGGACGTACCGGGAAACCCTGGGGCGGATTTGGACCGATGCGGACCATGCCGCCTCTTTCGTAAAACAACTGGAGCGCATGAGCCGCGACCCCAGCGTGCCCGTCCATTGGCTGGCGGAGCTTCTGGATCCAGTGGATGAATCCGTCGTCGCCGGGTTGGCGAAAATCTCCGCCGTGGCGGCCTTCCGGCTGGCCCAATGCGCCTGGGCGGTGGCCACCCGAAGGGGCGATCCCGGCGAAGCCGCCCGTTGGGCCGCCTGCTGCGAATCCCTGTGCGATTCGGTGGTTGTGTTCGACCGGGGGCTGTACCTGGTGGGGGACTTCTGGAACCGGCGCTTCATCACGGAACGGCATGCCCTGTACCGGTTCGATCCGCAGCTTTCAAAGCCCGTCCAGGAGATCGTCGGGAGGCTGGAATCGTGCCGGGACGCTCAGCGTATGGGAGACACGGTCCCGGTGATTCCCGCGCTGGCCAAGCTCTACGGCACCATCGCCCAAAACTACGGATTTTGCGGGCCGGATTACCTGGCGGACACCCGGCGCTACGTGGACCTGGCCTTGGAGGCCTTCGGCGGGGACGGTGTGCCTCCATTCCAACAGGACCGTAAGCGCCAGCTCCATTATCTGCTCCATGCCCTCTTGGATGCCGGGCGGCTGGAAGAGGCGGAAGGCGTCTTGCAGCGTTATCTCGGGAGGAAAGAGTCGGATCTTTCACCTTATGAGCATGCGGCGCTGGCGCGTTTCGGGGCCGAAACCGGGAGATTTCCGCCGGGTTACCGGGCCGCTTGCCGATCCCTTCTCCGGAAAGGTCTGGAAGGCCACCCTTGGCAATTGTGGCTGTGGAATGTCGGCCGCATACTGACCGATGCCGAAGGCAAGCGGCTGGCCTGGGAGCAGGGTTTGCGGCTTTGCAGCCGATTGGGACCGACGGCCCGCCCCATGGGACTGCTGCATGCGGCGTGGCTCTGGAAAGAAGGCCTGGCTCCGGCGGAAAAGATTCGCACAACGGTGGAGGAAATCCTCGCCGACCTGGAAAACGGTCCTCTCTGGAAGGACCATTTCCGTCCCTTGCTCTCGGCCCGCTCCTGGGCCCACGCGCTGGAGGAGATCCTTGCCGCCTCGGCCCGATACTTTCCCTTCACCTATCGGTGAGACGGCAAGCACCTTTCGTTTTCGCATCCAACGGTCGTGGCGGGACTCGCCGCCCCGCCCGGATGACAGGGCGAAGCGAGAAACGTTTTCCGTGGGAGCCGGCTTGCCGGCGATCCGGATCGCGGTCGGGGCCGCTCCGGAAGCTTCTCGGAGAATAACTCTCCGACAGAATAGCCCGGGCATTGCCGCTCTTTTCGTAGCCGCGGGGAAGGGGCATCGTAACCACTTGAAGTTGGCAGCCGTATGTGATGGGCCATCCGGCGGCGGGGGATTCCTCCGCAGCCCTAAAGGGCTGCGCTACGGGAAAAGAGATCATCCCCGGCGTTCTCGGACAAGCTCCCCCAAGGCGCCGAAAGCGCTACTCCTTCACTTCGACTCCCATCACGGGGATCGTGTGCCAACGAAGCATGAAGCACACCTTTGAAAACGAAGCACCTGTAGGGGCGAATGATGATTCGCCCCTACAGGACGCGCACACGAACGGAGCAAGGTCGCGTTGCAAATAAAATCGGGCGATTTCCTTGGCGGATTCTCTCGTCGCTGCGGGGTTGGCGGGCGGGGATGAACCCCGCCCCTACCCAAGGGGCGCAATGCGTCTCGTAGCGGCGGGCGCTATGCCCGCCGGCGCGGATCGCTGGAGGGAAGAAATCGTCCAACGGGTGTCACATTCAGCCGGCTCCGGGAGTCCTGCACGGCGAGAGCTGAGAGGTCTTGGGGGCCAAGAGGCACCCGTAGGGGCGAATGATGATTCGTCTCTACGGCCGGCGTGCGGGGAGGGGTGGGCAGCTTTTCCCAGGGACGCGGCGGGTGCGCAAGAAAAAAGGGGTCACAGCCGTGAAGCTGCAACCCCTTGTTTTTTCTGGCAGGCCAGGAGGGATTCGAACCCCCAACCCCCGGATTTGGAGTCCGGTGCTCTAGCCGTTCGAGCTACTGGCCTAAAGCCGTGGCCTTTATAGCGGCTTGCGGGCCCGTTGTAAAGGAAAATATGTACTGGAAAAGGGGTGGGGCGCCTTGCCGTCGGCACGGTTTGTGCTTAAAATACCGTACGAGCGTTCCACGGCCCCCTCACCCAAGGGGGCTCGGAGAAAGAAGGAGGAAGTTGGATGAAAATCAAATACTGCAAGAAGTACGAAAAGTACGTGAGCCAGCAGCATTGTGAATTCTTTAATGAAGGCAAGGACTGCGAGTTCTACAGCCCGGGCTATTGGAACAGCATCAAGGAGCTTCTCCAGGACGTGAATCGGCCCAAGTGGGAGGTCACCGAGGTGATCAAGCCCTACAAGTGCAGTCTGCTGGATCGCGAGTATCTCAACCAGATGAGCCGACGACGGCGTGAACAGAGGCGGCGGCCCGCTCCCCGGCCGTAAGCGGACGGGGTTCCTTCCGCGGTCCATGGGTTCCCGCCTTTCGAGCATGCCTGAGACAGCCCCGCCATTGCGCCGTTGATCCCCCCAAGGCTCTATGCTATGAGTGCTAGCCACTCGCACGAGATGGCCGACGGTCTTCTCCGTGCCGCGTCTGCAGCCGCCGTGTGACGGCGCGCTTCACCCTGAGGGATTATCGTCTTCCGGTCCCTTGGACCATGAAAGAGGTTTGGAGATCCGGCGCCGGCATGTCCGGAGCCCGAGCGGTCCTGTATGGCAACGAAAGGGCAGCCCATGTTCAAAAAGCTTCTGGTGGCCAATCGGGGGGAAATCGCCATTCGCATCATGCGTTCGGCCCAGGAACTGGGGATCCGGACCGTGGCGATCTACGAGGAAACCGACAAGACGGCCATGCACATCATGAAGAGCGACGAGGCGGTGTGCATCGGGTCCGGGCCGCGCAAGGACTATCTGGACATCGATCGCATCATCCAGGCGGCCAAGGCCGTGGGGGCCGACGCCATCCACCCGGGCTACGGCTTTCTCGCGGAAAACCCGCTCTTTTCCAAGCGCTGCACCGACAACGGACTCATCTTCGTGGGGCCGCCCCCCCAGGTGATTTCCGACATGGGCAGCAAGGTCATCGCCCGAAAGGTCATGACCGAAGCCGGCATCCCGGTGATTCCGGGAAGCGGGGTTCTGGCCGAAGGGCAGGACGGGGAAAAGGAGGCCTTGGAATTCGCCCGGCTTCACGGCTTTCCCATCATGGTGAAGGCCGTGGCCGGCGGAGGCGGCCGGGGAATTCGGGCGGTCAAGGACACGGCGGAACTGATCAAGGGACTGCGGCTCGCCCGCTCGGAAGCGCGCATGGCCTTCGGGGACGACCGGATCTACCTGGAAAAGGGCCTCCAAAACCCGCGCCACGTGGAGGTGCAGATCCTGGCCGACGGCCACGGCAACGTGATTCACCTGGGCACACGCAACTGCTCCATTCAGCGCCGTCACCAGAAGATGATCGAGATCGCTCCGGCCAGCCTGCCGGCCCTGGTGGAGGAGCGGATCTGCGCCGACGCCGTCCGGGCGGCCCAAGCCACCGATTACGTGAACGCCGGAACCGTGGAATTCCTGGTGGATTCCGAAGACCAGTACTACTTTCTGGAGGTGAACACGCGCATCCAGGTGGAACACACGGTCACCGAGATGGTCACCGGGGTGGACATCGTGCGCGAGCAGCTCCGGATCGCCGCCGGGGAGCCCCTGTCCTTCCGGCAGGAAGACGTGCAGGTGCGCGGCTACGCCATCGAACTGCGCATCAACGCCGAAGATCCCAAAAACGGGTTCATGCCCAGTCCCGGGCTCATCCGCATCTACCAGTCCCCGGGAGGCCACGGCGTGCGCCTGGACGGGTGCATCTACCAGGGATACGAAATTCCCCGCTATTACGACTCCATGCTGGTCAAGCTCACCGTGTACGGGTTCACCTGGCGGGAAGCGGTGGACCGGCTGCGTCGCGCCCTTGACGGGTTCAGCATCGTGGGTGTCAAGACCACGATCCCGTTCTACAAGCAGATCGTGGAGGACCCGGACTTCATCCACCAGAATTTTGACACGTCCTACATCGACACCCATCCGCAGCTGCTGGATTACCGGGAGGAAGTGCCGGAGCTGGACCGCCTGGCGCGGCTCATCGCGGAGATCAACGCCTACGGGTACAATCCCTACGCCGAAAGCGCGTAGAAGGGTGTCCGGGGACGCCGCCACCCGTCACTCCCGCGCAAGCGGGAGTCCATAAGATGCCGGAAACCCTGGATCCCCGCTCCCCGTTCAAGCCGGGGACAAGCTTCGCGGGGATGACGGATGGACGTTGGAAGGGGCAAATGAGCCATTTTTAGACAAGCTCCTAGGAGGGTGTCCCGAGGATTCTACGAACCGACGCACCGCGGAAGCTGGAGTTTCCTAAATGGAGCGATTCTTTTGCTGTATTCTTCTCATCTTCGTGCGAAGAGCGGGCGGGGATAAACCCCGCCCCTACTCAATAGGTCCATCCGCCTGCGTAGGGGCGGGCTTTACGCCCGCCCGCCGGAACCTCGCGATGGGAAAGAATTGTCCAATTTAGGTGTCTATAACTGGAGAAAGCGTTAGATCCACGCTCCCCGTCCTAGCCCGAAAGATGCTGCGCGAGGTGATGCAAGGGGGCGGGGCAGATCGCGGAAACACCGACGGAGTGAAGGGCCATGCCGGATAGAGAACGGGTCACACCGAAGATGAGCGTTCGGGAGATCCTCGCCTTCCTGCGGGAGACTCCCGGATATTTTCTCACCAACAACGAACGGGACGTGTCGCAGTCGGACTTCAAGTGCCGGATTCTACCGCGCACCACCCTGCGGGTGGCTCCCTACCGGGACGATACGGGCTACTTTGCCTTCGAGATCAGCGGCGGCGCTTCGGTCCACCTGGACCTCATGAACAAGCAGATCAATCCCTTCGAAAAGCTTCGGCTGGTGAAAAAGCGCATGCCCCACACCCTCATCCAGACCGTCTGCCGGGGGAGGAACCTCTTCGGCTACCGTCCGTATCCGGACAACGTGCTGCGCATGACGGTGCGCCTCTTCGCCCGCTATATCGACGTGTGGCGGGTGTATGACTTTCTCAACCACGTTCCCAACCTGGAAGTGGTGGGGCGCGAGGTCCAGGAGGCCGGCAGGCTCCTCATGCCCTGCATCTGCTTCAATACGGGCGTGGGGCACACCGACGAGTACTACGTGGCCAAGGTGGGCGAAATCCTCGACACCTTCGGCGACGAGATCATTCTGGGCATCAAGAACCATTCGGCCGTGGGAAGCCCCCGGAGGATCGCTTCGCTGGTGGCGGCCATCAAGGCCCGGTACCCGGAACTCATCCTGGCCTACCACGGCCACAACACGGACGGGAACGACCTGGGGCGCATGGTGGCGGCGGTGGAAAACGGGGTGAAGATCGTGGAGGTGGCCGACCACGGCTTCGGCGGCATGTATTCCCAGGCCCCGGCTCTCAGCCTCATCCAGACCCTGAACGATGACGGCTACAAGGCGCCGGGACTCAAGGTGCAGCCCATCGTGGACGCATCCGACCTGCTTCGCCGAGAACGGCGCCATTACGAGCGGTTCGAGACGCCCTTTCGCGGGTTCGACCCCACGGTCAAGCGGCACAAGCTCACGGGGGGGGCGGCCAGCATCGCCTTCGAGCAGGCGGAAAAGCTGGGCCTGCTGGAGCGGATCCACGAGATCTTCAGTGAGCTCATGGAGGTGAACCGCGAGTTGGGCAACATCTGGTCGGTCACGCCGGGAAGCCAGATTTTGTGGAGTACGGCGGTGAGCAACGTGATCTACGGCCGCTACGAGAACCCCACGGACGACCTGAAAAACCTGCTGCTGGGCCGCTACGGACCCTTTCCGTTCTACGAACCCCAGCAGTGGATCTACGAGAAGGTGCTGGAGCATCGGCGCCGGGACGGCAAGAAATGGTACCAGATCCTGGCCGACGAGGCGGGGATCCAGGACCTTCCGGACGTGGATCTGGACGCCAGGAAAAGGGATCTGGAAGAGAAGCTGCGCCGTCCCGCCACCGACGAAGAGCTCTGTCTCTACGTGCAGTTTCCCAAGGACGCCCTGGACTATTTCCGGTTCGAGGACACCTTCGGCAAGGCCTGGCTGCTGCCGCCCCAGGTGTGGTACCGGCGGGGGGGCTTTCGGGACGGCGAGACCATTCGGGTGCCGGACGAGGAGGGAAGGACCCACCAGATCGACGTGGTTTCCACGCACCGGAAGGCGGACGAAGTGGAAACCTCCCTCCTGGTGGACTTCCACTTCCAGACCTACTCGGTGCCGTTACGAAAGAAACAGTAGACCCGGTGCAGGACGGCGGACGGGAGCGTGCGGCGAGGAGGTGCGGTGGACCGGTTGGTGGATCGCTTTCTCACCTACCTTGTGACCGAAAGGCGGCTCAGTTCGCACACGGTGAGCGCCTACGCGTCGGATCTGGCGCACCTGACGGACTACCTTTCCAAGCGGGGCGTGGAAAGCTGGCGCGAGGTGGACCGCGAAGAGCTCTCCGGCTACTTCCGCCAGGCTGTGAAGGGCCTGAATCCCCGGAGCCGGGCCCGGCGTCTGGCCGCCGTTCGCTCGTTTTTCCGCTTTCTGGAATCGAAGGACCTGATCGACGCCAATCCCGCCGCCCGGATCACCTTCCCCAAGATGCCGGCCTTGCTTCCCAAGGTATTGAACGGAGAGCAGGTGGAAGCCCTATTGAACATGCCCGATACGGCCACGCCTCTGGGGATGCGGGACCGGGCCATCCTGGAAATCCTTTACGCCACGGGACTTCGCGTTTCGGAACTGGTGGATCTGCGATTCCCGCAGCTCAACCTGGAAGCGGGCTACCTGATCGTTCGCGGCAAGGGGGACAAGGAGCGCCTGGTGCCTTTGGGCGAATATGCCGTGGACGCCCTGAAGACTTATCTTGAATGGGGACGGCCTCAGTTGGCGTGCCGGAAGGATCGGGACGTGGTCTTCCTGAACGCCCAGGGCGCACGGCTGTCCCGACAGGGCGTGTGGAAGATGGTGAAAAAGTACGCCGCGGCCGCCGGGGTGTCCGGGAAGGTGAGTCCCCACGTGCTCCGCCATTCCTTCGCCACCCATCTTCTGGAAAACGGCGCCGATCTCCGGTTGCTCCAGGTGATGCTGGGCCATGCGGACATCAGCACCACCCAGATCTACACGGCCGTGGCCCGGGAGCGGCTCAAGAAGATCCACCAGGCCCACCACCCGCGGGGATGAGGGTCCCGACATACGCAATCAAGGTGCTTTCCAATGGATGTGATCACCACCCACCTCAATGCCGACTTCGACGCCATGGCGTCCATGGTGGCGGCCAAGAAGCTCTATCCCGACGCCCTGCTCGTCTTTCCCGGATCGCAGGAAAAGAACCTGCGGGAGTTTTTCGTGAGCACGGCCGGGTATCTCTTCGATTTCACCAAGCTGAAGGGACTGGACCTGGACCAGGTGACCCGGCTGGTGCTGGTGGACACGCGCCAGGCGTCCCGCATCGGCAAGTTCCGGGAGCTCATCGAGGCGGGCCGGGTGGACGTGCACATCTACGATCACCACCCCGATGCGGAAGACGACGTGCACGGGTCGGTGGAGATCGTGAAGCCCGTGGGGGCCACGGTGACCCTGCTCACCGAACTCATCCGGGAGCGCGGTATCTCCATCACCCCGGAAGAGGCCACCATGCTCATCCTGGGGATCTTCGAAGACACGGGGTCCTTCACCTTTTCGTCCACCACGCCGGAAGACTTTCGGGCCGCCGCCTACCTGGTGGAACAGGGGGCCGATCTCAACATGGTCTCCGACCTGGTGACCCGGGAACTCACGGCGGAACAGGTGGCGCTTCTCAATGAGCTGCTCCAGTCCGCCCGCACCTACAACATCAACGGCGTGGACGTGTGCGTGGCCACGGTCTCCGTGGACAAGTACGTGGGGGATTTCGCCGTCCTGGTCCACAAGCTCAAGGACATGGAAAACCTGGACGTCATCTTCGCCCTGGCGCGCATGGAGGACCGGATCTACCTGGTGGCGAGAAGCCGGGTCCCCGACGTGAACGTGGGCGAGATCGCGGCCTACTTCGGCGGAGGCGGCCACGCCACGGCTGCGTCCGCCACCATCCGGGACCTCACCCTCATTCAGGCCGAAGACCGCCTGTTCGAGCTCCTCCAAAGCACCATCAAGCCGTCGGTGACCGCCCGCACCCTCATGAGCTCCCCCGTGCTCACCGTGGACGTGGAAAACACCCTGGGCCAGGTGGAAGAGATCATGGTGCGCTACAACATCAACGCCATGCCCGTGCTGGAAGAGGGGCGCGTGGCGGGCCTCATCAACCGACAGGTGGTGGAAAAGGCCATCTACCACGGCCTGCGGGACGAGAAGGTGGCCGACTACATGAGCCGGGACTTCAACACGGTGCAGACTACGGCCACCCTGGTGGAGATCCAGGAGCACCTGGTGGAGCACCAGCAGCGCATCCTGCCCGTGATGGAAGACGACAAGCTGGTGGGGGTGGTGACCCGCCGGGATCTTCTGAACCACCTGATCACGGACCGGTCCCGGGAGCCCGTGGCCCTCAAGGAGGACATGGCCGCGGGCCAGTGGGGACGCCGCAAGAACATCACCAGCGTCCTGGCCGAGCAGCTGCCCCGGGACATCATCGAGCTGCTCCGGCGCCTGGGTGAACTGGGCGAGGAGCTCGGCTATAAGGTGTACGCGGTGGGGGGGTTCATTCGGGATCTGCTGCTCCGCCGCCCCAACCTGGACATCGACATCGTGGTGGAAGGCGACGGGATCACCTTCGCCAAGGCGTTCGCCGAAAGGGCGGGGATTCGGGCGCGGTGTCACAAGAAGTTCAACACGGCGGTGCTCATCTTCGACGACAACCTGAAGGTGGACGTGGCCACGGCGCGCCTGGAATACTACCAGTACCCGGCCGCCCTTCCCGTGGTGCAGTTCGGCTCCCTCAAGATGGACCTCTACCGGCGAGACTTCACCATCAACACGCTGGCCCTGGCCCTCAACCCCGACGAATTCGGCCAGCTCATCGACTTTTTCGGCGGCCAGCGGGATATCAAGGAAAAGGCCATCCGGGTCCTGCACAACCTGAGCTTCGTGGAGGATCCCACTCGGATCCTTCGCGCCATCCGGTTCGAACAGCGGTTCGGGTTCCGGGTGGGCAAACAGACGGCCAGCCTCATCCGGCACGCGGTGAAGATCGGGCTCATCGAGCGGCTGGGGGGACAGAGGCTCTTTCACGAGATCCAGCACATCCTCATGGAGGAGGACCCGGTGCCGGCCATCCGTCGGATGGCGGAATTCGGCGTGCTGGGAGTCATCTGCCCCAGCGTGTGCTTCGATGCCAAGGCCGAGGAGACGCTTCTGCAGATCAAGGAGGTGCTCTCCTGGTACGAACTGAGCTTTCTCGATGAGCCGCTGGAATCGTGGTGGGTCTATTTCCTGGGGCTGCTTTCCCGGCTGCCGCACAAGGACCTTCAGAAGGTCATGGAGCGCCTGGATCTGGCGCAGAACATGCGCGAGCGAATTGCCTGGACGTTTCAAAGGGTTAACCAGGTCCTGGGGGACTTTTTACGGTTGCCTCACCAACGCCCCAGTGCTATCTATCGGGCACTCCAACCGTTCAGGCCGGAAGAGATCCTGTTCATGATGGCCACCACGCAGCGGGAAGAGGTCCGGCGGGCCATCAGCCACTATTTCCACCGGTACCGTCACGTGCAGCCGGAAATCCGGGGGAGGGATCTCAAGGAGATGGGCATTCCCCCGGGCCCCGTTTACGCCAAGATCCTCAACCGCATCCTGGATGCCCGCTTGAACGGGGAGGTGAGGAGCCGGGAAGAAGAGGCGGCCCTGGCGCGAAGACTGGCCTGGCGGGAGCTGGAGGCCGGGGAAGGCAAGGAATCACATGTTCATGGATCTGATTAGAGACGTCTGCATCTACGCCGTGCCGCTGCTTCTGGCGGTCATCAGCCACGAGGTGGCCCACGGGTGGGTGGCGGAAAAGCTGGGGGATCCCACGGCGCGCATGCTGGGGCGGATTTCCCTCAATCCGTTGGTGCACATCGATCCCGTGGGGACGGTGATCATCCCCTTGCTGCTCCTGGTGACCAACGCTCCCTTCATGTTCGGTTGGGCCAAGCCCGTGCCGGTGCAGTTCCACCGGCTTCGGGGGGGGCGACGCGGCATGGCCTGGGTGGCGGTTGCGGGGCCGCTCACCAACCTGATGCTGGCCGCGGCCAGCGCCCTGATCTACCGGTTCATCCTCTTTCTGTTTGCTTCGGGCTTCGCCGTGGGGGCGGCGGCCATGATTCTGAGGCCGCTTTTTCTCATGGCCCAGTTTTCGGTCATGTTCAACCTGGTTCTCATGGTGATCAATCTCTTTCCCGTACCGCCCTTGGACGGCGGGCGCGTGCTGGCGGGGATCCTGCCGCCCCGGATGGCCTGGCAGGTGGCGCGTCTGGAGCGCTACGGGATGCTGATCGTGGTGATTTTGTTGGCCACCGGGTGGTGGGGGCATCTGTTGAATCCGGTGGTGAGCCTGTTTGCCCGGTTTTTTCTCTAGAGATGTTGGATGATATGGGGAGGTGACGCGGAAAATGACCCAGAAGAAGCGGATTCTGAGCGGAATGCGGCCCACGGGCCGTCTCCATTTGGGAAATCTTCACGGCGCGCTCAAGAACTGGATTCAACTTCAAGAACAATACGACTGCTACTTTTTCGTGGCCGACTGGCACGCCCTGACCACCGACTATGCCACTCCCGGCGCCATCCGGGCCAACACCTGGGATATGGTGCTCGACTGGCTGGCCGCCGGGTTGGACCCGGACAAGTGCACGGTCTTCATCCAGTCGGACGTCAAGGAGCACGCGGAACTCTACCTGCTGTTGGGCATGATCACGCCGCTGCCGTGGCTGGAAAGGAACCCCACCTACAAGGAGCAGCAGCAGCAGCTGACCACCAAGGATCTTTCGACCTACGGCTTCCTGGGCTATCCGGTGCTCCAGGCCGCCGACATCATCATCTATCGCGCCCACGGCGTGCCCGTGGGAAAGGACCAGCTGCCCCACGTGGAACTGACCCGGGAGATCGCGCGGCGGTTCAACCATCTCTATGAAAAGGAGATCTTTCCCGTCCCGGATGCGCTGCTCACGGAGGTGCCCGTGCTTCCCGGGACCGACGGGCGCAAGATGAGCAAGAGCTACGACAACTGCATCTACATCACCGAACCCGAAGAGACCGTCCGGCGCAAGGTCCTCCAGATGATGACCGACCCGGCCCGGGCGCGGCGGACCGATCCGGGCGATCCGGAAAAGTGCCCGGTCTTCGACTACCACAAGCTCTATTCCACGGCCGGGGAAATGGACCACGTGAGCCAAGGGTGCCGGACGGCCGGCATCGGCTGCGTGGACTGTAAAAAGATTCTCCTGGAACACCTGCTGGCCCATCTCGGTCCCATCCGGGAAAGGCGCGAGCGGATGGAACGGGAGATGGACAAGGTGCGCCGGGCGGTTCTGGACGGCACGGCCAAGGCCCGGGAGGAGGCCCGAAAGACCATGGAACGGGTCCGATCCGCCGTGGGACTCGGCGTGGAAAATGGGATCTAAGGAGAAAAGAGAGACGCCGAAAATAAGGCTCCATAAATACATCGCCCAGGCCGGTCTGGCGTCCCGCCGGGAGGCGGAACGGTGGATCCAGGAAGGCCGGGTGTCCGTGAACGGCCGGGTGGTGACCCGGCTGGGCGTAAGCGTCGATCCTTCGCGGGACCGGGTGGAGGTGGACGGCCGGCCGGTGGAGCCCCGCCAGGAAAAGGTCGTCCTGCTTCTACACAAGCCGCGCTATTGCCTGACCACGGTGAAGGATCCCCAAGGGAGGCCCACGGTCATGGACGTGCTGGGAGACGTGCCGTGGAGAGTCTTTCCCGTGGGGCGCCTGGACTGGGACGCCACGGGAGCCCTGATCCTCACCAACGACGGAGAACTGGCCAACCGGCTCCTGCATCCGCGCTACGGGGTGCCCAAGACCTACGAGGTGAAGCTGCAGGGGGTTCCCTCCGAAGAGGCCCTGGAGAAGCTTCGCACCGGAGTGCGCCTGGAAGAGGGGGTCACCGCCCCCGCCCTGGTGGAGATCCTCCGGCGGGGGGAAAAGGCCACCTGGATCCGGATGGTGCTGCACCAGGGCTGGTACCGGCAGATCAAGAGGATGGGCCTGGCCGTGGGATGCCCCGTGCTGAAGATTCACCGGACGGCCTACGGGCCCATTAAACTGGGAACCCTGCGGGTCGGACACTGGCGCCCGCTGAGAAGGGACGAATTGGATCGGCTGAGGATGGAGGTCGGACGGCACGTTAACGGGTAGGGGGCCTGAACCATGTGGGGCCGGCGCCGGAGGCGGTACGTGAAAGACTACGAAACCTCGCTCTTTCGACCCAGGCGAAGAGAAAGTCGGGCGAAGACCTTTTTCAAGTGGGTCCTTCTTGTGGGACTGGTGGCGGCCGGGGTCTTTTGGTTCCAGGAAACTCCACAGCTGACCGACAGGGTTCTGCAGCATCTTCCGGTGCCCCACACCCTTGTGAGCCTCCAGGTGGAGATCAACGGAAAACGGGAGCGCCTGCCGGCCGGAGCCGAGCGCACCGTCCATCCCCAGGACCGCCTGAAGGTCGTTCGGGTGGAAACGGACGGTTGGATCCGCTGGGGTCTGAAGCTTGCCGCGGGGGAACAGCCGTGGCCGGAAGGTCCGGACGCCTCCCTGACCCTGAAGGAGCTTCTGCCGGCTGAAGAATTCGAATCGCCGGTGACCGTGCCTCTCCGGGTGCGGTGGTTCGACCGGGAGCTGGGATCCGTTTGTTTTACGGCGAAACTGGGAGCCAAGGACTGGCTGCAAAAGGCTGCTTCGGCCGGGAGCCCCGACGAGAAGGCCCGCTACCTGGAGCAGGCGCTGGCGGAGGATCCCGGGAATGCATTGGCGAGGACCCAGCTGGCTTCCCTTTATGCCGAGCAGGGCCGCCTGGCGGAAGCCGAAAAGCTCTACGGGGAGATCCTCCAGATGGGCCGCTCCAGGCCCGTTCTGGAGCGCCTGGTGGATGTTTACAAGAAACAGAAGAAACACGACGCAGTCCTGAAGACTTACCTGGAGCTCTTGCGCCTCACCGACGATCCGGCCGTCTTTGAATCTCTTCTGACCTATCTGAACAAGAACCTTTCGCCCAAGAACGCCTTGGTCTTCCTGGAGAAAAACCTGCAGGAGGTGCCCGCCCGGTACCGGGGACCCTGGCACCTGGTGCGCGCGGAACTGGCTTCCCGGCAGAAACGTTGGGGGGAGGCGGCCTCGGCCTATGAGTCGGCCCTCAAGGCGGGCGTGCAGGATCCCAACATCCACTACAATCTGTCGGTGGTGAAGGCGAAGACGGGGGATCTGCGTTCGGCGGCCGCGGACCTGGAAAAGTACCTGCAGGCCAATCCCACCGATGAGGCCAACCGGATGAAACTGGCCGCTCTGTATGAAAGGCTGGGAGAGAGGGACAAGGCGAGGACGATCTACCAGCAGGTGATTGAAAAGAACCCCAAGCAGAAGACGGCTTTGGTCCGCCTGGTGGCGCTCCTGGACAAGGCGGGGGACAGGAAGGAACAGCTGAAGGCCTACGAAATGCTCTCCGCCCTGGAACCGGGAAACGCCGTGGTGCACTTCAACCGAGCGCTCCTCAGCTACGAGCTGGAGCAATGGGAGAAGGCGGAAGAGGCCTTCGAGAAGGCAGCGAAGCTGGAGCCGGCCAATCCCGAGCCCCTGCGTTATCTCCTGGCCCTATACCAGAAACGAAAGGATGCAGAGGGGCAGGTGCGGATACTCCGGCGTCTGATCGAGCTGGACAAGGACAATCTCTCCCTTTACGATACCCTGTTCGTTCTCTACGACCAGGCCAAGAACTACGACGCCATCGTGGAGATCTTCGAAAAGGCCGCGCAACAGCACCCGCAGGTGGCTGCCTTCCACCAGTACGTGCTCTACGGGGCCCTCAAGAAGGGCGACCAGAAGAAGGCCCTTCGCAGCCTGGAAAAGCTCAGCCGCCTCCTGCCCAAGGAGGTCAAGTACCTGAGGCAGGCGGCGCGGATCCACGAAAGCCTGGGCCAATACGAAGAGGCGCTGGAAAAGACGAAGCGAATCCTGGACGTATCACCGGGTGATGAGGAAGCCAAGCAGGACTACCTGCGTCTCAAGCTCCTGCTTTTGGGCAGCAAGAAAACCGGCTTTTTCTATTGCAATGAACGGAGCCTTGTTGTATAAGGCTCAACGTTTCGGGCGGGTAACTCAGCGGTGAGAGTGCCATCCTCACACGGTGGAAGTCGAGGGTTCGAATCCCCCCCCGCCCACCAGAAAGAAAAGGGGTTGCGATCGTAAGGTCGCAACCCCTTTTTGTTTTGAAGTGAGGAGTGAGGAGTGAGGAGTGAGGAGTGAGGAGTCAGGGGTATGGGGTTTGGGGGGCGGGGGGGAAATTGAGGATGGGCCCTGCCCCGTTGTTTTTGGGCGGGGCGGGCGTTAGCTTTAGACCATTGATGCGAACAGCGGGTCACTGCGTGCGTAGAGAAAGGTGAATCCATGGGCAAGTATCTTGATTTGAAGGTTCGGGAGGCCGGTCCGAATGCATCGGGGCCGAGCCTGGAGGTGCGGGTGTCGGCGGAAGGGATGGAAGAGGGGGCGGTGCTGGCCGTTTGCAACAGCGTGGAGGATCTTTCCCGCCTGGTGGATTCTTTGAAGCGTGAAGCGGACCGGCTGGTGGAGAAGGCAGCCGCGGCCTTGCGGGAGCTGGAGACCCAAGCGAAGGGAGAAGAGGACGTGACGCCGGAAGAGGTCTGGAGACACATGGAAGCGGCCCCGAGTGACGAGGAGATGTTTCGCTATTTCAACTCGTTATCGGAACAAAAAAGGCGGGAAGCGGCCGAATATATCCTGACCCACGTGAGCATGTTCAAGGGGCGCGGGCCCGTCTTTGCCGAGCATTACAATATCGTGGAACACACGTTGGACGAGGAAAAGATGCTTTGACCGGGCAGGGGCAACAAAAGACCCTTGGCCGTGCACCCCTTGTCGAACCGGCCGGTGTCGATCCGCCATCCCTGCGGGTCTTGGCCAGAGTAAACCACGACACAGACCGCAATGCTTACCGCTGCTTCCTTCCGGACCTGACGGGGTTCACATCCGTCTGTTGCGCGGTGTCCGACCGACGCCGCAGAGCGAAACGGATCGTCCTGGCACGAGCCCTCGAAGGGGGATTCAGCCCCGCTGAGCGGATTTCGGGTTCAGGGAACCGCTAGCTCCCCGCCTAGCACGACCAAGGGCGAAAGATGATCCTCCTTGACGATCCATGCCCGGGGAAGGAGTTTACCACTCCCCACCCGAAGCGTGGCGAAGGATATCAGAAACGGGGGGGCAATTCAACGCCATTCCTCGGACCATCGTTCCCAGCCCGTCGTGCGTGGAAAGGAATCCTCCCCGGCCCCCGTTTGAAAAGGGGGAGGGCCCGGTGCGGGTCATCGGCCGCCCGGCCAAGCCCCCGACCGAACCTTCAACAGCACCCCGCACCCCATACCCCGTACCCCATATCCCTCTACCCCACCCATCACCCATCACCCATCACCCATCACTCATCACTCATCACTCATCACTCATCCACCGCCCCCGCCACGGTTCCATCCAGAAGGAGACGGGTCGGCTGCAGGTCCCGGAGTCGCTGGGCGAGGGAGGGCGACGAAGCGCCGGGGAGGAGATGTTCCCAGCCGCCCAGGTAGACCAGGCGCGCAGGCTTCAGGGCCCGCAGGATGGCACGCACTTGGGTCTCCAGATGCGGCTCGCGTTCTTCAAAGAGGGGGGCGGCGTGAGAGGCGGGTGGCGAGAAGGGGAGGGATCGACCCATGCTCAGCGTCCAGGCCGCCCGGCGGTATTCCGCATCAGCCGAAGGGGTTTCATCGGAAGGCAGGGAGAGAAGGACGGTCACGTTGTCCGGCGACAATAGTTCCGGCCAGTGGGAAATCAAGGCCCGGCTGAATGTGGAACTGTCCACCGGATAGCAGGGCGTTCCGAAGGCGGCGCGGTGGGCCCGGGCGGCCCGCCATTCGTAGGGCGGGGCGATCTGGATGAAAAGACGGCGCACCCGGGGATGTCCGTAGGCCTGGGCCGGGGGGATGCCAAGTCGCCGCGATGCCACGGCGATGCTCCTTCGAAGCCGGTCCATGAGGAAGCGGCGATGGTGCCTGCGAAACCACAAGGCGAAGGGGCTGACTTCCACGGCCACCACGTCCGGGTTGAGCGCCTGAAGGATCTCGGCGGTGCGCCGGTACCCTCTGGGATCCCCATGACAGGCGCCCAGCAGGATGACCCGGGCACGGGACGGCGCTTCAGTGGTCCCCCAGGGACGAGGCAAGCCATTGTTGGATGTCGCGGAAGGAGTCCGCATGGATGTCCGCCGTGAGTTCGGGGTTCTTGTAGGCGGCGAAGATCACCCCCGTGTTCTCGGCCAGGAGGGCATCCACCTGGGAATCGCCGATGAAGAGCACCTGTCGCGGAGGCACGCTGAAAGCCTGCAGGATCTTTTCCATGGATTCAGGGTGCGGCTTGGGCCGGCTCACGTCGGCGGCCGTGATCACCAGATCGAAGTAGTCCCTCAGACCGAAGGATTCCAGGAGCTGGGGCGTGGAAACCGTCCGGTTGGTGGCCAGGGCGATCCGGCATCGCGGCTTGAGAAAGGCGAGAAGCTCCTCCAAGTGGGGTTCCTTTCGGAGATACTTGTTGAAGATCCGAAAATCGATACTCTGGCAGTACCGCCAGGCCTCCTCCAGCTCGGGGCCCGAGCCCAACAGGTATTCCAGGGATTCGCGAGCCGAATGCATATGGATGAAATCCTGCTGCTCCCGTCGCACTCCGGGACGGCCGAACCGGGTCAGGATGTGGTTGTAGAACTGGACGTTGGCTTCCCGGGAGTCGAAGAGAACTCCGTCGCAGTCGAAGACCACCACCCTGGGGCTGCCGGGTTCGAAGATGGGCTCGGTCCGGTGGGGCGTCTGCAGGGGTGCGGAATCGTTCATAAACCCTTTCGCTTTCCGTTTGTCGGCGTTACCATATTTTCGTTGAGCTTCCAATACTTTACAGCAGACCTGTAATCGAATAGAGTCCACCGTGTCAAGCAGGGCGCGCGGATGGAGCTTTGTCGGGACTTTTCACAGGGAAAGGCGGAGATTCATGGAGCATCGTTTCGATTTTCTCGTCATCGGAAGCGGCATCGCCGGACTGACCTTCGCTCTCAAAGTGGCCAAGCACGCCACGGTGGCCATCGTGACCAAGAAGGACAAGCTGGAGACGAGCACCAACTACGCCCAGGGGGGGATCGCATCGGCCCTGGGACCCGACGATTCTTTCCAGTTGCACATCGAGGACACCCTGACGGCGGGCGACGGCCTGTGCAAGCCCGAGGTGGTGGAGCTGGTGGTGCGTTCGGCTCCCGAGCGGATCCACGAGCTGGCCCAGGTGGGCGTGCCGTTTTCGCCCGGGCGCTCCCAGGCCTGCCCGTTTGATCTGGGGCGTGAGGGCGGCCACAGCCGCAACCGGATCGTCCACGCCGAAGACATGACGGGGCAGGCCATCGAGCGGGTTCTGATCGAGGCGGTGGAGTCCCATCCCAACGTGTCCATTTTCGAAAACCACCTGGCGTTGGATCTCATCATCCAGCACGACGCCATCCGGGTGGGCTCCGTTCCGGTGGAGCAGCACCAGTACTGCTGGGGGGCTTATGTGCTGGACACGGAAAGCGGCATGGTGCACACCTTTGCGGCCCACGCCACCCTGCTGTGCACCGGAGGGGCCGGGAAGGTGTACCTGTACACCAGCAACCCCGACGTGGCCACAGGAGACGGTCTGGCCATGGCCTATCGGGCCGGGGCCCGACTGGCCAATCTGGAATTCGTCCAGTTCCATCCCACCTGCTTGTACCACCCGCACGCCAAGAATTTTCTGATTTCGGAAGCGGTGCGGGGCGAAGGCGGGCGTCTCATCGACAAGCGCGGGAACGCCTTCATGGAAAAGTACCACCCTCTCAGGGACTTGGCCTTCCGGGACGTGGTGGCCCGCGCCATCGATACGGAAATGAAGCGCACGGGCGACGACTGCGTCTATCTGGACATCAGCCACCGGGACGCGGAATTCCTGAAGAAGCGCTTCCCCAACATCTACAAGAAGTGCCTGAGCCTGGGGATCGACATCACCAAGGATCCTATCCCGGTGGTGCCTGCGGCTCACTACATGTGCGGTGGGATCGTCACGGACCTGTGGGCCCAGACGTCCATTGCCAACCTGTATGCCATCGGAGAATGCGCCTGTACAGGTCTGCACGGAGCCAACCGCCTGGCCAGCAATTCCCTCCTGGAAGCGGCCGTCTTTTCCCATCGGGGCGCGGTGCACTGTACCGAAAATATTCAGCAGTGGCGAAAGCGTGCTTTCCCGGACATTCCCAGCTGGCCCAAGGAATTGCCGACGGGAAACGGCAACCAGAGCGAGATGATTCTCATCGCCCACAACTGGGACGTGATCCGCCGGCTCATGTGGAACTACGTGGGGATCGTGCGCACCGACAAGAGGCTCAAGCTGGCCGGCCAGCACATCGCCCAGATCCGCATGGAGATTCGGGAGCATCTCCCCAACATCCCCCTGAATACGGATCTGGTGGAGCTGCAGAACCTGGCTCTGGTGGCGGAACTGATCGTACGGTGTGCCTTGATGCGCAAGGAAAGCCGGGGGCTCCACTATAACCTGGACCATCCCCGGAAGGACGATGTCAACTGGAAAAAGGATACGGTCATCGCCAAATGGCGGGAGCCCCGCATCCCGCTTCTGGGGGTTCCGCGGGGTCTGGACAACACGGAATGACGATCGGCATGCCCATGTCCCGGGCATGCCGTCCTGTTCCAGCGGGGGGCGGAGGATTGCCAGACGGTGGCTCTGCCGTCCCGGGTGGCAGGAAACTTCGCTTTTTCTTAGGCGCGGGGCTTCGCCCCGCGCAAAGGAGTTCTCGCCGTTTCGTTGACTCGTGCGAAATGCGCGAATGTCCGCCTGTCGTCCGGGGTCTCTTCGCAGCCCTGACGGGCTGCGCTGCGTGTCAAGCGGTCGTTTTGGTGTTCAATGTAGGGGGCGAAAGATTCTTTGCCCCTGTATTCCGGGGTGTGTGAAAGCCCGATTCTTTTTTGCGGCTTCGCGCCTTGGCGCGAAACGCGGTGCTGCTTCCGGTCAGTTGGACATGCCCACCACCTTGGCCGGGCGGGTTGCCGCAGCTTCCACGGGCTCCGCGTCCACCTCGGCCTCCACCAGCGGGTTGGACCGATCCTCCAGGAGCCGCTGCGGGTTGTGCTCGACCCGCATGGTCAACACTCCGCCCATGAAGCTGATTTCGTAGTTTCGGTCGGAAAGGTCCACGTGCTTAAGGGCGTCCCGGACCTTGCGAAGCTGCGCTTTGGCCTTTCGATAGACGTAGGCGATGCCGGCGACGCCCACAGCCAAGCTGAAAAGGAAGACCCACAATGGAGTGGCCAGAACCTTGCCCAGGGTGATGATGACGGCCATCAGGCCGAAGACGAACAGCACCTGCAGGCCGATGATGGCGTAAAGGTAGAAAATGCCCTGATTGACGGTGGGCTTCTTCTCCTCAGGCTCATCTTTTTTCTTCTTGCGTCGGTTGAAGAACATCTTCCGATTCCTTTCAACGGTCCGTGCCGGCTTCATCCTGCGGGGAAGGAAGGAGCTCGGAGGAATCCTTAGGGAGTAAGCGCATTTGCTCGATCCTGAGTCTTTCGATCTCCATCTGATTCTGGAGAACCTGCTTGGATAAACGGTAACGGAGATAGATCACCCAAATCAAGACGCCCGCCAAAAAAGCGGCACCTCCGAGGACCAGGATCCTGTATTCCTCCAGGAACCCAGCGGCGACACGTCCCAGATCTCCCAGAAAGTTGGGAACCATCCAGAAGAGAAGGACCCCCACGACCACCAGGACGCCCACGTGGAAAACGGAGATTCCGTTCAGAAGGTGCCAAAAGGAGGTGAGGGAACCGGGGGAGGCTCCCGAGGTCCCCTGGGAGGCCCGGGGGCTGTCTTCCCCGTAGAGGAGGGACAAGAAGGCCTTGACGGCGAAGGCGATCAGGAGAACCAGGCCGATGGGGATGCCGATGGCGGCGGAAAGCCAGGCACGAAAGGGAAACGGGCGGTATTCCGTCTGGAGATGGATCCGGTAGCGCTCCAAGGGACCGAAGGTGCTTTCGAACACCATCTTCTCGTAGCTGCTGAGCGTGCTTCCCGTCGTCTCGTACACCTTGGCGCCGGAGGCGTCGGTGATGATGATGCGGCTTTGATCGCCCGCCTGGCTGGCGGCCGTGAGGTAGATGAGGGTTTCCAGCACGAGAAGAAAAGCCACGGTGAGGCTGAGGATGATCTTGGGGTGGCGGTTGCCGCCGAAAATCTCTGCCAGTCGGGCCTTGGTTGCCATGGGTCTTCGTTGCCTCGGCTCTTGCACCTCAATCGGGAGCTTTGAAGCTAACACCCCCTTGGGGGCGTGTCAAACCGAAAGCGGGACGTTCCGGAGGCGTTGGAGGGCGTTCTCGGCCCCTCATGGGGCGGGTCTCCTTGACCTTCTGCTTCGGAGCCTTGAGCAAAACCCACCGGCAAGCACCGCAAAAGAAACGCACCCGGCATGGTCCCGTAGGGCGCAGAGAAAAGCCTTGGGTGGGGTCGCATGGACCCCGCCCAAGGCTGAGGTGTTCTGGCAGATCGTACCCGCTTTCCACCGAGGCCAAGCGAGGGCATCGGGAAAATCCGTTAAGGGTTGAGTTCCCGTTCCCGGGGAAAGATGGGCAGGTACCGGTACGACAGGGAGACGATCACCGCCCCATAGGCGAGCATGGCAATGCACGGCGCCCACTCGGCCCAGGTGGGGATGTAGACGGCCCATTGGTCGAAGGGCATGACCGGAATGGCCAGGGCTTCCACGGTCATGGCGAACCGATTGATGACGATCCCGGCGCAATCCAGGAAGAAGGCCAAGAAGAGGAGGCCGTTGACCTTGCGGGCCTGGGGGGTGAGGAGCAGGATCACGGGAATGACACCGCAAATCCCCAGCTCGGCGACCAAGAGCCACATCCCGTAAGGTTCCTTGTAAAAATCGCTCAGCTTCAGGCCGAAGCCCGGCGCCGTGTCCAGGGCCCAGTAGAGAGTGTCCAGACCCTTTAGAATGAGATAGATGAGGAGCAGGACCCCTTCGATCTTCCCGATCAGTTCGTAGACGCTGCGGTCCACCAGCTGCTTGCGGGTAACCTTCTCCATGAGCCGGCAGATGAGGGCCGTGAAGGCCGGGCCGCAGGCCATGGCCGACAGGGTGAAGAGGAAGAAGGTCCAGGGCCACACGAAGAAGCCTTCGCGATAGGCGAACGGGCGGGCGAACATGACGCCGGGAACGCCGCCCAGGGACCCCTGGTGGAAGAAGCTCAGGAAGGTGCCCGTCATGGCAAAGATGGCCATGATCTCATGGAGATTGTGGCCGAAGATGTGCAAAGGCTTCACGGCGTCCAGCTTGCGGTTTTCCAAGATGATGGGCACGAACTCGATCACCAGGACAATGGCGTAGCACGAAATGCAGAAGATCACTTCCGTGAGCATGGAGTGGACGTTGGCGTGCCAGTAGCCGAACCAGCCCCTGAGCGGCTGGCCGATTTCCAGAAGGAGCACCAGCAACGCGCCCGTGTAGCAGCAGAACCCCACAATGACGGCCAGGTTGATGATTTTATGGAGCTCCTTGAGCTGTGGGAAGAACCGGGAAAGGCCGTAGTACATGAACCCGGAAAAGAAGGCCCCGGCGCCCAAGGCGATGATTCCCAGGTCCACGCAGATGTAGAGGCCGAAACCGAAGTAGTTGTTGAGTCCTGTGACATGGAGGCCCTTGATGAGAACCGTCAGGCCTGCATAGACGCCCCAGGCGATGACGGCGAAGAGGACCAGCATCCAGAGGCCGAAGACCGGCAGTGGGCAGCGTTTTACACCTTCCGGTATCAATGCCTTGTCCATAATCGACTCCTCGAAGACGTTGAGGGTGCGCCCTTCTTAAGACAGATCGTTGTCCGACTGCTTATGGATCCATTGGTCGGAACTGAGGTAGTAGACCTTGGGTTCCGTGTGGAGCTTTTCCAGAATCCGGAAGGCCCGCGGATCCTTGGCAAGCCTGGCCACGTCGCTGTGGGGGTCCCTGAGGTTCCCGAAGGTGATGGCGCCGGTGGGGCAGGCTTCCGCGCAGGCCGGCGTGTAAACGACCCCGTCGGGGTCCTCTCCGTTGATACGCGCCCGGTCCCGGGCCCGGTTGAGCCGGTGGTGGCAGAAGGTGCACTTTTCCACCACACCGCGCATGCGCGGACTCACCTCGGGAGAAAGCATGGCCTCCATGGTCTTGGGCCACTTGGGATCCCACCAGTTGAAACTCCGGGCATGGTAGGGGCAGGCCACCATGCAGTAGCGGCAGCCGATGCAGCGCACGGCGATGTGATCCACGATCCCGGTGTGCTCGTCCCGCACCGTGGCGTTGACCGGGCAGACGAAGGTGCACGGCGAATGGTGCGGGGAGTCGCACTGCATGCAGGGGCGCGGCAACATGGCCTCCCGGTGCTCCGGGTAATCCTTGCCGTTGTCGAGACGGTACAAGGTCATCCAGGCGATGGTGCGCAGCTTGTCGCTCTCATCCGGTCGGAAGGAGACGTTGTTCTCCTGCTGACAAGCCACGGCGCACGCTCCGCACCCCGTGCACTTGTCTAGGTCGATAACCATGCCGTAGCGGACCTTGCTTTCCGCATGTCCAGAATGTGCATTTCCACTCATCGGTGTTATCCCCTGTTAGGCTAAGCGCAACTGGGCTCTGGTGGCCCAAACGGTTCCCAGTCCCGTCACCGGATCCAGATGTACCTCAACCAGGCTGTTGGCGTTGACGCCCTTGCCCTGGACGTACTCGTCGTAGGCGGTATGTCCCAGCCCTTCCGGCAGGGCCACCACATCCGCCGGGACGGTGGGAGCCACCCGAACGCGAACCGGGGCCTCTCCCAGCGGGGTCTTGAGGACGGCTTTGGCCTTGTGCCGCAGGCCGAGCTTCCGTGCGGTTTCTGGATGAACCTCCACGAAGACGTCTTGCTTCAAAAGGAGGTCGTCGGGGAGGAGCTTGTTCATGAACGGCGCATTGGGAACGTAGCCCGGCGCCAGACTGAGGGACCGGTACGTGGTGAGGAGGAGAGGCAGCTCGCCGGCATTGCCCGACGGCGGCAAGGGCTTGTAGTGGGCCATGAAGAGCTCGTCGCCCGCGTTGGTGGACACGCTGGCGAGAAGGCCCTGGCACGCCAGCTCGAAGCGGCCCGACGGGGTGGTGCAGGCATCCAAGGCCTGAGGCGCCTCGACCCAACAGCTCCCGGCGGTGAGCTTCTTCCACACGTCGGCGGCTTTCTTGAAGTTGGCCCTCAGGGAAACGCCGGGCTCTACGGATGCCGGATCGAAAGTCGCATCCACGAGCAGCCCGGTGGCCCCCTCGGCGATTTTGGCCGCCCGGAGTTTCAGCACTTCCTCGTAATTCTTCCAGGGAAGGCTTTGGGCCACGGTGCCGCCCAGCGTCTTGGCGAGCCCCAGCACCACGTCCCCGGTGGACTTGGTGTCGTAGTGGGGCTTCAGGATGGGGGTGGCCACCGCGTAGAAGGCGAAGGGAGCCCCGGGAAGCCCGATCACGTCGTCCAGCCGCTCAAAGGCGTTGTGGTTGGGAAGGATAAGGTCGGCGTACGCGGCCGTTTCGTCCAGATAACTGGCGAAGGAGACGACCATGCCCGCCTTCTGGAGGGCCTGCACGGCCAAGGTGTTTTCCGACAGCCCATAGGCGGGGTTGGCTTCGTGCACAAACAGGAGCTCGATGGGATACTCTTCCCCGTTGGCCAGCGCGTTGAGGAAGGCGTGCAGGGTGTTGGGACGCACCTTGGTTTTGGGGACCGACGTGGGCTGTCCCAGCGGCTTCTGGCCCAGTCCCTTGAAGGCCTCCAGGTCCATGGCGGGTTCCGGCAGCGCCTGCCACGGCTGCGAGGGAACCAGGGAGACCATGGCCTTGTCGGACAGGGCTCCGATCAGAGCATTGAGAGCCAGGAAGGCCAGGTCGTGGTACAGGTTGTTGGGCGTGTCCGAGGACTGTCCCCAGAGAACCACGGCGTTCTTCTGCCGGGCCAGCTCGCGGGCCAGCTCCTGGATGACCTGGGCGTCCACCCCCGTGACGGCCGCCACGTCCTTGGGGGAGTACTTGGCCAGGACCAGGGCTTTGAAGCCCTTTCGCAGGGCTCCCGCGGCATCGGTCCAGTCTTCGAACCCGAAGACCTTCTCGGAGACGAAGGCGGCATCGTAAAGCTTTTCCCGGATGAGCACGTGGGCGATTCCCAGGGCCAGAGCGGCCTCGGTGCCGGGTTTGCAAGCGATCCAGCGATCGGCCTTGGAGGCGGTGAGAGAGCAGCGGGATTCCACATGGACCAGTTCCGTCTTGGGTAGCCCGGGCTGCTCCGTCTGCCAGCGGGAGAAAATCTGCTGGATCCGCACCGGGGCGGCCCAGCCTTCCAGCAGGGGCGCCCCGAAGTTGAGCACGTAGGTGGCCTTTTCCAGGTGGAAGCCCAAGTCGGCGTCATACCCGGTGGCAAGGGCCACGGCGAGGCGCGTGCTGTCGCTGTGCCGGGGCATGGTGTAGAGGTTGGGCGAGCCGTAGGCGGCGAAGAACTGCTTCCACAGGTCCGTCACACTGGAGCGGTCCTGGCCGGTGATGCAGGCCACTGTGTGGGGTAGGCCCTTTTTGCGGACGGCCGCGAGCTTGTCGGCGACGATCTTCAGAGCCTCGTTCCAGGCGATGGGCTGGAACCCTTGGGGATCGCCCCGTTTTCCCGTCTGCTTCAGGGGCTGGGTGATTCGGTAGGGGGCATAAAGGTACTGCAAGCCGGCCGCTCCCACGGGGCAGAGACCGCCGCGGCTCACCGCATGATCCGGGTTGCCTTTGACATAGATGGCCCGGTGGCCGTTGACCAATCGAGCCTGGATGCCGCAGCCCCCGGGGCACAGGAGGCAGGTGCCGGTGGTCTCCGTGATCTCCCCGCGTTCCGGAGAGGGGCGCCAGGACCAGTTCTGGGTCCAAATGGCGGAGTCGTCTGCCAGCTTCCAGGGGATGGGGGTCAGCAGGGTTCCGCCTATGGCACCACCCACAAACTGTAGAAAAGCTCTTCGCCCTAGACTCATTCCAAATCCCTCGCGTTCGGTCGGTTCAGACCTGTGGCCTCGATATGAAATCCGTCAAAATTCCGGGTTTGCCCACTACTTGTGGCAGATGTGGCACGAGTTGCTGGCGCCCTTTTCGGCATGGCACTTTTCGCATTCCACCATCTTCATGGTGTTCTTGCTGTAGCCGGTGATGCGGTTCTCCTTGTAGACGGGCATCTTCTCTTCGGCGCTCACGTCCCGGTGGCAGCGGACACATTCGATGCCCTGCTCTTCCGTGTGGGCCGCGTGGGAAAAATAGACGTTATCGGGCTGCCAGGCGTAGACGAGCCAGGGGATTTCGCGTTCCTGCTGGATGTACTCTTCCACCAGGATCCGCTCGTCCTCCGATTCGGTCATGGGCTCCTCGTGGCATTCGGCGCATTTCGCCACACCGGGGACACCGGAATAAGAGCCGTCGTCACGGAAGTAGTGGCAGTCTTCGCAGCTGCTGTCCTCGTGGGAGGAATGGAGGAAGGTGACCGGCTGGGTCTTGCTGGAATAGAGGAGGTTCGGGAAGACCACCCATCCCAGGATGAGGGCTCCAACGAATCCAGCCAGAAAGAAGACGATGCCGAGGCCTTTTTTTGACGTGCTATTTTTCACTTCGCCCATGAGTCAGCCCCACAAAGACTTAAGGTTAACGGGTTCGAAAAAACTGAACAACCACGCTAAACGGCCAGGATTTTCTTGGTGTGAGGGGCGCGGGATCCACCCCCGAAAAAGCAAAATTTCACAAACGCTTCCCTTTTACCCGCAGTTCCGAACCTTTGTCAAGAGAAGACAAGATCCGTGATCCGTAAGCCGGAGTCCGGGATCCGTGCTGCACCATATCCGTCTTTCACTGGCATTCACCGACCGATCCCGGTGCGGCTTTCGCCGCTCCCACATATTCCGTTCCTTGTTTCACTCTGCCCCTGGCGTTTTACTGAGAATGGGCATTGGACCAGTATTCGGGCATCCTCCTGGTGGCGTGGCGGCATGGAGGGCGGGGTGAAGAGGTTGTGGAGCGAAGCCCTGGAACCAGGGGCGGATACCTTCCCGATGACCGTGTCGTCCGGGTTGTCGAATGGTGCGGGCAGCTACCTGATGATAGCGGGCCGATTCGGACGTCGGCAGTGAGCAATGGGGGGAATAGGTTGCAGGGGCGGTTCGCGAACCGCCCCTACTACACGTTGATGGCACGAATCTATCTCGCAGGATGCCGATCAGTAGGCTTCCTCGTAGGCCAGATCCTCCTGGGTCACCTTGGGGTGGAAAAGCCGGTAGGTCCACGCCTGGTAGGCGATCACGATGGGAACGAAGATCAGCGCCACCGTGAGCATGATCTTGAGAGTCAGGGGGCTGGACGAGGAATTGTAGATGGTCAGGCTGTAGGTGGGGTTGATGCTGGACGGCAGCAGGTTGGGATAGAGCCCCGCCACACCGAAGAAGGTGGCCCCCACGATGGTCACCGCCGAACTCACCCACGCCTTGCCCCAGTTCGCTTTGCCGGCGAAGTAGCGGGTGGCGAAAAGGGCCCCCACCGTCACCACGGGAATGAGCACGATGGGGATGGAAAAGAGCAGGGGGTTTTTGATGTAGTTCATGTAGAGGCGGGTGGCGTACCAGGTGGCCACCAGAAAGGCCACGGCCACGCCCGCCAGAATCCACCACAAGGCCTTGGCGGCGGCACCGGCGCGCTCCTGGAGCTCCCCTTCCGTCTTGAGGGCCAGCCAGAGGGCGCCGTGAACCAGGAAGAGCATGAGAAAGAGGAGTCCACCCAGCAGGCCGTAGGGATTGAGAAGAGTGAAGAGTGTTCCCTGGTAAACCCCATTTTCGTCGATGGGGATGCCCGCAAAGATGTTGGCGAAGGCCACGCCCAGCAGAAAGGCGGGCAGGAAGCTCCCCACAAAGAGGGCCGCATCCCAGAGTTTTCTCCAGCCGGGGCTGTCCACCTTCCCTCGGAATTCAAAGGCCACGCCGCGGAAAATCAGCCCGAAAAGGACCAGCATGAGCGCGGAATAGAGGCTGCTGAACATGACGGCATAGGTCGTGGGAAAGGCGGCGAAGGTGACTCCGCCCGCGGCGATGAGCCACACCTCGTTGCCGTCCCAAAACGGCCCGGCCACGTTGTAGATGATCCGTTTGTCGGTTTCCGACTTGGCCAGAAAGGGGCTGAGGACGCCCAGCCCCAGATCGAAGCCGTCCAGCATGAAATAGACGGCCCACAACAGACCCCACAAAAGGAACCAAATGGAAGGAAGCATCGCATTACCTCCTCTGAAAACGATTGATTTGCGCCGTTCAGCGGCCCTTCGTCATCCCCGCGGAAGCGGGGATCCGGAATGTCCAGTAGGTTATGGACTCCCGCTTGCGCGGGAGTGACGCTTTGCGGAGTTCTCGAACAGGCTCCTAGGCCTCAGCTTCTTTTGCCTCGGGGCCGCGCCGGGCGTGCTGGATCATGAGGTAAAATGCCGCCAGACCGAGAAGCGAATAAACGATAATGAAAGCCGCCAGGGAAACGCCCACCTGGGAGGCGGCAATGGGAGAGACCGCATCCGAGGTTTTCATCACCCCGTAAACGACCCAGGGCTGCCTGCCCACCTCGGCCAGGGTCCACCCGGCTTCCAGGGCGATGTAGGGAAGCGGGATGGCCAGCAGAAGGGCTTTCAAGAGCAACGGGCTGTCGCCAGGGTTCTTGCGCTTCCAGAAGGCCCAGAAGGCCAAGGCCAGGAAGAGGAATCCCAATCCCACCATGATGCGGAAGGCTAGAAAGGTGATGGTCACCGGCGGGCGTTCCTCCTTCGGAAAGTCCTTGAGGCCCTTCACGGTGGCGTTCATGTCGTGGTAGGCCAAAAGGCTCAGCACCCCGGGAAGCTCACCCAGTTCCACGAGGTTGGTTTCTTCCTTCTCGTTGGGGATGAGAAAGAGATATTGGGGCGCACGCTGTTTGGTTTCCCAGAGCGATTCCATGGCGGCCAGCTTCGCCGGCTGCACCTTGGCCACTTCCGCACCGTGGGCGTGGCCCTGGACCACGGAGCCAACGGCGAAGACGAAGGTGAAGACCGCGGCCATGCGGAAAGATCGATTGAAGAAGGAAACATGCTGTTTTCGCAGCAGATGGTAGGCGCTCACGCCCATCACCACCATCCCGGACAGAATGTAGGCGCCGGCCAGGGTATGGAAGATGGTGTGCCACGCGAAGGGCTGGGTGACCACGGCCAGGAAATCGGTGAGTTCCGCCCGGCCGTTCCGGATGGTGTAGCCCACGGGGTGCTGCATCCAGGAATTGGCGATGAGGATCCAGACGGCGCTGAGATTGGACGCGAACGCCACCAGCCAGATGGTGACGGCGTGGGCCTTGGCGGAAAGGCGGTTCCAGCCCAGGGCCCACACGGCGATGAACGTGGATTCCAGAAAGAAGGCGGCGGTGGCTTCGATGGCCAGAAGGGACCCGAAGATGTCGCCCACGTAGTGGGAGTAGCGGGACCAGTTGGTGCCGAACTGGAATTCCAGTGTGATGCCGGTCACCACGCCTATGGCGAAGTTGATGAGAAAGATCTTGCCCCAGAACTTGGCCATCCGCTTGTATTCCTCGTCGCCGGTGCGCACGTACTTGGTTTCCATGACGGCGATGAGGATGGACAGGCCGAGCGTCAAAGGCACGAAAAGGAAGTGGAAAAAGGTGGCTGCAGCAAACTGCAGGCGGGAAAGAAGCAGGGTATCCATAAGGAAGACTCCTTTGTGCGGCTTGCCTGGTTTGCATGGGCCGCGCCGCTTGGAGAGCGGCGGCGGCACCGGAAATTGCGAGAGGGTTCTGATCGCCGGGTGGAACGCTTCCTTATTCACGTCTATTCGCGTTCATTCGCGGTTCGCTATCACGTCAACCCCCGTCACGGGCGGCCCGTGACAGCGAAGGATCAAACGCACGGTTGGGAAGCAAGCCCCTGTAGGGGCGAAGGATTATTCGCCCCTACGGTCCGCACGAACAGAACGAGGTCGCTTTTCATATAAGCGCGAGGTTTTGATGGTCCAGCGGAACGTTCCTTGAAAAAACGGGAACCTGCAGGGGCGAACGGCCGCTCGCCCCTACGTGGTTTCCTTGACGGCCCGGCCCACCTTGCGGCCCAGCTCCACACATTGGGCCAGGGCATCGTGGTCCGGAACATACTGGACGCGCACGCCGGGCTCCAGAAGGTCCATCTTCATCTCTTCCAGCTGCTGCGTGATGAGCTTCACCGCCTCCCCGCTCCAGCCGTAGGATCCGAACGCGGCAGCGATCTTGTTGGCCGGCTTGAGGCCCTTGAGGTAGCAGAGCATGTCGGCCATGGTGGGGAGCATGCCGTTGTTCAGGGTGGGGGAGCCGAAGATGAGCGCGCGGCTGTCCAGGACCTCCGTCATCACGTCGCTTCGGTGGTTGTGCTTGAGACTCATCATCTTGAACGACACTCCTTCCTCGGCGAGGCCGGAGGCCACGGCATGGGCCATCTTTTCCGTGCTCTGCCACATGGTGTCGTAGATGATGAGAGCCTTGCGTCGGGCTTCCTGCCGACTCCAGATGTCGTAGGCCTCCAGGATGGCCTGCGGCCGGCTGCGCCAGATGATCCCGTGGTCCGGGGCGATCGTGTCGATCTCAAGGCCCAGCTCCGACACGGTGCCCAGAAGCTTTTGAATGAGCGGGGAATAGGGGAGCAGGATGTTGGCGTAGTACTTGGCCGCGTGCCGCAGGAGCTCGGGAAGGGCCACCTCGTCGTCGAAGGTCTCGCTGGTGGCCCAGTGTTGGCCGAAGGCGTCGCTGGAGATGAGAAGCTTCTCTTCCGGGATGTAGCTGAACATGCTGTCGGGCCAATGGAGCATCCTCGTCTCCAGGAAAGTGACGGTCCGGGAGCCGAGAGAGATCTGCTGGCCCGACTTGACCACTTCCAGAGGCCAGCGGTCCGACCCGAAATGGGCGTCAAGAGCCTTCTTGCCCATGGCGGAACAGAAGATCTTTTCCGGCTGAATCGCCTCGATCACCTCGGGAATCGACCCGGAATGGTCCATCTCCACGTGGTTGACGATGAGGTAATCGATGGAGCGCGGGTCCACGAGCTTTCGAATGTTGTGAAGTAGCTGACTCCAGAAGGGTTTCTTGACGGTGTCGAAAAGGGCTTTCTTTTCGTCCAGAGCCAGATAGGCGTTGTAGGTGGTTCCCTTGTAAGTGGAATACCCGTGGAAGTCCCGGATGTTCCAGTCCACCACGCCCACATTGTAGATGCCTTTTTTGATCTCAACCGGATGCATGAATCTTCGGGCCTCCTTCAGCGCTAAGGACCTATGACCTATAACGGAGCGATTTCTTTGTTGGGTTTCTGGGCCTCTGCGTACCTGAAGGGCGGGGATAAACCCCGCCCCTACGTGAAAAGACAATTCGTCAACTACCAATTCTCGCCCAGCAGCTCGAAGTAAGCCTGCGGATGGGCACAGGCCGGGCACTGGGCGGGAGCTTCCGCGCCTTCGTAGATGAACCCGCAGTTGATGCACCGCCACTTCACCGGAGCTTCGCGCTTGAAGACCCGGCCCTGTTCGATATTGGCCGCCAGATCCCGATAGCGCTTCTCATGCTGCTTTTCGGCAACGGAGACGTTCATGAAGACGGCCGCAATGTCGTCGAACCCTTCTTCCTTGGCGATCTTGGCGAACTCCGGATACATCTCCGTGTGTTCATAATGTTCACCTTCTGCCGCCGCCTTCAGGTTCTCCAGGGTGGATCCGATCATGCCCGCAGGAAAAGCGGCACTCACTTCCACTTCCCCCCCTTCCAGGAACTTGAAGAAACGCTTGGCGTGTTCCTTTTCCTGGTTTGCCGTCTCCTCGAAGATCTGGGCGATCTGCACGTAGCCTTCCTTTTTGGCCTGGGAGGCGAAGTAGGTGTAGCGGTTTCTCGCCTGGGATTCTCCGGCGAAAGCGGTGAGCAGATTCTTTTCCGTGCGGGTGCCTTTCAGTCGACTCATTTCTTCTCTCCTCCTTGTGGTTGAATCAGGCGTTGACCAGATTCCATGGTTTTGCCTGCAAAGGGTCCTCCAAGCCGCCGGACGGGGGGCTCGGAGGACCGGCTCTCTCATGACGGAGCAGGGCTCCGATTATCCCGGGCGTGCGCATCGGCCTCACGGCATGATGCGCACAGGCCCAGGTATTCCAACACGTAGCCTTCCACCACGTATCCCGCAGGGTCGGCCAGGAAGGCGAGGGGGTCGAACCCTTCCTGAACGGGAGCGTCTTCCAGTTTGCCGCAGCGGCGGCACCGGAGGTGAAAGTGGCGGACGGGATTTCCGTCGTAGCGCTTTTGGGGACCGGCTGTTGCTAATTTTTGAATTAAACCGGTGTTGGCCAGGATTTCAAGGTTTCGGTAGACTGTGCCCAGGCTGATGCGCGGAAGATCGCGACGCACCTCCGCATAGACTTCATCCGCCGTGGGGTGCCAGTGGCGGCTTCGCAGGGCGCGGAGGATGTGGCGCCTTTGGGGTGTCATTTTAAGTGCTTCTTTCCGGGGCACGGTTCCTCCTTTTCAAATAGTAACGATTACTATTTAGGGTGGCCGGGCCACTTTGTCAACGGGCAAAGGAAAAACTTTTGCATCAACTGGACGATTCCTTCCAATCCCAAAGGTCCGGCGGGCAGGCCTAAAACCAACCCCTACGAGGCTGCCCGACAACGCCGCGGATGATCTTTTTTCTCGTAGCGCAGCCCTTCAGGGCTGCGGAGGAATCCCCGGTTGTCGGATAGGCCATCGCATACGGCCTGCGACTTCCAGGGGTTCCGATGGCCCCTTCCGCGGGGCTGAAGCCCCGCGGCCACGATGAGAGAGGGGAATCCCGGCCTTCCAAGCCGGAAAAACATTGTCGGACCGGCTCCTAGACCCCCTCCAAATAGGCCGCGACCTGGCCCGCCACCGTGGGGCAGACCTCCTCGGAAACCTGCACCCGTATCTCCCGCAAGGCCTCCGCCACGGGCCGCTTCAGCTCCTCCTTCAGGGAGCCCACGTGCTGGAACGTGTTCAAGAGCCGGGACGCCACGGTGGCATTGACCGGCGCCAGCTCGATCACCCGGTCCCGGACCCATCGGATGCCCTCTGCGCTCCACACCATCTTGGTGTTCAAGGCCATGGTCACGAAAAGCGCCCGGCTCTGGGTGGGATGGGTGATGTCGAAGGTGGGGCGGGTCTTTTCCTCGGCGATTTCCTGGAAAACATTCGGATGGGTCCCCGAGGCCACCACCTTGAGGTAGTTGGCGTATCCGCTCACGTCGGAATGCCAGGCCCGGTAGGCCTCTTCCAGGAGCCGCCGGCGCTCCGGCCATGAGCTGCGGTTGAGGGCCATGAGGGCCGAGACGCGATCGGTGGCGGTGGTGGCTCGTCGGAAGTGTTCGTGGAGGAGACCGTGGACTTCGGACGTGTCCGCCACGGCGATGAGTTCCGTGAGCGTTGCCTTGAGGAGACGCTCTTCCAGACCGTCCCTCGGATGTTCGGGAGGCCGATAGGTGTCGATTTGGCGGAAGAGCCGGACCAGATCGTCCTGGTATCTGGAGTTGACGGCGCGCATGAGGCGATCTCGGGCCTCCGCCAGTTCAGGAAACCACGTGGCGAATCTTCGGTCCAGCGGTTGCTCGTCGATCCGAAGGAAGTAGGATTTGAGCGCTGCAGGAAGGGAGTCGTCCCGAAGGAAAGATCCGTAGAGGTCGAGCCATGCCGGATCGACTTCCGCTTCGGGGTCGTGGAGGAGGCGGAGGCGCTGGCGATCCGTCAACTGCCGGAAGGCCTCCACCCGGTTGAAGGCGTTGGGATCCAAGGTGGCCTGAAGGGCGAGCGTTTCGGCCGAAACCTCCGGTATCTGAAAGGTACCGTAAAAGGACATGTCCCGGTTGATGGAGGCGAAGGCGGGGGCTTCGTCCAGGCCCTCCAGCTCCAATCGGGCTTCCGGGGCTTCCAGCAGGAAGGTGCGGCGGGTGCCCGGGATGTCTCGCCCCCGGCGGTCCACCAGGGCCAGCTCGATGGGAACCGGAAACGGGTCGGCGCCATCGCCGTTCTCCTGCCGAAAGAGAACGGTGAAGACGCCGGTCGTGTCGTCATAGGAACACCGGGCCGTCACCTTGGGATAGCCGATGGTGTGGAGCCACTTCTTTTTGAAGGTTTCCAGAGATCGCCCGGACGTCTCTTCAAAGCACCGGAAGAATTGGTCCGTGTTGGCGTTTGCGTTCCGGTAGCGGCTGAAGTAGAGGTTCTTTCCCTCCTCGAAGGCGTCTTCGCCCAGCAGGAGGCGAAGCATCCGGATCACCTCGGCGGCTTTCACGTAGGTGACCCCGTCCACCAGTTCGTCCGGATCGTTGAAGCCTTCGCGGACGATTCGCCCGGCGTGACCTCCGTCCTCAATGGCCAGCGGCCCCAAAAGGGGGTTTCGGATGCTGTCCACCTGCTGCAGGCGCATGAAGGTGGGATCGAAGACGGAGGCCATATAGCGGCGTTCCACGTCCACCGTGTAGGCTTCATTGAGCCACATGTCGAAGGGGGTTTCCATGGTGGTTTCGCTGCCGCATTGATTGTGTTCGAATTCGTGGACGATCACGGCATGGGCGTAGAGTAGATGGCTGTCCAGGCTGTGTTCCGTCACCAGGGCGGCGTCGGTGACGATGGTGGTGTTGCCCACGTTTTCCATGCCGCCGAAGTTGGATTTGGTCATGCAGATGGTTCGGTAGGTTTCTCCTGGGTATTCGTAGCCCTGGGTTTCGTGGATCCACAGGATGGAGTGCTTGAGGATTTCCATGGGAATCCGCGCCTGGTCGACCTTGCCCGGCGGAACCAGGTATTCCAGGCGCACCGTTCGGCCCGAGGGATACGTGACGGAATCGCTCAGTTCATCCCAGGTGCCGGCGCAGGCAATGAACAGATAGGGCGCCATGGGGATGGGGTTGTGGTAGGTGATCCGTTTGCGGCCGGGGTCGTCTTCCAGAGGCACGGGGACGCCGTCGGGGTTGTGAGTGCGGCTGATGTTGCCGTTGCTGATGAGGTGGGTGTAGCGGGCGTCCCCTTCCAGGGTGGTGGTCATGGTGCACTTGGCCCGGCAGTCGTCCACCACGGGCATGATCCGTTGGAAGCCCCATTGCTGACACTGGGACATGTACTGCTGGGGGGCTCCCGGCGGGGTCACGTCCCGGTAGATCCCTTCCAGAAGGTGATCGGAAGGGTGGCAGAGGGTGTGGGTTTCCACCACGAAACGATCCCCGGGCTCAAGGGGGCGGGGCGGGGTGATGAAGAGCTTGTGGTTCCGGGAGTCGATCCGGTAGGGAACCGGGGCCGCACTGCCCGAATCCCAGGCGAACCGGACGGAACGGACCTCCAGGTTGTTGGCGTCCAAAGCGATGGAGTCCCGGGCCATGGCGGCTTCCAGGTGAAGGCGGTTTTCCGCTTCCACCCGGTCTTCGAAAAAGCGAAGGATGATGTCCATGTGGTGAAGCTTCAGGGGAAGTTCTCCGAAGTCGGACCGCATGTACTTGAACCGTCGGGTGTTCACCGTTCGACCTCCGTTTCGATCCTGGGGGACCTTCATTCCACGACGACGATGGGGAAAAAATATGCTATAGGACCCGTGCGCGTTGCATTCCTTTTAACCCAAGGAAGCCCTGAGGGCTTCAGAATTTTTGTTTGTAGTTCGGAGGAACAATGATGGTTGATCCCACGGTGGTGCACATTACCAAGAGGTTGCGCCAAATCGCCCGCGAGCTGGATATCCATTCCAAGCACATCCAGGAAACCTACAAGATCACGGTGCCCCAGCTCATCTGCCTGCGGGAGATCTACGAACACGGCCCCATTTCGCTGGGAGCGCTCACCAAGATCGTCTTTTTGAACAGCAGCACGGTGACGGGCATCGTGGATCGTCTGGAGAAAAGAAGCCTGGTTCGACGCACCCGGGTGAGCAAGGACCGAAGAAAGATTCACGTGGAGATCACCGATGAGGGCGTGGAATTCATCAAGAACGCGCCCACTCCGCTGCAGGATACGTTCGTGGAGCGGCTGCAACAGCTGGGCGAAGAGGAGGTGCAGTCGATCCTGTGGGCCATCGAGCGGTTGGTGCAGCTTTTGACGTCCGACAGCGAGGGAGTGCCGGACCAGCTGGACGTTGCCGGATTGCCCGGACCGGTCGGGGTATCCAAGACGGAAGAGGAAAGGTCGTGACGGCCGTGGGTTCCCGTCGATCCTCAACTGTTATGCGGCCCCTGGAATCCCTCGCAAGGCAGGATGTGCAGAACCTGTGGGGGGTTCTTTTCGATATCGACGACACCTTCACCACCCGGGGACGCATTCCCGCCTGCGCCTATTCGGCCCTGTGGTCGCTCAAGGAATCGGGCCTGAAGCTCGTTCCCATCACGGGCAGGCCGGCGGGCTGGTGCGATCATATCGCGCGCATGTGGCCCGTGGACGCCGTGGTGGGGGAAAACGGCGCTTTCTACTTCTTCTACGACGCCGAGGCCGGAAAGCTGCGAAAGCGCTACCTGGCGGACGAGGCGGAGCGACGGGAAAACCGGCGGAGGCTCCAGGCGGTGTGGGAGGAGATTCGCGCGCGGGTTCCCGGGGTGGCCCTGGCCTCGGACCAGCACTACCGGGAGGCGGATCTGGCGGTGGATTACTGCGAGGACGTGTCGCACGCGGGCTGGGAGGCGGTGGAGGAGATCGTTCGGATCTTCGAGACCCACGGAGCGCATTGCAAGGTGTCGTCCATCCACGTGAACGGCTGGTTCGGCGATTACGACAAGCGGGGGACCACGCAGCTTCTTGCCCGGGAACTCTTTGGAATTCCGGAGGAGACCATCCGGCGCCGGGCCGTCTTCTGCGGCGATTCGCCCAACGACGAACCCATGTTCGCCGCCTTTGACCTTTCCGTGGGGGTGGCCAACATCACCCGGTTCGCCTCCCGCATGGAGCACCTACCCGCCTATGTCACGCCCAGCACCGGAGGCGAGGGCTTCGCGGAGCTGGCCCGAAAGATCCTCTCGCTTCTGTCTTGCTGATCTACAGGCCGTTCAGGGCCTGTTCGGATTCCGGGTCAAAAAGGTGCATCTTGTTCATGTTGACGGCCAGATCGATGGGATCGTGAACGCGCACCGCCACATTGGGGCTGATCCGCGCGGTGAAGGCGTGGGATCCCACGGTGGCCGTAATGATGACCTCCGATCCGATGGGCTCGCGCACGTCCACTTCCGCCCGCAAGGGCTCGACCCCTTCCGGCAGAGCATCACCCGGGCGCTCCTTGACGTCTTCAGGGCGAATGCCGAAGATCACCGGGCGATTCACGTGGCCCCTGAAGGCGGGAGCGCGATGTCGGGGGACCTTGAGTCGAAAGCTCTCTCCGTCCACCCACAAATCTCCGGCCTCTTCCACGAGCCGCACGTCCAGGAAGTTCATGGACGGGCTGCCGATGAATCCTGCCACGAAGCGATTGGCGGGCCGTTCGTAAACCTCCAGGGGCGGGCCCACCTGCATGATCTTGCCGTCCTTCATCACCACGATCCGGTCGGCCAGGGTCATGGCTTCGATCTGGTCGTGGGTCACATAGACGATGGTGGACTGCAGGCGTTCGTGGAGCTTGGCCAGCTCGGCCCGCATTTGCACCCGGAGCTTGGCGTCCAGGTTGCTCAGAGGCTCATCGAAGAGAAAGGCTTGGGGATCGCGGACAATGGCGCGGCCCATGGCCACGCGCTGGCGCTGGCCGCCGGAAAGCTGGGCCGGGCGGCGTTGGAGCAGATCCGAGATGCCGAGGATCTCCGCCGCCTGTTTCACCCGCCGGTCGATTTCGTCTCTTGGGACGCCCCGGTTCATGAGCCCGAAGGCCATGTTCTTGTAGACGTTCATGTGGGGGTAGAGGGCGTAGCTCTGGAAGACCATGGCGATGTCCCGGTCTTTGGGCGGCACATGGTTCACCACCCGCCCTCCGATGGAGATCTCGCCACTGGTCACCTCTTCGAGTCCTGCGATCATGCGCAGTGTGGTGGATTTGCCGCATCCCGACGGGCCCACCAGCACCACGAACTCCTTGTCGGCCACGGTCAGGGTGAAGTCCCGCACCACCCAATTCTTCTTGAATCGTTTGTTGACCTGATCCAGTTTGATTTCTGCCATGGTTGCCTGCCGGTCTCCTTGGAAATCGCACTATAATCCTATTTTTCCTGGCGCATGGCGAAGCCCTTGACGAAGCTCCCCTGCAGGATGAGCAGGATGATGAGCGGGGGAAGCATCGCCAGAATGGTGCCGGCCATGATCACGTTCCACTCGGCCGCCTGTTCTTCGCCGGCCAGCAGCATCTTCAATCCGATCTGCACCACGCGCATGTCGTCCGTGTGCGTGACGATGAGCGGCCACAGGTACTGGTTCCACATGTAGATGAATTCAATCATGAAAAGCGCCAGCATGTTGGTCTTGGAAAGCGGCACCAGGATCTTCCACAGGAACTTCATGGGGCCCGCACCGTCCATGCGGGCCGCGTCCGCCAGATCGTTGGGGACGGTGAGGAAAAACTGGCGGAAAAGGAGCGTGCCCGTGGCGCTGGCGAAAAAGGGGATGGTGAGCGCGTAGTAGGTGTTCATCCAGCCGAAGTCTTCCACCAGTTCGAAGGTGGGCACGATCCGGATGGGCAGGGGCAGCATGTGGGTGATGAGGATCAGGATGAAGAAGGTCGTCTTGCCCCGGAAATCTCCGAAATAGGTGAAGGCGAAGGCTGCCAGAAGACTGAGGAGGATCTTTCCTGCGGATACCGCCACGGAGATGAGGGTACTGTTGAAAAGAAGCCTTCCCAGGTTCACCCGTTCCCAGGCGGTCCGGTAGTTTTCCAGAAGATGGGAGCCCACGTGGAACTTGGGCGGAAAGGAAAAGGATTCCTGGAAGGAATGGGTGCTGGTGATCAAAGCGAAAAAGACGGGAAACGCAATCACAAGGATGCTCACGATCAGCGTGACGTGAGCCAGGACGCTTTGTGTTCGGGTGATCTGCATGACGGAAGCCGCCCCCTCTAACGGTAGAAGACCTTTTTTCCGGCGAAACGGAACTGGAGAATGGTCAGGATGGCCACGAAGACGAAGAGCACGATGGACTGGGCCGAGGCGTAGCCGGTGCGGAAGTTGACGAAGCCGTCTTCGTAGAGCTTGTAGACCAGAAGGTCCGTGGCTTTCCCGGGTCCGCCTTTGGTCATCACGTCGATGAGCCCGAAGACCTCAAAGAATCCGTACAAGGAATTCATGATGAAAAGAAAGAAGGTGGTGGGCGAGAGCAGGGGGAAGGTCACGTTCCAGAAACGCCGAAAGGATCCGGCCCCGTCCATATGGGCGGCTTCCAGCAATTCCTTGGGAACGTTCTGAAGCCCTGCCAGAAAGAAGATGACGTTGTAGCCCAGCATTTTCCATGTGGCGGCGACGGTGACGATGAGCAAAGCCAGGTCGCCGTTGGTCATCCAGTTGAGCCGCAAGCCGGTGGCCAGTTGTACGAAATAGGTGATGGGTCCGGTGGACGGGTCCACCAGCAGGGCCCAGATGGTGCCGGCCACGGCCGGGGAGAGGGCGAAGGGCCAAATGAGGGCCGTGCGGTAGATGTCCACTCCGGCCAGGGGCAGGTTGGCCAGCACAGCCAGGCCCAGGGAGATGCTCAGACCCACCACCACGATGAAGCCCGTGAAGAAGAAGCTCCGGATCAGGCTGTTCAAGTAGGCGGGGTCCTGAAAGAGATGGATGAAGTTTTGAAGCCCCTTGAAGATGAGCACGTTTCCAAAGGGCGACACCCTAAAGAGGCTGAGGTAAAAGGACTGGATGGACGGGACGATGAGAAAGACGAGGACCACCAGCAACGACGGCATCACCAGCAGATAGGGAAGAATCTTGTTGGGAAAGCGACTTTCCATGGGTGTCCTTCGGGATGGTTGAAAAGGGCCGGGGCCTCGCCCCGGCCCTCGCGCTAAGGAGAAGCTACTTGTAAAGTTCCGAATACTCCTTGAGAACCCGGTTGGCTTCCTGGGCGGCTTCGTCCAGAGCCGTCTTGGGATCCGTCTTGCCGGCAAAGCAGTTTTCCAGCGCCGTCTGAACGATGTTCCGGATCTCCACGAAGTTGCCCAACCGCACCCCCTGGCTCATGGGCGTCTTCACCCCGGAAAGCACCTGCAGGAAGGCGGTCAGGTGGTTGGGATGGTTGGAGAACCATCCCTCGTCCATGAGGAGCTTGAGGGAGCTGTTGGTGGCCGGAAAGTAGCCGGTGTCCTTGTGCCATTGGGCGGTGACTTCCGGGCGGATGATCCACTTGAGGAATTCCTTGACCGCCTTGTATTCCTCGTCGCTGTGGCCCTTGAGAACCCACAGGGTGGCGCCCCCGATCACCGAATTGCCCCTCGGATACCCTTCGAAGCGCGGCAGGAACGTGGTGCCCACCTCGAATTTCCCTTCCGTGGCCGCCTCAATGGAGCCCACCGAAGACGTGGACTGGATCAGCATGGCGATCTGCTGGGCGAGAAACGCCTTGTTGGGCGAATACTCCCGGCCCCCGTAGATGTAGACCTTTTCCTTGGCCATGCGGGACATGGTTTCCAGGTACTTGACGCCGAACGGGCCGTTGAAGAGAACCTCGGTGGCCCGCCCCTTGCGGCCGTTTTCATTGTTGGCGAAGAACTGGTTGTGGTAGGCGTGGGCCTGCTCGAAAACCCAGGACGGCCAGCCGGTGGAAAAGGCGTTGGGAACCACCCCGGATTCCACGAGCTTCTTGCCCATCTCCTCCAGTTCCTTATAGGTGGTGGGCGGCCGGTTGGGATCCAGGCCGGCTTTTTTGAAAAGGTCCTTGTTGTAGTAGAGGATGGCGGTGGAGGAGTTGAACGGCATGGAATAGAGTTTCCCGTCCACGGAGTAATAGTCCAGGATGGGGCCCACCACATCCCCGAAATCCACCTCTCCTTCTTCAAAAAGGGTGTGGACGGGGACGATCACGCCGCTGTCCAGCATGGTCTGGAGCCCCACTTCGTAGACTTGGGCCAAGTGGGGAGGGTTTCCCGCCTTCACGGCCGCGATGGTCTTGGCCAAAACCTCTTTGTAGGAGCCCATGAACTGGGCTTCCACCTGGATGTCGGGATGGGCCTCGTTGAAGCCGTTGACGATGCGCTCCACCGCTGGCAGCCGTTTGCCGCTCATGGCATGCCAGAACGTGATCTTGGTCACGGCATGGGCCAAGGCCGGCGCAAACAGCACCGCGGCCAGGGCAAGCACCAGGACCCCTCGCAACGCACCTGTGAATTTTCCTGACTTCATCGGTCCCTCCTTTGTGGTGGTAAGGCTGGTTTCCCGGCCGTTTCCGTTGCTCCCACCGCGGGAGCGCGGCCGTGCATCGGCCGGGGCGTTCCCGAAAAGGATGACACAGCGGGCACCGAGGGTCCGTTTGGGCTTGGACGGATCCCACAGCGCGCAAGAACGAAGGATCGGGTGTTCAAACAGTGTATCTCAAAGTCAAAACGGGCGGATTCTAGAGAAAGTGGCAGTCCATGTCCAATTGAGTTTGAATGGAAAAACCGGGGCCCGACAGGGGTCGGGGCCCGGTTTTCGCGTCAGAACTTCTCGTAGTGGGTGAATTCTTCCACTTCCCGCCTCTTGGGCGCCGAAGGCACCTTGGAAGGGTAACCGATGGGAAGGAGCACCGCCAGTTCGTAGCCTTCGGGAACCCCCAGGATCTCCTTGGCCTTGTCCTGGTCGAAGAGGCCCACCACGACCGTGCCCAGCCCCAGGTCCGTGGCGGCCAGGCAGATGTTCTGCGTGGCGATGCCCAGGTCGAACAGGAACCAGTCTCCGAACTTGGTGGTCACCTGCCCCTTGTAGTAGCCGGACGTTTGGAGTTTGCCGCAGAGGGCCAAAACCACCGGGGCCGCCACGATGGCCTTGGTGGCGGGATTCCCTTTGCCCATGGTTTCCTGGAGCTTGGCCTTGGTGTCCGGATCGCGTACGACGATCACTTCCCAGCACTGGGTGTTGGCCCAGGATTGGGACCATTTCACGGCATCCAGAAGCTGGTTGAGAAGATCGTCCGGGACGTCCTTGTCTTCGAAGTTTCGGATGCTTCTTCGGGACCGTATGACATCCATCAATTCCGCCATGAGGCACCTCCCTGGCATGTAGGTGGGTTGAAGGAATGGGAAAAGACAATTTCATTCACATATCATTTTTTCACAAGAATGCCGGGGTTACAAGACTTGGGAAAGATGCGGGGATTTTTCATAATCGGCCCATGCCCAAAGGGGGCGAAGGATGTTCGCAGGGGAGGCCTCCAGGATGTGCGGCTCGTCCCAGGGCCACTGCCGGGGCACCGGGCAGACGATCTCCACCATGGACGCTCGCGTGGGGTGGGGGAAGCAAATCCGCCGGGCATGGAGGGCGATCTGCTGGTTGGCCAAGGGCTTGGAGGCTCCGTAGCGGAGGTCCCCGGCGATGGGGCATCCCAGGGCGGCCAGCTGCACCCGGATCTGGTGTTTTCGTCCCGTGTCGAGTCGCACGAACAAGAGGGACCGGGATCCCCCCGTTTCCAGGACCCGGTAGCTGAGGCTTGCGCGCTGGGCCGCGGGGTGCGTGCCCGCGGTTACGCGCGTGGACCCTCCGGGCACCCGGTGCACGTGATGGACGATCGTCGCCTCCGGATCCTTCGGACGGCCTTCCACCACCGCCAGGTATTCCTTGACGGTCTCCCGTTCCCGAAAGGACCGGCTCAGGCGGGAAGCGGCCTTGCTGGTGCGGGCGAAGACCAGGACCCCGGAGACGGGACGGTCGAGGCGGTGGACCAGGCCCAGGAAGACGTTTCCCGGCTTCCCGTACTCTTCCTTGATCCAGCGCCTGGCCAGTTCCAAGAGACAGGGATCCCCGGTACGATCTCCTTGAACCAGAAGACCCGCCGGCTTATATACGCCGAGGATGTGATTGTCTTCGTAGAGAACCGGCCAGGCGGGGTGGAAAAAGATCCTGGGTTCTTCTTGCCCCATGACGTCGACTCCTGAAAGGCCGAAGGCGGTTCGGGCGCTCGGCAAACAAAGGAACAGGTGAATGAAGAAAGCCGACCGCGTCTCCCAAAGTCGGAAGCCGGGCCCTGAGCCGCTCGGCGACATCCTCAATCGGTGCGGGATTTCCCTGGATCGCGGGCAAATCCGCCAGCTGTGGGCATACCACCAACTGCTCCGAAAGTACAACGAAGAGCTGAACCTGACCCGGATCCACAATTTCGAAAACATGGTGGAGAAGCTCTACGCGGATTCCATCCTTCCGGGCCAGTTGATTTCCCTGCCGTCCCCCTTGCTGGACCTGGGAACGGGCCCGGGCATGCCCGGCATCCCGCTCAAGATTGCCTTTCCCCGTCTCCAGGTGATCCTGGCCGAGGCCCGTTCCAAGAGGGTGGATTTCCTGCAAACCGTTCTGGACGAACTCAAGCTGGAAGGTATCCGCACCGAGGGCGGGCTGATCACGGCCTCTTTCAATGAACCGGTGAAGGGGGTGATCACCCGGGCGGTGGAAACCATCGGAGAAACACTTACGAGGATCGAAGGGTGCCTGTGCCGGGACGGGCTGGCGATTTTCATGAAGGGCCCCCATTGCGACGACGAGGTGGCCGACGCCGCCCGGCGTTTTACCGGACACTTTGAGCTGAAGGAGGACCTGGCCTACACGATTCCGGGCACGCAGCACAAGAGGCGGCTGGTGGTCTTCCGGCGGGTTTCCCAAAGGCCGGCGCAGATCCGGAAGGTGTTTGACGCGGCCGGCCGCCGGAAGGTGGTGTCCAGCACCGCCAATGCCCATTTCAAGAGACTGAAGAAGATTCTCACGGCCAAGGGTGTGCGCAAGGAGGGGGCTGCGCTGGTGTGCGGGGAGAAAGTGGTGCGGGATGTGATCCGGCGCCATGCGGAAAGGGTTCGCGCCTGGGTGTCCTGGCCGGGAGGGCCGCCGCCTCCTGAAGGTCTTTCGGATGCCGCCCTGTGGATCGAACTGGAGAAGATTCTCTTTCGCCAATTGGATGTTTTCGGCACCGAGGCGCCTCTGCTGGAAATCTCCGTGCCTGCGTTGGAACCCTGGGACCCGGGATCGGGTCTTCCTGCCCCCGTCACGCTCCTGGTGCCCTTTCAGGACCCGGAAAATGTGGGGGCGGTACTGCGGAGCGCGGCCGCCTTCGGGGTGGACGCTGTGGTGATCCTGGAAGAGGGGGCCAGTCCGTTCCATCCCAAGGCGCTCCGAGCGTCCGCGGGAGCCGCCCTGGATTTGCGTCTTTTTCGTGGGCCCGGCATCAAGGACCTTCCCGCGGATCTTCCCCTCATCCCCTTGTCCCAGGGGGGGCGGCCCTTGGATCGCGCCGTCTTTCCGGAAACCTTCGCCTTTCTTCCCGGGGTGGAGGGCCCGGGGCTTCCCGCCGCATGGAGGAAAAGCGCGCTGTCCATTCCCATGACCGACCGGGTGGAATCCCTCAATGCCGCAACGGCGGTGGCCGTGGCCCTCTACGAATGGGCGCGGCGGGGCCGGTCCCGAGAAAAGGACCACGCCCGGCCCGAAAAGACATAGGTGCGCAAGGGCCCGCGCCTACCGCCGACACAGCCATCCAATGTGAACGAGAACCGCGAATGAACGCCAATAGACTTAAATACAAAGGACGGGAGTGTGGGATCGTATGTCCAGAAATGCAGGTAGGGGCGAAGGATCCTTCGCCCCTAAAGCCCGGGCGTACCGAACGGACATCGCTATATCTTATATATACCCGGCTCCTGGGAGCATGTCTGAGAACGGCAGATTTGCGCCGTTTAACGCCCATTCGTCATCCCCGCAAAAGCGGGGATCCAGGATTTCCGGGAACCTATGGACTCCCGCTTGCGCGGGAGTGACGGTTTGCGGAGTTCTCGGACAGCCTCCTAGGAGCCGGTCCGAGAATGTTTTTCCGGCTCAGGAGGCCGGGAATGTCCCATCACTTTGTAGCCGCGGGGCTTCAGCCCCGCGGAAAGAGCCATCGGAACCCCTTGAAGTCACAGGCCGGATGCGAGGCCTATCCGACGACCGGGGGTTCCTCCGCAGCCCTCAAGGGCTGCGCTACGAGCAAAGAGATCGTCCGCGACGTTGTCGGACAGGCTCCTAGCCCTGAACCGGGGTGATCACGATGTTGACCCGCCGGTTCAACTGCCGTCCGGCTTCCGTGGCATTGGTGGCGATGGGCTTGGATTCGCCGTAGCCGACCACATCGATCCTGGCCGGATCCACCCCGCGGGCCACCAAGGCGTTCTTGACGGCCATGGCGCGCCGTTCGGACAGCTGCTGGTTGTAGGTTTCCGAACCCGTGCTGTCGGTGTGACCTTCCACCCGGATCCAGGTCTGGGGGTAGTTGTTGAGTACCCCGGCCACCCGGTCAATCTCATCGTAGGCGCCGGGCTTCAGGACGGCCGAATCAAAGTCGAAAAGGACGTCCGATCGGAAGGTGACGGCCAGCACATTCTGATCCCGCTGGATGCTCGCCGCCTCCACGCCGGCCAAGGCTTGGCGCATTTCCTGTTCTTGGCGATCCATGTAGTTTCCAATCATCCCGCCGGCGATCCCGCCCACCAGGGCGCCCGCCGCCGCGCCGATCAGGGTGGATTCCGTGTTGCGGCCGATGGCCTGGCCCAGCACCGCACCCGTGGCGGCGCCCACGCCGGTGCCGATCATGGCGCCCTTTTCCGTGCGGTTGCGCGGACCGGCGCATGCACTCACAAGCATGAAGACCACCAAAAGGACAGCAACAAGAGAAAGAGAACGCTTCATGTCAAACCTCCCGGGTTGAAGACTCGATTTTCCTGCTGACCCCTTCATATTAACGGTCATGGTCCCCCTTGCGCCACCCCGCACAGATGAAAGAACCGGCCGGGCAAGGAGTCTTTGTGGGAGCGCCGCAAGGCGCGATGGGGTGGTGGCCGCAACGCCACGGAACGGCTGGCCATCCCTTTCGCGGCTTTCGCCGCTCCCACAGGTGATGGTGCTCCCACAGGTGATGCCGCACCTGTTAGGTGTTGATTGGAGCTCCCGATGCTCCTGCAAGATACCGAAAGTACAGTTCTTTCATATTAAGTCCTTCCCATGCCGGCAACAAGACGAAAGAATGGAAACAATGACCTTGCATTGCCCGGCGGGCGCTGTAGTATACGCCTCTGCCTTGTGGGAGGTCTTGCGTGCACCGCGATTGGAGCCGATAATATGAAGCTGACCCTTGTGATTCCCCGGGTAATCCCGTTTCCCATGCGCCTCATCACCTTCCCCCTGTGCGGATTCACGTTCGTGACCGTGCTGTGGATGACCCTTTCCTTCCTGCCCGTCCACCTGCAGGAGGTGGGGATTTCCGATTCCATGATCGGAACCATCATGGGTTCCTATTCCATTTCCGCTCTCCTTTTGATGCTTCCTCTGGGGGTTTTGTCCGACAGGGTGAGCCCCAGAAAGGTGCTGATGGCGGGGGCGGTCTTGCTGCTTTTCCATCTCCTGGGGTTGCGGGTGGCCCGGACCACCGCCGCCTTCCTGGTGATGGCCTGCCTGGGAGGGATCGCGTGGGCGATCTTTCAGATCGTGTTGCAGGCCCTTTTTCTCAAGGTCATCAAGCCCTCTCACCGCGGACTGAAGATCGCGATCTTCCAGATGGGCACCTTCCTGGGGTTCGGAATGGGCCCGCTGCTGGCCGGAACGGTCTGGGGGGAAATGGATTACGTCCGGATGCTTCGCTTCGCCGTGGTGGGAGCGGTGGCGCTCCTGGTGATCGTGCTTCTCTTGGAGGACAGTGAGCCCATCCACTTCGGGATCAAGGACTACAGGGAGGACCTCAAACAGCCCCGCGCCCTCCTGTTCCTCCTCATCTGGGTCATCTACGCATCCCACCTGGGAGTGGAACACACCGCCTTTACGCTTCTCATGAAGAAGGGCCTGGGATTCACCAATGCCCAGATCGGCTGGTGTTTCCTGGCCATCGGCGTCTGGATGGCGTTGGTGTCGCCCGGATTGGGGCATCGGTTCGACGTGCGCCAGAGCGTGATCCGGCTGTTGGCCCTGGGGTTGATGATTTCTTCGGTCTTCCAGGTGCTGACGGGCTTTGCGGGCGGCCTTTCCCAGATGATTCTGGTCCGGATCTTTCATACCCTGGGGGATGTCCCCGTCATGCTGGCCATGAGCATCATGACGGCGGCCTTCTTCCCGGCGGGACGGCTGGGGGGCCATTCGGCGGTGGTTTATGCGGTGCGCACCGTTGGGGTCTTTGCGGGGAACTACGGCGCGGGACTTCTGATGCCCCACGTGGGCTACCGGGGGGTCTTCGCGGTGAGCGGAATGGTTGTTCTGGTCGCCACCCTGGCGCTGCTGCCGAGCATCCGAAGGACCCTCCACCTGGTGCAGCCCGCCGAAAAGATTTCCGCATGAAAAAAGGCACCCCCTTGCCTACGGGTGGTGCCTTTCCAACATCGCTTCTCGGATGTTTAATCTTTTAATCCTTCATCCGCTTCTCACGGTTGGATGCGCAGCAGATTGCGCACCGAACGGACGCCTCGTGTCTTTCTGGCCAGATCTTCGGCACGGATGCGGGCTTTGGGAGAGTTGACCACACCCGTGAGCGTCACTTCCCCCTGGAAGGTGTCCACATCGATGGCCAGGCCGCTCACCAGCGGGTCGTCCAGAAGCTTGGCTTTCACCTTGGCCGTGATGGTGGCGTCGTCCAGCACCTGGCCGGCGCTGCGGCCGGCCGGGGTCTGGCAAGCGGTGAGGCCGGCCACCAGGACGATCGCCAACAGGAAACAGGCGACAGGTCGGAATCGTTGCATGGCTGTGGTCCCTCCTTGATGTGAAAGAGAACCGCGAATGAACGCGAATAGACGCAAATGGAAATGACGGGTATGTGGGAGCGGCGAAAGCCGCGAAACGGTTGGCCGGCCACTCAATGGCGGTGTGGCCGGGAACTCATAGCGTCTTGCGGTGCTCCCACAAAAAGAGACTACACCGCCCCAGGTTCTTCCATTCATGCCGGGTGGTGCAAGAGCGATCATGATCGTTAGGAAAACTAAGGGCCCTTGGGCCGGCGCCGTGACGCACGTGCGATGCCATGAAAGTTATCTTCTAAGGTCGGTGTAGGGGCGGTTCGCGAACCGCCCCTAAGGGCTCAAAAGATTGGACCGTAGCCGCGGGGCTTCAGCACCGTGGGATCCTCCCAGTGGCGCACGTCTGCCCTGTGGGCCGATCAGGCCGTCTGCACCTTGCGAAAGTCCGCAATTCCATGGAAAAGATCGTGGATGGCCGTGAGCAGGGCCAGCCGGTTTCGCCGGACCTTTTCGTCTTTGTCCATGACGAGCACGCCGTCGAAGAAGGCGTCGATGGGATCCCGCAAGGCGGCGACCGCCGCCAGAGCCCCGTCGTAGTCGCCGGAAGCCACCCGGGCTTCCACCAGCCCGGCCGCTTCGCTGTAGGCCCCGTAGAGGGCCTTTTCCACGTCCGCCTGGAAGGCATCCGGTTCCACGGGTGCTTTTTCGCCGTCCTTGATGATGTTGCCCACGCGCTTGAACGCGGTGGCCAGGCTTTCGAAGTCGGGCCGCTGCGTGAAGGCGGCCAGCGCCCGCACGCGCGCCACGGCGTCCACCAGGTCGTCGATGCCCGCGGAGAGGGCCGCCTCCACGATATCCGGACGCAACCTTTCCTGGGATACCAGGTGGTGATGGAGCCGGCCGCGGAAGAAGTCCAGGACACCGGCCTTCACAGTGGTTTCGGGCTCGGTCATCTTCTCCTTGAGAAGCGGAATGGCCTGGTCAATGAGTTCACCCAGGGAAAAACGCAGATTCTTTTCCAGCACGATACGGATGATGCCCAGGGTCTGGCGTCGGAGGGCAAAGGGATCGGCCGTGCCCGTGGGAAGTAGCCCCACGCCGAAGCAGCCCACGATGGTGTCCATCTTGTCGGCGATGCTCAGGATCGTGCCTTCCATGCCCTGCGGCAGCGGCCCGCCGGCCCGGTTGGGCAGGTAGTGTTCGTAGATGGCCTGGGCCACCTCTTCCGGTTCCCCCTGCAACCGGGCGTAGGCGCGCCCCATGACGCCCTGAAGTTCGGGGAATTCGCCCACCATGCCACTCACCAGGTCCGCCTTGCACAGGTAGGCGGCCCGGGCCACCAGGTCTTGCTTTTCGCGGCAGAGGCGCTCGCAGAGCCACTGGGCCAGAGCGGTGAAACGTTCCACCTTCTCCCAGCTGGTCCCCAGCTTGGCGTGGAAGACCACGCTCTTGAGTTCCTCGGCCCTGTCCTCCAGCCGCACCTTCTGGTCTTCTTCGTAGTAGAAACGGGCGTCTTCCAGGCGGGCCCGGACCACCCGCGCATTGCCCGCAGCCACCAGCGCGGGATCCCGCGGGACCGTGTTGGCCACGGTGACAAAGTGGGGCATCAGGTTCCCTTGGGCATCGGTGATGGCGAAGTAGCGCTGGTGTTCTTTCATGACGGTAATGAGCAGTTCCGGCGGCAGGGCCAGGTATTTTTCTTCGAAGCTTCCCAGGAGCGGATAAGGGAATTCCACCAGGTTGGTCACTTCGTCCAGCAGATCGGGATCTTCCAGGACGGCGCCTCCCACGTCGGCGGCCTTTTGGCGGATCCCCTCCAGGATCATGGCGCGTCTTTCGTCAGTGTCCACGATGACCTTGAGGGCAGCCAGATTCTTCTTGTGCTCCGCAAAGGAGCTGACGGAAATCCATTCCGGCGCCATGAACCGATGGCCGAAGGAGCGGGTTCCGCTGGCCACATCCCCGTAGGTGAACTCCACCACCTGGTCGCCCAGCAGGCAAACGATCCAGTGGACCGGGCGTGCAAAGGTCACGGAAAGACCGCCCCAGCGCATGGACTTGGGAAAGGGGATGTGGGCCACGAAGTCCGGAAGCATGCGTTCCAGCAAATCCTTGGTGGGCAGGCCCGCCTCTTCCTTGACCAGGCAGACGTAATCGCCCTTGGGCGTGCTCTTGATGGTGAGCTGGGACACCTCGATGCCCTGGTTGCGGGCGAAGCCTTCCGCCGCCTTGGTGGGGTTTCCGGCCTCGTCGAAGGCCACCGATTTGGGCGGGCCGATAATCTCCGTGCTGGTGGGCTGCTGTTTTTCCGCAACGTCGGGAATCCACAGGCACAGCCGCCTCGGGGTTCCCGTGGTCACAGGCTCTCCGTGGCCGATGCGGTGATCGTCGAGAAAGTTCACCATTTGGCGGGCCATGGCTTCCAGCGCCGGGCCGATGTACCCCGCCGGTATCTCCTCACTGCCTATTTCCAGGTAGAATTCCTGTCCCATATTCGTCCTCGTCTCAGTGGTGGGAGGTGAGTGACCCAAGGTGCAAGGTGAAAGGCCCAAGGTAAAAGGTACAAGGGGCAAGGGGCTCGGTGTGGGGATACTGCGAACCCGCTTGCCTCCCCTTTCCCTTTTTCCTCTCCCCTTTAACCTTTAACCTTTGCCCTTTAGCCTTTCCCCTTTAACCTTTTGCCTTCTTCAACAGCGGATAGCCCATGGCTTCCCGCTGGGCCGTGTAACCGTGAGCCGCCAGCCGGGCCAGATTGCGGACCCGGGCGATGTAGTTGGTGCGTTCCGTCACGCTGATGGCGCCCCGGGCGTCCAGCAGATTGAACACGTGCGAGCATTTCAGGCAGTAGTCGTAGCAGGGGAGCACCAGCCCCAGGTCGGCCATGCGCATGGATTCCTTTTCATACATGTTGAAGAGCTGGAAGAGCATGTCCACGTCGGCCGCCTCGAAGTTGTAGTGGGACCACTCCACTTCTCCCTTGTGGTGTACGTCCCCGTAGGTCACGTTGCCGCACCAGATGAGATCATACACGTTGTCCACGCCCTGCAGATACATGGCGATGCGCTCCAGGCCGTAGGTCAGCTCCACGCTCACCGGGCTCAGGGCGATGCCTCCCACCTGCTGGAAGTAGGTGAACTGGGTGATCTCCATGCCGTCCAGCCACACTTCCCAGCCCAGGCCGGACGCCCCCAGGGTGGGCGACTCCCAATCATCCTCCACGAAGCGGATGTCGTGGTCCAGGGGATCGATCCCGAAGCTCTTGAGGCTTTCCAGGTAGAGGTCCTGGCTGTCGGGCGGGGAAGGCTTCAGGATCACCTGATACTGGTAGTAGTGCTGGAGGCGGTTGGGGTTCTCCCCGTAGCGGCCGTCCGTGGGGCGCCGCGACGGTTCCACGTAGGCCACGTTCCACGGTTCGGGGCCCAACACGCGCAGGAAGGTGGCCGGGTTGAAGGTGCCCGCGCCCACCTCCAGGTCGTAGGGCTGCTGGATGACGCAACCCCGGTCGGACCAGAACTTGTTCAAGGCAAGAATCAGTTCCTGAAACGTCATGTGCGGCTCCTCTTGTCCTGATTGGGTCGTCTGGAAATCCGGTGCCGTCCACCGGGGGGATGGACGGGGTGGCCCCTTATGAGCGAAGAAAAAGCTGTAAAATTGACTATATGGTGTTTTGCGGCCGGGAAAGTCAAGGAAAAAGCTCCAACGTCCGGGGGATGCGCAATCCACCCCTGCGGCGGTGGGGCCAGCTGAACGATCCGGGCGAGTTTCCCCACGGCGCATGGATGAAAGAACGGGTGAAACCAGGGCGTCGTGCGGGTGTGCTGCGAAGTGCGATGGCACGGTCCTCGGAGGCTGTGCGACAACGAACCCGAAGGTCTCGTGGGAATGCGGGCCTCCGGCCCGCACGAGAAGCGGGCGCAAAGGCCGCGCTCCTTTGAAAATGCCGTTCTCAGAAAAGCTTCTTGGCTGGTCGGGCGCCCCTGTCGCGGCTTTCAGAGGTCCCCCAAATGGTGCGTCGGTCGCTTCCGGCGTCCACGCATTATTGTGGAGACGGGCCTCACGCGTGCCCTTTTGCATTGCGGGGGAGGAGGATCCTTCACTTGCAGGATTTTTGTTGATCCGACAGGGGCGATTGTCTAAAAAACTAAGTAAATGTTTACTTGTGCGAAGGGAGGCAGGACGCGTGACGGCTTCGGCTCCACCCAGATCCAGACTGTCGGCGGAAGAGCGGCGCCGAAAGATCCTGGAGGCTGCCATCCGGCTCTTTTCCCAGAAGGGTTTCCAGGGGACTACGGTCCGGGACCTGGCACGGCAGGCGGGGGTGAGCGAAGCCATGCTCTACCAGCACTTCCCCAGCAAGGAAGCCCTCTACCACGCCATCCTGGAAGGGAAGGTGGAGGAGATGCGTTCGGCCTGGGATCTGGACTGGGGGGCCCTGGGCGATGTCCCCACGGTGCTGCGCCGCGTGGTCCGTTCCTTCCTGCAACGGCACGCCTCGGATCCCGCCTTCGTTCGCATTGTGCTTTTCAGCGCCCTGGAAGGCCATGAGCTGGCCAGGGACTTTGTGCGGGGTCCCCGGGCCCGGTTTCTGGAGCTTCTATCCTCCTATCTCAGAAAAGGCATGAACGATGGCACCGTGCGGGATCTGGACGGGGATTTGGCGGCGCGTCTGCTGATCGGCATGGCCCATTACGTGGTGCTGTTGCGGGAGGTGTTCGGGGAAGGCTTTACCAAAGGCCTGGATCTGGAGGATTTGAGCGACGCCATAGCGGATGTCTTTTGGCGGGGGATTCGTGGTGAAGACCCGGAAGGGCGGGAGTGAAGGTCACCATGGTGGAGAAGGTGGAAGAGAGAACGCCTGATGAACCGACGTCCGTTCCCAGGCGAAACAACGTGAAGAAGGTCCTGTTCCTGGTGTTGGCGGGGGCCGTGGTTTTGGGCGCCTTCTATTGGTGGTTCTTTGTCCGCAACAAGGAATCCACGGACAACGCCTATGTGATGGCGGATGTGGCGGCGGTGAGCGCCCGGATTCCGGGAACCATCGTGGCCGTGCATGTGGAAAACGACGACTTCGTGGAAAGGGGACGGGAACTGGTGAGCCTCGATCCCACGGACTACCGGGTGCAGGAGGCCGAGGCGGAGGCGGCGCTCAAGCGGCTCCGGGCGGAAATGGAGGCCGCCGTCACGGTTCTCGAATACCTCAAGGCCTCGACGCAGGCGTCCGTTCAGGGCGCCCAGGCGGCCCTTTCCGCATCCGAGGCCCAGCTGGCGGGGGCCAAGGAGCGGCTTGAGGAGGTGGCGGGACAACGCGACGGGGTTCTGGCCGACTGGCGCCACGCCAAAAGGGACTGGGAACGGTTCGACGCCTTGGCCCGGGAAGGGGCGGCCTCCGTTCGGGACCGGGACCGCATGAAAACGGCCCTTCGGAAGGCCGAAGCCGCACTTTCGTCCGTGGAAGCCCGCTACCGGGCTGCCGTGAGCGCCGTGGAGGCGGCGGAAAAGGATGTCCTGTTGGCGAGGGCCAGGCTGGACGAAGCCAAGGCGGCCCGGCTTCAGGTTCAGGTGCAGGAGCGGAAGATCGCGGCCATGCGGGCCCAGGAAAAGGAACTGGAGGCCAAGCTGGAAAAGGCCCGCCTCAATGTTTCCTACTGTCGGGTCACGGCGCCCCTGGACGGGTATGTGGCCCAGAAGCGGATCCAGGTGGGCGAGCGGGTGCAGCCCGGACAGCCGCTTCTGGCCGTGGTGCCGCTCCAGGATGTCTATGTGGAGGCCAATTTCAAGGAAACCCAGGTGGAGGAGATCCGGATCGGCCAGCCGGCGGAAGTGAAGGCGGACTGTTATCCGGGAAAGACCTTCCGCGGCCGGGTGGTGGGGATCCGCTCGGGCACCGGGGCGGCCTTTTCGCTGCTGCCGCCGGAAAACGCCACGGGAAACTGGGTGAAGATCACCCAGAGGGTGCCCGTGCGCATCGAGCTGGAGGAGCCGTTTTCCCCTGAATTCCCTCTGCGTGTGGGCTTCAGCCTGGAAGTGACGGTGGACACGTCGGACCAGAGCGGACCGCGGCTGCGTGCGGCACCTGGAGGAGGCCGGTCGTGAACGCCCCCAACCCGGAGGCCCGCAAGTGGGCCGTGGCCATGACGGTGATCATCCCCACCTTCATCGAGGTCATGGACACCAGTGTGGTGAACGTGTCGCTTCCCCACATCCAGGGGAGCCTCAATGCGGGGGTGGACGAGGTCACCTGGGTCCTCACGTCCTACCTGGTCTCCAACGCCATCGTCATCCCCATCACGGGGTGGCTGGCCAGCATCTTCGGCCGCCGCAACTACCTGATCTTTTCCATCGTGCTCTTCACGTTGAGTTCCATCCTGTGCGGAGCGGCCCCCACCCTGGAGATGCTCATCGTGGCTCGCATTCTTCAGGGTCTGGGGGGAGGGGGCCTGCAGCCCCTGTCCCAGGCCATCCTGCTGGAGACCTTTCCTGTGCGGGAACACGGGGTGGCCATGGCCATCTTCGGCATGGGCGTGGTGTTCGCCCCGATCCTGGGGCCCGTGGTGGGCGGATGGATCACGGACAGCTGGTCCTGGCGCTGGGTCTTCTACATCAACGTGCCCATCGGGCTGCTGGCCGTCTTCATGGCGTTCCTGTTTGTGCACGACCCGCCCTATATCCGGGCCCGCCAGATCCGCATCGACCATTGGGGCCTGGCGCTTTTGGTGGTGGGCCTGGGCTGCCTGCAGATCGTGCTGGACAAGGGGGAGCGGGAAGACTGGTTCCAATCGCATTTCATCGTGGTGCTTTCGGTGATCGCTGCGGTGGCTTTGACCCTCTTCGTGGTGGTGGAGCTTCGGGTGCGCCATCCGGTGGTGAACCTCCGGGTCTTTTCGGACGCCACCTTCACGGCGGGAAACATCATCATGTTCACAGGGTTCTTCTGCCTATTCGGCAGCATCGTGCTCCTGCCTCTCTATCTGCAGAACCTCATGGGCTATACGGCGCTCTGGGCGGGACTGGTGCTGGGACCGGGCGGATTGGCGAGCCTCATGATCATGCCCGTGGCCGGAAATCTCATGAAGCGGGGCGTTCGGCCCAGTCGGCTGCTGGCCGTGGGCCTGGTCTTTGCCGCCGTGGCCCTGTGGCAGATGTCGCGATTCAACCTGCAGGCGGACTTCCTGACTGTAGCCCTGCCCCGGGTCGTACAGGCTCTGGGCATGGGACTCTTTTTCGTTCCCCTTTCCGCCGCCACCTACGTGAACATTCCCAAGGAGCAAATGGGAAACGCCACGGGGATCTTCAACCTGCTTCGGAACCTGGGCGGAAGTTTCGGGGTGGCCTTTTCCACCACGGTCCTTTCCCAGCGGTCCCAGTTCCATCAGAACATGCTGGTGGACCACCTGACGCCGTTCGCCAAGCCGTTCCAGATGGCCATGGACAAGATGCTGGCGCTGCTGGGAGGGGATCCCGCATCCTTTTACGACCGGAAGCTGGCTCTGGCGGGGATTTATCGGGAAGTCATCCGGCAGGCCACCATGATGGCCTTCAACGACACCTTCTGGCTGTTTGCCTGGTTCACGGCGGCCCTGGTGCCGCTCACCTTCGTGATGCGGGGCCCCAAGGCTTCCGGGGGGCCGGTCATGGTTCACTGACGGAGTAGTCCAGAGCCCGGTCGATGATCTCGAGAAGCCTTTGCATCTGATAGGGCTTGGCCACGAAGTCAAAAGCCGCTGCGCGCACCACCTCCTGGGGCGCTTCGGTCGGCGAGTAGCCGCTGGCGATGATGATCCTGGCGCGGGGGTTCAGGGCCAGGATCTGTTCCATACACTTCCGTCCTCCCATTCCCGGCATGATCCAATCCAGGACGACCAGGTCGATGGTTCCGATGTGGTGCCGATACACGTCCACGGCTTCCTCGCCGTCTCGGGCTGTGAAGACCTTGTGGCCGCAGTACTCCAGCATCTCCCGACCGAACTCGCGGATGGTCTCCTCGTCGTCCACCAGGAGAATGTTTCCCGCCCGCCGCGCCGTCGGGCCGAATGAATCCTGAGACATGTTCCTGGCGGGCCTGTCGGGAACGGTCGGAAAGTAGATGCGAAAGCGCGCCCCACGACCGGGTTCGCTGTCACAGAAAATGGTTCCTCCGTGGTTCTGGACGATGCCGTAAACCATGGAGAGGCCCAGGCCGGTGCCGTGTCCGATGGGCTTGGTGGTGAAGAACGGCTCGAAGATCTTGTCCTGGACTTCCGGCGGGATGCCGGTGCCGGTATCTTGCACGGTGAGCCGCACATAGGAGCCGGGAGGAAGGGAAGGCGGCAGATTGCTCGGATCCGCAACCCCCTCGGTGGCTATGGTGATCCGCCCTCCTTCCGGCATGGCATCCTTGGCGTTGACCACCAGGTTCATGATCAGCTGGGTGATTTGAGCGGTGTCCGCCAGAATGGCCGGAACGTTGGGATCCAAATCCAGGCGGATCCGGATCATCTTCGGAATGGTGCGCTCCAAGAGGGTCTTGATCTGTATGATCTCCCGGTTGAGATTCAGAGGTTTCAGGCGGCTTTCCAGCTTCCGGCTGAAGGTGAGCAGTTGCCGGGCCAGTTCCGTGCCTTTTTCGATGCTTTCCAGGATGCGCTGGATCCGTCTTCGATCCGGATGGTCCGGATCCTTGTTGAGCAGCAGCAACTCCGTGTAGCCCTGGATACTCTGGAGAAGGTTGTTGAAATCGTGGGCGATACCGCCGGCCAGGGTCCCCACCGCTTCCATTTTCTGGGCCTGCAGCAGTTGGGACTCCAGCTCCTTTTCCCTCGTGAAATCCCGGGCGAAGTTGATCGTGGCGGGCCGCCCGTCCCAGTCTACGACGATGGCGTTGATGTGGATCCACAGGATGGACCCATCTTTGGTCAGAGCGCGGAAACGATAGCTGGAAGGAACGTTGTCTTCCCCGGCAAGCCTTCGTCGGTGGTAGTTGAGAACGAAGCTGCGGTCTTCCGGATGGATCAGTTGCTCGGCAGGGAGCCGGGAGATTTCCCCATCGCTATATCCGGTCCATGCACGGAACCGGGGGTTCCAGAACCGGACGAAACCGTCCTGGAGAACGAAAATGGCATCGTTGGAATGGTCCACGATGAGCCGGTACTTTTCGTCCATTTCCCGGAGGGCCCGTTCCGCTTCTTTTCGGGGGCGGATGTCCCGGTAGGCGGCGTATACCCCCACGAGTCGACCGTCGAGGCGAATGGGGGCGGCCACGATGGCCACGTCCACCAGGGAACCGTCCCTGCGTTTGCGCTTCGATTCCACTTCGAAGGGAATGCCCTGCAGCGCCTGGCGTGAGAGGTTGTCGGCATGGGCCCGGGACGAGGCATCTGTGATCAAGTCGTTGATGGGAAGGCCGATGACCTCATCGGGTTCATATTGAAAGAGCCGCGAGAAGGCGTTGTTGATCGAGACGATGCGGTCTTGAGGGTCCACCAGGGCCACGGCGTCCGGAGAGTTCTGATAGATGGCTTCAAAATAAGCCTTTTGCAGTTCCAGGTCCCGTTCCGCCCGTACCCGGTCGGTGATGTCCAGCAGGGCGCAGATGGTCTGTTTGGTTCCGGGCATCCGGGTCAGGGTCGCAAGGACGTGACGTTGCCGTCCGGATCGGGTCCGCAGCCGGAACTCGTATTGCGCCGGGGCTTCGGGGTCCCCTGTAGTGCGTCTTTCTCGACAATCCGGCATGTGTTTGCTGTCTTCCTCGTGGATCAGTACCGTCCACGCCAGCCTGCCCTCCACTTCTTCCTTGCTGTAGCCGGTCAGGTCCTCGAAACGACGGTTGACCATGAGGATGGTGTCGGATTTGTCGAGCAGGGCCATGGCCTGCCCGGTGTGTTCAAAGAGGATCCGATAGCGGCTCTGGGCCGTCATAAGGTCGGTGATGTCCGTCCCGATGCAGAGGATTTCCTCCACCCGACCTGCGGAGTCGAAGAGGGGAAGGTTGGTCCAAGCCACCCAGACCAGGGAGTCGTCCCGACGCCGGTTCCGGTTCACGTGATGAAGGTGCCGGGCGGGATCCGAGGCGATGCGGGGGGCCAGGTCCTCATAAAGCGGTTCGTCGGGCTTGCGGAAGGGGAGCAGGGTGTCGGAAAGCTTCTGACCGATGAGCTCCACTTCCGAGTAGCCGAAGAATCGGAGTCCGAAAGGGTTCATATAGAGGATGCGTCCGTCCGGGGTCATGCGCAGGGCGATCTTGTCGCTGGCTTCCAGAAAAGAACGGTAAAGGTCGATGGGGAAAACACGGTCGCGGTTTTGCTGAACGTCCATGGGCCTGAGGAGTTTCCTTCCTGCATTTCGATGCTTGGTTGGGGCTGCAGTCCCCAGTGCTTCCGTGTACCTGATGGATCGGAAAAATTCCAGCGTTCCTGTAGTGTTTTTTTGGAGAGGACGGCGGGAAAGGGGAGGGAAAGTGAATAACCATGTTACGTTGGCTTCGGGATCCCCGAATGAGGGGGAACCTGCACTTCGCAAAACACGGTGGCACTCCCTGTTGGGTGGGACGGCAATATAGGGGCCGGCGTCCCTTCGAGTCGAAGCACAGGGAGAGGCGGGCGGAGCTAAAGGCGGATGGCCCGTTTCCGTCGTCGAGGGTTCCGGGCCGAGCCGGGACGCTCCCCCCACTCGGGGGACGAAGGCCGAGGAAGCCGCTTCACGGTCATTTCAGGAACCGGAGGAAAGATTCCCACCAAGGGAGCCGCCCGGGCCGGGCTTCAGCAGCGCCACACGTTTCTCGAAAAAAGACCTCCATCTGACGCAGAAAAAGACGAGGGCGGTCGGCGCTGTGCGGCACGAGCATCAGAGCTGAGCGAACCTGCTCTGCAATGAAATCCGCCACCACCCGGCTCCTGTCGACAAAGAGCCGCGCCCTCGGGACCGAAAGCAAAAAACGATCATTCCAGGAAACCCCTTCGGGAAACATGAGACTGTTGAAGCGACTGACGATTTTCATGTAACGGGGACTTTGAAAATCCGTGGTTACGGCATCCTTGCCGAGGGCTTTGCAGGTCTGATCAATGGCCGAAGAAAGGTCGCCTTCTGCGCTCCAGTCCTTGTAAGAGACGGTCAGGAAGACGAGGCGACCGGGGCCGTCGTTCAGCAGGGGGATCAGGAGAAGGCCTTGCCCGTTGGGCCCGGGTCCCATGCCCACCACACCATGGGCCAGAACTCGCCACGGATCGCCATGGGCCTCCACCCACAGGGGGGTGTCCCAATGGCCTTTCGCCGCCGGGGGGGGTGGTGAACCTTGTGAAGGCTCAACCCGGGACTGGGCGATGAGGAAAAAGGGGGCATCCCGCTTTGCTTGCATCCGGAAACGGGCCAGCGCTTCTGCGGGGGAAGCCAGGGCTCCCGCCGCGGCGAGATCCTTTAACTCCCTTTCCTCCAATACCTTGCGGACCCGCCGGGTGGTCATGGTGTGGACCCGATCGATCACGGGCGCCAGATTTCTGAGGGAGGTGATGAGGTGATGGGTCAAACACGGCAGGTCCGCCTTCTGGTCCTGCACAATGAGGCTCAGAGGCCCGAAGGCGCGGAGTAAATGTTCAGACCAAGGTTCGCCGTCGAGCGGACTCTGCTCCAGGCGGCATCGCTCGGCGGCGAGCACCGCCGCCAAGGCGTGGGTGCACAAGGGCACGACCGGGTCCGGAATCGGACGTGCGGGCGATTCGGTGTCCGGGGAAGGGAGGGTGAGAAGGTGGCTGATGGGCTGGGCCAAAAGCGCCTTGCCGACGGATCCCCGGAGAAAAGCACCCTGGGTGATGAGAACGATGCGCGCCGCGCGACATCCGTAGGAGTTCAGTTCATCCAAGGCGGCGGGTAGGGTGTGCGCGTCCGTGGCATCGAGAAAGATCAGATTGTCCTGTGCCGGGTCGTAGTCCGGGCGCAGCACGGGGAGGTACCAATGTTCGTCGTAGAAGGGGCGAACCGGGACCGTGAGGCCTGTAGTATCGGGCTGGGCCAGAAAATCGTCCACGGTTCTCCCTCCCAGGAACATTGCTTCCCAGGAGGAAACGGCGGATTCCCCGTAGCGGGCCACCATGCGGTCTCGGGATTTCATGCGGATGTACTTCAGCTCGCTGCGCGGATCCACGGTGACCAAGGACCCATGGGGGCTTTCCCCGTACGGGTGAAAAGCGAGGGTGAGGGAACGTGTGCGGTCGAAGGCGGCCAGCCACCCGGATACCGGACTTGCGCCCGATCCGATGAGATAGGCGGACGCATAGCTCCGATTGGCCCCCATGACGTTGGATACCTCTTGGCGGAGGGGCGGGCGATTCAAAAGCCTCTCCAGGCCGGCGGCTCCCGCGCGGAACGCGTCCATGAGGATCCGGGCTTTTTCGGGGCGCACGGCTTCCACCACCTTGTGGAGCATGAGGAGCAAAAGGAGGTAGCAGGCGATCCATCCGTCCTGTCGGAATCGGCGGGTGGGAAGGACCTTATAAGGACATCCGGCGAGGGATTCGAAGGGGCCGGCCGCGATCCACACAATGTTGGATGTGCCGGCTTCCTGCAGTTGATGCACCAGCGTCGGGCAGGGGGGAGAGCCCGAGACGGGGATCAGGAAATCGTCCGTTTGGAGCCGAGTGCGGTGCAGTTCGTGGGACGATACGACCCTGAAAGCGCGCCCGAGGAGACGTCTCCACATTTGCGCAGCGGCGGTGGCGGCCGAAAGCCCGGGCGGATCCGACGGCACGAGAAGGACTTGCCCGGAAATATCCGAGTCTTCTTCCAGCAGGGAGCGCATCGTCTCCAGCGGCAGATTTGCCTCTTCAACAACCTGCTCCCAAGGATTGCGAAGAAGGGCTGCGGCTGCTGAACGTAGGGCTTTCAGGCGGCTGCGCTCGTAGTCAAACGTGGAGGTTTCTTCCAGCCGTGAAGGAGATCGGAGCCGCCGGACCGCCTCACTGAAATCCGCATCCGCGCGGGCCGCCTCTTTGATCCGGGTCCAGTGACGGCTTCGGGAACGTCTCGTTTCCTTGCGGGCCCGGGACGTGGTCACTGATTTCGCCAGATTGCGCGGGAAGTCGTCTTCTCGTCGCCCCTGAGCCCTGCCGAAATGGTAGGCGAAAAGGTAGGCGAAAGGCAGATCCACGTAGACCTGGAAAGCTTCCGGCAGTTCCGGCAGGAAATGCACACGATCTCCACACAGGGCTTTGAGTTCCTGGTCGTCAGGTCCACGGCACGCTGTGGCCATGAAGGCGATGTCCGCCAAGAAGAGTTCTTTCATGCAGGTGCGGGCGGCCTTGAGGCACGAGGAACGAGTGGCCTGCACCCAGACCAGGTGTTCGGAAGGTTTTCCGCCCATGGCCCGGAGCGGCAGGTGCTGGGAATCCACCGCCCGTGCCACGGTGCTCCATGTGGTTTCTTCCAGCTTCAAGGCGATTTCGGCAGCCGGCGATCCACCGGCCAGGCGATCCACCACAAAGGCCGCATGGCTGCCGCTGTAGAATCGGGCCATGGCCTTTGCAAACGCCAGTGTTTCTTCACCTTCCAGGACGCTTCTCACAGCCTCCGGCAACTGTTCCACCACCCGCAGATATTGGTCAGGATCCAGGCCGGATCCCCGTGTCGACGCCAGCCAGAGACCGAAGAGGGTGAGGCCGTGAAGCATGCACAGGGGGCTCTTGACGGCTGAAACGGTCACCTCCTCGCCGCTCATGACAGGCAAAACCCCCATGCTCTTGGCTGTCAGCAGAGCCAGATCGGAAAAGGGCTTTTCCGTGAGGGCCAGAATCGGCACTCGCTGATCGAGGCACGCCTTGGCGCACTCGATCACATCCGCCGTGGTTCCGGACCAACTCATGAAGATCACAAGATCCCGATCGGGTTCCAAGAGGGTGGAAGGATCTTCGATCTCCATCGGGCTGAGCACGTGAACGTGGAGAGACGGGTCGATCTGCTTGAAGATCTCCGTGGCCATACCGCCCACGTGATAGCTGGTTCCCATGCCCACCAGGAAAAGCCGCTCCAGGTTTCGGAGTCGTCCACCGAACTTCTTTTCCAGGCGGCGGACCCGCAGGGGTATTTGTGTGAGGTCGGGCCGACCGTCCGGGGCGTAGAATCGGAAGATGGTCTCCAGGCGGTCCGGGATATCGCTCAAGTGGGATTCGAAGAAAGACCGGTCGAGATCCTTTCTCCCCTGCAAGGGATGGATGGTCGTCTCCAATGGTTCCGGGTCCTCGAGCAACTCCCCCTCGAAGCTCTTGAAGGCCACCCGGCGATGAACCTCCGACCCGAGGCGGTATGTGTGGATGATGGCGAGATTCTCCGGCCCTTCCAGGGCGTACACCTTCACATGGAAAGGTGAAAGGATCTGCTCGCGGAGCGCGTTATGGCGCTGTTCCAGCGCCCGGAGCTCTCCGGGGGAGGCGCCCCGTCCACGCAGCTCTCGTCTCTCGCGAGCGAAAGCTTCCCGGGCGGCCCGCAATTGTTCGCTCTTTTCACGGATCATTTTCTGGGGGAAGAGGCCGAGGGCCGCGTTCACGTCGGAGACCACCATGAAATCATCGTTTTCCGGCCGCTGGACGATGAAAACGGGCCGATTGTGCGACGCCACGTACATCCTGCCGGGCGAATGGGTGCTGATGCCGGCCACGGCGATCTGCCCGCCATCCCGGGCGAGCTGCCGGGTGGCCTCCACAAAGGCCTTTTGGTCCAAGTCCTCGAGGCCCTTGTCTCTGAGTTCGTGCCAGACCTTGAAGTCGATGGTCTGGGAAGCGGGCGAGATGTGATCCACCCCGGCCTGGGTGTGGGCGGTGACCGCCTCGAACCGATCCTTGTCCTTTTGAAAGCACGCGAAGTAGTGTCCCCAGAGAAGAGACATGTACTCGGCGGAATTTTCCGATCGGAAGCCATATCCGGCGAGCCGCAGATAGTCCTTGATCTCGTTTTCCACGGCGGGGCTGAACTGGCCGTTGAGAACGATGGCCCGCCGCCTGTCTCGATCGAAAAAGGGGTGGGAGTTTTTCTGGGTGACGGCGGACTGCAGCGCGTAGCGACCATGGGCCAGGATGGGGGCGGAAAAGAAACGCAGCGCAGACGGGCCGGTGGTCCCGGGTTGCCGGGCCTCTGTGGGGGTGTCCTGGATCAAGGAAGTCGGCGCCGAGCCAGGAAGATGCCCACGCAGAAATTCCAGAACAGCCGCGGCGGCCCAACCGTAGACGTTGGCACCTCGTTCGGCGCAGTAGGCGACACGCCATGAACTCCCGCCCAGGGCCGGAGCCTGGATGAGATCTCGGAAGAGTGCCTGGATGCGGTCCCGCCGGGGTTCATCCTCCCAGAGGCGCTCACCCACGATGGCCGAATCCAGGAGCCGGAAGACGCAGCGAACACCATCCCGATCAAAGTCGGGAGGAATCGTTACCCGGGTGCCGATCAACGTCTTCCACAGGAGCTTGTGGAGGGAAGCGGCACTGGAAGACGCCGGGTAGTCCAGTCGGGAACGTCTCAGGGGGCCTTGGTGCTGAAGGATCCTTTCAAAGACCATGTCGAAGGCCGATTTGATCTGCTCGTCGGAAAAACCTTGGCCCATGGGCGGGTCCAGGTGGCGTAATCGGTCCAGGAAGGCTTTGCGCACGAGAGCCTGTGTGATGGTGGGCGAAAGATCGTAGTGGAGAGCGAAAGTATCCACCAGTTGAGCCAGGCCTTTCCGGGAGCGGATGGTATGGTGCGGCAGCGGCGCCGGCCGCCCCGGGGTCCCGGGCCGGAGAACTTGCTGCTTGGAAGGATCCAAATCCACCAAAGAATCAAAGAGCGGAGGGGTCTTTTCGCCGTTCAGGTAGGGTTCGAAGTCTTCCGGGGTGAAACCTTCCAGAGCCAACACGCGGCGCTGAAGGGGCTTCAGGTCCGCCTCACGGCCCGCGTCGAACCAGATGGCCGCCAGGGCTTCGCTGTGCCCTCCGTACAACGATCGGTGGAGAAGCGCTTCCGCCAGCCGGTCCACGGGACCCACGGCCTTGAGGGCCCGAACGGGTTCCCAGGGATCTCCGAAGGTCGCCACGCCGGTGCTGTCCGGGGCCCGGTAGACCAGGGCGGACATGGCCGTGAGCACCCGCGTGAGGCTGTTTCCGGCACCTCCCACATATCCCACAATGCCGCACATGAGTCTCAGCGCACTCCTTTCCAGTTAGAATGGGAAAGACGACGATTCAATCACAAACATGGCAGGCGCAAAAATGGCCGGGGGCGACTTCCTGAAGTTCAGGCTCCACCTGTCGACAGACATCCCGGGACAAAAAGCAACGAGTGTGAAACCTGCAGCCCGGTGGCGGATCGATGGGGCTCGGTACTTCCCCGCTCAAGAGAATCTCTTCGGGGCGATAGTCCGGATCCGGTACGGGTACCGCCGATAACAACGCACGTGTGTAGGGATGGGCGGCGTTGCCGTAAAGTTCTTCGGTGGGGGCCATTTCAACCAACTTTCCAAGGTACATGACGGCTACTCGATGAGAGATGTGTTTGACCACACTCAGATCGTGGGAAATAAAGAGGTAGGTGAGGTTGAATTTTTCCTGTAACTCCTCAAGAAGATTGATGACTTGAGCCTGGATGGAGACATCCAGGGCGGACACGGCTTCGTCGCAGATGATCAATTTGGGTTGCAAGGCCAGGGCTCGTGCAATCCCTACGCGTTGGCGCTGGCCACCGCTGAACTCATGGGGGTAGCGACTTGCGTACCGGGGATCCAGCCCCACGGTCTCCATGAGGTGGGCGACCCGCTCGTCTTTTTCCCTGCCTTTCATCAGGCCGTGTACCAAGAGGGGCTCGCCTATGATTTCTCCGACACTCATGCGTGGATTCAAGGAGGCATAGGGATCCTGGAAAATGATCTGCATGTGTCGGCGCAGAACCCGCAGTTCGTTTTGGGATACCTGCTGGAGGGACACTCCTTCAAAGAGGACATCTCCCGAAGTGGGTGGCATGAGCCCCAGAATCAAGCGTCCCACAGTGGTTTTGCCGCAGCCGGATTCTCCCACCAGGCCCAGGATTTCTCCTTTGGCTATATGCAAGCTCACGTCATCCACGGCCTTCACATGAGCCACGACTTTTGAAAAGATGCCACCACGGATAGGAAAATACTTTTTGAGCCTGTGCACTTGCACCAATTGAGATGTGTCCGTCATAACCCAAGTTTGTCATCTATATGCTGCATAGTGCGACAGTGTGCCGATTTTGCTCATCTAACTATCTGAAAGGCCGTTGAAGGGGCCTCGAAAATTG
>NZ_FQVB01000020.1 GCF_900129305.1 Desulfacinum infernum DSM 9756 | reverse complement strand
GCAGGCCATTCACATACGACACACGTCCGAGCCGGAACCGGTTCACGTGAAAATTTACAATGCTCTCGGGCTGCCGGTACGACCATTAAGGAGGCTGACCACCATCGAATGAAAAATTTGTAGTGTAGAATTTGAAAACACTCTACAACAAAATCAGTAACTTACACACAAAAGTGACAAACTTGGGGTAAAACTTTCTTGCAAATGCCTTTGTCTGGCCGTGTTGATGTTGGGGGTGTTTTTTCGATCGGGCTGGTGCGGCCATCCCTTGCCCACGACCAAAACCGTACAGCCTGTGCAGAAGGTGTTGAAGCCTCAGGTGCCGGCGAACGTTGGCAAGTCTTTCCAGGCGATGCACCCCTGCAAAGGAGGGCCGGACTTGACGGTGAAGGACGTGCGGGTCCATCCGTTGTCCGTGGGCACCAAGGGGTTGGATATCTTCGTGGAGGTTGAGAACATGGGGAATCTGGACTTCATGGGCTCTCCCCCCTACGTACCGACTTTAAACGTCAAGATCCGAGACAACTCTTCAGGAAAGGAAGAACAGATCCTCTCCGAAGCAATCCCAAACCTTGCGCGCAGCACTACATTCTCCGTGGTGCCGCGCTACGAAATCAAAGGCTTCCTCGAAACGGGGCATCGGTCCCCAAAGCATGGTGAATGCAAGGCGGAGCAGGAAATCACGGTCTGGATCCACACGTTTCCTGCGACGTATCAAGACGGCACACCGGCCAACGACGACTGCGATCTCACCAACAACCAGCGGAAAACGGTGATGAAATACATGGTCCAGTGTCCTTGGTAGCGTCACAAGGGGTGGACATAAAAAAAGAGACCGTGACTCGTGTCACGGTCTCAGCGTGTTCGGGGTGGAGGCGGCAACCGGATTCGAACCGGTGAATAACGGTTTTGCAGACCGCTCCCTTACCACTTGGGTATGCCGCCGTTCGTTGAGCTATTGCTTAGCCCAAAACGGGGAAGGTGTCAAGGACCTGTTGGCGCGGACCTCCGCGATGCATGGAGCTGCCTGGCCTTTCGGTAGAAGTCCACGAAGTAGGCCCCGGCCGACCAATATCCCAGCGCAATGGAGACCCACAGAAAGACGGTTCCAATGAGAAAGAAAGCGCGGTTGAGCGGTTCGAAGTGGAGCAGCAGGAAGAGAATGGCCACCGTCTGGGAGATCATTTTGTTCTTGCCCATGCGGCTGGCGTCCAGGATGAGGCCCTGGCTGGCGGCGATGGATCGGAGTCCCGTGATGGTGAATTCCCGGCCGATGATGAGAAAGACCACCCACCCGTGCACCTTGTCCAGTTCGATGAGCATGATGAGCACGCCGCAGGTCAGGAGCTTGTCGGCCAGCGGGTCCAGGAGCTTCCCCACCGAGGTGACCATGTCGTAGCGTCGCGCCAGGATGCCGTCCAGGTAGTCCGTGATGGAAGCCATGACATACAAGACGAAGGCGACATTCATGCGGTATCCCGTGGTGGGCGGGGCCAGCACCACCAGGATGATGGGGATGGAGATCATGCGCAGGTAGGTGAGCAGGTTCGGCAGGGCCGTGAGATTTTTTCTGGAAAAATCGTCGTGCGTCATTGCCTTTTGAGTCTCATGTAATGGCGGAGCACGCGCCTCAAGTATTCGTTGGTTTCCTTGAAGGGCGGAATGCCTCCGTACTTTTCCACCGCTTCCGGGCCCGCGTTGTAGGCAGCCAGTGCCAGCAACAGGCTGTTGTTGAAGCGCCGAAGCATCTCCTTGAGGTAGCGCACCCCGCCGAAGATGTTTTCCAGGGGGTCGAACGGGTTTTGGACCCCCATCTCCTTGGCCGTCTGGGGCATGAGCTGCATCAGGCCCATGGCGCCCTTGTGAGAGACGGCCATGGGGTCGAAGTCGGATTCGGCCTTGATAATGGCACGAACGAGTCTCGGGTCAACCCCGAAGATGGAGGCGGCCTTGTGTATGTGCTGCTGGAAAGAGTCCTCCGACAGTTTTCGGGGTATGGGGAGGGTGGGCAGCGGTGGAAGGTCCACTTTCTGATAGCCGGGCGCCGTGGGGACGTTGGTAAAATGCACCACGCCGTTTTCATCCACGTACTTGTAGATGGATCCGGCGAAAGCCGCCGGGGTGCCCGCTCCGAATCCACGAGTCAAACATAGGGCTGCCAGGACGACGCAGATCCCGATCCATCGCCTTTTCCCGTCCATGCCGTCCGACCCTCCGTACCGGCGAAGGGCGTCCTATTTCCCCTCCACCTTTTCCCAGTCCTTGAGGAACTTCTCCATGCCGATGTCGGTCAGGGGATGGCGCACCAACTGGTCGATCACCTTGTAAGGGATGGTGGCGATGTCGGCACCCATCCGGGCCGCTTCCAACACGTGGAGCGGGTTGCGGACGCTGGCCACGATGATCTCCGTTTCGAACAGATAATTGGAATAGATATCCACGATCTGTGCGACCAGATCCATGCCCGTGGCGGCGATGTCGTCCAGTCTCCCCACGAAGGGACTCACGTAGGTGGCTCCCGCCTTGGCCGCCAAAAGAGCCTGCAGGGGGGAGAAGACCAGCGTCACGTTGGTCTTGATTCCTTCATCGGCAAGTCGGCTCACGGCCTTGAGTCCGTCCGTGGTCATGGGAATCTTGACCACCACGTGAGGGTCGATGGCGGCCAGCTCTCGGGCTTCCGCGATCATGGCGTCGCTGTCGGTGCTCACCGCCTCGGCGCTGACCGGCCCCTGGACCAGTTCGCAGATCTTCTTGATGTGCTCCACAAACCCGCGGCGGTCGGCAATCCCTTCCTTGGCGATGAGGGAGGGGTTGGTGGTGACGCCGTCCAGCACACCCAGGGCGTGGGCCGCTTCGATTTCCTTCAGGTTTGCCGTATCAATGAAAAACTTCATCTTCCTGTCGTTCTCCTTTCCTGAGTCGTTCGTGGTCATGATCCAGGGGGTTCCCCGCGGGAGGATTTTCTTCCGGCCAGGTACGAATCCCGGCATTGACGGCTGCAAAAGTAGACGTCTTTTCCCTTGATGCGGGCCCGCACCCCGTGCCGCTTGAGAAAGTAGGTTCCGCATTGGGGGTCCTTGATGAGATCCGCGTCCCGATCCCCGGATCTCTCTTCGTATTCCGATCTCGAGCCCGACAGCTTAGGCTTGAGGAACCGGTAGAGCAGGTAGCCGATGAGCGCGTAGAGGAGAAGGCGAATCATAGAGGCTTCCACCTTTCCACGGCCTGGGCCTGCACGGACGCTTCGGCCAGCAGTCGTGCCACGGTGACCCCCAGGATCGGATGACGCAGCTTCGGGGCGATCTCCACAAGCGGTTCCAACACGAACCGGCGTTCGTGGGCCCGGGGATGGGGGATGGTCAGGCCCGGCAGGTCCAGCACTTGCTCTCCGTAGAAAAGGATGTCCAAGTCCAGTGTCCTGGGGCCCCAACGGACCGTGCGTTTCCGGCCGAAGCGATTTTCAACGGCGAGAAGCTGCCGGAGCAGATCCTCGGGGCCCAGCCGGGTGCGGCAGGCCAGGACGCCGTTGAGGAACCACGCCTGATCTTCCACGCCTACGGGTTGGGTTCGGTAGAGGGAGGAGACGGCCGCCAGGCGGATCCCTTCCATGTCGCCGAGAAGGGCCAGTGCCTCGCGGCAGGTGGTTTCCGGATCTCCCATGTTTCCGCCGAATCCGATATAGGCCGTCTCCCAGTGATCCATCGGCCCTTCGCGCCTCTTGCTTTGCTGCTCGGTGTCTCGTCCAATCGGTCAATGCCGCTTTAAGTCCTCCGCCTCGAGAAAAGGGGGCGGGAAAATGGTGCGGCTCAACAACCCCAAATCCCGCCTACGGATCCCGAATTGCGGATCGCCCATTACGGCCACTAGGAGCCTGTCTGAAAACGACAGATTTGCGCCGTTCAACGCCCATTCGTCATCCCCGCGAAAGCGGGGATCCAGGATTTCCGGCAACTTACGGACTCCCGCTTGCGCGGGAGTGACGGTTTGCGGCGTTCTCGGACAGCCTCCTAGGAGGCTGTCCGAGAACGCCGCGAATGGGCGCTTTTCTCGTAGCGCAGCCCTTTAGGGCTGCGGAAGAACCCCCGGACGTTGGATAGGCCATCGCTCATTTCCCGTCACTTCATCGGGTGACGACGGACTTTCCGCGGGGCTGAAGCCCCGCGGCTACGAAATGATAGGAAATTACCGGCCTCTTGAGCCGGAAAACCATTTTCGAACACGCTCCTAGAAGGAAACCTTCCGGATGCGTTCCACCGCCTCCTGAATCCGTTCTTTGCTCACGGTGAGTGCCATGCGCACATAGCCCTCGCCGGGGGCTCCGAAGCCGCTTCCGGGTGTGGTGACGATGCCGGCTTCCTTGAGCAGCAGGGACGTGAATTGGGCCGAAGTCATCCCCTGGGGCGTCGGGCACCAGACGTAGAAGGTGGCCTTGGGCGGTTCGGCGTGGAGGCCCACCTCCCGGAGTCCCCGGATGAGCACGTCCCGGCGTTCCTGGTAGATGGCCTGCATCTCCTTTACGCAGGTCTGATCCGACTCCAGGGCCGTGATCCCGGCGAGCTGCACGGCGTTGAAGGCGCCGGAATCCACGTTGCTCTTGATCTGGCCCAGGCCTTCCAGCACCTTGGCATGACCCACCGCAAAGCCCAGCCGCCATCCGGTCATGTTGCACGTCTTGGACAGAGAATGAAACTCGATGCCCACCTCCTTGGCCCCGGGCACCTCCAGGAAGCTCATGGGTCGGTAGCCGTCGAAGGCCATTTCCGTATAGGCCGCGTCGTGGCAGACGATGACGTCGTACTCCCGGGCAAAGGCCACCACCTTCTGGAAGAAGTCAGCTTCTGCCGTGGCTCCCGTGGGGTTGTTGGGGTAGTTGATGAAAAGAAGCTTGGCTCGTTTCGCCACGTCGGCGGGGATGGCGTCCAGGTCGGGCAGGAAGCCGTTTTCCTTCAGGAGGGGTATTTCATGGGTGTTGCCGCCGGCGAACATCACCGCGACTCCATAGACCGGATACGCGGGACTGGGGATCAGGGCCAGGTCGCCCGGGTTGATGAAGGCCAGCGGCAGATGGGCGATGCCTTCCTTGGATCCGATGAGGGTGATGACTTCCGAAGCCGGGTCCAGATCCACGCCGAAACGGCGCTTGTACCACCGGGCCACGGCGCCCTTGAAATCGTTCATGCCGCTGTAGGACGGGTACTGATGATTGGCCGGATCCTCCGCGGCCTCCTTCAAACGCTCAATGATGTGCTTGGGGGTGGGCAGGTCCGGGTCGCCCACGCCCAGGTTGATCACGTCCACACCCCGGGCGATCAGCTCCGCCTTCAGTCGATCGATCTCCTTGAACAGATAGGGGGGAAGATTCTTCACGCGATCCGCAAACTCAAACGCCATTCCATCCTCCAACAATCCACGCGTTAACGCAGTCCCAATACGTCCTGCATGTCGTACAGTCCGGGAGGCTGCGAGATCACCCATCCGGCTGCATGGACGGCCCCCCGGGCGAAGTTGTCCCGGCTATGGGCCCGATGGGTCACTTCGATCCTTTCTCCCATGCCGGCAAAGAGCACCGTGTGTTCTCCCACGATGTCCCCGCCGCGGAGGGTCTGCACCCCGATGGCTCCCTCAGGTCGTTCTCCGATCATGCCGTATCGCTCAAAGACGCCCACTTCCTTGAGGTCGCGGCCTCGGGCCGCGGCCACCACCTCGGCCAGCCGAACGGCCGTGCCGCTCGGCGCATCCTTTTTGAAACGATGGTGCGTCTCCACGATCTCCACGTCGTAGGCTGGCCCCAACAGCCGGGTGACTTCTTCCACCACCTTGAACAGCACGTTGACGCCCACACTCATGTTGGGCGCCAGCACGCAGGGGATGGAACGGGTGAGGGAGCGGACCTTGTCCACCATTTCCGGCGTGAATCCCGTGGATCCGATCACCATGGCCGTTCCGCTTTCGGCGGCGGCTCGGAGATTGGCCAAGGAGGCTTCGGCGCTGGTGAAGTCGATGAGGACGTCCACCGGTCGGGGAAGTTCCCGGAAGGAGCCGGCCACCGGGAGTCCCAGGGGGGCACCGCCGATTACGGTGCTCACGTCCTGCCCGATGGCGGGATGTCCCGGGCGTTCGAAGCCTCCCGCCAGCTCCATGCCCTCCGTTTCCTTGAGGATCTGGGCGATGCGCGATCCCATCCGGCCCGCGATGCCCGCAACCGCTGCTCGTACCATGGTCCTCTCCTCTTTGGCCGAAGCCGGAACCGGGCCTCCGACTCACGGGAGGCCCGGATGGTCCTTACGTTGCACGTTCCGTCCACGCGGGCGGTAAGGGCGAAGGGTCATTCGCCCCTGCGCTTGCCTGCTTCTGAAAGGGGCATCGGACGCATCAAAGAATTCCGTAATCCTCCAGGGCCTTCCGCACCTTGGCGGTCCCCGCTTCGCTGGTGGGGACCAAGGGAAGCCGCACGTGGTCGCTTTCGATCTTGCCCATGAGCTTCAGGGCGGTCTTGACGGGCGCCGGGTTCGTCTCCACGAACATGGCATGGCATAGGGGCAGGAGTTTGTAGTAAAGGTCCTGCGCCTCCCGGAACCGGCCCTGCAGGAAATGGTTGCACAGATCCGCCATGTCCCGGGGGGCCACGTTGGACACCACCGAGATGACCCCTTTTCCGCCCACACACATGAGCGGGAACGTGATGTAGTCCTCTCCGGAAAGAACCACGAAGTCCTCCCCGCACAGTCGGATGATGTCCGTGATCTGCTTCATGGATCCCGTGGCTTCCTTGATGCCGACGATGTTCTGGATCCGGGCGAGCCGCGCGATGGTTTCCGGTTCCATGTTCACGGCGGTCCTGCCCGGGATGTTGTAAAGGATGATGGGCAGATCCACGGTCTCGGCCACGGTCTTGAAATGCTGATAAAGGCCCTCCTGGGTGGGCTTGTTGTAGTAGGGGGAGATCATGAGCGCCCCGTCCGCACCGCATTCCTTGGCGTGCTTGGTCAGGCGAATGGCTTCCGCCGTGTTGTTGGACCCGGTTCCGGCGATCACGGGAACGCGGCCCTTGACCTGATCGACGGTGATCTCGATCACCCGTTCGTGTTCTTCGTGGGTGAGGGTGGCGGATTCTCCCGTGGTGCCGCACGGGACGATGCCGTGGGTGCCGTTTTCGATCTGGAACTCGATGAGGTCCCGCAAGGCGGGCTCATCGACGGCCCCGTTGCGAAAGGGCGTCACGATAGCCACAAAGGCTCCCTGAAACATAACGACCTCCTCTCTACGGTTTCTTGAGTGGCTTCGGCCGCGGCGTCGCCCCGGTCACAGGGTTTCCCGCCACAAGCGACCTTCGTAAACGACCCTGGCTTCTCCCTCGATGAAGACGTTCCGGTACTGCCCTGGCCCGATTCGGTCGAAATGGATGGTGAGGGTTTCTCCGCCCTGCGTGAGCACATGTACGGGAGAACCCACCAGGGTGCGTTCGTGGGCGGTGAGGGCGGCGGCAATGGATCCGGTGCCGCAGGCGAGGGTTTCGTCCTCCACGCCGCGCTCATAGGTGCGGATGCGGATGCGGTCCCGGCCCAGCACGGCGACGAAGTTGGCGTTGGTGCCGGCCGGTTGAAACTGTTGGTGTCGACGCAAGGCGCGGCCCAGCTCCACCACGTCCATCCGCTCCAGTTCATCTGTTCCGGCGACGAAACAGACCGCATGCGGGACGCCTGTGTTGATGAAATCCACGGAGATCGTCCGGCCGGCCGCCTGGAGTTCCAACCCGCTTCGGTAATCCAACGGATCGGTCATCTGCACCTTCACACGGGTGCCTTCCACGCGGGCCTGGATGATGCCGGCCAGGGTTCGAAACCGAAGCTCCGGGCTTTCCGCCACGCCTGTGAGAAACGCAAAACGGGCGGCGCAGCGCGCTCCGTTGCCGCACATTTCCGCCTCACTCCCGTCGGCATTGTAGAACCGCCACCGAAAGTCGCATTCCGGGTCGTCTTCGATGAAGATGACCCCGTCGGCTCCGGCCGAAAGCTTCCGGCGGCATACCTTGCGGACGAAGTCCCGGCAGTCTTCATCGTCGGTGGTAAACGAGCCGCTGCGATTGTCGATGACGATGAAATCGTTTCCCGATCCGGTCATTTTGTGAAAGGCGATGGGTTCCATGCATACCTCTCCGGGTTCATTGGAGAAACTCGGGGATCCGCTCCGCTCTCACCAGATCCTCCCACGTCTCTCGAAGGCGAATCACGTGGAAGGTGTCGCCGTGCACCAGCACCTCGGCCGCCTTGGGCCTGGAATTGTAGTTGGACGCCATGGTGAAGCCGTACGCCCCGGCGCTCATCACGGCCAGGTATTCCCCGGGTTGCACCTGGGGAAGGGCCCTTTCCCGGGCGAGAAAATCGCCGCTTTCGCAGATGGGGCCCACCACGTCCACGGTCTCCGTGGGTCGGTCCTCGGAAACCACCGGTTGGATGTGGTGGTAGGACCCGTAGAGGCTCGGGCGGATCAGATCGTTCATTCCCGCATCCACGATCACGAACTGTTTCTTGGGGGTCTTCTTGGTGTACAAGACACGAGTGAGCAGGATGCCGGCATTGCCCACGATCACCCGGCCGGGTTCGAAGATCACCGTGCAGTTGAGCCCTTGCAGTTCCCGGACGATGGCCCGGGCGTATTCCGTGGGATGCGGGGGCTGTTCACGGTCGTAGGTAATGCCCAGCCCGCCCCCCAGATCCAGGTACCTGGTTTCAAGGCCGAGTTCGGCCAGTCGGTCAATGAGCGCACGGAGTCTTCTCAGCGCGTCCACAAAGGGTTGGACTTCCGTGAGCTGGCTTCCGATGTGGCAGTCCACGCCCACCACGTCCACGGACGGAAGCTCCGCGGCCCGGCGGTAGCTTTCCAGCGCCTCGTCCATGGCCACGCCGAACTTGTTCTTCTCCATGCCTGTGGTGATGTAGGGATGGGTCTTGGGATCCACATCCGGGTTGACCCGGAGGGCGATCCGGGCCCGGCGTCCCAGGGCGACGGCACGTTGGCTGATGGCCTCCAGTTCCTGCGACGATTCGATGTTGAACATGAGGATGTCTTCCGAAAGGGCGTAGTCGATCTCCTCCCGGGTCTTTCCCACTCCCGAATAGACGATGCGATCCGGAGGGATGCCGGCTTGGCGCGCCCGGAAGAGTTCCCCCCCGGAAACGATGTCCACGCCTCCTCCCAGCGAGCCGAACAGCTTGAGAATCGCCAGGTTCGAATTGGCCTTGACCGAGTAGCAGGTCAGATGGGGCAGTTGGGAGAACGCGCCGTCGAAGACGGTGAAATGATGATGCAGGGTGGCGTGGCTGTAGATGTAACAGGGGGTCCCCGCCTCCTGGGCGATGTGCTCCACGGGCACATCTTCACAATACAGTCGTCCGTTTCGATATTGAAAATGGTGCATGGCTTCTCCTTAAACTCCCCGAAACCTTCCCAATCTACTGGAACCGCACGTTTCGGACTTCGAACCACTTGGACAACAGCCCTTCCCGATGGGGGGCATCGGCGCTGACCGCCGAGACGGCGTAAAGGTAGACCTTGTTGGGTTGGGCTTTGGTGTCCGCATACGGAGGGGCGGCGATGGGGGCAACCGTCAGCCTGGTGATGGTTTCGCCGTCCTTTCGGTAAACATGATAGCCTTCCACGGGCACCAGGGACTCCGTCCAGTAAATTTCCAGGGCCTTCTCCGTGGGAATGGCCCACACCGATTCGGGAGGCGGAGGGGTGATCTTCGGGGGAGCCTTCACGGGCTCGGATGGGGCCCAGGGCCCGTGGATTCGGGCGTCCAGCACCGTCACGAAGGGGCGGACGCGATATTCATACATGCCTTCCGGAAGCACACCGGTATCGAGAAAGCTGTTTCCCTGAATGGGTTCCGGGGAGGCCGGCTTCCAGGATCCTCCCGCCTCGCGCCTTTCCACGGAAAAAAGGGTGGAGGTCTCCCCGGGGACTTGCTTGCCGGAGGGGGCCTCCCATCGGACCAGGATTCCCCGGGGTTCCGCCACACCCCGCACGTTCTTGAGCGCAGCCGGGGGTTCGCGCATCAAGATCCGCACGGGAGACGAAAGGGAAATCATCGATTCTTCCGGGCCGAGGATGCCGATCCAATATCGAAGTGCAGTCGCCCCTTCCGAAGGCGTGTCCTTCCAGGTTATCCGGGAACCCTCCACGTGCCAAGGGCCCGTGCCGGCGGGATCGATCCGGACCAGGGATCGTACATTGGCGGGCGGGCATTCGGCGCATTCGGCCGCTGCCGCGTCGGTCTCCTCGCGCTGCACCACAAAGGTGTATTCTCCGGGGGCGGTCTTTCGGAGGCGGTCGGGAATTTCCCAGCGGAGCTCGACCGTTTGACCCTCCACGTCCGCCTGAATGTTCGTCACCCGCGGTGGGGCCTCCGGTGTCACCGGTTTGGGCGGGGTCTTTCTTCCGCACGACGCCAATGTGGTGAGGGCCACCAGGCACAGCAACGCGGCGACTCCCGCCGTGCCACCCCGGCATCCAAAAGAGCAGATTCCCGTATTCTGGATTTGACTGATCATTGACAGGCCTTGATTCCCCTTCTTCGCGCTCGTGATAGGTTGACCGCTCTCGCTTTCCGCTCATTACCATGGGCGCTTGGGCGCCTTCATCGGAGGTTTTCCATCCCATCAGGGTACGGCCGGAACGTCCCGTTCCACGGCCTTGGTTCGAACCGCGATCTCCGCTCGCATGGACTCCAGGGCCTCCCGGACCCTTTCGGTGGAGGTTCCGCCCAGGGATCGGCGCCGGTCCACGGCGGCACGAATGTCCAGAAGCTCGAAGATGTCCTCTTCCAGGGACTTGTGAAACTTTCTGAACTCTTCCAGGGTGCATTCCGAAAGGTCCTTGCCCTCCCGGATGCAGTAGCTGACCAGCTGACCCACCACATGATGGGCCTTTCGAAAGGGAACCCCCTTGAGCACGAGATAATCGGCCACGTCGGTGGCCAACGCAAAACTCCGGGCGGCCGCCTCGGCCATCTTCTCCTCATGGAACCGAAGGGCGGGCAACATCTTGTTCAGTACCGCCAAGGTGGCCAGCAGCGTGTCGGCCGTATCGAAGACGGGTTCCTTGTCTTCCTGGAGATCACGGTTGTAGGTGAGTGGCAGACCCTTGGTCAGGGTGAGCAGGGCCATGAGATTGCCGTAAACCCGACCGGTCTTTCCCCGCATGAGCTCCGGTACGTCCGGATTTTTCTTCTGCGGCATGATGCTGGAGCCCGTGCAGAAGGCGTCGCTGATTTCCACGAAATCGAATTCCGGTGTCGTCCACAGCACCAGCTCCTCGGACAACCGACTCACGTGCATCATGGTCAGAGCCGCTGCCGCACAGAATTCGATGAGGTAGTCGCGGTCGCTTACGGCGTCCATGCTGTTTCGTACGACACGCGGAAACCCCAGATAGCGGGCGGTTCGCTCCATGTCGATGGGAAAGGTGGTTCCGGCCAGCGCGGCGCTTCCCAGGGGCAACACGTTGGTGCGGGCATAGCACTGGGCCATGCGTTCTTCGTCCCGCGAAAACATCTCACAGTAGGCCATGAGATGGTGCGCCAGGAGCACCGGCTGGGCATGCTGAAGATGGGTGAAGCCCGGCAGAATGACGTGCAGGTTCTTTTCCGCCAGGTCGGTGAGTGCGGCCATCACCTCCAGCAACAGTCGCCGGCATTGAAGCAGGACGTCCCGCATGTAGAGCCGAGTGTCCAGGGCGATCTGGTCGTTGCGGCTGCGGGCCGTGTGGAGCTTTCCTCCCACCTCGCCGATCTTTTGCATGAGCCGCTGCTCCACGGCCATGTGGATGTCTTCCTGCGAGGACTCGAGGGTCAATTCCCCGCGTTCGATTTCCCGCAGGATCTCCCCCAGGCCCTGGATGATCTGCGATGCCTCTTCGTGGGAGATGATGCCGCAGTCCGCCAGCATCCGGCAGTGGGCGATGCTTCCTTCAATGTCATAACGGTAGAGGCGCGAATCGAAATGGATGGAGGCCGTGTATTCTTCCACCATCTTGTCCGTTGGCTGTTCAAACCGGCCTTGCCATAGCTTTTCCGACATGAATGCGACTCCTGGGTGCGGGACGACGGGTCTTCAATCCTGTTGAAAAGGTCCGAATGCCGACAGGGGCCCAGGATCTGCTCCGATGCGTCCGGGGGGCATCGCTCTTGTGGTAGCGCAGCTTTCAGGGCTGCCAAATGCCCCCGTTCGTCGGACAGGCTATCAGTTACCGCCCGTCCCTTCCGGGCTCCCGATGGCCCTTTATCGCGGGCCTAAAGCCCCCATCCTGGTTCCTGTGTTTCAAAACGCCACCTGAATTGGACGATTGTCTCTCAGGGTCCGGTCCTCAAGGGCAGGCGTAAAGCTCGGCCCTGCAAAACGCATTGGCCCCCTGGGTAGGGTGGGGTCACCCCCGCCCGGTAATCGCGCGGGGATCACGACTTCTTCCGACGCTCCCGGATCAGGGATAGAATGCGCAGGCGCAGCCCCTGCAGCCGGATGAAGCCGGTGGCGTCGCTCTGCTCGTAGACATCGTCCTCCTCAAACGTGGCCATGTCGGGATCGTACAAAGATTGATCCGACTTCCGCCCGGTAACCATGCAGTGGCCCTTGTAGACCTTGACCCGCACGGTCCCGGAAACGGTCTGTTGGGAGGTGTCGATGAGGCTCTGCAGGGCTACGCGTTCCGGCGCATACCAGAATCCATTGTAAATGAGCTTGGCGTATTGGGGAATGAGGGAATCGCGCAGGAACATGACTTCCCGGTCCATGGTGATGGATTCCATGGCGCGGTGGGCGATGCGAAGGATGGTGCCGCCGGGGGTTTCGTACACGCCCCGGGATTTCATGCCCACGAAGCGGCTTTCCACCACGTCGGCCCGTCCCACCCCGTTTCGGCCTCCGATCTCGTTCAGCCGTGCCAGGAGCGCAGCCGGGCTGAGCCGCTCCCCATTCACGGCCACGGGATCACCTCTTTCGAAGTCGATTTCGATGGTTTCCGGCTTGTCCGGCGCTTTTTCGGGATCCACGGTCAGGGTGAACATGGACGGGTCCGGCTCGTTCCAGGGATCTTCCAGGATCCCGCCTTCGTAGCTGATGTGCAGCAGATTGGCATCGCAGCTATAGGGCTTTTCCTTGGTCACCGGGACGGGAATGCCGTGCCGGTGGGCGAAATCCAGCAGGGCTTTCCGCGATTTGAGATTCCATTCCCGCCAAGGGGCGATCACCTTGAGGGAAGGGTCCAGGGCCATATAGGTCAGTTCAAAGCGCACCTGGTCGTTGCCTTTGCCGGTGGCGCCGTGGCTCACCGCATCCGCACCTTCCTCCCGGGCGATTTCCACCTGTTTTTTGGCGATGAGCGGCCGGGCGATGGACGTACCCAACAGGTACTGGCCTTCGTAGATGACGTTGGCCCGGAAGGCGGGAAAGACGAAATCCCGAACGAATTCCTCCTTGAGGTCTTCCACCCGGGCTTTGACGGCGCCGGTTTTCAGGGCCTTTTCCTCGATGCCGCTCAGGTCTTCTCCCTGTCCCAGATCGGCGGCAAAAGCCACCACCTCGCACTGGTACGTCTCGATGAGCCACTTGAGGATGATGGAAGTGTCCAATCCGCCCGAATAGGCCAAAACCACTTTCTTGACGTCCATGATCTTTCGATTCTCCTCGCGGTTCCCAGGTTCCAAACGATCCATGACGGTGATTGAAAAGCGTGACTGTAGCGGATGGCCGGCCGTTTTGGCAAGCGGATCCGCGCGGGCGCCACATGTTCACCGCCTCTCGCCCATGGGCTGACGGAGAGCTTGCCCAAAAACGCCGGAGCTGACCGCTTTTTTCGTAGCCCAGCCCTTCAGGGCTGCACAAGAGCGTTGGGGCACCGGGTAGGCCATGGGGCATCTCCCATCACTGGATGGGGTTACGCCGTTGTCTCCACCAGAAGCCAATAGAGCAGGGCGGCCTGAGCGTGCAGGCGGTTTTCCGCCTGGTCGAAGACTACCGACTGCGGCCCTTCGAGAACCTCTTCCGTGATCTCTTCTCCGCGGTGGGCCGGCAGACAATGGAGCACCATGGCATGGCTTGGGGCGTATCGGAGAAGCTCCCGGTTGACCTGAAAGGGCTGAAAGAGCGCCCGTCGGGTTGCGGCTTCCGATTCCTGGCCCATGCTGGCCCAGACGTCCGTGTTGATCACATCGGCTTCTTCCACGGCCTGTCGGGGATCGTCGAAGAGCCGGATCGGGGCCGCTCCTTCCGTCCGGGCCCGTTCGATCACCCGTGCGCTGGGCCAGTATCCTTCAGGACAGGCGATGTTCAGACGGAATCCCAGGCGGGCGGAGGCGTTGATCCAGGAATGGGCCATGTTGTTGCCGTCCCCGATCCATGCCACCACCATGCCGTCCAGGGAGCCCCTCTTTTCCCGGATGGTCAACAGATCACTCAGGACCTGACACGGATGATACAGGTCCGTCAACCCGTTGATCACGGGGATGGAAGCATATTGGGCCAGGGTTTCCACTTCTTCCTGGGCATAGGTGCGCACCACCAGCGCATGGATATACCGGGACAGCACGCGGGCGGTGTCGGAAAGGGGCTCCGCGCGGGAAATCTGGGTGTCCTGGACGCTCATGAACGTGCAGTTGCCCCCCAGGCGATGCATGGCGGCTTCGAAGGAGACCCGGGTTCGGGTGGAAGGCTTGGAGAAGATCATTCCCAGGGTCTTCTGCTGCAGGACGGGCCGAAGGGTCCCGGCGGCCCATTCCGCCTTGAGTCGCCCGGCCAGGTCCAGAAGGTGGTTCAACTCATCGGCGTTCACATCCCAGAGGCTCAAAAAGTCCCTTTTCATTCTTCCCACTCCTTCAAGACGGCGTCCAGGGTCTCCATCAGACGGTCGATCTCTTCTCGGGTCACGATGAGCGGCGGCACGAACCGAAGAACGGTGTCATGGGTGCAGTTGATCACAAAGCCCTGTTCCAGGCAGCGATCCACCACGGTTTTTCCCGGGCGGCTCAGTTCCAGGCCAAGCATGAGTCCCCGGCCTCGGGCGTCGAGGATCTTGTCGGGGTGTTTCTTCTGGAGATCCTGTAGGCGACCCAGGAAGTACCGGCCTTTTTCCCGGACATCCGCCAGAAAGTCCTCCTTGGAAATAATCTCCAGCACCTTGGCGGAGGCGGCCGTCACGAGGGGCGTGCCGCCGAAGGTGCTGGCATGGCTCCCGGGCGTGAAGGCTCGGGCCGCCTCTTCCGTGGCCAGCATGGCTCCAATGGGGAGACCGTTGCCCAGCGCCTTGGCCAGCGTCATCACATCGGGAGTCACACCCAGCTGCTCGTAGGCGAAGAGGCTCCCGGTCCTTCCCATGCCGGTCTGCACTTCGTCGAAGATGAGCAACAGATCCTTGGCCGTGCACAGTTCCCGCAGGGCCCGGAAGTAGTCCGGATCGCCCGGCCTCACTCCGCCTTCCCCCTGGATGGGCTCCACCAGGACGGCGCAGGTCTTTTCCGTGACGGCCTCTTCGACGGCCTGGATGGAATTGTAGGGCACGAACCGGAATCCCTCCACCAGCGGGTCGAAGCCCTTGTGGACCTTCTCCTGCCCCGTGGCGGAAAGGGTTGCCAGGGTGCGCCCGTGGAAGGAATCCTTCATGGTGATGATGTGGAACCGCCCGGGGCCGTACTTGTCCCGGCTGTATTTGCGGGCCAGCTTGATGGCCGCCTCGTTGGCTTCCGCCCCGCTGTTGGCGAAAAAGACCTTGTCTGCAAACGAGCGCTCGATGAGCCGGGCGGCCAGTTCCACCTGGGGGCGGGTGTAGAAGAGGTTGGAGACGTGTACCAGCTTCCGGGCCTGCTCGCACACCACCCGGGCCACTTCCGGATGGCTGTGACCCAGATTGCAAACGGCGATACCGGCCAGGAAATCCATATATTCCTTGCCTTCGGTATCCCAGAGCCGGCAGCCGGCTCCCCGTTCGAAGGCCACCGGGTACCGGGCGTAGGTGTTGCAAACCACCTTTTCGCACACTTCCATGAGTTCGTTCATCCGCGTGTCCTTTCTCCCTCATCGCGTCGTGGCCGTCTTCCCACGATCTCCGTTCCGATTCCCGAATCCGTAAAGAGTTCCAGCAACACACTGTGGGGGATGCGCCCGTCGACGATGGCCACCTTGCGCACCCCGGCCTGGACCGCATCGATGGCGCACTGGACCTTGGGGATCATACCGCCCTTGAGGGTTTCGTCCTGCATGAGGTCTGCCGCTTCGGCCACCGTCATGGACGAGATGAGCTGGCCTGCCCCATCGAGCACGCCGGGTACATCGGTCATGAGAAGCAGCTTCTCGGCGTTCAGCGCCGAGGCCACGCTGCCGGCCACCAGGTCGGCGTTGATGTTGTAGGTCTCCCCATCAGGGCCCACGCCCACGGGGGCGATGACCGGAATCACCCGGCTTTGCTCCAAAACCTTCAGGATCTCCACGTTGATCCGCCGCACTTCACCCACCAGCCCGATGTCGATGATCTCCGGGGGTTGATCGTCTCCCTGGTAGCGGTAGAGGTGCATCTTGCGTGCCTCGATGAGCTGCCCGTCTTTGCCGCTCAACCCGATGGCGCGTCCGCCGTGGCGGTTGATGAGCGCCACGATCTCCTTGTTGACCTTGCCGGCCAGCACCATCTCCACCACGTCCATGGTGTCCTCGTCGGTAACCCGCATGCCGGCCCGAAAGTCCGACTTCTTGCCCACCCGCTCCAGCATGCGCCCGATCTGGGGCCCGCCGCCGTGCACCACCACGGGGTGGATTCCGATGTACTTCATGAGCACCACGTCCTTGGCGAAGCTCTCCTTGAGGGCCTCGTCCTTCATGGCATGGCCGCCGTACTTGATGACGATGGTCTTGCCGGAAAACTGCCGGATGTAGGGTAGGGCTTCAATGAGCAAAGAGGCGGTGTCTCGCATCATGGAAAAGCTCCTCGCGTTGGACGGGTATCACAGAATGTAGCGACTCAGATCTTCGTCCTGGATGATCTCGCTCAGGGTTTCCCGCACGTACCGGCGGGTGATCCGTATGGTCTGGCCCTTCAGGTCCGGCGCGTTGAAGGAGACGTCCGAAAGGAGCTTTTCCATGACCGTGTGGAGGCGCCGGGCGCCGATGTTTTCCGCCCGGGAGTTCACCTCGTAGGCGATCTGGGCGATCTCCTCGATGGCCTCGTCCTCGAAGACCAGCTCCACCTCCTCGGTAGCCAGCAGGGCCTTGTATTGGGCGATGAGGGCGTTTTCCGGCTCCTTGAGGATTCGAACGAAATCCTCCCGGGTGAGGGAATTCAGTTCCACTCGGATAGGGAATCGGCCTTGCAATTCGGGAATCAGGTCCGAGGGCTTGGCCACGTGGAAGGCGCCGCTGGCGATAAAGAGAATGTGATCCGTTTTCACCATGCCGTACTTGGTGTTCACGGTGGAGCCCTCCACGATGGGCAGAAGATCCCGCTGCACGCCTTCCCGGGAAACGTCAGGGCCGTGGGTGCCTTCCCGGCCGGCGATCTTGTCGATTTCGTCCAGGAAGATGATCCCGGAATGTTCCACCCGTTCCAGGGCCTGCTTGATGACCTTTTCCATGTCGATGAGGCGCTGGGATTCCTGTTCGATGAGAAGCTCCCGGGCTTCGGGGATCTTCACCTTGCGCCGCTTGGTGCGCTTGGGCAGCATGGAGCTGAGCATCTCGCGGAAATTGAAGTCCATCTCCTCCATGCCGGCCCCGGCGAAGATGTCGATCATGGGCACGCTTCGGTCTTCCACCTCCAGTTCCACGTAGCGGTCGTCCAGGGCGCCCTGGCGCAGGAGGTTTCGGAGCTTCTCCCGGGTGGCGTCGGCCCTCTGAGCCTCTTCCTGGGCGGCCCGGGCCTCGGGTCCCTCCAGCTGGCGGGGTTGAGCGGGGCCTGAGCGGCGCATGGGCGGGAGCAGAATGTCCAGAAGCTTTTCTTCCGCCAGTTCCTCGGCCTTCAATCGTACGGCTTCCAGTTCCTCGGAGCGCACCATGTTGACCGCCAGTTCCGTGAGGTCCCGGATCATGGATTCCACGTCCCGCCCCACATAGCCCACCTCTGTGAACTTGCTCGCTTCCACCTTGAGGAACGGAGATTGGGCGAGGCGGGCCAGGCGGCGGGCAATCTCCGTTTTGCCCACGCCGGTGGGCCCGATCATGATGATGTTCTTGGGAGCGATCTCATCGCGCAGGTGCTCGGGCACCTGCTGGCGGCGCCATCGGTTCCGAAGCGCGATGGCCACCATGCGCTTGGCTTCCTTCTGACCGATGATGAACTTGTCCAATTCCCGGACGATCTCTGCCGGCGTCAACGGTTGTTGCATGGGATCACAACTCCTCCAGCGTGAAGACATCGTTGGTATAGATGCAGATGGAAGCGGCGATCCGCATGGATTCTTCGGCCACGCGGCGTGCATCCATGGGGGTGTGGGCGATCAAGGCCCGGGCGGCCGCCAGGGCGTAGGGGGCCCCTGAGCCCACGGCGGCCACCGCTTCGTCCGGCTCGATCACATCCCCGGTTCCGCTCAGGATGAGGGTCTGGGAAGCGTCCGCCGCAATAAGGAGCGCCTCCAGGCGCCGGAGCGCCCGGTCCGTTCTCCAGTCCTTGGCCAGCTCCACGGCGGCCCGGGTCAGATTGCCGCTGTACTGCTCCAGCTTGGACTCCAGGCGCTCGAAGAGGGTAAAGGCGTCGGCCGTGGCGCCGGCGAAACCCGCCAGGATGCTTCCGTGGAACATCTTGCGCACCTTGCGGGCCTGGTGCTTCATGACCGTGTCGCCGAAGGTCACCTGGCCGTCACCGGCCATGACCACGCGGCCGTCCCTTCGCACCACCAGGACGGTGGTGCTGCGAATGGAAGATGACGCGGGCTGCAAGGAAAGGGACATACGAAGTTCCTCCAATAAATCAAGGGGGTGTGTTAGCGCTTGCGGCTGCGGGGGTGGGCCTCATCGTAGACGCTCATGAGCTGGTCCAGGTGAACCTTGGTGTAGCGCTGGGTGGTGGACAGGCTGGCATGGCCCAGCATCTCCTGGATACTTCGAAGATCGGCGCCCGAGCTGAGCAGGTGCGTGGCGAAGCTGTGCCGAAGACCGTGGGGGCTCAGGGGCTGCCACAGGCCGGCTTGCTGAAGTCGGGCCTTGAGGATTCGACGCACGGAGCGGTCTGTCAGGCGTCCGCCCCGGGTGTTCACGAAGAGAGCCTGGGCATCTCCCCGGCGCACCGTGCGGTCCCTCGAAGTCAGGTACCTGCGCAGGGCTTCCAAGGCCTTGGACCCGATGGGAACCACCCGTTCCTTGGAGCCCTTGCCCAGGGTGCGCACCAGTCCCCGAACGGGATCGACGGAGTGGCGATCGAGGCGGACCAGTTCACCGACCCGAAGGCCGGTGGAATACAGGGTTTCCATGAGCGCCCAGTCCCTGGCATGGGTCCAAGGGGCGCCGGGTGCCTTGGCGTTCCTTTCCAGTTGATCGAGAAAGCGCACCATATCGTCCACATTGAGAAACCCCGGAACCGTGGACGGCAGCTTGGGGGAGCTAACGGCGCGCAAGGGATTCAGGGGCAGGTCGCCTCGGTCCACCAGAAAATTGAAAAAGGAGCGGCAGGTGGAGAGCGCCCGGGCCTGACTCGTCTTGGCCAGCCGCTGATGAAGGCTCATCACGTAGCCGTGGAGAAGCTCATCGGTGAAATCCTCCACCCGGACGTCCCGGTCTCTTTGCACTTTGTCGCGCGCGAAGGCCAAGAGGCGCTCCAGGTCCGTTCGGTAGGCGCGGACCGTCTCGCGACTCAGGCCCCGTTCATGACGCACGTGGTCGAGAAAGTCGGCCACGGCCCGGTGGGCTGACCCTTCTGAAGGCCTGTTTGACGGCGGCGATAGCGGTGCCTGTGTCATGCGCTCTGTCCGTTTCTCCTGACCCGAGACAACCCATGAACTGTAAAAACAATAGAAAAGCAGAAAAGCCTTCAGAGAGGAAGTCTTTTCTTGGAGGAAAGCACCTACCGGGGCCGACGGGCGGGAGGCGGGCTCCAGACAGGCCAATTCATGGAATTTTCTTGACTTCCCTTGGTTCCATCATCTATGAACCTCACTTGTGCTTTTCCTCGTAAAGTCCGACGCCCGGGGTGCAACCCTGATCCCAAGAACAAGGGCGCGCTTCCATAAACGCGTTCGTGCAGACGACGAGAAGGCAGAGAAAGGGAGAATCATGAAAGACGCTGTTGGGAAGGTCCGTACATTCGCCATCATTTCCCATGGAGGTGCAGGTAAGACCTCTTTGGCCGAAGCCATGCTTTTCACCGCCGGTGTAACCACGCGACTGGGCAAGGTGGATGACCATACGTCGGTGATGGACTTCGAGCCCGAGGAGGTCAACCGGAAGATCACCATCAGCACGGCCTTCAACACCCTCCCGTGGAAGAAGCACTCCTGCACCATCATCGACACCCCCGGCGACTTCAACTTCGTTGCCGAGACGAAGAGCTCCCTCCAAGGCGCGGATGCCGCCGTGGTCGTGGTGGACGCCATCGACGGCGTCAAGGTTCAGACCGAAAAGGTCTGCGAGTTCGCCGACGAGCTGGGTCTGCCCCGACTGGTGTTCGTTACCAAGATGGACCGCGAGCGGGCGGACTTTGTGAAGACGGTGGAAAACATCCGCCAGCAGTTCGGTAATAAGTGTGTACCTTTGCTGGTACCGGTGGGGGCCGCCGAGGACTTCAAGGGCGTGGTGGACGTGTTGACCGGCAAGGCCTACATCTACGCCCAGGGTGAGAGCGGCAAGTTCGAGGTGCAGGATGCTCCGGCCGATGCGGCGGAACTGGCGGCCCAGTACCGGGAGATGCTCATCGAGGGCGTGTCCGAATCCACCGACGAACTCCTGGAAAAGTACCTGGAAGGAGAAGAACTGACGCCAGAAGAGCTGCGCGTCGGTTTGCGAAACGCCGTGGTGAGCGGTTCCGTGGTTCCCATCGCGTGCGGATCGGGAACGGCCAATATCGGCACCGCCCAGCTGCTGGACATCATCGTGGACTATTTCCCCAGTCCTCTGGATCGCGGGCCCAAGAAGGGGGTGCTGCCGGCGGACGGGTCGGAGATCCAACGGGAACCGGATCCGGATGCCCCCTTCAGCGCGCTGGTGATCAAGACCATCAGCGATCCCTATGCCGGCCGTCTCTCCGTCATCCGCATCTTTTCGGGCACCATGAAACCGGATGCCAATGTGTACAATAGCACCAAGGAAACGAAGGAGCGCTACGGGCAGCTTCTCAGGATCAAGGGCAAGGGCCAGGAGAGCATCCAGGAAGCCGGCCCCGGTGACATCGTGGCCGTGGCCAAGCTCAAGGAAACCACCACGGGCGACACGCTCTGCGACGAGAAGAATCCCATCCGGTTCCCCTTCCCGGAACTCCCCATGGCCGTCTACTCGCTGGCCATCGAGCCCAAGAGCCGCGGCGACGAGGAAAAGATCTTCTCCTCCCTGGCCCGGCTGATGGAAGAAGACCTGGCGCTCAAGCTGGAACGAAACGACGAGACCAAGGAAATGATTCTTTCCGGCATGGGGGAAATCCACATCGAGGCCACCATCGAAAAGCTCAAGAGGAAGTTCGGTGTGGAGGTCAATCTGAAGCTGCCCAAGGTTCCCTACAAGGAAACGATCAAGGGCAAGGCCCGGGTGCAGGGCAAATACAAGAAGCAGACCGGCGGTCGCGGCCAGTACGGCGACTGTTGGATCGAAATGGAGCCGTTGCCGCGCGGCGGCGGTTTCGAGTTCGTGGACAAGATCGTGGGCGGCGTCATTCCGCGCCAGTATATTCCTGCGGTGGAAAAGGGCATCGTGGAGGCCGCTCAGGAAGGTGTGGTGGCGGGCTATCCGGTGATCGACTTCAAGGTGGATCTGGTGGACGGGTCCTACCATACCGTGGACTCGTCGGAAATGGCCTTCAAGATCGCCGGTTCCATGGCCTTCAAGAAGGCGGTGGTGGAGGCCAAGCCCACTTTGCTGGAGCCCATCATGGAGCTGGAAATCACCATCCCCGACGACTGCATGGGCGATGTGATCGGGGACCTCAACTCCCGCCGGGGTAAGGTCCTGGGGATGGACAGTGAAGGCAGCAAGCAGATCGTTCGGGCCCTAGTGCCTCTGGCCGAAGTGCTCAAATACGCGCCGGATCTGAGGTCCATGACGGCCGGCCGCGGCATGTTCACCATGAAGTTCTCGCACTACGAGGAAGTACCGGCCCAGCTTCAGGAAAAGATCATCGAGGCGGCCAAGGCGGAAAAGGAATAGGCCGGCCTGTTGGATCGAGGGAAACGATGAGGAGAGGGCGGATCCCCCGGGTGGGGATCCGCTCTTGTCTTTTCGGACGGGTTTGTGCTCCAATGGCGTCGAGAGCAGTCCAAGCCCAGCCCGAGCGCCCACCGGGACGACCAGTGAATACCCATGGCGGCAATGGGCAGGAACGTGGTGTAGGAGCGGCGGAGGCCGCGGACGGGTGCCCGGCCACTTTATGGACGTGCGGCCGCCTCAGCGCATGGCGCCTTGCGGCGCTCCCACACGGCGGACGGCAGCCCCGTGCAGGCTCTTTCGTCCAAGCGGGGTGGCGAGCCTCACCATGATCGTTGGGTGGAGTTTCCATGGACGAACGGGATGAACGGAAAGGGACGCGAGAGCGCGTCCCGTTGCCCGTACAGATCCAGCAGATGACGGTTCCGGAGAGGATCCGGCTGGCCATGTTCGGCGGCAAAGAAGCGAGGACCCTGCTGATGCAGGATTCCAACCGGGTGGTGCAGCTCGCCGTGCTGGACAACCCCAAGGTCACCCCATCGGAGGTGGCTTCCTACGCCAATTCGCGCAGCGTCACCGAGGAGGTTCTGCGAAAGATCGCTGCCAACCGGGAATGGATCAAGCTGTATCCCATCCGGCTGGCGCTGGTGAAGAATCCCAAGACTCCGGTGGGCATTGCGGTCAAGCTGGTCAACACCCTGCTGCCGCAGGATCTGAAAATCCTTTCCAAGAGCAAGGCCGTCTCCAGTGTCGTGGTCCAGGCCGCCAAGAGGAAACTGTCCCAGAAACAGGGCTGAAGGCGGTTTCCCGGGGTCCGGTTTCGGTCAGGAGATGCCCGGGAGCTCGGCCGAAAAGGGTTCTCCGCCTCAGGATGGCGTGGACTTTCCGTCCTTGGGGTAGCCGCGGGGTGAAGTCCCGCTCCCATCCAAGGGTTCAACGCCTTCCTGGAGGGTTGGCTTTGTGCCCGCCCTTTCGAGGACCGAACCATGGGGGAGAATCGTCGAGTTTGGATCCGGGAAAAGGGCTTTGAAGGGACCCGGGGAAGGCAGGAGATTCACAGTCTGTTGGTGGAGGAACGTTTCGTGGAATGCGAAAAGACGGTGGCCGTCATAACGGTGAGTGACAAGGGAAGCCAAGGACTGCGAGAGGACGCCTCCGGCGATGCTCTCCGCCGGAGGATCCAGGACGAAGGGTATTTGTTGGTATGGAGCGTTGTGGTGCCGGACGAGATGGGCGACATCCAGGCAGCCCTTCGGCAAGCGGTGGATGAAAAGGGCGCCGCCTTGGTGCTCACCACGGGCGGTACCGGTGTGGCGCCGCGGGACATCACGCCCGAAGCGACCCAGGCCGTCTGCGATCGGCTCGTTCCGGGCATGGCCGAAGCCATGCGCTTGGAAAGTCTCAAAAAAACACCCCACGCCATGATCTCGCGGGCCGTGGTGGGCATTCGGGGCCGAAGCCTGGTGGTGAACCTTCCGGGGAGCCCCGAGGGGGCCCTTGAGAACCTGGAGGCCATTCTGCCGGCATTGCCGCACGCCTTGGCCAAAATCCAGGGCGATCCCAGCGACTGCGCCCGGCCGTAGGGGACGAAAGAAGAGCCCGGATCCGCCCACGGGACTGGGTGTCCGGGCGGAACCGGGCCGTTTGCTTCAAGAGGGCAGCGACAAAAGGCTTACTCTTCCGCGTCTTCCGCGGGGGCCTGGTCCGCTGCGGTACGCTTGGCTTGGTACTTTTCCTTGAGTTCCTGTCGCTTGGCGGCGAATTCGTTGTGGATGGCCTGGATCTGCTCGTCCACCTCCTTGACCATCTCTTCCGCTTCCTGGACGTTCTTCATCTGGGTGGCCACCGCGGGATCGTCCTTGATGGCTTCGCTTCCCTCACGGAGCATGCCGTAGATGACGGCTCCCAGGCCGCTGTAGGCCTTTTCCAGGTGCTTCTGAGCCTTGGTCACGGCGAAACGCTTCATCTGGACCTTGAGAAAACGCATCTTCCAATAGTACACAACCAAGACATATTCCCACGCCAAATAGCCAAGCTTCTTTACCAACTGCATCAGTTTGTCCACCAGTCCACCCATCACGTCCTCCTTTGTGTCACGGTTTCAATGACCCAACCCGTCATTCGCTGAAGCTGGTCTAGCATTCTGTCCGTATGGGATCCGCGCCAATAGAGCCTGGAGCAATCCGGGCATTGAAGAAAGACATCCGCAGTGGCGAACACATAGTCGGGAACGCGCTGCACCGCGCGTGTCTTCGGCACCCTTTCCAACGGGCTGTTGCACCGGATGCACCGCGCAAGGAGCACCACATCCGCGGGTTCGATGGCCGCTTCGCGAATGAGCCGCCGCAGCTGGCTGGATAGTTCGTTTTCCGTGAGGAACACCACGCCCGGTCGGTTCCGCCACCGGGTGTTACGCGTGACGATGAGACGCCCTTCGGCGCGGTGCCGCTCCAAGTCAGCCAAAGTTTCCAGTCTTTGGCAAACGGTGTCGAAGCCGAGAATCCGGAGCCATTTTGCCATCTTTCCCAGCATACTATCAACCACAAATGATCGCGGTCGATCTGCCGGTGGGCCGGTTGTGCTCATTGGACCATCTGGATTCGGTTTGCCTGAAAAGCGGCCGGCGGGAGGGCGAAGAGCGCCGGGTCCGCGGATTCCAGTATCTCAAACGCGCGCCGGCTCAACCGCAACTGATTGTCGCGGCTCTCGAGGGTGAGGACATCCGGAACCGCCAGGCCGTCGGTCTCTTTCTCATAATGGAGAACGATGGTGCCTTGTTCTCCGTCCCGGTTGAAAAGGATAACCTTTTCCAACAAGGCGGTCCGTTGTCGAACATGGTAAACCCGCCTGGAAGACCCGGCGGAATCCTGCACCGTGACCACCCCCATTTCTCCTGAGTCCGCTGCCGGGATAGACGGTGCGGGCGACTTCAGATCCCGTTCGGGAAGGCATCCCAGGAGCAACGAGGCCAACAGCGGGGCCGGCGCGTCCCAGCCCATGAGAAGCCCCATGAGGCGGGCGCTGTCGGGCGCGGTGTAGAGGGTGTTATCCGAGATGAGCCAAAGGGACGCCTTGTTCCCGGACACCACGAGCACTCCCTGGGTCTGGTTCGTGGGGCTTAAGATCTCCAGGCGGATCCGGTCCGGAAGATCCACGATCAGAACGGCCTTTGTATGCCAGGTGCGGCCTTGGGGGTCGGTAAGGCGGGCGCTGTACAAAGCTTGAAAGGGTTCCAGCCTTTTTAGCCGTTCCTCCATCCGCAGCTTCCAGTTTGCTGTGCCGGGTAGCTCGCTGGGAACCCGAAGCGCAGGCCGGGGAGCACAGGCGCCTGCCGCCAGGACAAAGGCCGCGATCAGTCCATGCAAGGACCTTTGAACGGCTCGTCCCATGAGGATCTTTACAGTCCTTTCAGTTTGGCGCGTACGGTCTCGGGCTTTTCGTGCCTGCTCTCCAAGGCCTTTTCATAAGCCTTCCGGGCTTCCTTCCGGTTGCCCAGTGCGGCCTGAATGTCCCCCAGGTGTTCCAGGATGATGGGATCGTCGGGGACATGAGCCAGCGCCTTTTGGATCGTCTTGAGCGCTTCCCGGTACTGACCCAGTCGGTAGTAGACCCAGGCCAGGCTGTCCAGGATGTAGCCGTCATCGGGTTCCTTCTCCAAAGCCCGTTCGATGAGATTCTTGGCTTCCTGCAGTCGGATTCCTTTGTCGGCGTAGGTGTAGCCGATGTAGTTGAGGGCTCCCGCATGGTCGGGCTCCACATCGAGAAGGGAGCGCATAACCTGGATGGCCTCCTCCTTCCGGTCCAGCTTGTCCAAAACCACACCCTTGCGGAAAAGGAGCTGAACGTTCCGGGCGCTCACAGTCAAGCCCCGGTCCAATACTTCCAGGGCCTTGGCGTACTCCTGGATGTCCTCATGGAGGAAGGCCAGGTAGAGATAGAAATCCGCCACTTCGGGATTTTCCGCGATGGCGGCCTCCAGACACTGGATGCCCGAAGCGTGGTCATTGAGCTTGGAAAAGATGATCCCCAGCCGCATCTGGGCGTTGTTCCACAGGGGGCTTGTTTTGGGGATGAGGCGCAGGTTCACCACCGCCTGTTCCAGGTCCGCTCTCTCTCCCTTTTCTTCGTAGGTGGTGGCCAGGTAGTAAAGGGCCTGGTCGTATTCGGGCTTGTCCTTGAGGAGGGCCGTGAAATCCGCGATGGCTTCCTGGTATCGGCCCTGCTGCAAGTGGATGATGCCGATCTTGAGCCGGCTTTCGATATCCCCCGCATTCTGGCGCGAAAGGGTTTCGAACTGTTCCAACGCTTTCTGGTAGAGTTTCTGGCGCATGTAGAGATTGCCCAGGCGCGTCCTGGCGACGGCGCTCATGGGGTGAAAGGACAGGATCTGTTGATAGGCGCGTTCCGCATCCAGGAACCGGTCGGTGGTCTCGTAGATGTAGGCAAGATCCAGCAAGGCGCGCTCAAAGGTGGGGTTGAGCTGCAGCACTTCCAGGTAGGCGGTCTCGGCCTGGTCGTAGAACTTCATGTCCAGGAAGATCCGAGCCTTGTAGTAGGCTGCCAGGGGATTGTCGGGCAGGATCGTTCGAAGACGGTCCAGAACCTGAAGGGCTTCGGTGAACCGTCCTTCCTGGGCGTAAAGGGTGCCCAAAAGGAGGTAGGCGTCTTCGTTGGAAGGATTCAGTTCCAGGACGCGCCGGTAGGCGTCGATGGCCTTGTCGTTTTGCCCGGTTCCGGCGTAAAGCCGCCCCAGAAGGACATAGGCTTCCTCGTGGCGGGGATCGACCTGGACCGCCTTTTCCGCTAACTCCAGCGCTTGCCGCACCTTGCCTTGGCGCACGTAGAGGGCCGCCAGGTCCACCATGAGGGGGGCCGCCTGGGGATCCAGTTCCAAGGCCCTTTCGTAGGCTTCCATGGCCCGTTCGGGTTGATTGACCCGAAGGTAGTATTGCGCTAACAGGTAGGCGGCATGAGCGTCCGAGGCCGGGGAGATGGACACGGGCGGGGCCGGATGGGGAGCCCGCGGGCCGATGCCCGCGCAGCCTGCCAACAGGATCAACAGGAGCGGGAGAGCGCACGCGCGTTGAATGTTGGGCATGGACCTTCCTCTTGCTTTCAGGCAGATTGCCAAGAATGATCGGGAGCTATGGACGTTGTGAACTAACACATTTGCCTGGGACCGTCAACGGCGAGGCCGGATCCATGGAATATCCCAAACTGCGCTATGGACTGGAAGCCCATTACATTCAGCACCAGGGAAAACCCTACCTGATGCTGCGCGATCGTCTGGGCTACACGGACAAGACCGTTTTGTTCCAACCCGCCGTGGGGCGCATCCTGGCCCTGCTGGATGGAAACCATGCCCTGCGGGACGTGCAGGCGGAGGTCTTCCGGCAGACGGGAGAACTGCTCTTCAGTGAGCAACTGGAAGAAATCCTTCGGGTCCTGGATGAAAACCTCTTCCTGGAAAACCGGCGCTATATTGAACACGTGGCCCGGACGGTGGCCCGGTTCCGCAACGATCCGGTCCGGAGAGCCCAACATGCGGGAAGAAGCTATCCGGAAGACCCCGACGATCTGAAAGGAATGCTGGACGGTTTTTTTGCCGAGGCCCAAAAAGCGGACGCTTCAGAGAATGATCCGAGGGGCGGATCCACGGATCGGCTCTTGGCTCTGGTGGCGCCCCACATCGACATGCGGGCCGGGGGAACCACCTTTGCCCGGGCCTACCGTTGCCTCTCTCAGACGACGGATCCGCCCCGCACCTGGGTGGTGCTGGGTACCGGCCATGAACCGGTGGACAACTGGTTTGCGCTGACCCTCAAAGACTTCGAGACGCCCCTGGGCACCGTGGCTTGCGACAGGGCTGCAGCGGAAGAACTGGTCCGACGCTCCCCCATGGATGTTCTCGCCGGGGAATACAACCATCGGCTGGAACACACCATCGAATTCCAGGCGGTCTTTCTGGCCCACGTGCAACCGGAAGCCCGGATCGTGCCCGTGCTCTGTTCTTTCGGCCCGGAAGACTGGCGGGAGCGGAGGGAGGCCATCGACGGCTTTTGCGAGGCCCTGCGGGCCTTGGTCCGCCGAAGTTCTTACCCGGTGGGGTTCATCGCCAGCGTGGATCTGGCCCATGTGGGACCGCGCTACGGGGATGAATTCATCCCCACGGAACGGACGGTCCGGGAACACATGGAACGGGATCGGCTTCTGCTCGATGCCTTGTGCCGCACGGATGCGGAGGCTTTCATGGAAGAGATCGCACGGGATGACAATGCGCGAAAGGTGTGCGGGTCGGCGCCCCTGTACGTGCTGGCGAAGGTGCTTTCCGGCAGGGCGGCGGGAAGGGTCCTGGACCATGCCCACGCGGTGGTGGATCCTCAAGGATCTTTCGTCACCTTCGCCGCCATGGCCTTTACCGAATCGGGTGAATGAGGATGGAGAGGGAGCTGACAGCTGTTAGCTATCAGCTGTCAGCTATCAGTTCTCGGTTTTCGGTTTTCTGGCATTGGAGCCTCACCCATCACCCATCACTCATTACGGCTCACGGTTCATGCTCCGGCGGAAAGGCCACCACCTGATCCAGGTCGGGAGCATCGCTGAGTATCATGACCAACCGGTCCACGCCCAGAGCGATTCCGGCGGCCTGATCTAGGTGGTCCAGGCTCTCCAGGAACCGACGGGGCAGGGGAGGGGTGGCGAGGCCCGCTTCCCGGCGCTGCCGGAGGGTTTCCAGAAAGCGTTCTTCCTGCTCCCGGCGGTCGGTGAGTTCGGAAAAGCCGTTGGCCAGTTCGATCCCGGCCCAGTAGAGTTCGAAGCGCTCGGCAACGGTCGGGTCCGACGGCTTGATGCGGGCCAGGGCGGCTTCGCGCCGGGGGTAGTCGCTCAAAAAAAGCGGGGTGGGGAAGCCCAGGCGGGGCTCCACCTTTTCCACCAGGTCCAGGTCGAATCGGTCAGGATCGTCCTCTTCCACCGGGTCCCACCCTGCGTATCGAAGGAAAGCATGGCGAACGGTCACGTCCGGCCACGGCCCGTCGACCCGAAGCGGCGTTCCCCGAAAGGTGAATTCCGGGTAGCGGCCGAGCTCCCGACACAGGAACCGCAGCAGCTCGCGACAGTCGTCCTTCAGGGCGGTGTAGTCATCTCCGGCCCGATACCATTCCAGGAGGGTGAATTCGGGGTGGTGGCGACTGCCCCGCTCCCCCTTCCGGAACACCGGACCCATCTGGAAAATCCTTAAATACCCTGCCGCCAACAGCCGCTTCATGTAGAGCTCGGGGCTGGTGTTGAGAAACCAGCCCTCCGATTCCACCGGGTCGATGTGGCGTTCCGGAGCGGGCGCGGGCGTCCTGACCGGCGTCTGGACTTCAAGAAATCCCCGGCTGACAAAGAAAAGCCGCAATCCGTGGAGGATGCGGCTCCGCATTTCCAGATAAGGCCGCTTGGCGGCCAGGACCATTCGTTCCATCATGAACCGGCGGCCTTCACCCGTTCCACATAGGTTCCGGTGCGCGTGTCCAGCTTCAGGATGTCGCCTTCTTCAATAAAAAGGGGCACCTGGATCTGGTAGCCTGTTTCCAGGGTGGCCGGCTTGGTGGCGCCGGAGGCCGTGTCGCCCTTCACCCCCGGATCCGACTGGGTGACCTTCAGCTCCACGAAGTTGGGGAGGGAAATCCCGATGGGGGAGCCCTTGAAGAGCAGCATGTCCACCTTGAGGTTTTCCGTGAGGAAGTTCTTGGCGTCGCCCACGGCGTCCTCGCTCAGTTCCACCTGCTCGTAGGTGGCGGTGTTCATGAAGTGATATTGTGTGCCGTCCTTGTAAAGGTATTCCATCTCCTGTTCTTCCAGGTCGGCCGCCAGGAACTTGTCCCCGGAGCGGTAGGTGCGGTCGAACTGAACGCCCGTGATCATGTTCTTCAAGCGGCACCGGTAGAGGGCCTGGCCCTTGCCCGGCTTGGAGAATTCAAAGTCCACGATGATATAGGGCTCCCCGTCGATTTCCAGTTTGAGCCCCTTACGGAGGTCGCTTGCGGTCAGAGTGGCACCCATGCTTCATCCTTTCCTTTATGTGTCTCTTTTCCTTGCGCGAAGTGTCGGCATCATACAGACTGACGTGACGGCGGGTCAAGACGCGAAGCAGTGGGACGCATTCCAAGAGTGTAGCGGAGGACAGGCATGAAGATCGTCTTTCTCGGTGTGGGTGAAGCATGTGATGAAAGACATCCCAACACGAGCTTGCTGGTGGAAGCACCCACCGACCGGGGCGGAAAGAAGATCCTTCTAGACTGCGGCTTTTCCGCCGCCCACCGGTATTTTTCCTGGGACCAGGACCCCAACTCCCTGGATGCGTTATGGATCTCCCACTTCCACGGGGATCACTTCCTGGGGGTGCCCCTCTTGCTGTTGCGCTTTTGGGAGACCAACCGTTCCAAGCCACTGGCGGTGGTGAGCCGGCCCGGTGGGGGCCAAATTGTGCGGAACGCCATGGAACTCGCCTACCCGGGGTTTTGGAGCCGCATCCAGTTTCCCGTGGAGGAAGTGGCTCTGGAGCCCGGTGCGGACATGAAATGGGGGGGGCTGTGGTGGAGAGCGGCCTCCACCGAACACGGCCAGCCGAATTTGAGTGTGCGCTTGGAAACTTCGGGATTGAGCCTCTTTTACAGCGGCGACGGGCGTCCCACCGGGGAGACGACGGCGCTGGCGCAGGGGTGCGATCTGGCGGTGCATGAGGCCTTCGTGGTGGACGACGGCGAGCGGGTGCCGGGCCACGGCACCGTGAAGGGGTGCCTTCGTTGGGCGGAAGAGGCGCAAGTGAGGCGCCTGGCCTTGGTGCATATCCAGCGGGACGTGCGCCGTACCCAGTGGGATCGCATCCGGGAGGTGGTGGACGCCGGGGCGAAGATGCCCGTTGTCATTCCCGAGGAGGGAGATGTGCTGGAAGTGGGTGGGTGATCAGAATTCGATGCCCTTCTGGGCTCGGATTCCCTGTTCCCGGTAATGGTGTTTGACGGCTAGCATTTCGGTTACGCAGTCGGCTTCCCGAAGGAGCTCCGCAGGAGCCCCCCGGCCCGTGGTCACCACATGGCACTCCGCCGGCCGCCGGCGGATGTCGGCCAGAACGCCCTCCACATCCAGCAGGCCGTAGGAAAGCACATAGTTCAGTTCGTCCAGGACGATGAGATCATACTTCCCCGTAGTCAGGGCTTCCCGGGCCTTCACCCAGCCCTGCCGTGCCAACCGGCGATCTTCTTCCAGGTCGTCCTTTTCCCAGGTGAAACCCGTTCCCAGGGGTTCGATGGTGACGGTGGGGAGATGCCGGACGGCGTCCAATTCTCCGTAGTGCCTGGAACCCTTGATGAACTGCAGGATGAGCACCCGCATCCCGTGGCCGGCGGCCCGGAGCGCCAAGCCCAGGGCCGCCGTGGTCTTTCCCTTCCCTTCTCCGGTGAAGACGATCAGCAGGCCCTTCGGGGTCTTTCGGGGAATCTCCGCGCCCATCAGGCCTCTTCCGTGATTCGGATGCCGCCGTTGGGGTCCTTGTGGAGCTCAAAGGCATCGTGGAGAACGCGAACGGCCAGTTCCGTGTACTTTTCGTCGATCACGCAGGAGATCTTGATCTCCGAGGTGCTGATCATGTGAATATTGATGTTCTCCTTGGCCAGGGAGTCGAACATGAGGCTGGCGACACCGGTGTGGCTTCGCATCCCCACTCCGATCACCGAGATCTTGGCGATGTGGGCGTTGCCATGCACCGGTCCGGCGCCGATCTCCCGGGCCACCTTTTCCGCCAGGGCCACGGTCTGTTCGTAGTCGGCCTTGGGAACCGTAAAGGAGATGTTGGCTCGGCCCGGAACACCGCTGCTTCCCTGGATGATCATGTCTACATTGATCCCGGCCTGCGCAATGGGTTCGAAGATCTTGAAGGCCATGCCGGGCACGTCGGGCACGTCGGTTACGGTCACGCGCGCTTCGTTCTTATTGTAGGTGACTCCGGAGACGACCACCTTTTCCATTTCGGCATCCTCCGCGGTTACGAGTGTCCCTGGATCGTCGGTAAAGGAGGAGCGCACCCAGATGGGCACGTTGTACTTCATGCCAAATTCCACCGACCGGATGTGGAGCACCTTGGCCCCCATGCTGGCCATCTCCAGCATTTCTTCGTAGCTGATCTTTCTCAGCTTTCGGGCCTTGGAATAGACGTTCGGGTCTGTGGTGTAGACGCCTTCCACGTCCGTGTAGATTTCGCAGGCGTCGGCCTTCAAGGCCGCCGCCAGGGCCACGGCGGTGGTGTCCGATCCTCCCCGGCCCAGGGTGGTGATGTTGCCCTCATCGTCGTAGCCCTGAAAGCCGGCTACCACGACGATCTTCCCTTCCTTGAGCTTCTCCACCACCGGCAGGGTCTCGATCCAACTGATGCGGGCGTGTCCGTGATGGTGATCGGTGATGATCCCGGCCTGGTAGCCGGTCATGGAAACCGCCTCGAACCCCATGTCTTTCACGGCCATGCTGAAGAGTGCAATGGTAATCTGTTCCCCCGTGGCGAGCAGCACGTCCAACTCCCTGGGATCCGGATGGGGGCTCATCTGATGGGCCAGTTCGATGAGCCGATCCGTGTCGCCGGCCCGGGCGGAAAGCACCACCACCAGGTCGTCGCCGGCCTTCTTGCGCTCGATGACCCTCCTGGCCACGTTGCGGATGCGTTCCACATCGGCCACGGACGTTCCACCGTATTTCTGGACAACCAAGGCCATTTCCGTCAGTCCTCCTGGGTCTTTCCGTAGGCTGTCAGTGCGTGAACAAAATACAGCTTTTAGCACAGTGCGTTGGGAGGGGAAAGGGGGAAAAGAGGAAAGGGGGAAAAGAGGAAAGGGGAAAGGGAAAAGGTGAAAGGGAAAAGGGGAAAGGTAAAAGGGGAAAGGGAAAAGGGGAGGAGTGACGGGTAATGGGTGACGAGTGACGGGGGGGCTCCGGGTGTCGGTCCCCCGACTGGGAGCTGGTCCGACAATGACCTAAACTGAACGATTTTTTCTTCGGGTGTCTTTTACACCGCGTGATTAGCGGGCGGGGATCCAGAATGTCCAATGAGTTATAGGCTCCCGCTTGCGCGGGAGTGGCGGTTTGCGGAGTTCTCGGATAGGCTCCTAGGATGCAATTGGCCGTCTTCAGGCGGAGCGCTGGTCCTTCCAGAAGGGCAGGGCGGGCTGGGAGGTGAGCCGATCCAGGAGGCGCAGGAACCGGCTGCGGGGTATCTCCCGAGCGCCGAAGCGCTTGAGATGGTTGGTGGTCACCTGGCAGTCGATCAGTTCATAGCCGCACCGGGCCATGCGCCGGGCCAGATGCACCAGGGCGACCTTGGAGGCGTCGGACACAGTGCTGAACATGGACTCCCCGAAAAAGACACGCCCGATGGCCACCCCGTAGAGTCCGCCCACCAATCGCCCTTCCCGCCAGGTTTCCACGCTGTGCGCGTGCCCCAGCTGGTGGAGCCGGCAGTAGGCGTCGATCATTTCCGGAACGAGCCAGGTGTCTTCCCCCTGTTCGATGCGCACCCGCGCGCAGGCCTCAATCACCTGCCGAAAGGCGCGATCGAAGGTGACGAGAAAGACTCCCTTTCTGAGAACCCGGCGGAGGCTGTGGGAGACATGCAGTTCAGGGAGGAAAAGCACCAGCCGGGGGTCGGGAGACCACCAAAGGATGGGGGTGTCCTTGGCATACCAGGGAAAGATCCCCATTCGGTAGGCAAGCAAAAGTCTCTTGGGACTCAGGTCGCCCCCTAGAGCCAGCAGACCGTCGGGTTCGGCCAGCTCCGGGGGGGGGAAGGCGATGTCCTTGCTGAGGCTGAAGATCGGCATGGTTCCCGCGCCGTTCACTCCCCGTCAAAGACAAAGGCCAAGTTGTCCGTCTTCACGCAGGCCTCGCCGGCCGCTTCATCCGGCCGAAGGATTCGCACATGGCCGCCGTTCTTGAGTCGGCCGAAGAGGATTTCTTCGGCCAGCGGGTCCTTGATCTCCGTTTGGATCACGCGGGCCAGGGGCCGGGCGCCGAAGGCCGGGTCGTAGCCCTTTTCGGCCAGCCACGACCGGGCCGTCTCGCCCAGTTCCAGGGTGATTTTCTTTTCCGCGAGTTGAAATTGGAGTTCGTCGATGAACTTGTCCACCACCCGCTCCATGATGGAAAGATCCAGTCCGGAAAACGGAATGATGCCGTCCAGCCGGTTTCGGAATTCTGGACTGAAGAGCTTTTCCACGGCCTTCATGCCCTTGGCCGTCCGTTCGTCGCTTCCCTTGTCCTTACCGAACCCGATGGAGGGGCTGCTCATCTCGCGGGCGCCCGCGTTGGACGTCATGAGCAGAATGACGTTTCGAAAATCAGCCTTCTTGCCGTTGTTGTCCGTCAGGGTGGCGTAGTCCATCACCTGCAGCAGGATGCTGAAAAGGTCCGGGTGCGCCTTTTCGATCTCGTCCATGAGAAGCACGCAGTAGGGGTGCTTTCGGATGGCGTCGGTGAGGAGCCCCCCTTGGTCGAAGCCGATGTAGCCCGGAGGGGCGCCGATGAGGCGCGCCACGGCGTGCTTTTCCATGTACTCGCTCATGTCGAAGCGCAGGAAATGGACGCCCAGGGTGGCGGCCAGCTGCTTGGCCACCTCCGTCTTGCCCACCCCGGTGGGGCCGATGAGAAGAAAGGATCCGATGGGACGATCGGGCGCCCGGAGACCGGCGCGGGAACGCTTGATGGCCGTGGCCAGCGCCCGGATGGCCTGATCCTGGCCGAAGACCTTTCGGCGAAGTTCGTCTTCCAGGTTCTTGAGCCGCACCTGGTCGGACGAAGAGACCGTGCGGGCCGGGATCTTGGCCATGCGGGCCACCACCTCCTCGATGTCCTTGGGGTGGACCACCCGGCGCACTCGGCTGTGGTCCTTGAGGCGCAGGCTGGCTCCGGCCTCGTCGATCACGTCGATGGCCTTGTCCGGCAGATACCGGTCGTTGATGTGGCGCGCGGAAAGTTCCGCCGCCGCCTTGAGGGCCGCCGCCGTGTATTTCACCCCGTGGTGCTTTTCATAGTAGCTGCGGAGCCCGCGAAGGATCTGGACCGTCTCCTCCACGGTGGGCTCGCTGATCTCGATCTTCTGGAACCGGCGGCTCAAGGCCCGGTCCTTCTCGAAATGGTTCTTGTACTCCTCGTAGGTGGTGGATCCGATGCAGCGCAAACTCCCCGAAGCCAGAACGGGCTTCAGGATGTTGGACGCGTCCATGGAGCCGCCGCTGGTGGCGCCCGCTCCCACCACCGTATGGATTTCGTCGATGAAGAGGATGGCGCCCAGCTTTTCCTTCAGTTCGTTGATGACCGCCTTGAGTCGGGCTTCAAAGTCTCCCCGGAACTTGGTGCCGGCCAGAAGCGCTCCCATGTCCAGGGCGAAGATCTCCACGTCCTGGAAGCCTTCCGGTACCTCGCCCTGATGGATCTTCAAGGCGAGCCCTTCCGCGATGGCGGTCTTGCCCACCCCGGGATCGCCCACGAAGATGGGATTGTTCTTGGTGCGGCGTCCCAGCACCTGGAGGGTTCTAAGGATTTCCGAATCCCTCCCGATCAGGGGATCGATAAGGCCCTGGGCCGCCTTTTCCACCAGATTCACGGTGAACTTCTCCAGGGCGGACGCCTTCTTGGGCGCCTTCTGGGGCCGCGGGGCCAGCCCGGAACCGGGCTGGGGAGCCGTCTCGTCGGGATATTCCCCCACCTTGGACACGCGATGGCTGATGTATTCCAGCACGTCCAGGCGGTTGACGCCCTGGAGCTTGAGAAAATAGACCGCGTGGGAATTCTCCTCGTGGAACATGGCCGCCAGGATGTCCCCCGCGTCCACCTGCTGCTTTTCGGCTCCCTGCACATGCAGAATGGCGCGCTGAAGAACGCGCTGCACGGCCAGCGTCTGGATGGGATCCCGCTCCACGTCCTCGGGAAGCTTCTCCAGGCGCTTTTCAAAAAATTCTTCCAGTTGTTGCTTCAGCCGGTCGATGTCCGCTCCGCAGTGAAAGAGGATTTCGCTTCCGGTCGTGTCGTGGAGAAGGGCATAGAGGATATGTTCCAGGGTGAAGAACTCATGGCGGCGCGCCTTGGCCTCGCGCACGGCCGCCGAAAATGCCATCTCCAACTCTCTACTGATCATGCAGGCTCCTTCCCGGCATTCACTAGGCTTCCTCCATGGTGCACTTGAGGGGGAAGCCGTTTTTTCTCGCAAGATGGTGGACCATCTCCACCTTCGTCTCGGCGACCTCCTCCGGGTAGACGCCGCAGACCCCCACGCCGTTTCGGTGAACGTGGAGCATGATCTGGGTCGCCTCCGCGGTGGACTTGTGGAACACCTTTTCCAGGATCTCCACCACAAACTCCATGGTGGTATAATCGTCATTGTGGAGGAGAACCTTGAACAAGGGTGGCTCCTGCAGATCCTCCTCCACGTGGCTTTCCAATTCTTCCCGAGCGTCCGGGCGATGCTCACTCATGGGTGAAGTCTCCTCCTGTGACCTTCTTCTTTCTTCACCATATATCTCGATTGCACTATGGTTGGAAAGGAGGGTTCCCGTCAAAGATAACGCGGTGGGCCGGCGAGTCAAGGAAGGGGATGGGCGATGAGTGACGGGTGATGAGTGATGGGTGATGGGTGAAGATTTCTTCCTTGTCCCACGGACGCAATCACCTGCGCAGGCCACAGCAGAGCCGCCCAGTCTCCACAGCGACTCGCGACTCAAGGACCAGCGACCACGGCTTACGACTTACGGATTACGGATCACGGATTGCGAACCACGGAGGTTGATATGCCGGGAAACAGCTTTGGGCGTCTTTTTCGTGTGATGACCTGGGGGGAATCCCACGGACCGGCCTTGGGGGCGGTCATCGACGGATGTCCGCCCGGGATTCCCTTGTCGGAAGAAGACATCCAACGGGATTTGGAAAGGCGCAGGCCCGGAAAGGCGCTCACCACGGCCCGCCGGGAACCGGACGAGGTGCGCATCCTTTCCGGCGTGTTCCAGGGGATGACCACGGGGACGCCCATCAGCCTGGTGATTTACAACAAGGACATGAGAAGCCGGGATTACGAGGCCATCAAGGACGTGTACCGGCCGGGCCACGCCGACCGGACCTACGAACAGAAATACGGCGTGCGCGACTGGCGCGGCGGCGGGCGCAGTTCCGGGCGGGAGACGGTAGCCCGTGTGGCCGCCGGAGCCGTGGCCCGAAAATTCCTGGCCCAAGAGGGCATCCGGGTCTTTGCCGGTACGGTGGCCTTGGGCGACGTGACCTGCCGGGTCTATGACTGGGAGGCGGCGGCGGAAAACCCGCTCTTCTGTCCCGACCCGGAAGCGGCCCAAGCCATGGAGGCGCATCTGCAGGAGGTCCGCGGCGAGGGGGATACCCTGGGCGGGATCGTTCAGGTGAATGCCGTGGGCTGCCCTCCGGGCCTGGGAGAGCCCGTTTTCGACAAACTGGACGCCCGCCTGGCGTCGGCCCTCATGTCCATCGGGGCCGTAAAGGGCGTGGAGATCGGAGTCGGTTTTGCCGCCGCCCGGATGCGCGGGAGCGAAAACAACGATCCCCCCACGGCCGACGGGTACGCGTCCAACAACGCCGGGGGGGTTCTGGGTGGCATCTCGTCGGGCATGGACCTGGTGGTGCGGGCAGCCGTGAAGCCCATACCTTCCATCGCCAGGGAACAGCGGACCGTCACCCGGGACGGAAAGGAGACCACCATCCGCATCGGAGGACGTCACGACATTGCAGCCATCCCTCGGATCGTTCCGGTCTGCGAAGCCATGGTGCTGATCACCCTGGCCGATTTCATGCTGCATCCCTTTCCCCGGCGCCGTTCCCGTTAGATCCGGTCACGGCCTGGAGACGATGCAGAAGGGAAAAAAGGACGCCGTTTTGAAGCAGCTGTTCCCAGATTCCCGGGCGGGCCTGCTCGGTGCGGGCGCACCAGCCCAGCAGAGACTGAAGGGTGGCCGAATCGGCCCGGTCGATCACCCGAGGATCGTAGATGTCCTGTTCCGCCCGGAGAGGATCCAGAGTCTCACCCGGAGGGCAAAGCTGAGACACGCAGTAGAAAAATTCCTCCACCACGGGATGGTAAACGGGCGTGGCGTAGAATGGCGGATTCCACTGTTCCACGTAACGGCCTTCCAGGGACTGCAGTTTGGGGAGATAGGCCACCAGGTCTTCCACGTGAGCGAGAGTCTTCGCCGGTTTTGATTCCATGAGAGATTTCCGTCCTGTTCCGGGTCGTTCATCCGTCGCTTCCACGAGAGCGTTCACGGGGTACATGGCAAAAGAGCAAGGCCGCTTTTTACACAAGCTCTTTGTGCAATGCAAGTGAAACCGAGAACAAAGTCAGGCGGTCCTAAAGCCCGCCCCCACGAAGCCAGATGGACCTGCCGAGTAGGGGCGGGGTTTATCCCCGCCCGCTAATGGCGTGGAGATAAGAAGAATAGGGCGAGAGAATCGCCTCAGGTCGTAGGCCCCAGTGGAAAAGAGGAGGGAAAAAATGACCGACTTTCAACAGGCTCAAGCCAGGATCATGGAAGCCGTCCGCCCCCGGTCCTTTCCTCTGGCCGTTTCCTTCTTGGCCCAAAACGAAAGCTTTCCGGAAAAGACCCGCCGTCCCGGGACCCATCTCAAGAAAAGGGTGGCCATCTGCCAGGCGATCACCATGGCCCGGATCTACGGCTGGACCGTGGGGGTCGCACGCGACGATGTGGTGTGCGTCCCGGCCATGATCGCCTGGGGATGGAGCGGTGCCGAGGACGGGGCTTCCGAGCTTCAGGGCCTCTTCGCCACCGTGGGTTTCGCGAAAGACGAAGAAACGGCGGCGGATCAGGTGGCGGCCATGGGCCTTCCTGCGGCGGGCGAAGTGGCGGGGATCCTCCTGTCGCCGTTGGCCAAGGCCCAGAGGGAACCCCATGCCGTGGTGATCTATTGCAACCCGGCTCAGGCCATGCGGCTGGTGCAGGCCCTCACGTCCCGGACGGGGGGCGTGGTCGGGGGAGCCTTCGGAGGCAAGGTGGAGTGCGTCCAGACCCTGTATGCGGCCCACCGACTGGACGAACCCCGGGTGTCCATACCGGGCATGGGGGATCGGATCTTTTCCATGACCCAGGACGACGAACTGGCGGTGGCGTTGCCGGCGCGTCTTCTGCCCGACTTGCTGCAGGGCCTGGATGAGGCGGGCCGGCGCATCGGGGCCCGCTACCCCGTGACGTTCTACCAGAATTTCGAACCGCTCTATCCCGAGCCCTATGGGGAGATTGCCGACCGATTGGGCCTTTTCGATTAGATCCGCCGCCAGGGCCGCAGCGAAATCGTAGGGGCGGTTCGCAAGCCGCCCCTCCCACGTCGCCGCTCCCGCTGCTTCAAAGCCCCTCCCTCACCCATCACCCATCACTCATCACCCGGAAACGCCAGTGCGGAAACGAAGGCTTCCTGGAAGTCCGGGTGGGCGGCCAGGTTCACCACCCGGGTGGCGGCGGAAAGATCGTCCAGTTCCTCCATGGTCTCGGGGTCCACCAGGGAGAGCAGGGCGCCCAGGCCCGCCGCATTGCCCGCCGCCCGAATCCGTTCCAGTCCCAGCGGCGGAAGCATGCCGATGGTGACGGCGTCCCGGGGATCCAGATGGGTTCCGAAGGTTCCGGCCAGGTGAACGATCTCGGGCTCCGACATCCCCGCCTCACGGCACAAGAGGTCGATCCCCGTGCGAAGAGCCGCTTTGGCCAGCTGGACGGCCCGCACGTCCTTCTGGGTAAAAAGGAGGGGGGCGCCCGAGGCCGTGTGAGGGCCATCCACCAGGATCACGGACGGGATCCCGTTGTCGTCGGAAAGGATTCTGTGGGGAGCCTTCATGGTGTCGATCCGGCCGTCTTTTCGAAGAATGCCGGCCGAATACAGAGCGGCGACGGAGCTCAAGACCCCTGAACCGCAGATGCCGAGAGGCTTGGGGTCGCGACGGTCATCGCGGCGGATCACATCCCATCGCAGCGTGCCGTCGCCGGCAGGTTCCACTCGGCTCACGGCGCCCGAAACGGCGGGCATTCCGTGGCGGATGGCCGCTCCTTCGAAGGCGGGACCGGTGGCGCAGGATGTGCCCCAGAGGCTGCCGACGGCCTTCAGCAGCAACTCGCCGTTGGTTCCCACGTCCACCAGAAGGGTCCCGTCCGGCGCCCGGCGAAGGTCCAGGGCCAGAGCACAAGCCACCGTGTCGGCGCCCAGGAAGCCGGAAAGCAAAGGCAGGGAGGTCACCCGTGCCTTGGGAAAAACGTTCCAGCCCAGGGTCGAGGCCTTATCCGAACGGATGTTCCGGAAGACCGGCTCGTAGGGATGGCGGCCGAGCGGCGTGGGATCCACACCCCAGAAGATGTGCACCATGGTGGGATTGCCCACCACCGTGATCTCGCAAAGATCTTTCGGGTCCATTCCGATGGAGGCGGCCAGAGACGTTAGACTCATGGCCACGGCGTCCAGGACCAGCGCCTGCATTTCCCGGAGCGCTGCGGGGTTCTGATCCACGGCGCCGATGCGTGCCATCACGTCGTCGCCGAAAAGGAACTGGGGATTGCGAAGACTGGTGGATGCGAGCACGTGCCCCTCGACCCGGTCGCATAGGTAGACGGCGAGGGTGGTGGTTCCCACATCCACGGCGGCCCCCCAGCGGTGGCGTGGGGAAACGCGCCCGGCCCGGCTTTGCAGGAGCCGAACGGCCCCTTCGCCCAGGCTCGGTTTTCGGATCACCTCCAGGGTACGACGGGCGGCGGGGGGAATGCGAATGGACAGGTCTTCGGTGACGGTCACCCGGCAGGCGGGCCGAAGCTCGCCCGTGGCGGCGTCTTCCACGGCGCACTGCCGGCATACGCCTTTGCCTCCGCAGTCGGACCGAAGGAGGATCCCGTTTCGGGCCAGGGCGTGAAGCAGGGACTCTCCGGCCCGGGCCCGAACGGGCCGGTTTTCGCCCTCCACCCGGATCGTGAACGGGGATCCATCCACTGCGCTTTCCTTGGATCGCATGAGCGCCTCCATCATAGAATCGAGATTGGACAAATTTTCGGTGTATCTATGGACTGCCCCGAACCTCGGGGTTCATACACCACCGGGTGACGGTCAGGTCAAGAGTCGCATCTAGATTCCGGCCTAAATTGGACGATTCTTTCTCATGGACAGGTCCTGAAGGGCGGGCGTAAAGCCCGCCCCTACAAAAAGGCACGGCCCCCCTGGGTAGGGGCTGGGTTTATCCCCGCCCGTTAATCACGCGGTGTAAGGGACACCCAAAGAAAAAAACGCTCAGTTAGGTACGGAAAAAAGGGTCTTGACTGGAGGGCTCCCATGCCGGAAAAGAGCTGCGGCGGTCGGGCCACCCGAATTCCCCTGGTCGGCGGGTAAAAAACATGAAAAAGACGGCGAAAAGATACTATCGAAAGCGTGTGGATCTCTTTCGGCTGATCGACAAGATCAAGCTCTGGCCGTCCCGCAGCGGGACCCTTCACGGTATTCGAGCCATCGAAAAGAGCGGGGACACGGCCCTGGTGACCACTCACTGCGGAAAGACCTTTTTCGCCAACAATTCGAGGAACAGCCGGGCGGCCCGATGGCTCCGCAACAAATGGTTCCACAAGGTGTGCGGGACTTGCGCCGTGCCCCAATGGAAGCTGGAAAAGTACAACGCCACCCACTTCCGGCGCCATTTCGGATCGGACCTGCGGGGGGAGAAACAGGAAGGGTAGAAGCCCAAGGGGCATTGGGGTTTCCCGCAACCTCAGCGTTCTTTCCTGAATTGTTTTGTGGGGGGTGGATCGGAAGAGATCACGTGGACTCTAAATCCGCGCAGCCGGGTGCGACTCCCGGACCTCCCGCCAACCTAAAAGACATGGCAAAGGATCACGTGCATCGTGACGGAAGCACACTACCCCGTTCCGTGGACGGAAGCCCAACGAGGCCGCCTGAAGGCTCTTCTGGCCGACGACGACCTTCTCCAAAGGACCTTCGCCCATGAGGAGGCACGCGACCGGGCCTTTCGGGATGCGGAAAGAGAATTGGTTCAAAAGGAGCGGGAACGCCTGGCTCGGTTCCGGGCCGAGGTGCGGCGCCCCTCCCTTTGTCGGCTTCAGGAGGCGCTTTCCGCTGCCCTCAGGGAGCAGGGCTTCCTGCAGGTGGCTACCCCCACCCTTATGAACCGCAGCCTCCTGGCCCGCATGGGCATCGACGACACGCACCCGCTTTCACGGCAGATCTACTGGGTGGACGGGGACAAGTGCCTTCGGCCCATGCTTGCGCCCCATCTGTACGTGGTGTTGAAGGATCTGCTGCGGCTGCTTCCGCACCCGGTCCGGATCTTCGAGATCGGGTCCTGCTTTCGCAAGGAGTCCCAGGGCCATCAGCATGCCGGAGAATTCACCATGCTGAACCTGGTGGAGATGGGGCTGGATCCGGCCCGGCGCGAAGAACACTTTCGCCGGTGGACGTCTTTGGTCATGGAAACCGCCGCCATTACGAACTACCGGCTGGAATCGGCGCCCTCGGAAGTCTACGAGCAGACCCTTGACGTTATGGCGGGCGACCCGCCCGTGGAGGTGGCCTCCGGGGCCTTCGGGCCCCATCCTCTGGACGGTGCGTGGAAGATCCGGGTGCCTTGGGTGGGCGTCGGATTCGGATTGGAGCGCCTCATCATGGCGGCGGAAAACCGGCCCGGGCTGGCTCGCGCCGGCCGGAGCCTCATCTACCTGGACGGCATATCCCTCCATGTCTGAACCTACCGAAATGTGGCGAAATTCGAGTTCTCCTGGAACCTGTTCAGAACGCGGGGGGGCCGTCCCTCCCGGAGACGAGATCCGGGTCGCCGTCTTCGGCGGGTCGCTCCAGGGAACGGAAGTCCTCTACCTGGCCCGAAAGGCTGGCTGGAGGACCCTGCTGGTGGACCGCAATGAACAGGCTCCCGCCCGGACCTTGGCCGACCGGTTTGTCTGTACCGAAATTGAACGCATCCACGACCCGAACGCATTCCTTAAAGCCTGCCGGTTGATGGTGCCGGCTCTGGAAGACGACGAAGCATTGGAGCGCCTGCAGGCCATCTCCCGCGAGACCGGCGTGCCCTTGGCCCATGACCCCGAGGCCTACGCCGTTTCCTCGTCCAAGGTGGCCTCCGACGATCTTTTCCGCAAGCTGGGCGTGCCGGCACCCCGGCCCCATCCCTCCAACCGCTTTCCGGTGATCGCCAAACCGGACAGGGGAAGCGGCAGCCGGGGCGTGCGGGTGTTTGCTGACGAGGGTTCTCTGAGCCGTTGGCTTTGCGGCCGGCAGGATCCGCACCGGTGGGTGATCCAGGAGTTCATCCAGGGGCCGACCTTTTCCGTGGAAGTGGTGGGAAATGGAAGGGAATACGAGACCGGTCCCGTCACCGACCTCCATATGGATGCGGATTACGACTGTAAACGGGTGACCGCTCCCAGTGAACTGGCCGACTCCCTGCAAGAAAAGATGGCCGCCTTGGCCCTGCGATTGGCGGGGGCTCTGAATCTGCGGGGCATCATGGACCTGGAGGTGGTCTTCGATGGCCGGGATCTCCTGGCCCTGGAAATCGACGCCCGTTTCCCCAGCCAAACCCCCACCGTGGTCTATTGGTCCGAAGGCGTCAACCTGTTGGAAATCCTCGGGCTGATGGCCCTGGACCCCGAAAGCCCCCCGAGGCCCTGGAGGAGGGGGGGGCATCGGGCGGTCCTCTACGAGCATGTGCAGGTGCGGAACGGCAGGCTTTATGTGGCGGGCGAACACGTGATGGCGAAGGCGAAAGCGCTCCGGGTCGTGCCCGGTTTTTTCGGATCCCGGGAGGCGGTCACGGACCATGTGCCGGGAGCCCGAGAGTGGGTGGCCACCCTGATTTTCGTCTCCGACCGTGTGAAAGACGTGTGGGCGCAGCGCCACCGCGCCCTGGAGCGAATGGTGGGCGAACTGGGGCTGAAGGGCGTGGAGGATTCGATGCCGTGCCGCGAAGGGGAGGGCGTGGGACCATGACCCGACTCACCCCGCAGGACGTGGCCCCCATCCCTTCCGAGTTGGGTGTCCTGGAAGAGAGGGTGGCGGCCAGTACGGGAATCGGCCTTCTGGAACTGGCCTGTGAGGCCATGGAGGTGGATCCGGATCACTACCGAAAGGCGGCCGCCGGAATGCACGCCATGGTGATTCCCATGACGGCCGGCCGGGGGGTGATCCGGGGATTTTCCGAGGCGGTTCGCACCGTGGTGGAGCATCTGGGGCTCAAAGGTTCCGTCAGCGAACATCCGGACGCCCGGGGGCTTGAGGAGGCCTTCCGCCGGAGGGCGCACTTGCTTCTCTTTGCCGATGACCACTGCTTCGTGTGCGTCAATACCCGCACCGGTGGGGTGGTGGAAAACAGCGAGGCTACGGGAAGAATCTTCGCCCGGGCGTTGGCCCGAATGAAGACGCAAACCGACCGGGAATCCGGGAAGGAAGCTCGCCGATGCCTGGTTCTCGGGGGCGGGCCTGTGGGGGAAAGCGCCGCCCGGGCGCTCCTGGAATGGGGCTTTGTGGTGGGAATCCACGACGTGAACGAAGAGCGTCTCGAGGCGGTATGGGGACGGCTGAACCGCTGGTTTCCCGGGGCCGTTGCCAAAGTATCGTCCTTGGACCGGGCGGCGGCCCGCTACCCCGCGATCCTGGATGCTACGCCCGCCGCGGGCATCCTCTCGGAACGGAACCTGGCTCCCGGGGTGGTGGTGAGCGCCCCCGGCGTGCCTCCCGGGGTGACGGCCGGAGCGCGTCGGATGCTGGGCCGGCGCTTCTATCACGACGCGCTCCCCTCCGGCGTGGCGGCCATGGTGGTCGGGGCGGTGGCGTCGGTCCTGGGGGGGCTCCGCCCATGAATGGACGCCCCCGTTCTTTGTCCTTCCACGAAGTCCTGGAACAAGCCCGGCAGGGGATCCTCCCGGGCCGCGATCAATTGAAAGTCCTCCTTCATCCGCAAGGAAAGGGGGAGAGGGTGGCCCTTTTCGAGGCGGCCCGCCACGTTCGGGATCTCCATTTCGGCCGCGCCGTCTTCCTCTACGGCTTCGTCTACACCAGCACCCATTGCCGGAACAACTGCCGGTTCTGCCTGTACCGGGCTTCCAATCCCAAAGCTCCCCGCTATCGCAAGGCGACCGGCGAGATCCTGGATGTGTGCGAGCGCCTGGCCCAATCGGGAGTGCATCTCCTGGACATCACCCTGGGGGAGGATCCCCGGATCCACCGCCCGGACGCAACCGGCTGGGAAGATCTGGTCGGCCTTGTCTCGGACGTGGTCCAGCGCACGGGAGTACCCGTCATGGTGTCGCCGGGCGTGGCCCCGCGCTGGGTTCTGGCGGCACTGGCCCGGGCGGGGGCGGACTGGTATGCCTGCTACCAGGAGACCCACAACCGGGATCGGTTCCGGGATCTCAGGGTGGGGCAGGATTACGAGGCGCGGATGCAGGCCAAGGAAGAGGCCAAGGCCGAAGGGCTCTTGCTCGAAGAAGGAATTTTGTGCGGCTTGGGCGAGACGGACGATGACCTGCTGGATTCCCTGGAAGCCATGGGGGCCCTGGACGCCGACCAGGTACGCGTCATGACCTTCGTGCCCCAGCCGGGGACTCCCCTCCAGTCCGCACCACGCCCGTCGCCGCAAAGGGAGCTGGTTCTCATCGCGGTCATGCGCCTTCTCTTTCCGGACCGTCTCATCCCGGCCTCCCTGGATGTGGAAGGGCTGGCGGGCCTTAGGGCGCGGCTGCAGGCGGGAGCCAACGTGGTGACCTCCATCGTGCCTCCCGGACGGGGCCTGGCAGGGGTGGCCCACAGCTCCTTGGACATCGAAACGGAACGGCGCACGGTCCAAGCCGTGATGAAATGCCTGGCAGGCCTTGACTTGCGACCGGCCTCCCTGGAAGATTACCGCTCCTGGATGGCCGGGCGCCGGGCCGCCTGAGCGGCCGCCCGTCTGCGGCAATGAAGGAAACCATCGGTTAACCCAGCAAACAAACGGGAGAAGATCATGCTCATCGTGGGAGAACTCATCAACGCAAGCCGGAAAGCCATCTCCGAACAGATCGAAGCCAGGGACGAGGCGGCTATTCGACAGGTGGCCCGCAACCAATGGGAAGCCGGAGCCCACTACATCGACGTGAATGCCGGAGTCTTCGTGGGCCAGGAGGGCGACTACCTGAAGTGGCTCGTTTCCACCGTGCAGCAGGAAGTGGACGCGCCTTGCTGCATCGACAGCCCCGACCCGGAAGCCATTGAACAGGCCCTGTCCGTCCACCGGGGCACGCCCATGATCAATTCCATTTCCCTGGAAAAGGACCGCTACGACAAGCTGATGCCCCTTATCGCAGGAACGGACTTCAAGGTCATCGCCCTGTGCATGAGCGACGAAGGCATGCCGGAGACGGTGGACGCCCGGCTGGCCAACGCGGATAGGCTCATCAATGGACTGCTTCAAAACAATGTGAAGCCGGGAAACATCTACGTGGATCCCCTGGTCCAGCCCGTTTCCGTGAACAAGGATTTCGGCATGGAGTTCCTCAAGGCCGTGGAACGGATCATGGCCGGATACGACGGCATCCACACCATCTGCGGGCTTTCCAACATCTCCTTCGGCCTGCCCAACCGCAAATTCCTCAACCAGACCTTCATGGTGATGGCCATCGCGCGCGGGCTGGACGCGGCCATCGTCAATCCCCTGGATCGACGGATGATGGCCAACATCGTGGCCGCCGAAGCCCTGGCCGGCCGCGACGACTACTGCATGGACTACCTGAAGGCCCACCGAGCCGGCCGATTGGACCTGTGATGAGTGACGGGTAACGGGTGAAGAGTGACGAGGAAAGAGGGAAGGGGAAAATCCCTCCCTTTCGGAGCGAGTTGGGGAGGATTGCCGGGAAGTGTCGGAGCGGTAGGCTTCCGCTCCAAGGGCCGGTGTGCGCCTTTCCGGACGGTTGCCCGGCGTTGACAAACGGCCGGTCGGCTGGTATCAGCAGAAGGTGTCCTGTTGGTGACGACTACAAAGGGGGGCCATGGCCAAAACACCCTACCCGACGACTCTGGGATTGTCGGAATATGCCGTCACGGCGTACCTGACCCTGCTCCGGAAAAACCCCCTGAACGGATCCCAACTGAGCCGCCTGTCCGGCATTCCCAGACCCCGCATCTACGACGTGTTGCGGAACCTCAAGCAAAAGGGGTTCGTGGCCGAGTGCCGCGAGGGCCTCTATGTGCCCCTGCCTCCGGACGAGATGCTCCGGCGTCTGCAGCGTGACTACGAAGCCGATCTCACGCGCCTCAAGCACCTGCTGGAAGAGGCCCGGGGAGCACCGGGCGAGGATTTCATCTGGACTCTCAAGGGCTACGACCAGGTCATGGCCAAGGCCCGGGAGATGGTCCGCGAAGCGCGTGAGGAGATCTACGTGCGGGTCTACCCCGAAGAAGGGCGTCTGCTCAACCCGGATTTACGGCGCGCCGAGCAGCGGGGTGTCCCCGTCAAGTACATCGCCATGGAACCCATGGAAGAGCGGTTCGCACTCCAGGTGGTGCACCCCCGGCACGAGGAAGTGCGCCGGACGCTGGGGGGGCGTTCCTTCGATCTGGTGGTGGATCGGCGCGAAATCCTTGGCGGGCTTTTTCTCGAGGGAGCCGAAGACCAGTCGGTGATCAATTGGGGGCGGAACCGTTGGTTCGTGCTGGCGGGCCGGGACAGCCTGCGACACGACTTCTTCCACTACTTCTTGTACAAAACGTACCATCAAAAGGAGCCGCTCACGGAGGCGGAGGACCGGCTCTACCGGCAGATCCTCGAAGACATGTGAGGAGACGGCACAGGAACTCGGGGTGGCAGGGCGCACCGGAGCTTTCTTAGGAGCTCGGGTGCGGAGGAAACACAATCAGGGGAGACGAGAAAGGAGAAGGGTATGCAGAGCAGGTGGAGTCGGTTGGTGCTGGCAGTTTTCATGATCTTTGCGTGGACGGGCGTGAGTGGGGCCGCCCAGACGGTTCTCGAGGAAATCCTGGCCAAGGGAGAACTGGTGGTGTCCACCGATGCCAATTACGCCCCGCAAAGCTACTTGAATGACAAGGGCGAACTGGAAGGCTTCGACGTGGAAGTGGCCAAGGAGGTGGGCAGGCGGCTGGGCGTGAAGGTACGTTTCGTCACCCCCGATTGGGATCTCATCACCGCCGGTAAGTGGGGCAAGCGTTGGGATCTTTCCGTCGGGTCCATGACCCCCACCAAGGAACGCAAACAGGTTCTTCTGTTCACCATGCCCTACTACAGCAGCCCGGCCCAGTTCGCGGTCCACAAGGACAACACCGCCATCAAGACCCTGGAGGATCTGGAGGGAAAGACGATCGGCGTGGCGGGCGAAACCACCAACGAGCGCTACCTGCAGCGCAACCTGGAGATCGAGGATGTGCAGGTGGTCTTTCCCACGTGGGAGCCGGGCGAAATCCGCACGTACCCCACGGATGCCAACGCCATCGAGGATCTGGCCCTGGGTGACGGGGTGCGTTTGGATGCCGTCTTCACCTCGCGCCAAACCCTGGCGGAAGCCATCCGGGCCGGTTGCGGCTCCGGGTGTCCCATCAAGATGCTGGGGGACCCGCCGTACTACGAGCCCCTCTGTTTCGCTCTGGACAAGAGTCGTCCCAACCAGGAGACCTTCCTGGCCAAGTTGAATGAAATCATCCGGTCCATGTACGACGACGGCACCCTGGTGAATCTGTCCATGAAGTATTTCCATACCGACCTGATTCCCAAGCTGTAGGAGGCGTTCCCATCGTGCGATGCGCAGGGACGGGCGCCAGGCCCGCCCCTGCGAACGGAGGGGAACTCGTTGGATAGCGGCGGATTTTTGCCCCGCCCGCGATCCCTCGAAAGACAAATCCTATGCCGGCTTCCTTCCGGAAGCCCCTTTGCCCAAGCGATGGAAACTTGTTCGTGGCGGGTTCGCAGGCCCCATGGCACGTGGGGCTCCGCCGCGGGCGGAAAAGGGAGGACATGGCGTGGAACGACCCTTGATCAAGACACCCCCGCCGGGCCCCAAGGCCAAGGCGCACATCGAGCGGGACACCCGGGTGGTCTCGCCGTCCTATACCCGCGACTATCCCTTGGTGGTGGAACGGGGCCGCGGACTTTGGATCGAAGACGTGGACGGCAATGTGTACCTGGACTTCACGTCCGGCATCGCCGTGTGCGCCACCGGCCATTGCCATCCCAGGGTGGTGGAAGCCATCCGACGGCAGAGCGAAAAGCTGCTCCACATGTCGGGGACCGATTTCTACTACACCCCCCAGATCGAGCTGGCCGAAAGACTGGCCGCGCTGGTTTCTCCCAAGGAGCCCTACCGGGTCTATTTCGGCAACTCGGGGGCCGAGGCCGTGGAGGCGGCCTTCAAGCTGGCCCGGTGGCACACCCGGCGGGAGCTGAACATCGCCTTCTTCGGGGCCTTCCACGGCCGGACCATGGGGGCGCTCTCGCTCACGGCCAGCAAAACCATCCAAAAAAAGCACTACAATCCCTTCGTACCCGGCATCACCCACATTCCCTACGCCTATTGTTACCGGTGCCCGTACAATCTCACCTACCCCGCGTGCGACATCCAGTGCGTCCAGTGGGTGGAAGACACCCTCTTTCGCACTACCATGCCTCCTGAGGAAGTGGCGGCGATTTTCGTGGAGCCCATCCAGGGCGAGGGGGGTTACGTGGTACCGCCGCCCGAATTCCACCGCAAGCTCTACGACATCGCCCACAAGTACGGCATCCTCTACGTGGCCGACGAGGTCCAGACCGGCATCGGCCGCACGGGAAAGATGTTCGCCATGGAACACTACGGCGTGGTGCCGGACATCGTGGCTCTCGCCAAGGGAATCGCTTCCGGCCTGCCCCTGGGCGCCATGGTGGCGCGCGCCGACATCATGGACTGGGAGGCGGGTTCCCACGCTTCCACCTTCGGCGGCAACCCGGTGTCGTGCACCGCCGCTCTTGTTACCCTGGATTTGGTGGAAGAGGGGCTCATGGAAAACGCCCGGCTGCAAGGGGAACGATTGTTGGAAGGCCTCCGGGCGCTCCAACGATCCCACGAGTCCATGGGCGATGTGCGCGGAAAGGGCCTCATGGTGGGCGTGGAGCTGGTCAAGGATCGGGAGACCAAGGAGCGGGCCGGCGACTGGCGAAACGCCCTGGTGCGACGCGCCTTCGAAAAGGGCCTGCTGCTTCTGGGATGCGGGATGAATACGGTGCGCTTTGCCCCGGCCCTCACCGTCACGGCGGAACAGATCGACACGTGCCTGGAGATCTTCGAAGAGGCCCTGAAAGAGGTGGTCTACGCGTGAGGGGCCTTCGCTTTCCAAAAGGACTGCGTTGCAACGGAACAGACCATGGGCCCGTCGCCTGTGGGCCCGGCCAACATAGGAGAGACAGCCGGCGGGCGAAAGGGATTTGTGTGGAGAACAGGGAATGAATGAAACGATCTCAAAGGGCGCCCCGGGGATCCCGCCCGAGGCGCTGGCCGTTCTCAAGGAGACGGCGGATGCCAAGAGGCGCTTCAGGCGAAACAACGCCTTGGCCCTCTTCACCCTCCTGATGATGCTCTTCGGGTTCCTGTACATGTTGGGCCTGGATTTCGCCTTCATGGCCCGCTGGTTCGGGTTCATCATGGCGGGCATGGGCTACACGCTTCTGGTGTCCTTCCTGGCCATATCCCTGGCCTGTATCCTGTCTGTGATCGGAGCCCTGGGCCGGCTGTCGCGGAACCCCATCGCCAACAGCGTCGCCACGGCCTATGTGTCGTTCATCCGCGGAACGCCCCTGCTGGTCCAAGTTTACATGTGGTACCTGGCCCTGCCCCAGATCGGCAAGTCCTTGGAAGAGATGGGGGTCCACGGGGCCCAGGCCTGGTTCACCCTTCCGGCCATCGCTGCGGGCGTCCTGGCCCTGGGCGTCTGTTACGGCGCGTACATGACCGAAACGGTTCGGGCCGGTATCGAATCCATCGGCATCGGCCAGCGGGAAGCCGCCAAGGCCCTGGGCATGACCGACAGCCAGATGATGCGCCGCATCATCTTCCCCCAGGCCCTTCGGGTCATCATTCCTCCCATCTCCAACGAATTCATCGCCATGATCAAGGATTCCTCCCTGGTTTCGCTCATGGGGGTGTGGGAACTGAGCTATCGGGCCATCAAGGTGGGCCGACGCTACTTCCAGTCCCTGGAGATGCTCATCCTGGCTGCGCTCATCTATTGGGTCCTGTGCATCATCTTGCAAACGGTTCAAGAACACATTGAGGCGCGCATGGCCAAGGGAGACCGGGGGGTCAACGGATGATGAAAAACGACACCATGGTGGAAGTGTCCAATCTGCATAAGGTCTTCGGCGAAGATCTCCACGTTCTTCGCGGCATCGACCTGGAGGTGAAAAAGGGCGAAGTGGTGGTCATCCTGGGCCCGTCCGGGTCCGGCAAAAGCACGTTGCTTCGCTGCATCAACTTCCTGGAAGAGCCCACGGCCGGCACCATCCGGGTGGGGGACATCACCATCGGAGCGGGAAAGAAGACCAAAGAGCACAACGCCAAGATCCTGGAAATCCGCCGGCGGGTGGGCATGTGCTTCCAGTCCTTCAACCTTTTCCCCCACATGACCGCATTGGAAAACATCATCGAAGGGCCGGTGACCGTTCTGGGCCAATCCAAGAAGGAAGCCATTCCTTATGCCGAGGAGCTTTTGGCTTGGGTGGGTCTTACCGACAAGCGGGACGAGTACCCGTCCCGGCTGTCGGGCGGCCAGCAGCAACGGGTGGCCATCGCCCGCAGCCTGGCCATGAAGCCGGACGTGATGCTCTTCGACGAGCCCACCTCAGCCCTGGACCCCGAGTTGGTGAAAGAGGTGGTGGACGTGATGGAGCGCCTGGCTGCGGAAGGTATGACCATCATCGCCGTGACCCATGAGATGCATTTTGCCCGGGACGTGGCCGACCGGGTGCTCATCATGGACGGCGGGGTCTGGGTGGAATCGGGCCCTCCGGAAGAGATCTTCACCAACCCCAAGGAAGCGCGAAGCCGGCAGTTTCTGGCCCACATCCTCACCAATCACGACTGATCCGGGATGCCCCGGGCCCTTTGGGATGAGGGGGAGGGGCTGTGCCTGGGTGTCGGGGCGGGGTACATCCCCGCCCGGCAAGCTGTAGGGTCTCGGCCGTCGGCCACCGGCTGTCGGTTTACGGCTCTCCGCCATCGGTTCTGCATCATTCCCCTTTATCCCTTATCCCTTATCCCCCACCCCCGGCCTGCGGATTCCGTTGACACGAAAAAGATCCCGGTGCTAGATGTTGTCCTGATCATGACAACTAGCCAGGAACCACGGAGTAGGCCATGGACCCGATTCGCCCGCAGATCCAGGTCCTCACCGAAGACCAATGCCGGGAGCTGCACCGGCAATCCCTGGAGGTCCTGGGACGCATCGGGGTGCGTGTGGACGACGCTCCGGCGCGTTCGTTGCTCGAACGTGCCGGGTGCCGGGTGGAGGATACCCGCGTCCTGATCCCCGAAGAGGTGGTGACCTGGGCGCTGGATCAGGCGCCCGATTCGGTGGACGTCTATGACCGCCGGGGTGAACTCCGGTTCACCGTGGGCGGTCCCGGCCAACGTCCCGCCCGCTTCGGCATCGGTGTCACCAACCTCTACTACCAGGATCCGCGTTCAGGGCGGGTGGATCCCTTTTTCCTGGAGCATCTCCGCCTGAGTGTCCGGCTCGGGAATGCACTGGATCAGTTCGACCTGGTATCCACGCCGGGCGTCCTCCAGGATCTCCCGGCCCATGCGGCGGATCGCACGGCGGCCTTGGAGATGGCCGCCAACACGACGAAGCCTTTGGTGCTTCTCGTATCCGACGAATCCTCCTTCGAGCCGGTCCTGGATCTTCTGGAGGAGGCGTGCGGGGACCTGGCGGCCCGCCCCTGGGTTCTTCCCTACGTGAACCCCATTTCGCCCCTGGTGATCAACGCCGAAACGGTCCGCAAGATGGCTGCTGCGGTGAACCGGGGCCTGCCGCTCATCTACAACAGCTACGGCATGGGCGGAGCCACCGTACCCATCGCTCCCGGAAGCGCCCTGGCCATGTTGAACGCGGAACTCTTGGCGGGGCTGGTGCTTGCCCAGGCCATGAAACCCGGCACTCCCGTCATCCTGGGCATGCTCCCGGCCGGGTTCGACATGCGGACCATGGTGAGCCTCTACACCCCGCACACCATGCTGCTCAATGTGGCCTGTGCCGAGATGATGGCCTTTTACGGGATTCCCCATTCGGGAACGTCGGGGAGCGGGCCGGGCTGGGGGCCCGATCTTCTCGCCGCCGGATGCCTGTGGATGAACCACCTCACGGCATGCATGGGAAAGATTGGTCTTGCGCCCTTTGTGGGCGGAAATTTCGACTCCCTGGTCTTTTGCCCCATGACGGTGGTCTATGCGGACGAGGTGATTCGGCAGGCCCGGCAACTGGCGGATGGAGTGGAGCCGGCCGAGACGGCGACGTTGCTGGAGGAGCTTGGGGAGGTGGGGCCGGGGGGCAACTTCCTGGGATCCCGCGAGACCTTCCGGCTCTTTCGCTCTCTGGGCTACGAGAGCCCCATCTGGCCCCATTTGAGCCTGGAAAGGTGGAGGGAGGAGGGGGAGCCCGCTGCGCTGGAGCGTCTCCGGGCTTACACCCTGGAACGGCTTTCCTCGGCGCCCGTTCCCGACGACCACGATGCCGTCCTGGAGCGCGGAAGGAAGAGGTTGGAAGGATTGAAGGATTAAGGATGGAAGGGCAGGGGACGAATCCCCCATCCACAAACGGAAACGAGAACCGACGGCCGAAAGCTGTCAACAAAGAAAGGAGCCCATGAAACGAGCGATGCATGCGGGGGGCCTTCTCAGCCGCGGCCTGAGCCTCAACATCCTCACCGAGGACGAGCTGCGGGAGATCCACCACGCCACCCTGGAGGTTCTCGACCGCACCGGGGTGATCGTGGAGGACGAGAGGGCCATGGAACGGTTCGCGGATGCGGGAGCCCGGGTGGATCCGGCGACCAAGCGGGTGCGGATTCCGCCCCACCTGGTGGAAGACGCCTTGCGCTCCGCGCCGTCCAAGGTGGTTCTGGCCGGACGGGACCCGAAGCACGACCTGGTGCTGGAGGGCACCCGGGTGCACTTCACCAACTTCAGTGAAGGGGTGAAGATCAACGACCTCTACACGGGAGAAAACCGAACGCCGGTCAAGAAGGACCTGGTGGAGACGGCCCGGGTCATCGACTACCTGGACGAGGTGGACTTCTGCGAGAAGGCGCTGGGGGCCCACGATGTGAACCAGGACGTGGTGCCCCTGCACAATGCCGAGGCCTATCTCACCAACACCACCAAGCACTGCGCGTTCGGTCCCGGAAACGGCCGGTTGCTCAACCGGATCCTGGAGATGGCGGGGGCCATCGTGGGCGGGGTGAAGAAGCTGTGGGAACGCCCCATCGTCTCGTTTACCACCTGCCCGGTGAGTCCCCTCACGCTGATTCGGGAGTGTTGTGAGATCATCATGGAATCGGCCCGAAACGGGGTCACGTGCAACATCCTGTCCATGGCCATGGCGGGCGGGACGGCGCCGGTGAGCCTGGCGGGGGCTCTGGTGACCCACAACGCGGAGATCCTTTCGGGGATCACCCTGAGTCAGCTCACCCGGCGGGGCGCCCCGGTGATCTACGGCAGCTCCACCACGGCCATGGATTTGAAGCGGGCCCTGGCCACCGTGGGAACGCCGGAATGCGCCCTCATCAACGCCGCCGTGGTGCGGCTGGCCCGCTATTACAATCTGCCGAGCTACGTGGCCGGTGGATAGGGCGACGGCAAGATCTCCGATTGCCAGATGGGCCATGAGAAGACTCTCACCGGACTTTTGGTCGCATTGGCAGGTGCCAATATGATCTACGGTCTGGGGATGCTCGAAAGCGGCATCACCTTCGACTATGGCCAACTGGTGCTGGATTGTGAGTTCGCCCGCATGATCAAGTTCACCCTGCGGGGGGTGCCGGTCACCGACGACACCCTGGCCGTGGACGTGATCCGGGAGATCGGTCCCGGTGGAAACTTCCTCATCCACCCCCACACCCTGGCGGGCATGCGCAGCCAGTCGGACGTGGAGCTGATGGATCGGAGGATGCGGGCCAACTGGGAAAAGGCGGGATCCACCACGGCCTACGAGCGCGCCGTGGAAAAGGCCCGATGGATCCTGGAAAACCACCGACCGGAGCCTCTGAGCGAAGGGGTGCTCCGGGAGATCCGCTCCATCGTGGAGGATGAGGAGCGGCGCGTGGAGCGGGAAAAATCCTGAAGGGGAAGGAGACGGAGAGCCCGATGAGTCAAAAAATCCTGACCCGCATGGGGGACGGAGAGCGGCTCGCCATGGACGCCCAGGAGATCCGGGACGACATCCGGCGGGGGACGGCCGAGGCGGCCCGCCGCGCCGGGGTTCCGGAGCTGACCGAGGCGGAACAGGAGGAGCTGTTCGCCATCCTGGCGGAGCCGGGCCGGATCGTGAGCGTGGAGCCGGGCCGTGAGGTGATCGTCACCGACGACGGCTGTTCCATGAGCTTCTATTCCGGCCAGGACGGAGGAGGGGTGGGAGCGCCCCTGAGCCGCCTGCAGGCGGTGCTCACCTATGAGCGGGCCTGCGGGGCGGACACCACCTCCATGGGCCACAGCGACTACAGCTACAAGCCCGTCAAGCCCATCATCAACTTCGAAGCCAACGACTACTACAACATCTCCCAGGTGACCACGGCGCCGTTTCTCTACGGCGCCCAGCCCAACATGGGCCTGTACTTCCAGCCCGACGGGCCGTGTGCCAACGCGGCGGAGCTGATGCCTCTCGGGAAGATCGACGAGGCGCGGGCGGCCCAGGAGGAGGCCTGCGAGCATCTGCGAAGGGACCTGGTCTTCGTGGGCCGGCGCCTGGCCGAAGTGGGCCTGGAAGGGCTCAACTTCGACACGTGCGGTTCGGCGGGGGACGCCGACTACCTGGCGGCGCTCCAGGCCGTGGAAGAACTGAAGAAGGACCTGCCGGACCTTCCCATTATCATGGGCGGGGCGGGGGAGTTCGTTCTGGGGATGCACGGCGGTGTGGAATACCAGGGGCGACGCCTGGCGGGGCTCTACCCCCATGAGCAGGTGAAGGTGGCGGAAGCCGCCGGTGTGGACATCTACGGCGTGGCGGTGAGTACGGCCACCACCGAATCGGTGGCCTGGAACCTGGCTCGGGCGGTGACCTTCGTCAAGGCCGCTTCGGAAGCTTCGTCCATTCCGGTTCATGCCAATGTGGGCATGGGCGTGTGCGGGGTTCCCATGATGGAGCAGCCCCCCATCGATGCGGTCACCCGGGTGTCCAAGGCGCTGGTGCAGATCGGCAAAGCCGACGGGTTGTAGATAGGCGTGGGGGATCCTTTGGGGATGCACACCGCCCATATCATGGCTTCGTGCATGGGCGGCATCCGCACTGCCGGAGATCTGGTGGCGTGGATGCAGCTCACCCGTCGCATGAAGATCCACGAAGCCAAGCGGTATGTGGCGGAAAAGCTGGGGGTGGACGTCTTCGAGCTGACCGACGAAGAGATCATGCGCGAGATCAGGAAGGACCTGGGCCTCGGCACGGTCACCTCGATTGCGGGAAGCCCCAAGGGCATACGGGCCAAATGGCGTATTGCGGAACTTCTGGGCGTGCCCATCCGGTCCGTGCAGCTGTTTCGGTCTCAACTGGGCATTTGAGCAGGGAAGGGCGCCGTCCGACGGGCGGGCGGCGCCGACGATGAGGAGGCAGGAGGAATTTCATGAGCGAAGCGCTGTTTCAGGCGTCCGTGGACGCCGTGGTTCGCGGAGACGCCAAGAAGGCGGAGGAGCTGGCGCGCCAAGGGCTGGCGGAGGGCATCGAGCCTCTGGTTCTGATCAACCAGGCGTTCGTTCCCGGGATCAACCAGGTGGGCGAGATGTTCGGAGCCGGAAAGCTCTTTTTGCCGGAGCTCATCATGAGTGCCAAGGCCATGCAGGCGGCCACGGACATCATCAACGCCGCCATTCCGGAAGGAAACGCCCAGGAGGGCCGGGGCCGGTTCGTCATCGGCACGGTGGAAGGCGACGTGCACGATATCGGCAAGACCATCGTGGTGGCGCTCTTGAAGGCCAACGGCTTCGAGGTGCTGGACCTGGGCCGGGACGTGCCCACGGACCGGCTCATCGAGGAGGCGGACAAGTTCAACGCGCACATCATCGGCACCAGCGCCCTGTTGACCACCACCATGCCCGCCCAGCAGAAGCTGGAAGAGGCCCTGAAGAAGGCGGGCCTCAAGGGCCGCTTCAAGACCATGGTGGGCGGAGCGCCCGTTACCGAACGGTGGGCGAAGAAGATCGGCGCCGACGGATTCGCCGAGGACGCCGGAGCGGCCGTGGTGGTGGCAAAGCAGCTCCTGGCGACCAATTGAATCCTTTCGTCTGGAAATGGGGGGCGGGCGCAGGCCCGCCCCCATCACCCAACATTCTTTACTCGGCGCTCATCACACCCCACACCCCACGCATCACGGATTACGGATCACTGTAAGGTCACCGCCGTTCCGCTCACGCTGACCATGAGCATGCTGCCCTGGGATCCGATGGTCTCGTAGTCGATGTCGATTCCCACTACGGCGTTGGCCCCCAGCTCCCGGGCCCGTTCGCTCATCTCCTCCAGGGCGATGCGCCGCGCCTTGCTCAATTCCTTTTCATAGGATGCCGCCCGGCCGCCCACGATGTCCCGGATGCTGGCGAAGAAGTCCCGGAAGACGTTGGCGCCCATGATGGCTTCTCCCGTCACGATGCCGTGGTAGTGGGTGATCTTGCGTCCTTCCACGTGCGGGGTGGTGGTCAGGATGATCATGGAATTCTCCTTTCCCGAGGATGCCCGGCGATCCAACGAGTGTTCCGTCCGGGGTCGTCCTCGAAGTGCGTTGAAGGGTGATATCGGAGGAGCGTGTCCGACAAAGTGTCTAAAAACCCCGCGCTCCCAGGAAAACAGCGTTCTCGGATAAGCTCTTACGAGCCTGCCCTGGAACGCTGCGGATGATCTCTTTTCTCGCAAGGCAGCCCTTTAGGGCTGCGGAAGAACCTCCGGGAGTTGGATGGACCTTCGCGCATTTTCTGTCGCTTCATGGGGTACCAGGGTCCTTTCCCGCGGGGCTAAAGCCCCGCGGCTACGAGGAGGACCCAAATTCCTCGGCCTTGTAAGTCGGGGAGCCATTGTCGGACGGCCCCTAAAGTTCAGCCGACCCGGGCCGAGGCTCCCTCTTTCGATAGGCCGTACCCAGGAAGGTGGCGATGAGGGAGCCGGCATCATCGCGAATGTCCACCCGGTAGGTGGCGAGTGTGTCGTTTCTGTGGATCTCCATGGCCTCGGCCAGCAAGTGGCCGTCGCGGGCGGCTTGATGATAGGCCATGGAGACGTTGATGCCCAGGGCGGTGCGGCCGTGGGAGTTGGACGCCACGGCGAAGGCGAAATCGGCCAGGGTGAAAAGCACGGCTCCGTGGACCAGCCCCACCCCGTTCCGGTGGTGATCCCGAACGGCCAGACGAACCAGAGCCCGCCCCGGAGAAGCGTCCACCAGTTCCAATCCGACAAACTGCGCGAACCTGTCCCGTTCGAAGAATTTTCTGACGGCCTCGAAAGTCATTTTCCCTTTCAATGATTTCCCTTGCAGGTCGTGACGGCTAAGGTTTGAAGTCCACCTGCCCCATCCTTGTCTTTCGGAAAGCTTGGAACATTCGTGGCAGGCCGGGCAGATCATCGGGCGCGAAGACCTTCGGCCGGGCAAAAAGGAGGCGCAGGCCCCTCCTCTTGCCGCCGTGTTGAAGTGATGCCAAAACTGGCCGTTAAGGGCGAAGAACCTGCTGGCCCGGCCATTTGCTGCTTTCTCCCGGCATACAAGCGAATGCAGCCGCGGGGCTCAAAGCGCCGCGGCCACAAACAGGGTGTCAATCCTCGTCTATCTTGATCTGAAAACCCACTCCGGGGAAGCCGCTAGAACAGGTATTTTAGTCGAAGCTTGCCGGCAAAGGCCTCGTAATCGGCGTTGAAGTCGGTTCTCAGGCCCAGGTCCAGGCTGAGATTCTCCCGCACGCGCAGGTTGACTCCCACCTGCGAGGTGACGGTCGTGGCTGCAACGTCCTTTTCCAGCTTGGTGCGGGCGGTGCTGTCCCCTCTGATCCAGTTGACGACGGAGATGTCGTTGTCCCCCAGGGCGTGTTCCAGGCGCACGAGACCGTAGAAGTGGTTGTTTCCGCCGAAGGGGACGAGCCCGTTGAGGCCTGCGATGAGTTTCCAGGTGTTCGTGTCATCGGGTTCATACCGTCTTTCGAAGCTGGTGTCGGCCTCCACGGTCGTCCAGAAGCTTTCGGCTTCGTGATGTCCGAAGCTCACGCCCAGCTCGGGGAAGATCCATCCCTCACGAACGGCGAAGACCCCGCCGGCCACCACCTCCGCGGACACCCCCCAGCTGTCGTAATCGGCGGTCTCGCGAAGGTAGTAATTGAATCCGGTCCGGCCCGCGTAGTCGTTGCCGGCCTTGTAGGCTTCCGCATTCATCCGCACGTAGTACTTGTCCGTCATGCGGTACTGGGTGGTGATACCCCCCAGCAGGATTTCCTGGTCTCCCGTGGAAGCTCCCTCCACGTTGTAGTCGATGTCGCTGTCCACCACACCGGCGTAGACGTTCATGGAAAAAGCGTCCGTGATCTGGCCTCCGGCTCCGAGGGCTAAGCCATAGCTCTCGGAATCGAAACCGATGCCGCTGTCGGAGACGTAGGCGTAGAGAGGCATGGCCCAGAAGGAGCGGTTCTGCTCCAGTTTCCTTCCATAAAAGGGGCTGGCGTCGCTGACGGCGCCGGCTGCCAATAGGATCGGTTGCATCTCCTCGGCCTTGGCGAAGAAGGGCGAGGTGAAGGGGGCCGTCAGGACGAACAATTGATGGAAGTTGGCGATGAGCAGGTTTCCTCCCAGGGTGCCCAGGGCCGGCCCGATGGAATCGGGACTGGGCTGGTACTGGAAGATGACGGCCGAATTGGTGCCCCGGTCCTCCCCGTACCAGTTCACGGTAAACTGCGAATTGGTGAAGCCCTTCTCCAGGCCGCCCCACTGGTTCTGTACCCCGTCTTCATCGTCGCTTTGCAGGAGATAGTAAGGAACGTTCAACCGGATGTTCCTGGAGTCGGCACGCGCGATCAGTGTGGCGCCGTTCAGGTCGATGCTGGACGCCTCCTCCACGAAGATGGGGCGGGTGTCCGGGGTTATGCCCGGGGTTCCGAACGTGATGGCGAAGGCATCTTCCAGGGTGACCACGGAGCTGTCCGCGATGGTAAGGGTTCGCAGGTTGGGGACGGTCACGTTGGACTCCACCCAGGTGAACCCATCGTTGGTGAGGGTCACATTGGATCCGGACACTTGGAAGACGGCGGCGTTCACTGCGTCCTCCTGAATGTCCGAGGGTAGGTCCAGGGCCACCTTCATGGTACCGTGATTTACCACCGTGGCGTCATCGCTGTATTTGACGGCAAGTGCCGCAGTATCGATAACATCGGCTCCGAAACCATCCGTCACGTCCACCTGAATGGTGCCGGTGTTGGTGAAATTTCCGAGGGCCGTGAGGTAAGCCGCGTAGGCAGAGAGTTCAAGATGGGCCGCGGCGGTGCCGTTGGCAAAGGCTTCCACGTGAATAGTGCCGGTGTTCAGAAAGTCTTCCACGCTTCTTGCACCCTCAACCAAGACCCCGGCTGACTCAATCGAGACGTCTTCACTCTCGTTGGAAAAGATGGCTTCTGCATAAACATCGATGTCGCCTGCATTGGTAAAGTCGCCAAGGTGGGTGGACTCGACTCCGTAGGATTCCACAGAATTTGAAACCTCCGCACATCCGTCGGCAATGGCGGAAGATCGGATGGTTCCCGTGTTGGTGAAAGAGTCGACCTGATTAATTGAGAAGGCAACCGATTGAGACGAAACCCTATCGCCCGCGACGGCGAAAGACGAGGTTTCCACCGTTCCACTATTTGTCATTGACGTGACGGGGGAATGGGTTATTACTCCACTAGCTTCGACATATATGCGCCCGTCACCCCCGTTTTTGCCGGCGGCCGTCAAGGCTGAAATGGTGCCGGTGTTGGTGAACGTGCCTACAGTGCCGGAGACGTTTAAGCCTACAGACTCCGCGAAGATCTCCGAAACGTTTGCGTCGCCTGTGGTTGTCGAGGCGGAAATCATGCCGCTGTTGGAGAACGTATCTACGGTATCCCAGAAGACGCTACCGTAGGAGTACACCTCCACCCATGAACTGTGGGCATCGCCTGTGGAGGCGGAGGCGGAGATGGTACCACGGTTTGTAAACGTGCCCACGGAGTCATAGGACAGGGTCCCCCAGGTAAAAGTAAAAACAGCACTAAGGTCGAACGAGTCGCCTACCGAGGCGAGAGCAGAAATTGCCCCGCTGTTGGTGAAACTGGAAAAGGAGTGGGCAAGCAGCCCAGCGGCTTGCAACGAGGAGTTGCCTGAAGTGCTATTGCCCGAGGTCGAGGCGGCAAAGATGGTGCCGCTGTTAGAAAAAGTGCCCACAGTTGCGCTTTCAAAGTCGATGCCATACGAGTTCAGGTCGATCAATGTTCTACTCATGTCATTTGTAGCCGCTGAAGTAGAGATGCTTCCGGTGTTAGCGAACAGGTGCACGGTGCCGTCATCGAAATCGATGCCTTTGGAATCCACATAGATCGTTGCGTTGTTCCCGCCGCCTGTGGTCGCGGAGGCGGAAATCGTGCCCTCATTTGCGAACGAATCCACCACCACGCCGTCACTGAAGTCGATACCATTGATATCCGCGTCGATGCGCCCGCCGTTGGTTGCGTTTCCAGCAGTAGCTGACGCGGAAATGATACCGTTTGTCAAATTACTAAAAGTCGTGACCCCGTCGTCGAAGTTTACGCCCTCTGCATCGGGATCCAACCTGGAATCTGAGCCTGTAGCATCGCCGGAACGGGCTGTTGACATTATGGTGCCCGAGTTCTCGAAAGAGTTCACCCACAGGTTGAAATCCACCCCATCGGGATCCAGGTCGAGTTCTCCTCCGTTCAACGCTGATCCCGAAGTGGCGACGGCAGAGATAGTACCGGTGTTCAAAAAAGTTTCAACGGTACCGTAGATGGTGATCGCGTCGTTGTCCACTTCGTCGCCGTCATCGATATCAGCGTACGCGTTGGCGTCGCCGCACGTGCCGTCGGCGCTGATCCACCCGTGATTTTCAAAGGTGCCGACATTACGGGTGTAGTAGGTATCGTCTTCTTCATAGCCGATCTGTACCCCGAAGGGCTGTGCGAACACGTCATCCGAGGTGGCAGAGCCCACCGTAGCCGAAGCCCGGATGATGCCACTTGCCTGGTTGTAGAAATCAAGCGCAGTGGCGGATGGCTCGGCAAAGACGGTGGAGATCTTGGACAGGGAGGAGTCGAACTCGGAAAGGTCCAAGGTGCCGGAGTTGACGTAACTCGTTTGGGTGTCGGGAATTTCGACCTCAACGGTTCGGTCGGCTACTGCAACCTGCGCCGCGAAGAGCAGCAAAAACAACGTGGTTATGCAAAGCATCACCTTCTTTTTCATTTCGATTCCTCGTGGCTGGAGGGATGGTATACGGACGCGTCATTCCGCAATGGACTGGGAGTGGGGGTGCATACTAAAGACCGAACCGGTTGAAGGGCCGCTTCGTTCAGGCATGGTCTAGAGCAGGCCTGCCCGGCAAAGCCGCAGGGGGAGGGCGGCTCAATTCCATATGCGTATACCTTTCAGATGTCCGATGGGAATAAGGAAAATGAAAGCCTTGCCCCTTTTTGAATCGAGACCGGTTTCGTCCTCTTGATAGCCGAAAACTTGCGTGATGTCCAGGTGCAGAAGAGGTATATTTCAACAAATGTCGGCTGGCTGCTCTTGTTGATTCTGAGCCGGTAGAGGGCGTGGCGAAGAGGAAGGCGTTACCTGGGCTGATCGATTTGCCTTAAGAACGTGGAGGCAAAGGGGGTGTTCTTACCCTGTTCCAGGGTGCGCACTTGGGCGAAGGCCTACGGTGAAGCGAAAAGGGACTGTTCGAGAGAGAAGATGGGATTGCTACTCAACAGAAGGTGGATGTGCCATGCTGGAATGGAAGACCTGGACAGAGACCGCACGGTTTCACAGCCCGCTTCTAAATGGTGAGCTGGACGAGCAGGTGATCGAGGTGAGACGGGACCCGCTCACGGGTCACCAGAGCATCTACAACGCGGCGCTGGAGGGGAAAACGGCGATCCTCTTTCCCCCGACCGACGAGGCCTATCTGGAGGAGCGGGCGGCGGCCACGGAGGCATCCTGCTTTTTGTGTCACGGGAGATGGCAGACCACCACGCCCGCCTACCCCGAAGAGCTGATCCCCGGCGGGCGGATCGTTCGCGGCGAAGCGGTCCTGTTTCCGAACCTCTTCCCGCTTTCCGCCCACCATGCCGTGGTCATGGTCGGGGAGAGGCACCATCGTCACCTGGATGATTTTCCGGAAGACCTCCTCGCCGACGCCCTGGCGGCGGCACTGGATTTCGTGAAGGCGTGCGCTGAAAAGACACCCACCGTGCGCTATTTCACCGTCAACGCCAACTATCTCTTTCCGGCGGGGGCCAGCGTCATTCATCCCCATCTGCAGATCCTGGGGAGCGTGGAACCCGGGACCCATCACCGGCTACTTCTAGACGCCTCGCGGGCCTACCGGGAACGCACGGGAAGGTGTTATTGGGACGATCTGGCGGCCGCCGAACGGACCGAAAAGGTCCGCCACATTGCCCAAATGGAACGGGTCCATTGGATGGCGGCCTTTTCGCCCATGGGGGTGAACGAGATCCTGGCGGTCGTTCCCGGGGCGGCCACGTTCTTGGAGTGGACGGAAGAGGACGTGAGGGCCGTGGCCCGGGGGCTGCAGCACGTGTTGGCCGGCTTCCACGCCCTGGGCTTTTCCACGTTCAACTTTTCCTGCTACGGCGGCCCGCTGGGCGAAAGCGGCGGATCCTTCGCCACCGTTCTTCGGATCGTCAACCGCCAGAACGTAACACCCCACTATCGCACGGACGATTACTACTTCCAGAAGCTGTTGAAGAACGAGATCATGATCATGCGCCCGGAGGCTCTGGCCGAGCACATGCGGCGCTTCTTCGCCTGAAACGGTGCGGGGTACCTGCGCGCAACAGGGGGGCGATAGGCTACAAGGCCGCCTAAGCCGGCGGGAACATGCTCGCTGCGGCCTGCGGCTTCAAGGGCGGCCAGGGACCAGCCTTTTTCCTAGGAGGTTGTCCGAGAACTCCGCAAACCGTCACTCCCGCGCAAGCGGGAGTCCATAGGTTCCCGGAAATCCTGGATCCCCGCTTTCGCGGGGATAACGGATGGAGACAAAACGAGGCAAAGAACCCATTGTCAGACAGCCTCCCAGGGGGCGGGGGCATTCCTTCCCCCTTTTTCAAAGGGGGGTCGGGGGGGGATTGGGGCCGGGGCCCAAAAGCAAAAAGGGCTTCGTCTTTCGACGAAGCCCTCGGGTCTTGCTGGCGGGGACGACCGGACTTGAACCGGCGGCCTCCGGCGTGACAGGCCGGCGTTATAACCATCTTAACTACGTCCCCGCAACATCTGGTGGGCGGAACAGGGCTCGAACCTGTGACCCCCGGCTTGTAAGGCCGATGCTCTCCCAACTGAGCTATCCGCCCTTCGCGCTTCCCGGGGGGATCGTTTCGGCCTCGCCCCCACGCGAGGCCCGTTTGTACAGGATCCCCCCGGCCAAGTCAAGCACTTTTTCATGCCCCCTAGTGGGGCTGAATGTCGCCTGTGACGGGCGGCTTTTCCGACCCGAAGAAGACCGGCTGCGGGCCGTCCGGAACCTCCCGGAAGAGGCTTTCCGGATCGTCCAGGGCCAGGGCCTTGCGGAGTACGTCGTCCATGTGCTCCACCAGCTCGATGTTGACCTCCTCCAGGATCTTGGGCGGGATCTCCTTGAGGTCCTTGGCGTTGTCCTTGGGGATGAGCACCGTCTTGATGAGCCCCCGGTGGGCGGCCAGGATCTTTTCCTTGAGCCCGCCGATGGGAAGCACCCGGCCGCGGAGGGTGATCTCGCCGGTCATGGCCACATCGCTTCTTACGGGAATCCGCGTCAGGGCCGACACCATGGAGGTGGCCATGGTGATTCCCGCCGACGGGCCGTCCTTGGGAATGGCGCCTTCGGGAACATGGACGTGGAGATCCAAATGCTCATGGAAATCCTTGGGAATGCCCAAGCGCTCGGCTCGGGACCGCACGTAACTGAAGGCCGCCTGGGCGGATTCCTGCATCACGTCGCCCAGCTTGCCGGTGATGAGGATCTTGCCCTTGCCGGGCATGGTGAGGGTTTCGATGCCCAGGATGTCTCCACCCACTTCGGTCCAGGCCAGCCCGATGGCCAGGCCCACCTCGTCCTTTTCCTCGGCGCGGCCGTAGCGGAACCGGGGCACGCCCAGGTACTCCTGGATGATCTCTTCGGTGAGCTCCACCCGCGTTTCCGGTCCGTGACGGACCACCTCCTTGGCCACCTTGCGGCAGATGGAGGCGATTTCCCGTTCCAGGTTCCGCACCCCCGCCTCCTTGGTGTAGTGGCGGATAATGTAGAGGAGGATCTCGTCGGAAAAGACCACGTTGTCTTCCGTGATGCCGTTGGCCTCACACTGCTTGCGCACCAGGAAGCCCTTGGCGATCTCCAGCTTTTCCACCTCCGTGTAGCCCGGCAGCCGGATGATTTCCATCCGGTCCTGAAGGGGCAACGGGATGGAATGGAGCGTGTTGGCCGTGGTAATGAAAAAGATGGACGACAGATCGTAGTCCAGATCCAGGTAATGGTCGTTGAAGGCGTAGTTCTGCTCGGGGTCGAGAACCTCCAGGAGCGCCGCCGCCGGATCGCCCCGGAAGTCCATGGTCATCTTGTCGATCTCATCCAGGCAGAAGACCGGGTTGGCGCTCTTCACCTTGCGCAGGCTCTGGATGATCTTCCCCGGCATGGCCCCGATGTAGGTGCGCCGGTGGCCGCGGATTTCCGCCTCGTCGCGCACGCCGCCCAGGGACAGGCGCACGAAATTGCGGTTCATGGCCCGGGCGATGGAGCGCGCCAGGGAGGTCTTGCCCACGCCCGGAGGCCCCACGAAGCAGAGAATGGGTCCCTTGATCTTTTTGACCAGGGCCTGCACGGCCAGATACTCCAGGATCCGCTCCTTGGGTTTTTCCAGGCCGTAATGGTCTTCGTCCAGGATCCGCGCCGCTTCGTCGATGTCCAGCTTGTCCTTGGTCTTTTCGTACCAGGGAAGGGACAGGATCCAGTCAATGTAGTTGCGGACCACCGTGGCTTCCGCGCTCATGGGCAACATGAGCTTGAGCTTTTTGAATTCCTGGCGCACCTTGGCCGCGGCCTCCTTGCTGAGGCGCTTTTTCTTGATGCGCCGCTCCAGCTCTTCCAGCTCGGACTTGAAATCGTCCTTTTCGCCCATCTCCTTTTGGATGGCGCGCATCTGTTCGTTCAAGTAGTACTCGCGCTGGGTCTTTTCCATCTGCTTCTTGACCCGGCCCTTGATGCGCTCCTCCGTCTTGATGATCTCGATCTCCGCGCGGATGTAGCCGAAGAGCTTCTCCAGGCGCCGTACCGGGTCGACGGTTTCCAGAAGCTTCTGCTTCACATCGATCTTGAACGGCATGTAGGCGGCGACGGTATCCGCCAGCTTGGACGGGTCGTCAATGTCGGAGACGGCCTCCAGCACCTCCTGGGTGATCTTCTTGTTGTGCTTGGCGTAGGATTCGAAGGCCGATCGAACGCCGCGACGCAGCGCCTCCACCTCGTTGGGATCCGCACTGACCGCCTCGTGGAGGAATTCCAGGGTGACGTGGAAAGCGTCCGGGTGCGGTACAAAGCTCTGGATTCGCCCTCGCCGTTCGCCTTCCACCAGGACTTTGACGGTGCCGTCGGGGAGGCGGAGCAGTTGGAGGATCGTCGCCAGCGTTCCGACGCGATGAATGTCCTTCTCGCCCGGGTTGTCCGTCTTGGCGTTCTTCTGGGCCGCCAGGAAGATCTGCTTGTCGGTGTTCATGGCCCGTTCCAGGGCGTTCACCGACTTATCGCGGCCCACGAAGAGCGGCACCACCATGGTGGGAAACACCACGATGTCCCGAAGCGGCAACAAGGGCATGGTGACGTTCGTGTGGAGGTCGCCGGAGTCGTCTTTGTACCTGATTCTCTTGAACATAGCTCCCATCTTCTTTCCAGATCACTGTCGTGCGGAACAACTCAGGCCGATTCGCGGCTCTGGCTGCGGTAGAGGATCAGTGGTTGGTCCTTGTTGACCACCGCCTCTTCATTGATGACACACTCTTCCACGTCCGTCTGGGACGGCAGGTCGTACATGATGTCCAGCATGATGTTTTCCATGATGGACCGAAGCCCGCGGGCCCCGGATTTCCTGCGGATGGCCTCCTTGGCGATGGCCCGCAGCGCGCCCTCCGTGAAGCGAAGCTTCACATTCTCCAGCTCGAAGAGCTTCTTGTATTGCTTGACCAGGGCGTTTCGGGGCTCGGTGAGGATCTGGATCAACTCCTCTTCGGTAAGCTCGCCCAAGGTGGCGATCACCGGGAGCCGGCCCACGAACTCGGGGATCATTCCAAACTTGATGAGATCCTCCGGCTGCACCTGGCACAGCGTCTCGCCCACGTTCTTCTGTTCCTGACTCTTGATATCGGCGGCAAATCCCAGTCCCTTGACACCCGTTCGGGACTTGATGATGGAATCCAGGTGGTTGAAGGCGCCGCCGCAGATGAAGAGGATGTTCGTCGTGTCGATCTTGATGAACTCCTGCTGCGGGTGCTTCCGTCCGCCCTTGGGCGGCACGTTGGCCACCGTGCCTTCCAGGATCTTCAGGAGCGCCTGCTGGACGCCTTCGCCCGAGACGTCCCGGGTGATGGAAGGGCTGTCGGATTTTTTGGCGATCTTGTCAATCTCATCGATATAGACGATGCCCCGGGAGGCGCGCTCGATGTCGTAATCGGCCGCCTGAATGAGGCTCACCAGGATGTTCTCCACGTCCTCGCCCACATAGCCCGCCTCCGTCAAGGTGGTGGCGTCGGCGATGGTGAACGGCACGTTGAGGATCCTGGCCAGGGTCTGTGCCAGCAGGGTCTTTCCGGAACCCGTGGGGCCTATCATGAGGATGTTGCTCTTCTGAAGCTCCACGTCGTCCTTCTTGTCCGGGCGCAGGTCGATGCGCTTGTAGTGGTTGTGCACCGCCACGGACAGGATCTTCTTGGCCCGCTCCTGGCCGATCACATACTGATCCAGGGCCTCCTTGATTTCCGCGGGCTTGGGGATCCGGGTGGCTCGGGACGCCTCATCGCGCTCGTATTCCTCGGCGATGATGTCGTTGCAGAGTTCCACGCATTCGTCGCAAATATAGACGGTCGGGCCGGCGATCAGTTTTTTGACTTCGTTCTGGCTCTTGCCGCAAAAAGAGCACCTGAGTTCGCCCGTTCTGTCGTCTCGCTTCTTGGCCATTGAGGTTCCTCCTGGTTGTGGCTCGGGCCTCGGAGTCCTTCCCTGCGAAAGGGGAGCGGCCCGGCAAATGGTGCGTGCTTTCTTTAGGATCGCCAGCCGCGCGAGCTGGGATGTTACCTAATCATAACGCTTGTTGCGGCCCCCTTCAATGGGCAGGTGCATACCCGCCCTCGAGGTGATGCTGCCTACTACTAGTAAGCAAATTATGAACCATGTCAATGAAAGGGTGGTGAAAATCCTTTGGGGCGCCGGGAAAAAAGAGGCGGGAGACCAGCGGTCCCCCGCCGTGGCGGGCTTTTCGAACGTCCTAGCCGGAAACGCTGGGGCCCTTCCTGCCTTAACGGCTGCCTTCAGAAGAGTCCTCCGCCCTCTTGATGATCACCTCGTCCACCAGGCCGTATTCCTTGGCCTGGACGCCGGACATGTAGAAATCCCGGTCCGTGTCCTTTTCGATCCTCTCCAGGGGCTGTCCCGTGTGGTCCGCCAGGATCTTGTTGAGTTCCTCCCGAAGCCGCAGGATTTCCCGGGCCTGGATGTCCACGTCCGTGGCCTGGCCCTGGAATCCGCCCATGGGTTGATGGAGCATGATCCGCGCATGGGGCAGGGCGTAGCGCTTCCCCCGGACGCCGGCGGCCAGCAGCACGGCGGCCATGCTGGCGGCCTGGCCCATGCATAGGGTGGACACGTCCGGCTTGATGTATTGCATGGTGTCGTAGATGGCCAGGCCGGCCGTCACCAGCCCCCCCGGGGAATTGATGTAAAAGTGGATGTCCTTGTCCGGGTCTTCCGATTCCAGAAAGAGCATCTGGGCGATGACCACATTGGCCACCTCGTCCGTGATGGGGGTGCCCAGGAAGATGATGCGGTCCCGGAGCAGGCGCGAATAGATGTCGAAGGCGCGCTCGCCCCGGCTGCTCTGTTCGATGACGATGGGAATCAAAGACATGGCTATTCCTCCGCCTCTTCCGGCTCCTGGTCCTTGGGTGCGGCCATCGCCACGGCGTTGTCCTCAAGCAGCTTGAAGACCTTCTCTTCAAGCTTGTGCTGGATCAGTTCCTGCACCGCGGCGCTTTCCTGATAATTTTCTTTTATATCATCCACCGTGGTCCGGTAAAGACGGGCCACATCCTGATAGACCGCCTCCTTTTCCTCGTCGCTCAGCTCCACGCCTTCCTGCCGGGCGATCTGCTCCACGATGAGCCGCCACCGGATGTCCCGTTCCGCCTGAGGTCTCTGTTCCTGGCGGATCTCCGGCGTGTTGAGACGAGCGGGGTCCAGGTTGATGCCCTGGGCGGTGAACTGGTGGACGAACTGCTGGATCCGCCGGTCGATCTCGCGTTCCACCACCTTTTCGGAGATTTCAAAGGAGGTCTTTTCCACCAGCTGTTCCATGATGGCCTGGCGAACGGCCATGGCCGCGGCCTGTTCCCGGGATTTCTGGAGCCGCTCGCGGAGCGCCTGCTTGAGCGCTTCCAGGGACTCGTGGCCCCCCACCTTCTGGGCGAATTCGTCGTTCAGCTCCGGCAGCACCTTTTCCTTGAGCTCTTTCAAGGTCACTTGGAAGTGGACGGTCTTTCCGGCCAGATCCTTATTCTCGGCATCCTCTGGATAATAGAGGTCGAACTCAAAAGTTTCTCCGGGGCGGTGCCCCGCCACCTTGTCGTCAAACTCCGGATGCAGGGCGCCCGCTCCCAGTTCCAGATTGAAGTCGGCGGTTTTCCCCTTTTCGTAGAGCACCCCGTCGATAAACGGCGTAAAGTCCACCACCGCCACATCCCCGGGCCGTGCCTCCCGGTCCTCTTGGACGGATTTTACCTCGGCATGGCGATCGCGCAGGTTTTCCAGCTCTTGCTCCACCATCTCATCGGTGATCGCGGTGTCGGGTTTCTCCACCTCCAGGCCCAGGTAGTCGCTCACCTGGAATTCAGGCTGGACTTCCACCAGCGCGGTATAGGTGAAGGTGCCCTCTTCGTCGAAGGAAAAGTCGTCCACGTCGCCTTCCATCAGGGGCTTTAGATCAGCTTCCTTGAGGGCGTCGGGATAGGTTTCCTGGATGAGCTGGTTGGAAACCTCTCCTTCCACGGTCTTGCCGTAGTAGGATTGGAGGATCTTTCGGGGGACCTTGCCCGGTCGAAAGCCCTTGAGGCGCACCTGTTTGGCCAACTGACGGTAACGGCGATCCAGCTCCTTCTGAACCCGGTCGGCGGGGACCACCACCTGGAGCTTCTTTTGGGTTGCGCTCACATCTGCAACAGAAACCTTCATGTCCACGATCTAACCTTCCCTCTCCGTTGTGTTGTCATGATCCTGCCCGCCCCCTGTTGCGCGCGGTCCCGACACCCCATGGGCCGCAGTGTCGGCGGGGCGGCACGTCCATAAAAATATAACGAAGTGAGCCGCTCGGGGGCCCGACTTCGTTTGTCGGTCTAACCATCGCCGTCCTTCCGGCACTGGTGCGAGAGGGGGGAGTCGAACCCCCAAGCCCGAGGGCGCTGGATCCTAAGTCCAGTGCGTTTGCCAATTCCGCCACTCTCGCACTGCGCCCAGCGAAGCACAGGAACTTGTAATCGCTGGTCCCCTGGAGTGTCAAGGGAAAAGGGGAAGATAATCTAGGGCGTTAGCGGGCAGAAAAAGGGACAGTGGCCGCGTCCGTCGTCACTGCGTCTGGGCGGTCGGCGTCCGGTGCGTTACAATGGGCATTAGCGCCGGACGATCGCTGCCCGGGGGCGGAACGAACGGTCCAAGCCAGAAAGGAGGAGAGCCATGGTGGTCTATCGCCGTAAGGAGGACAGCCAGACCTGGCACTGGTGCTCCAATTGTTCCCAGTATCCTTCCGGTCAGGATGTCATCAAGAGGCAGAGCCGGCCGGAATACGGAACGTTCTGCAAGGAGTGCGAGGTGAAGGAACAGACGGGCGACTGCAAGGCCGATTCTCTCTTCTCTGTTCGAAAATAAGTGGTTGCGCTGGGATGCACGGGGTGTGGAGGGTGAAAGCTGGCATTCGAAAGAGCCTGGCCGCGTGGTCTCTGATTCTGCTTCTCGTCGGGTCTGAAGGAGGGGCAAAAGTCACCCTGAGCCGGAGCCCCGAAGGGGTCGAGGCTACGGCCTTCTCCGTGAGCCACGTGGGACCGGGTCAGGGACTTTCTCATAGTCAGGCACTAAGCATCCTTCAGGATCGGGTCGGATTCCTGTGGGTGGGAACCCGGTTCGGACTCAACCGGTTCGACGCCTACGAATGCGTCCCCTTTTTCCACGACGGCCCCAATCCCAAAGGGCCGGGGGGCAACGTCATCTGGCGCCTGATGGAAGATTCCCAGGGCAGGCTTTGGATTGCCACCTGGGGGTGAGGCTTGGATCGTTTCGACCCCCGAACGGAGACCTTCACCCACTACCGGCACGATCCGAGCGATCCCGAGAGCCTCGGCTCCAATCGCGTGTGGTGCGTCTTTGAGGATTCCCGCGGCGTCCTTTGGGTGGGAACCGATCGCGGCCTGGACCGGATGGATCCGGAATCGGGCACGTTCCTCCATTACCGTCACGATCCCAACGACCCCGCCTCTCTGAGCCACGACAGTGTTTCCGACATTGCGGAAGCCCAGGACGGCACCCTTTGGATCAGCACCTACGGCGGCGGCCTGAACCGCTTCCGGGTGAGGGAGGGCACGTTTGAGCCTTTTCGCCATCGCCCGGGGGACGATGGGAGCCTGAGCAGTGACCGGGTGTGGACTGTCATGGTGGACCGCGACGGCCGGGTGTGGGTGGGGACGGAAGAGGGTTTGAATGTCTTCGATCCGGCGACGGGTGTTTTCCACGCGTACAGGGCCGACCCGTCGGATCCTTCCTCTTTGAGCCACAACAGCGTTTCCAGGATTTATCGGGACAGTCGTGGGATCCTGTGGGTCGCCACCCTGGGAGGCGGCCTGAACCGGTTCGACGAGGAGCGCCGGAGCTTTTCGGCCTATCGTTACGACCCGCGATCGCCCGTGAGTCTTTCCAACAACACCGTATGGGACATCGCGGAAGACGAAGCCGGGAGCTTGTGGGTGGCCACCCAAAGTGGTGTAGACCGGCTGGATCCCCAAGGGATATGCTTTCCTCACTACCACTGGGACCCCCTGGATCCCCGTTCTTTGAGCAACAACCACGTGACCGCGTTCCATGAGGACCGGAAGGGAACCCTCTGGGTCGGGACCAACGGGGGCGGCGTGAACCGTTGGGACAGGGTCCGCAACCGCTTTGAGTCCTTCCTTATGAACCCGGACGATCCCAACAGTTTGAGCAACAACGACGTCACCTGCATTGTCGACGGACCCGACGGCTCCCTCTGGATCGGCACCCGAAACGGACTGAACCGCTTTGAGCCTGCAACGGGAAAATGGGAACGCTACGTCCACAAAGAGGACCATCCCCACAGCCTGCCCCATGGAAATATCAGCGCGCTGCTGCCAGAGGATTCCATGGAATCCCTATGGGTCGCTTCCTTCGGGGGAGGACTGTATCGGTTCCATCCGGAAAGGGGCGTGCTGGATCGTTTCTCGGCGTGCCGCGAAAAGGCCGGATGCCTCGCGACCGACTGGCTTACCTGCCTTCTCAAGGCCCGCGATGGAACCCTCTGGGTCGGAGGGGCGGGGGGCCTGAGCGCCCTGGATCCCGAGACGAAGACCGTAAAAACCCTGGATGCGGAGAGGGTCGGGCTTGCCAGCGACAACATCACCGTGCTTTACGAGGACCGCAAGGGCGGAATTTGGGTGGGAACGGAAGCGGGCCTCCACCGCTGGATGCCTCGATCTCGCTCTTTCGTAAAATACGGCACGCGGGAACTCCCCGGCCCTCTGGTGGCGGGCATCGTGGAAGACGACGAAGGGAGGCTCTGGATCAGCACCAACAAGGGCCTTTCCAGGTTCGATCCGGGGACGGGCCGGTACCGAAATTACGATGAAGGAGACGGCCTGCAGAGCAATCAATTCTGGGTTCGGGCCGCCTACCGGACCCGACAAGGGGAACTTCTCTTCGGCGGTATCCGGGGATTCAACGCGTTCTTTCCCGAAAGGATCCTGGATAATCCTTACAAGCCGCCGGTGGTATTGACGGACCTCCTGATTTTCAACCGCCCGGTGCGCATCGGAGACGCCTCCCCCCTTCAGCAATCGTTGCCATTCACGAAAAAGATCGTGCTCACCCATGAACAGTCCGTGGTTTCCTTCCGGTTTTCGGCGCTCAACTTCCGCGCCCCGGAAAAGAACCGGTACGCCTACAAGCTGGAGGGGCTGGACAAGGACTGGAACCATGTGGACAGCTCCCGGCGTTTTGCCACCTACGCACACCTTCCGCCGGGTCGGTATGTCTTTCGCGTAAAAGCAGCCAACAACGACGGGGTGTGGAACGAGGAGGGAACGGCCCTTGCGGTCGAGGTCAAACCGGCATGGTGGCAAACCTGGTGGTTTCGAGGGCTGGGTGCGGCTCTTGCACTCGCGCTCTTCGGGGTTTTGTACCACGCCAAGCTCCAGCAACTGGAAGCGGAAAAACGGGCGACGCGCATCCTGACGGAGTCCAAGGAACAGCTGGAGCGTAAGGTGGCGGAACGAACGGCGGAACTGGAGGCCTCGAACCGGGAGCTGGAAGCGTTTTCCTATTCGGTGTCCCACGATCTGAGGGCGCCTCTCAGGGCCATCGACGGCTTCAGCGGGATCCTCCACAGGCAATACCGGGACCGCCTGGATGATCAAGGCGTTGAATATCTGGATCATGTTCGCTCCGCCGCAAAGCGTATGAACCAAATGATCGACGCCCTGCTGGCGCTTTCCCGCATCGCGCGGGCGGAGGTGTCCCGTGAGCGGGTGAACCTGAGCGAGCTGGCGCGGGAAACGGCCGCCATGCTGACCGCTCAGGATTCGGGCAGGGAAGTCATCTTTCGGATTGCGCCTGATTTGGAGGTGGAAGGGGATCCCGTCCTGTTGCGCGTCCTGGTGCAGAATCTATTGGAAAATGCCTGGAAGTTCACGGCGGATCGCCCCCGTGCACTGATTGAATTCGGAAGGACGGATGTTGGCGGAAAAAGCGCCTTGTTTGTGCGGGATAACGGGGTGGGTTTCGACGGGAAATACGCGGACAAACTCTTCCGGCCTTTCCAGCGGCTCCACTCCAGGGAGCGCTTTCCGGGGACCGGAATCGGGCTGGCCACGGTTCAGCGAATCGTTGAGCGGCATGGGGGCACCATCTGGGCCGAAGGAACCCAAGGAGGGGGGGCGACCTTTTATTTTCTCCTCTAAATGAGAGGCGGTATCGGAATATCCAAAATCTCGCCTCGTGAAAGAGATTCCATCACGGGTTCCGATTCATACGTCTTTTCACCTTTTCATATCTTCAGTCGATGGCGCCGTCCGGACTACGATGATGGTCCCGGTCCAATGGTGTCCGCCGAAGACAGGCGTTTTTATTGACATAATCGACAAGGTGCCGTAAGTATCCCGGTTATGTGTCTGATGTTGTGGGAAAACTTCGAATACGGAGGGGCCCTTTTCATGAAGCCGATCATCTTCTTTGTCGTTAGTTTCCTGGGAATGCTTTTCATCGCCTTTCAAACTTCCAAACAAAGATCCATGGTTTCCGCTCCCCCCTCGGAAGATCCCCGAGTGGAAGGGGCATCCCCCGTCGGGGAGGGCGCTTCTACGCCTACGGATGAGGCGGCTTCCCGAAAGGCCATGGAAAAAGCGGCCGACGGCGAGCCGCCCATGAAGGAGTCGGCTGAGGCGAGTCCTTCCCCGGAAGAGGGACCGAAGGGGGAACCGGCACCTCCGTTGAAGGAAGAGGCGGCGGACGACAAGGGGGCGATGGAGGAAAAATGGTTGCGAGAACTCGGTGTGACTTTGCGTTCCCGTCTGCCCGCCGGAATGGAGCTGGTGCCCCGGCAGACCAAGAATTATGTGGCCGTGACGCTGGACGACAACCCGCGGCGCTGGGTGTACCGCTTATATATGAAGACAACTTCACATGCGATTGAGATCTTCGGCCGAAAGAAGAAGGCCCTCGGGCCCAAGGATGCACCGGAAAGATTTGAAAAGCAGGTGCTCGATGCACTGGAGAAACGCCTCGCTTAGGAGGCTGTCCGAAAAGCTTGGGGAGGAGCGCTTTTCTTGGAGCGCAGCCCTTTAGGGCCGCGGAAGAGCTTATGCGCCGCGGGTATAAAAAGGGAATGGAAAAATTCACGGCCTTTTGACCCGCAGAACCATTCTCGGATCCGCTCCCAAGAGCGCGTCCGGATCGGGTTTTTCGCCTTTGGAGACCATGCCTTTCAAACACAGCCGGAGGGGCGAATGGTTATTCGCCCCTCCGGCCAGCGGAGAGGATCGGCACATTCGGTCGATGTTTCCTCTCCCACCGGTTTCTTATGGCGGCTCCAGGCCTTCTGTGGCGCGGCCCTTTTTGGTTTTCTTGTGCTCATAAAGGGCGGCGTCGGCTTCCCGGAGGAGAGCGCCCGGGGGGGTGGCGCCGCTTTGGCAGGCGGCGATCCCGAAGCTCAAGGTGCCCCGGATGCGCTGGCCTTCGTAGGTCAGGTGCCGGGCGCTCAGTGTTTGCGAGAGGCGATCCATGACCCGCAGGGCCTCCTCCTCACCCTGATTGGGCAGCACCAGGACGAATTCGTCGCCGGCAAATCGCGCCACCAGATCCTCTTCCCGAAGCGATTCCCGCAAAATCTGCGCCACGTGTCTGAGGAAGGCGTCCCCGGCGTCGTGGCCGTAGCGGTCGTTGATTTTCTTGAAATCATCACAATCGAGGAAAACTACGGAGAGCGGCGTGCCATAGCGGGTCGCCCGCTTGCATTCCCGACGCAGGTGGGATTCCAACTCCCGGCGATTGGGAAGCCCCGTGAGGGGGTCTCGGGTGGCCAGGAATTTCAGTTTTTCCCTGGAAAGGACATTGGAAAAGCAAATGGAGACCTTGACGCCCAGCTGTGATAGGAAAAAGGTATCCATGTCCGGTTGAAAGCGCTGGGGGCTGGTGTCGGCCAGATTGAGGGTGCCGATGACGTCCCCATCCAGGGTGAGGGGGGCCACGGCGATGGAGCCGATGGCGTAGGCTTGATCCTTGGGAAAGAGTTTGTAGAAGCGACGCAGATCGTTGTTGGCCAGCACAGGGGTACCGTCGGAGCCCACCACATCCAGAAGGTCTTTCAGGGAAGCCAGGTTCAGGCGGTGTCTGAGATGCGGTGAGCGCTGCAGGGGGTCCATGGCCGGCGCAAAGAGACGGCTGTCCACGAGGGAAAGCCAAACGTAGGGGATCCGGAATTTGGTTTCAATGAGATGTAGGAGGCGTTCCAGAAGGTCGTGGAAGTTGGCGATGGAGAGGATGCAGACCTCCACATCGAAGAGCTTCCGAGCGATCTCTTCGTTTCTCTTGGCGTTTTCCAGTATGAGCTCGATGTCGTACATGTTCTACCGCTTTCCAGGCCATGGGGGCTCAAACGAGTTCAACGTGAAAGAACGGCGTTCTCGTTTCTTTGTAGGAGCGGCCTCGGCCGCGATCGGGATCGCCGGCAAGCCGGCTCCCACCGAAAAGCCCCTCGCATGGCGACCTCTTTTTCCATGCGGGGAGGCGAGCTTGGCCATGATTGTTAGGTAGAGGAAAATGCGCGCCATGGCAAGGCGATTCCATGTGATCAGGGGTGGGCGCGGGTCCGACGAGGGGAGCGGCGGGATCCGGCCTATGCGCCTCTTCCGGGCTTACTCCATCGGGGAGCTTCAAAAGGGGAAGCTCACTTACTACCATGTCCGCTTCAACTGGTATCGGCTGGACCGGTCCGAGCCCTTGGCGCCCCTGGAAAGTCTGGTGGCGGACTACGATTTACTGGATGAACTCCAACGGAAGACGGCCCGGGAAGAGGTCCTTCGGTATCTCACGGAGGAGGAGGTGTGGGAGCTCCGGTTGTATCTTCGGGAGCGCCACGGGATGGAGGTGATCGCCGAAGAGGTGCCCCTGCCCATTGTCACGCCCCGGGGTCCCTTTCAAGGCGGGGAGAGCACCGTCTATGAGTTTTTGGAGCTCTCGGAAAGGGAAGACTATCCCCTTTCCTTTCGCGTGTGGGGCTATTATACGCTGTCCGGCTGCCTGTGCACCCCGACCCTGGAAGCCGGCTGTCGGTTCCTGGAAAAGGCTCTTTCCCTTCTCCAGATCGACACCTCCATGCGCCGAAAGGACCTGGAAGGCGTGGTGAAGGCCATCTATCTGGAAGAGGGGCTGTATGTGAAAAGACACAGTCCGGAAGATGTGGACTGACGCGGGAAAACCCACCTCCTGCCCGAAACGAAAGATGGCCCTATGGGCCTGGAGTGTTTCGGGATTCGCGGTCGCGAACTCCTGTGTTGGGGCTTAACCCGTAAGGGGAGTGACGAGGGGAGACAGATGCAGAGTTTGGAACGAAAGATGGGTGGTTTGGACTACTTTCTTCTGTGGGCCGGAGCCGGCGTTTCCCTTGCCGAAATTTGGGCGGGGGGACTGGTGGTCCCCTTGGGGCTGGCGGCGGGGCTGCTGGCGGTTCTTGTGGGACATGCCGTGGGCAACACCTTCTTGGCCCTGGGAGGGGTTATCGGAAGTCGGGAAGGCATTCCCACCATGGTGGGGCTGCGGCCGTCCTTCGGGGTCCGCGGCTCGTACCTGCCCTCACTTCTCAACATCGTTCAATTGGTGGGATGGACCGCGGTGATGCTGCTTATCTGCGGGGAGGCGGCCCACAATCTCGTTCGGGAGACGCTGGCCTTTTCCAGTCCCGGGCTGTGGATCGTCGTCTCGGGAATCGTCACCACCTTGTGGGCCCTGGGCGGTCAGCGCCACTGGAAATGGCTGCATTCCGTGAGTGTCACCGGTCTGCTGGTTCTGTGCGGGATCATGACCTGGGTGGTGCTGGCCAAGTATCCCATGAAGGATCTGTTGGCGATTCCGGCCAGGCCGTCGGAAATGGCGCTCATGGTCGGTCTCGACTTGGTCATCGCCATGCCCATCTCCTGGCTGCCCTTGGTTTCGGACTACTCCCGCTTTTCCACTCGGACCGGGCCTTGCTTTTGGGGAACATGGTGGGGTTATTTCGTGGTCAGTTCCTGGATGTACGTCTTGGGGCTTCTCGCGGCCTTGGCCACCGGGGCCCAGGATCCGTCGGGAATCGTGCTGGAACTCATGGCGCAGATGGGTTGGGTGGTGCCGGCTCTGATGGTTGTGGTCTTTTCCACTTTCACCACCACCTTCCTGGACATCTACTCCACGGCCGTGTCGGCCCTGAACGTCGCTCCGCGCCTTGGGGAAAAACGGGGCATCGTACTGGGAGGCCTTTTCGGAACCCTCTTGGCGCTGGTCTTTCCCGTGACCCAGTACGAGTATTTCCTGCTTTTTATCGGTTCGCTCTTTTGTCCCATCTTCGGCGTGGTGCTGACGGACTACTTCGTGGTTCGCCGTATGCGCTACCAAGCGTCGGAACTGGAAGGGCGCGGCGACTACTGGTATGTGGGCGGCGTCAACCCCCGGGCGGTGGCGGCCTGGGCCGTGGGCTTCTCCATCTACCAGTGGGCCCTGCGGGCCGCCTGGCCCGTGGGATCGTCCCTGCCGGGGCTTCTGGGCGCAGGCATCGTCTACTGGTTTCTTTCGCGGCTGGGACCGCGCTCGGTGCCGCATCCTCAAGCCTGACGAAAAAGAGGGGAGAACAACTTTCGCCTCCTCTTTTCCCCTTGCACCTTTTGCCTTTGTCCTTGCTCCTCTCAATACAAGAACATGGGTTTTCCCATCACGTGACGAACCTTGGGCCGGTACTGGTCCACATCGTAGAGCTCGTACACGTCCACGCGTTTCACTCCCGACGTGATAATGCTCACCGGCATGTCTGTGTAGGTGCCCTGGCTGAGGGCCACCATGCGGCCGAAGTTCTTGCGCAGGGCCAGGTCCACGGTCATGTGGGCGAAGTTGACCGCCACCATGAGGTCCAGGGAGTCGGGGGCGCCGCTCCGCATGAGGTAGGACAATTGCTGGTAGATGATGCCTTCTCCCGTAAGTTTCTTCAGGATGTCCCCGGTGATGAGGCCGATGCCTCCCAGCTTGCGGTGGCCGTAGGCATCCGCTTCGCCGGTTTCCACCACGGCCCCCCCCACCATACGGGCTCCTTCGCTGATGGTGAGCATGGCGTAGTTGCTGGGATTGCGCCGCTTGTCCTCCATAATGAGGTCGGCCAGACGTTGGGGGTCGAAGGGAACTTCGCTGATGATGGCCCGGTCCACCCCTGAAAGATAGGCGCTCACCAGGGACGTTTCACCGCAGTTGCGACCGAAGAGCTCGATGACGGCGATCCGCTCGTGGGATCCCGTGGAGGTGCGAAGGGCGTGGATGAAGTTGACGCTGCGGGTGATGGCCGTTGAAAAGCCGATGCAGTAATCTGTGCCGAAGACGTCGTTGTCCATGGTCTTGGGGATGGCGAGAACGGGAAAGCCTTCCTCGTGAAGGCGCACGGCGTAACTCAGCGTGTCGTCTCCGCCGATGGCCACCAGGGTATCCACTCCCAACAGTTCGAGGTTCTTGAGGATGTGGGCGGTAAAATCCTTCTTTTCTTCCGGATCGGAAAAGGCGTCCTTCAGAAAGTCCGGGGCTTCCTTGTAGCGGACGGCCCCCGGGTTGGTTCGGGACGTGTGGAGATAGGTGCCTCCCGTGCGGTCGATGGTTCGAACCGTATTCTTTTCGAGCCACTGGAGACAGCGGTCGAAAGTCTGGGGCTCATCCGGGTGGTATTCCAGGAGCCCAGCCCATCCGCGTCGAATGCCGAGCACACGGTAACCCTCGTCGATGGACCGATACACCAGGGTCTTGATGCAGGGGTTGAGGCCGGGCACGTCGCCGCCGCCCGTTAGAACCGCCAAGATCTTGCCGTTGGACTTCACCGATTCCATGAGTCCACCTCCTGTACCGGTCGATGAAGGATGAGGGGCCGCCAAGGCCCAGGCCCTTCGGGGCTTTCCATATCTTCAATGATAGTCGAAACAGAGAACGACCAGAAAGGGGGGAGGGTGAGATTCTCGTCTCTTTACGGCTGGGGTGCAGGTTGCTAAAACTGCCGTCGCGAACCTGCGTTCAACGAGCAGAACGATGAACCGCCCGGTTCGGGTGAGGGAAGGGATCCGGACGGGAAACCCAAGGAGGATGGAACAACCATGGACAAGGGAGAGCGCGACTTCTGGCAGCATCATTCGCTCCGGTTCCTGGAGATGGCCTTCCGGACGGATCGGATGGAAACGGTGGCGTCGCCGGACGGAGTGGGGAAACGCACCGGCGAATGCGGCGATACGGTGGAGTTTTTCGTGTTGATGGAAAGGGACCGCGTGCGGCGTGTGTCCTTCCAAACCAACGGGTGCCTCAACACGGTGGCCTGTGCCAACACGGTGGCGGAAATGGTCGAAGGGCGCACCCTGGAAGAGGCCTGGGAGATTCGCCCCGAGGATGTGGCGGGGTTTCTCGAAACCTTGCCGGACGGAGAATTTCACTGCGCCGAGCTGGCGGTCGGGGCGCTCTATCTGGCCCTTTCCGATGTGCAGCGCCGGCGAAGGGAGCCGTGGAGGAAGCTCTACGGTTCGTAAGTGAGAAGGAAAGCGAGGAAATCGGCGGCGTGTCGCATCACCTTGTGAACGCCCGCCCGTCGGGCCAAGTCGGGATCCAGAGAAAAGGCGGTCCCACCGGCCAGAACCGTGGTTTGAGAAGGCAGTTCGCTGCAGATCTGGGTGAGGGCGGGCTCGGAATCGTTGTGAAGCACCGTGAGACCCAGGATGTGGGGGGGATCGGCGGTGCAGGCGGCGAGGATCTCCTCCGGCGGCACCAGAAGTCCCAGGCGCCGGACGGACGCGCCGACGGCACGCGCCGCCAGCTCGATCACATCCAGGCCGTGGCCCCAGCCGTCGTCCAGAGTGGCCAGAAGAACGGTGGGCATGGCCGGAAGCGAAGACGCCGTGCGGAAGATGGCTTCCCGGTGGGCTTTGAGTTCCTTCAGCTGCCGGAGAAGGGCCCAGCGGGGGGGAAGTCCCTCCCGGCGCCAGGCGGCCAGCAGGTCCTCCACCTCGCGCCGGAACGCGGACCACGATTCAGCTCGAGCATCCATGGGGGCCGCCTGTCGGTTATCGGTTCTCACTTTTCAGTTATCAGCTCTCAGTTTCACCCATCACTCATCACTCGTCACTCATCACCCCTCACGGCTCACGCATGATCGTGCTGGCAGATGTCGCCCACAAGCAAGCGCTTTTCTTCGGCCAGGCGCTTTCGGAGCCACACGAGCACCTTGTCGAACTCGTCCCGGAATTCCCGGAGCGCCTTGCCTCGGTGGCTCACCGATGACTTCTCTTCCAGGTTCATCTCGGCGAAGGTCTTTCCCAAGGGGGGATAGTAGAAGACGGGGTCGTAGCCGAATCCCTGACTGCCCCGCGGCTCGGTGGTGATTTCCCCCTCGCAGTAGCCTTCGTAGGTGAGCGCCGGGCCGGTGGGTACGGCCAGGGAAAGGACGCAGACGAAGCGGGCCCGCCTGTTTTCCTTTCCTTCCATCTCCCGCAGGAGCTTTTCGTTGTTCTTCCGGTCGTCGGCATCGGGTCCGGCGTACCGCGCCGAATGCACCCCGGGGGCACCTCCAAGGGCTTCCACTTCCAGGCCGGAATCGTCGGCCAGGGCGGGGAGTCCCAGAATGCGGGCCGTGAAGTGCGCCTTCTTGTAGGCGTTTTCGTCGAAGGTCGCACCGTCCTCCACCGGCTCCGGAATGGGGCCGAAATCGGTCACGTCCTTGATCTCCACGGGATAGTCCTTGAGAAGGGCACGAATTTCCGCGGTTTTCCCTTTGTTTCGCGTGGCGATGACGATGGTGATGGGATCCATCGAAAAGGTTCCTCCGTTTGATCGAGGGTGAATCTATCCGGCTCGGGCGGCTTCTTCATCGGTTTCGACGGCGTCGTCCGCCTCTTCCTTGCTGCCGAAAAAGTGGGCGATCCAGACACTCATCTCGTAGAGGATGAGCAGGGGGCCCGCCATGAGAATCTGCGTGAAGACGTCCGGGGGGGTAAGGACGGCCGCGATGACGAAGATGACCAGGATCGCGTACTTACGTTGACGTTTCAGGAAGGTGGAGCTGATGAGTCCCAGCTTGGCCAAAAAGAAAGTGATAAGGGGCAGCTCGAAGATGGCGCCGAAGGCGAAAAGAAGACGGGTGGCGAAGGAGAGGAATTCCTTGGTGCTGATCATAGGGGCGATCAGTTCCGTGGCGAAGGAGGCGAAGAACTGAAAGCCGTAGGGGAAGACCACGTAGTAGCCGAAAAGAGCGCCCCCCAGGAAAAAGACGGTGGAAAGGATGACGATGGGATAAAGGTAGCGGCGTTCATGTTCGTAGAGCCCGGGCGCCACGAACCGCCAGAACTGGAAAAGGATGACCGGAACGGCCAGGCCCACGCCGGCCAGGAAAGACACCTTTAAATAGGTGAGAAAGGCTTCGTGCGGGGCGGTGTAGATCAGGTGGCGGCTGCCGTCGGCGGGAAGGGCTTCGATGAGGGGCTTCATCAGCCATTCGAAGATCTTCTCCTTGAAAAAGTAACAGATGACGAAGCCGACTCCCACGGCGATGGCACAGGTGATCAGGCGTTTGCGTAATTCTTCCAGATGTTCGGTAAAGGGCATTCTGTCCTGTTCGGTGCTCATGGAACCTGTCAACTCCCGGTCGAGGTGGTGGAGCGGTCCGAGGCTGCTTGAATTTCCGAAGGAGGCTCGCCGGCTTCGGCTTTGGGTTCTTCGGCTGGAACGGCACTGGGCTCGCCGGCCGAGGGTGCAACCGATGGAGGTTCGCTGGGGGCCGTGAGCCGCTCCAAAGTCAACTCGGTTTGAGCCGTGCGAAATTCCTTCTTGATCTCCTGGACGGTCTCATCCTGGTCGAATGTTTGCTTGATCTCGTTGGTGGCCCTTCGAAATTCGGCCAACCCTCGCCCGAGGGCTCGAGCCAGGTCGGGCAGCTTGCCGGGGCCCACCACGATCAAGGCGATGGCCAGAATAAGGAGCAGTTCCTGAAAGCCGAGGCCGAACATGTTCTATTCTCCCTTCTCAGCATCGGGTCCGGGCCGGTCGTTTTCCGTCGTGACATCCTGGAATTCCACATCCCGGACATCGGGTTCCCCGTGGCGAAACGCCTTCTTGAACTGGGTGACGCTCTCGCCCAATCCCCGGCCCACGTCGGCCACCCGCTTGCCTCCGTACAGGAAGACCACGATGCACAGGATCACCAGGAGTTCCGGTGCCCCAAGGCCGAATACCATTTGGTTCTCCTTCCATGTCCCCCATCGGTGCCGGTTGCGGACCAACCGACTACTTGGTGGCGTAGCTGTGCAAACCGCTCAGCAGGAAGTTCACGCCGAAGTAGGTGAACAGGACCGAGCAGAAGCCCAGCATGGACAGCCAGGCCACGCGGGGTCCCTGCCAGCCCCGCACGGCGCGTGCATGGAGCACGGCCGCGTAGATCAGCCAGGTGATGAGGGACCACGTCTCCTTGGGGTCCCAGCTCCAGTAGGATCCCCAAGCGCTGTTGGCCCAAACCGACCCGGTGATGATTCCCACGGAGAGCCACAGAAAGCCGAAAAGAATCATCTGATAGTTGTACTCTTCCAATTCCCGAACGTCGGGAAGCAGCTTCAGGGGCCCGGCGGGGTTGCCCGAAAGTCCCTTGCGGCGTTGCCAAAGATAGAGGCCGCTGATGCCGAAGGAGATGGCAAAGGCTGCATAGCCGAGAAAGCAAGTGACCACATGGGCGATGAGCCAGTTGCTTTTCAGGGCCGGCAGAAGCGGCTGAATCTTGGACGACACGTCGGGGGAAAAGGACGCGTAGGCCATGGCGAGAAAGGCGATGAGCGACGGCACGATACCGAGGCTCCGGTGGCCCGTCTTCTTTTCCAGCACCAGATAGATGAGCATGATGCACCAAGCGCCGAAAACCAGCGATTCATACAGGTTGGAAAGGGGAGCGTGGCCGTAGCCCAGATCGTAGGACTCCTTCCAGCGCAGGAGAATGCCCGCACCGTTGGCCACCGCGGCCGCCAGGCCCACCCAGCTGGCGGCCCGGAGTGCCTTGGTGGTCCGAAAGGTGACGCCCGCCAGATACAGAATGCTCGCACCCAGGTACGCGAAAGTGGTGAAGGAAAGAAACTGAGAGCTGGTCATGATGATCTAGGACTCCTTCCGAGGATTCGTGAGGTGCTCACGAATGCGCTCACAAAGATGTTGGAATTCCCTTTCGAAGGCAAGGCTTTTCTTGCTGCTTCGAGCGGCCAGGATGAGGGTGGTTCCAGGGTTGGTGGCCTGGGCCCATATGAAGATTTTTCGGTGTTGCGTATAGAACGTGGTGAGAAGACCGGCCAAAAGGAGGATGAAGCCCGTAATGACGATCACCACCCCCGGATCCCTTTTCACTTGAAGGCCGGTGTAGTGCGCCTGGTTCAGATCGAGGACCTTGACGGCATAGCGGTCCACACGGTTGCCGTGGAAGTCGGGGCGCTCCACCAGGATCCAGGATCCCTTGGGCTGCTCCCCCTCCCTGTAGGTGACAACGGCCACCGCCTTGCCGAACCCGCTCAAGTCTTCCGCAAAGTCCACAAGCTCCATCATGCGGCCTGAGTCTGCAAATGGAACGGGCTCGCGGAAAGCGAGATCCAGAGTGATGGTCTCCCCCGATTCCTTGTCCGTAAACTGGACCTTGGCCTCCTTGAGGATGGCCCCATAGGATGCCTGATAAAATGTGACTCCTTTGTAGGTAAGGGGATCGTTGACCCGGATGGATCGGCGAAGCACTTCCCGACCGTCTTCCAGGATCACCAGGTCGGAGCGGAATTCTTCCGGAGCCCCCGTATCATAGTAGGAAACATGGAAGTCGTCGCAGCGCACCTGGAAAGGCAACACCACCTGCCGGTGCCCTCGAGACAGGAAGACCCGATTGTTCGTCTCTCCTTCGGCCACGTTCATCATGCCTTTAAAGCCGAAAAGGGATCCCAGGAGGGCCCCGAAGAAGATGATGAGGACACTCAGATGAACCACGTAGACCATGTATCGGGTCCAGCGGCCTCTTTCTACAACGAAGGCGAAGGAGTCTTGGGGGGCATGGAGTTGGTTCAGAGGGCCCACCTTGGAGCGGACGACTTGTTCTACGGCCTGGCGGGCGTGGGGCAGGCCGCTAGGGACCCGAAGAGTACAGCTAAGGGAGAATTTGCTGAGCTTTCGCGGATCCAGGAACTCTTCGCGATGTTGAAGGAGTGCCACCGTCTTGGGCAACCTCTGGAGGGTGCAGACGATCAGATTGAGGCTCAACAAACCCAGCAGAGCCTGGAACCACAGGGAATGGTAGAGATCGTGAAGCTGAAGGGTCGTGATCCACTTGACCGTGGAGGGGGAAAACTGGGAGAGGAGCTGTCGTTCTCCTACCCCCTGTGGAAAGAGGGTCCCCAAAACACATCCGAACGTGAGGATGAAGAAGAGCAAAAGGGTGAACCGGAGGCTCCCCAGCTTCTGCCAAAGAGTCGAAAGAGAGGAAGAAGAGGTGCCGGTGGATGGGCTCATGCGTTGTCCAACCTCGTCTGTCTGTTTGTACAGTTTCCTATGGAAGGCCCGCAAAGGCCGGTTCAAAAGAGATTGCTTTGTAACCTGAGAGGTCCCGGAAAGCAAGGCGGAGACCGCGGTCCGTGATGATTGATGAGTAACGGGTGATGAGTAACAAATGGTGAGTGAAGGACTCTGGAAAGTGGGAGGCGGCGTTGGGGCTGAATGATTTGGAAGGCCGGTTGGGAAGCGCCCCCTTTTCAATGAGGATGGGGGATTGTGGCGCGAACGGCAGCCGACGAAGCGTGCTGGGAGGATGTTGAGCTGGAAGATTACCTCGGAGTCGAGCGCGAAAAAGATTTCTTCGGGGACACTGGAGGAGAAAGGGGACTAGTTTAGGCGCGTTTGAATGTGGTTTCGATGAGTTGTAAAAAGTTTGGAGGGTCCGAAAAAATCCCCTTGACTTTGGAGGGCCGATCTCTATAATCCGGCCCCTGTCAGCGCGACACAGCGCCGACGGGTCGAGAGAAAAAGCGGCGGGCGCCGCAAAAAACTCTTGACGAGGCAAGCCGGATCGAGTACAAAGCGACTTTGCCTGAAGCGAACAAAACAGTCTGCTCTTTGAAAACTAAATAGTGAGGAAGTGCTGGGCCTGCAAGCGAGCGTGCCCTTTTTGAGGGGTGCGCTGAAGGTTCAACTGGAGAGTTTGATCCTGGCTCAGAATGAACGCTGGCGGCGTGCCTAACACATGCAAGTCGCACGAGAAAGGCTGGGTTTCGGCTTGGCCGAGTAAAGTGGCGCACGGGTGAGTAACGCGTGGGTGACCTACCCTCGAATCTGGGATAACCTCGCGAAAGCGGGGCTAATACCGGATACGTCCCTTCGGGGGGAAAGCCGGCCTCTCGAAGAAGCTGGTGTTCGAGGATGGGCCCGCGTCCTATCAGCTTGTTGGTAGGGTAACGGCCTACCAAGGCGACGACGGGTAGCTGGTCTGAGAGGATGATCAGCCACACTGGCACTGGAACACGGGCCAGACTCCTACGGGAGGCAGCAGTGAGGAATTTTGCGCAATGGGAGCAATCCTGACGCAGCAACGCCGCGTGGGTGAAGAAGGCCTTCGGGTCGTAAAGCCCTGTCAGGAGGGAAGAACCTCGTCTGGGCGAACAGCCTGGTCGACTGACGGTACCTCCAGAGGAAGCACCGGCTAACTCCGTGCCAGCAGCCGCGGTAATACGGAGGGTGCGAGCGTTATTCGGAATTACTGGGCGTAAAGCGCGTGTAGGCGGCAGGGCAAGTCTGGTGTGAAAGCCCGGGGCTCAACCCCGGAAGTGCATTGGAAACTGCTCTGCTTGAGTACCGGAGAGGAAGGGGGAATTCCCGGTGTAGCGGTGAAATGCGTAGATATCGGG
>NZ_FQVB01000037.1 GCF_900129305.1 Desulfacinum infernum DSM 9756 | reverse complement strand
TCGACTGAGACAGAAACGACAAGGCTGATTTTTTCGTCCCAAGTGGGTCAAAATTGTTGTCCAAAAAAGGGTCAAAATAATTGGCCATTGACACCATGAAACCCGCGCACCGCGCCGAGAACTTCGCTCCTGACGGCGAAGGCCCACGGCAAGGCCGAATCGACGCACACGGGGTCGGGCCAGTCGGTTTCCCCGTCTCCCAAGCCGACGAGATCGAACCGAAGGTTTGAGAAGCGCCAACGGAAGCCGACGCCCACCAACCTTTGAAAATCGGGGTCTGCATAGACGCCGGGAACAAGCACGCCGATGGCGGGATCCAGGTCGCACGCCTCCACGAGGCCCTCCACGAAACCCGGAGAGATCGCTACCCTTGAATCCAAAACAATGACCCAATCCACCTGGGTGGGATCCGCACCCAGCCTCGAGAGATCTTCCGGAACGGGGAGTTCCCGGGGCACCGTTACGAGCCACACCGGCTTAAAATGCTCCACGAGTTGCTGAAAGCCGGCGCTTGGTTTTTCATAGGGGGAACCCTTAGGGGTTCGCACGATCACGCCCATCTTGGGGGAGGAAAGCCTTATATCACGACGTTTTGCAGTGATGAGGAACTGCCACACGCCGAAATCTTCACGGTCCACCGTCCAGAAAGCGCTTCGCCCCGGCGACTTTTTCAAAAAGACAGTCCGAATACTTCCGTCACGGACCGTTCCAATATTTTCGATGCGCAACCCCGCGGCCCAGGAAAGCTCCCGCGCCGTCTGGCGAGTGAAAAACCGAAGATGGGTCCGGTCCAAAAGCCCCTCGGATGTGTAATTCCATCGTCCGGCCATGAGATTGAGAAGAACTTCCTGATTCTGCACATTCGGCACACTGGCCACCACCGTCCCCCCGGGAGCCAAATTCTTCGCAAGATGCGCCAAGACCCTTTGGGGGTCCCTGAGGTGCTCCAGGACATCGGCCAGGACGATGCAATCGTGCCCTCCGCTTCGAGCGAATCGAGCACCTCTTTCCACTGGCGCGATCCACACCCGATCCAAAGGCAGGGCGGCACGGCGACCGGGGACCTCGGCTATTTCGATACCGTGGACCGTGACCTGGCTTCGGCTCTTGAGATCCTTCCCCAGTCGGCCGCTTCCACAGCCCACATCGAGCACCTTTCGGGCCTCCTTCGGCACAAGGCGGAGGATTTCCGGACGGCGCCGTTCAAAATAGGGAGGGATATGAACGTTTTCCCGGATCATGAAACGCTCTTTCGAAATGGGGACATGCCTAATAGGACAGGCTCTTCGGTCGGCCCGTTTTGGGAAACGAGGTGCCATTGGCCGTCAAAATCAAGAAAACCGTCTACGCCGCTCATGAGCGTCGCTCGGCTCATGCGCTTGCCCCCCACGATGCGAAAACCCGCCACGGCCTCTCGGTAATAGACGGGCTGGAACGTATCCCCTAAAGCAATGCCGAATCTGAGCAGATAGGTTCCCGGAAGTAAGGGCAGATCTTTCATGGTAAAGTTCAGGGCGTAACGTCCGGGCGTTAGAATTCGGTCGTCAAACACCCCGGCGCTCTGCTTCGTCGCCAGGTACAAGAAATCCGTCGTGTGGATCCCCACGCCGAAAATCGGCCTCGGGATGTCGCGAAAAACGGTGAACTTGATGTTGACACAGAAACTGTCCCGTGCCATCACCTCCTGGATTTTTTCCCCTCGAGCGTTGACCAGTGAGACATCCGTAAGTTCCACATCCCCGCTGCTGACTTCTCTGGCCCTGCTTCGAGCACCTGCCAAGAAGGACCCCATGATCTTCTTGTCGCTCATTTCATAAAATTTGTTGCACACATCTCGCGAAGGGCCGTCTTCCAGGATGCGCCCTTGATCGATCAGAAGAACGCGGGAGCACAGTCTCTCGACCTGACGGATGTTGTGCGAAACCAGGAGAACGGTACGACCTTCCCGGCGGATCAGCGATTCCATTCGATCGAAACACTTCCTCTGGAAAGCCAGATCCCCGACGGCGAGGACTTCGTCGATAATGAGGATGTCCGATTTGAGAGTGGTGGCCAAGGAAAAAGCCAGCTTGACCTTCATTCCCGAACTGTACCTTTTGAAAGGCGTGTCGATGAATTCCTCCAGCTCCGAAAAATCGATGATCTCCTCCATTTTCGATCGGATTTCCTTCTTGGACAAACCCAGGATCGCCCCATTGAGGTAAATATTTTCCCGGCCCGTGAGTTCCGGGTGCATGCCCGCACCCAATTCGATCAAAGGGGCGATGGTTCCCCGTGTCACGATCCTCCCGGAGGTCGGTTTGGAGACGCCGGAAATCAGCTTCAGGAGGGTGCTCTTGCCCGCACCGTTGGGGCCGATGATTCCCACGACCTCGCCGGGTTCGATGGAAAAACTCACGTCGTCCAAGGCCTTGAAAACCGCTCTCCCCTCAGGCTTCCGGCCCCGGAGGCGCGCCCCCAGGTTTCGGAGAGTGTCTCGAAAGCCGGTGACCTGTCCCAACCGAAATTCTTTCGTCAGATGTTCCACTTCAATCATGGCCATGGGTTCGCCGGTCCTTCCTTCAGACGACATCGGCAAAGTAGGCTTCCGCCTTTTTGAAGATCCTGTAGCTCACCGGAAGCAAAACGCATGTGGCTGCCACCCCGGGCCAAAGGACCGCAAAATCGGGCGGTTCCCCCTTGAGCATGACCCTTTGAAAGGCGTCGATAATTCCCGCCAGGGGGTTGATGGTGTAGAGTCGATAGGCTATTTCGGACCAGGCACCGGCTGCGCGTTCCATGAGTAGTTTCTTTTCCACCAAAGACAAGGGATAGATGACCGGCGAGGCGTACATGAGAAGATTCAGCCCCACGGGCAGGAGTTGCCCCACGTCCCGGTAATAGACGTTCATGGCAGCCCCGACCAAACTGACGGTGAGAGAAACAAGGATGGTATAGGCGAAAATGGCCGGGACCCACACGGCAAGGGGGCTCGGGGGCATGCGATACCACAGCATGAGCCCCGCCAGAATCACGAAGTTGATTCCCAGTTCCACGAGCTTGGTGACCACCGCCGTGAGTGGGAAGACTTCCCGAGGAAAATAGATTTTTCGAATGAGCGCCGCATTGGCCACCACGCTGTTGACACTTTCCGACGTGGCTTCCTGAAAAAACACCCACGGCATGAGGGCGGCGAAGGTCAGGATGGGATAGGGCACGCGGCCTGAGTCGATCCCCACGAAGCTGCGCACCAGGGTGAAAATGACCATGAGCAACACGGGCTTGAGAACGGCAATCCCGATGCCCAGGTAGGCCTGTTTGTACCGGACCGTGATGTTCTTCCAGGCCAGAGTGGCCATGAGTTGCCGGAAGGTCCACAGTTCCTTGACGACGGTGATCATGGGCACCTCGTGGTGTGGTGAGTGGTGAGTGGTGAGTCGTGAAATCGTGAAGTCGTGAATCGTGAATCGTGAAGTGGGCGGATTAGGAGATGCACCGGGAATAGAGGGCGCGGTAGAGGGCACCGTTGCGGTCCCAAGTGCGCTCCCGGAGGACCCAGTCCCGGCCTTGGCGGCCGATCCGCTCCCGAAGGGATTTGGAAGAAAGAAGCGTCGAGATGGCGGAAGCCAGCCCCGGGATATCGTCCGGAGGAAAAAGGATGCCCGTTTCCCCGTGGCGGATGAGTTCCCGGTGACCTCCCACGCCGCTGGCCGCCACGGGCTTTCCCAGGGCCATGGCTTCCAGAGGCTTGAGCGGCGTCACCAGCTCGGTGAGACGCATGGACTTTCGTGGATAGACCAAGAGATCCGCGGCGGCATAGGCCTGGGCCACCTCCGCGTGGGGAATGCGTCCCGTGAAGACCACCGATCCGGTCGCCCCGCGGCGCTCCGCCAGAACCCGCAGCCGCGCCTCCATGGGCCCGCCGCCCACCAGCAAAAGCCGAAGCTCGGGATGTCGGGCGACAAGCCTTGCGCACGCCTCGATGAGAAGATCCAGACCTTCGTAATGATAAAAAGACCCGATGAAGGCCACGGTCCCGGCACCGGGCTGCCGAAAGCGCCCGTTTTCCCCCGCCGAAGCCTCCGGAAGGGAAAACTCCGAGGGATTTACTGCGTTGGGCACCACCGCCACCTTGGCGTCCTCGATGCCGCGGCCCAGCAGATCCCGGCGCAGCCCCTCGCAGATGGTGACCACCCGGTCCGCCCGGCGACACACGGCCGTCTCCAAGGCCCGCACCAGCCGGTACTTGGCCGATGACGATCCGTAGGTCCCCAGATCCGCCGCCGCGTCTTCCCAAAAGGCCCGGATTTCGTAAACCAGCGGGATTCGAGCCCGGCGGGCTTCCACCAGGGCCGCCAAGGCGTTCAGAACGGGGCTGTGGGCATGGATCACGGCCGGCCTCTCCCGCTCGATGAGCGTCCGGATCCGGGATCTCAGCCGCCAGACCACCGCCCCTTCACCGATCACGCCGTTTCCGCCGGCGACCGAACCGCTCCGATGGACCGCGATCCCGTCGATCCGCTCCACGGCAGGCGACGGTCGCTTCCAGGAGGCCTCGTGCTTGGGCGAGGTGAGCGCCACCGGCTCCAGGCCGGCCCCTTTCTGGCTCCGCAGGATGTTGCGGCTCCGGAAGGCATACCCGCTTTGGAGCGGAAGGCTGTGGTCGAGGATGTGGAGGATTTTCATTTTTCGGGAGTCGGGAGTGGGGAGTGGGGAGTCGTATTTTGCCATGGCCAATGTGGACCGCTTGGATTGGGGGTCTGGAGGAGGGCGGTGAGGATGCGGTCGGCGGTGCGCCCGTCCCAGAGATCCGGCACACGACCCAGCCGCCGCGGGCCGTCCAGAACCGCCTGAATGTCCCCCGCAAGGCTTTGGAGCGACGTCAGCCGGTTGCTTCCCTCGGTCACCGTGACGGGCCGCTCCGTGTTGGGCCTCAGCGTGAGACACGGGGTGCGGAAATAGGTGGATTCCTCCTGCAGGCCGCCCGAGTCGGTCAGGACGAGCCGCGCATTTTCCGTGAGACAGAGCGAATCGTGATAGCCCACGGGGGGGATCTTGCGGAGACCGGGGGAGGTGACCCCGTCCAGCCCGAATGCCTCCAGGGATTTTTGCGTTCGCGGATGGACCGGAAAGACCACCGGAAGATCCCGGGAAAGCCGGATCAGGTTTCCCAGGATGGCCTCCAGGGAATCGGGCCGGTCCACATTGGAAGGCCGGTGAAGGGTCACGTAGGCATAGCGGCCCGCCTCCAGCCCCAGCCGATCATGGGTCCGCCGGGCCCGGGCACGGGGAAGGTTCGCCACCAGGGTGTCGATCATGATGTTTCCCACCCGGCGGATCCGTTCCGGCGGCACCCCTTCGCGCAGAAGATTCTCGTCGGCGTCCGGAGACGGGGTGAGCAGCAGGTCGGCCAGGACGTCCGTCACCAGCCGGTTGATCTCTTCCGGCATGGTGCGGTCGAAACTGCGGAGCCCCGCCTCCACGTGGGCCACTGGGATTCCCAGCTTGGCCGCCACCAGTGTGCAGGCCAGGGTGGAGTTCACATCCCCCACCACGATCACCCAGTCGGGCCGATCCTTTCGGCACACGTCCTCGAAGCGCACCATCACGGCCGCTGTCTGGGCCGCATGGGTTCCCGAACCCACTTCCAGGTTGATGTCGGGATCCGGGATGTTCAGTTCCCGAAAGAAGACTTCCGACATCATGATGTCGTAGTGCTGGCCCGTGTGCACCAGCACCGGCCGCAGGGCTCCGTTTCCGGCCGTGCGCCGCTCGTTGGCCCGCGCGACGGCATGAAGGAGCGGCGCCACCTTCATGAAGTTCGGTCGGTCTCCGGCGACCAGGACGAGTTTCATGCGCCCTCCCCCTGCCGGCTTCGAAGCCGGTGAAGTTCCAGCAAGACCTCTTCCAGTCGGTTCATCCCCGCCTCCCAACCGTGGTTCTCCTCCACGAAGCGCCGCGCCCGCGCGCCCAGTTCCCCCGCCAGGGACGGATCCCGCAGAACGCGAAGAACCTCCCGGGCAAAGCCGTCTTCGTCGTCGGCCGTGAGAACGTCCCGGCCGCTTCGGGCTTCGATGCCGTCCAGGGCCCGGGAGGTGACCACCGCGGGCCGCCCCATGGCCATGGCCTCCAGCACCTTGTTTTGCACGCCCCGCGCCAGCCGAAGCGGCACGACCACGCAGGCGGCGGACGCCATGTACGGGCGCACATCGTCCACGAATCCCGTCACCCGGATGCCCGGCGTCCCGGCCAGGGCCCGGACGCGCGGATGGGGCCTCGCCCCCACCACCCAGAAGCTCACCTTCGGAAATTCCCTTCGGATGCGGGGAAAGATCCGTTCGGCGAACCACAGCACGCCGTCCACGTTGGCCGCATAATCCATGGCCCCCACGAAGACCAGCCGGGAGGTCCCGCCGTTGCCGCCCGCCGCTTCCTGGTTCCGGCGCTCCGGAACCGCTTCGGGTCGAAAATGATCCGTATCCACCCCGTTGGGAGCCACGTGCACGTTGCGGGCCCCGGGAACCCGCTCCCCAAAAAGGGCCGCTTCCTTGCGGGAGACGAAAAAACAGGCATCGAAGCGTTCCTGCACCTTCTTTTCGTAGCCCAGGAGGCGCTCCGCCTCCCGGCGGTAGATCCACCGCGCCGGCCCGGAAGATCGCCTGGAATACTGCAGCCACTTGTCCGAATCCATGTCGCAAAAGTCCATGATCCACAGCGGCCTGCGCCCCGCCTTCGAGCGGCTCCGGAAAAGGTATTCGGCCATGGGCGACGAAAAGCAGACCACCGCATCGTAGCCTTCGCGCGCGAGCCATCCGTCCACCACTCGCTGCAGGCCCGGCCGATAAAAGTAGGGCACCGAAAGCGGTCTTCCCCGCCAGAGGGCCGGCAGACTCCCCGCCTTGGCCCGCCACGGCACCAGCCGCTCCACGGCCACCCGCCCGCACCAGCGCCTCAGATCCTCCCGGTAGGCCATGTCCTCTTCCACGTCGCACAGGCAGGCCAGGTCCACCCGGTGTCTTCGGGCCAAATGGCGGATTTCGTGGTAGGAGCGGATCTTGTCCCCCTTGTTGGGCGGATAGGGTATGCGATGGGCGAGGTAGAGGATTTTCATGGCTCGGGAGTCGAGAGTGGGGAGTGGGGAGTGGGGAATGGATACACAGGCTCCGTCATCTTCTATTGGCACCGGGGACTCTTGTCTTTGAGCGTTCGTCTGAGCGCGTTGATCATTTTGCTGATGCGCTCCACAAGCTCCAGCGCCGTCTCCACGTGTTCCGGCGACAGCAGCCCCAAATACCTCGAACACAACTGCAGCTGAGTATCCAATTCGGCCAATGAACCCCGCGCCACCCCGAGAAACTGGATGAATTCGGCCGTTGAATTCCTGGCGGCTCCTTCCGCGATATTGCTGGGAACGGAGACAGCCGCCCTTCTCAATTGACTCGCCAATCCGTACTTTTCCGTTTCAGGGAGCATCGCCGCCACTTCATAAATCTCCTTGCAGAGCTCCATGGCCATGCCCCAGACTTTCAGTTCCTTGTGGGGACGGTGAAACGGTCGCTTCATCGAACCTCCCCTTGTATCCCCCACTCCCCACTCCCCACTCCCCACTCACGCCAAGTGCCGCGCAACGGGCGGGCCCAAAAGCCGCGTGGCCCCATGGGGCAGGCGCCGCCAGGCTTCGATCAGGAATCGGTACCGGGGATTGGCCGGGCTCATGTCCGGCATGGCGGAAGCTCGATGGAGCACGTACTGGTAGGCGAGGGGTTCGGGCTCAAAGCCCCAGTGCTTCTTGAAGGCGTAGGAGCCGGTGCCCTTCTTGCTCCGGCCGAAGTCGAACCGGCGAAAGCCGGCCAGGCACGCGCGGCGCATGAGCTCCCAGTACATGAAGTCGTTGGGCGCCAGGTGCCGGTGGGAAAAGAGCGATCCGGCATAGTAGGGCATGACGGCGTCGCGCCAGTAAAAACTCAGGACGGCCGCCACGGGGGCCCCCTCGCGGGTGCGGACCGCCAGGATGTCCGCCCGGGAGCCGAACCGGGCAAGGAAGTTGGCGAAAAGGCGCCGGGGAAAGACCGGTGTTCCCAGCCGATGGTAGTTGGCGGCCAGGATCTCATAAAACGTGTCCAGAAGGTGACGGCCCGTTTCGGACCGGAGCCCCGCCTTCATGCCCACCCGCACCATGCGCCGGGATTTGCGCGGAATGGCCTTGAGGTTTTCATCGGGGTCCGGGGACATCTCCTTTCGGAAACTCACATAAAGATCCTTGGTGGGAAGCCCGTCCACGGGGCGCCGGTTGCGAAGCTCCAGGTAGGAGGCCTTTCTTTCGGCGGAAAGCTCTGCGGCATGGTCGATCAGCGCCCGCTCCACTTCGGGGGAATCGGCCAGCGCCCCGCCGGTTTCGGCGAAGGGAACCGAGAGAAAGTAATGGCCGAAGAGGCGGCTTCGCATCTCAAAGAGCGGGAGCACCCCGACGACGGAAGGGGTTTGGCCCGTCCGGTGGAAGTCCTCCGCCACCAGATAGGAACTCCGATGGCCGAAGGACGCCTCCACCGCCCGTTTCCACGCGGTGGTGTGGAAGGGCGTTCCGCCGGGATGGGAGGCCACGTAGGCGTCCCAGGCGGCCCGGTCGGATTCCGTGATTTTTCTAATCTTCAGCATGGGGGGGAGGGCTCTTTGAACGGCCGAGGACGTTTTCCAGGTAATCGGAGCAGGAAAGGAAGCGGCACGGCTCCAGAGTCCCGGCGAAGTTTTCCAGCTTCTTTTCGGTTTTTTCCAGGTTCACGTAGTGGCGAAAGCGGCCCAGAGGACCCAGGCCCCCGACCCGGGGCTGGTCCGGGTCCAGTTCCCACGGATGAAGGTAGAAGACGTAAAGGCCCTCGCGATCCAGGATGGCCCGGGCTCCGGCCGCGAACAGCTTCAAGCACAACAGTCGAAAATAGCCTCCGCCCGCCCAGGGGAGGGCCCCTCCGTTGAGATGAAGGTTGCTCACGGGAATCTCCACCAGTCGACCCGGCGTTTCATAGACACCCCGGCGCTTTCGCAATGCAGCCGGATCCAGGCGGCCGTGCCTGGGATTGGCCCCGAAGGAGTTGTAGCTGGAATCGTAGCAAAAACCTTCCTCGGCCAGAATCTCCAACAATTGCGGGGAAACGGAGAATCCGGGAGCCCGGTAGCCCACCACCGGTTCGCCCAGGATGTCCTCCAGGACGGCCTTGCTCCGGCGGATGTCGTCCCTCAGGGAATCGGGGGTCATGTTCCGGCACAAGAGATGTCCATGACCGTGGGAGGCCACTTCGTGGCCCCGGTCCCGGATCTCCCGGACCAGGTGCGGCACCTTTTCGGCGACCCAGCCCAGAACAAAGAAGGTGGCCCGGACATCCCGGGCCGCGCCGTCCTCCCGCCCATCTCTCAATCGGTCCAGAAGGTCCAGAAGGCGGCGTGTGGCCCCTTCGACGCGCAGCTCGCAACCGTCCCACGTGTCGGGGGGAAAGACCGCCCGCAGGTTCTCCACCTGGAACCAGTCCTCCACATCGAAGGTGAGCACCACCACCCGCTCCGACTTCGAACCCTTCACCCTTCTCCCTTCACGACTCCACCACTTCACGATTTCACGATTCACGATTCACGATTCACGATTCACGATTCACGATTCACGATTTACGATTTACGATTCACGATTTACGATTTACGATTTACGATTTCACGATTTCACGCTCAAAAGCTGATGGGCCTCAGCTCGGGAGAAAGGTTCATGCTGAAGTCCACCCCCACCCGGTTTTCGTGGGAGTCCTCTTCGTCCAGGTTGGAATCGATGGTGCGGTGGGAAAAGCTCAAAGAGAGGCTGAACCGGCGGCTGATCTGGTATTGCACGCCGATTCCGGCCAGGTAGGCGTTGTCCTTGCGCTCCGGATCCTCGTTCAGGTACTCGTCGCGCCGGTAGGTCAGGTAGCTGCTCCAGGAGATCTTCTTGGTCATGGCATAGCGAAGGTTCAGGCTCGTGCCGTAGAAGGTGGAAAAGCCCAGGTTTTCCGTTCCGAAGAAGGCCTCCCGGAAGCCGCTCTGCACGCTCACACTTCCCACCAGGCGTCCCGCCTTCCACTGGTCGGCGCTGTTGTAGTTGAGGGTCAGGGTGAGGCCCTTTTCGTCGTCATCGTCCTGGTTGTCCTGGAAAAAGTAACCCACGCCCACCGTGACGCTCGACTGGGGGCTCAGTTGATAGGTGCCGCCCACGGAGGCGTGGTAGACCACGTAGTCGTCCCCGTCGCCTTCGGAATCGAGCAGGATCTGCGTGTAGTCCGCATAGCCGCTGAAGCGGGGGCTGAAGGCCCGGGTGAGCCGAAGCGACCCGTTCCAGCGGTCGAAGTCCTCCGTGGGATCATCGATATAGCGGCTGTCGGCGTCGAACGTTCCCCGCGTGTAGCCTCCCGCGGCCGAAAGGCTCAGGTGAGGGTTGATGTTGTAGGTGAGACCCACGGTGGGGTTGTGACGCCGGCTGTCTTCTTCGAACCGGCTTTCATGTTCCGTGAGGGAGTGGAGGTAACCCAGGTAGAGGCTGTGGCCGCGCCCGAAGGTGTGGGTGATGCGGCCGGCGGCCGTGTTGGTGTAGTAGGGCTCCCGGCCTTCCCGGAGGGTGGTGTCCGGCTGGAGACCCAGCTCTTCCGGGGTGAGCACTGGAGGCGGCGTTTCCCCCTCCTGCGCCGGAACCTGGGAGCGGAACCGGGCCTCCCGCCGCTCCACCTCGTCCGTGTTGGGGTCTTCCGTTCTCAGAAAGGAGTCGTAAAAGGTCAGATGGGTGTTCTTGGTCAGCGAATGCCAGGCGTTGAAGTTCAGGCTGTGGCGCAGGGTGTTGTCGTCCTCGTTCTTGGCATAGACGGCCACCCCCGGCGCGTAGCCGAGCCGGAGGCCGTTTCGGCGCCCCGACACCTCGTAGGCCAGGCTGGGGGTCACCACCAGGATCCAATCCGAATCCGTATCGTCGTCCGTCAGATTCACATTGTCCGTATATTCACCGGTGACGGAGAGGTTGGGGATGATCACGTGCCGGTACTCCGCCCGCGCCGGCACGGAGAGGACAGTACACGCGAAAAGAGCCAGTGCCAGTACCCGAATCCAGCGTCCCATAACCCCTCCTGTCTCATGCGGTTAGGATGAACCCCTGTCATGGAACAACGATGGTGTCGTTGGGATGGATGTAGATGTTCTGTTCCGGAGACTTACCGTGCAGGATATCGTTGTAGTTGACGACCATCCTTTTTTCAACTCCGTTTTCCCGCCGCAGGATCACGATCCGTTTCTTGTTGGCCCACTCGGTCAGACCGCCGGCCCGGGCCAGGGCCTGCAGGATCGTGAGATCCTTGATGAGGTCCTGTTCCCCGGGGGCATTCACTTCGCCCACCATGTAGTACTTGTTGTTGGCCGACGCCGTCACGATCACGCTCACCACGGGCTGCTCCAGAAACTCCGAAAGCCTCTTTTGAATCTCGTTTTTGAGATCCATGGGGGTGCGCCCCGCCGCCCGGATGTCGTCCAGGAGGGGAAGGGAGATCATGCCGTCGAGACGGACCTGGGTCTGCCGGGTCAGTTCCGGCTCCCGCCACACGTAGATCTCCAGGGCGTCGCCCTTGCCGATGACGTAGTCGCCCACTTCGGGAGGCCGGGCCTCCTCGGGGCCGGGAACGACCTCCTTGGCCTCCTGCGCCTGAACAAGGGCCGTGGAGAAGAAGATCATCCATACCGCCAGTGCCGTAATCCAAGGGGTGCGTCGTTTCATGGGGTCCTCCTTTTGTTCGTGAAGTCGTGAATCGTGAAGTCGTGAAATCGGGAATGGGGGGCGGAAGGGCAGGCTTCGCCCAACTCGGTTACAGGGCCTCTTCCCAACCGACAGCAAGAACAAGGTCTGGATCCCTCCAGGAGGGCCTCCTAGCGGGCGCCTTTTCCGAAGAGCACGATCTGAACGGTTTTCAAGACCACGTACAGATCCAGGAAAAGGGACATGTGCTTGATGTAGAAAAGGTCGTATTCCAGCTTCCTCAGGGCGTCCTCCTCCGAGGCGCCGTAGCCGTAGTTCACCTGGGCCCACCCCGTGATGCCGGGTTTCACCACGTGGCGCTCACCGTAAAAGGGAATCTGCTCCTTGAGACGGGCCACGAAGACGGGCCTCTCCGGCCTCGGGCCCACGAAACTCATGTCCCCCCGGAGCACGTTCCAGAACTGGGGCAGTTCATCCAGGCGGAGTTTCCGAAGCACCCGGCCCACAGGGGTCACGCGCGGATCGTTCTCGCCGGCCCACACGGCTCCCGTTCGCTTTTCGGCGTCCTTGACCATGGTCCGGAACTTGATGATCTCAATGGGCCGCTCGTACTGCCCCACCCGTTCCTGGCGGAAAAAGACGGGACCCTCGGAAGTGAACTTCACGGCGCAGGCCACCAAGACCATGACCGGGGCGGTGAGCACCAGCCCGGCGAGGGCGAAGGCGATGTCCAGAAGCCTCTTGCCCGCCGTGAGCAGGCGATGGCGCCGGAACCCTTCGGAAAAGATCAGCCAGCTGGGATTGGCCCTTTCCACCGGAATCCGCCCGCTCAGGGCCTCGTAGAAAGCGACGCCGTCCAGGACGGAAATCCCCATCATCTTGCACTTGAGAAGGGCCCCGACCGGAAAGTTCCCCCGACGTTCATCCAGGGCCACCACGATCTTTCGGATCCCCTCCCCCAAGGCCTTTTCGCACAAGGTGTCGTAGTCCCGGTGGATGGGGCAGTTCCAGACGGGATGCCGGTCCGCGGCCGCGAGAGGATCCACCAGGGCGTTCACCACGTAGCCGCTGTCCAGGTTCCGATTGATCTCGCGGGCGATCAGGTTCGCCAGCTGTCCGTTTCCCAGCAAGAAGATGCGTTCGGTGAGCAACTTCCGCTCACAGATGAACTGGTAGGCGAAACGCCAGGACAAGAGGCCGAAGACGAGCAGAAAAAGGGCCAGGAAGAAGATCTTGTTGGCGATGATGAGTTTCCGATCCAGATAATAGAGGCCGGCGAGCAGGATGCAGGCCATCCCCAGGGCCTGCAGGATGCGGGTTCCCAGCTCGAAGACGCTCTCGCGGGCCTTGATCTCGTAGAGTTCGTGGTAATAGAGGCTCAGTTGGACCACCACCGTGGTGATGAGCATCCGAAGCCCCATGCTGTGGCGGGCCCCCGCGGTCGGCTCCCACAGATCCAGGGCCACATGGGACGCCGCCACGAGGGAGCCGAAGATGAGGGCTCCCTCGCCCAGGAAGAAGAGCAGGTTTCGAATGGGAAAGTAGGTGTGAAAGAACTTGAGCATGAACCGTCAGCCCCTCTCGAAAGCGTCTATTCGGCCGCCTTTTCCCCGCCGCCCCCCGTGGGCTCCTCTTCCCCTTCGTGGTTTCCGAACACAGGGGTGTACTTGTACTTCTTGTAGACCTTGGAGCTCTTGTCGTAGTCGTTGAAGACCACGCCCAGCAGCTTCTCACGGCGGATGCGGTTCACGGCGTTTCGGACCGCGTTTCTCGGCGTGCGACCCCGCCGCACCACCAGGATCACCGCATCCACCTCGTTGGCGATCACGAAGGTCTCCGGAGCCAGTTCCAACGGCGTGCTGTCCATGACCACGAACCGATCCGGATACCGGTCCCGAACCTCCCGAATCAGCCGAAGCATCTTTTCCGATGTGAGCAGCTCCGTGGGCTGGTGGGTGGAATTGCCTCCCGGCAGGATGGTGAGCTTGTGGACCGGGGTTTTCCTCAGGAGCTGATCCAGGGGCGTATCGCTGGTGAGATACGTGGAAAGGCCCCGGTGTCCGCCATGGAGACCGAAGACGCGGTCCAGGCGCGGATACCTCAGATCGCAATCCATCAGGAGAACCCACTCGTCCAGACCCTGGCTGATGGCGGCCGCCAGGTTCGAGGCCACGTACGTCTTGCCGTCCCCGATCAGGGGGCTGGTGACCAGGATCGTCCGGGGCGGATCCCCCTCCATGGGGCGGACCAACACGGAACGCAGGAAACGAAAGCATTCCGCGGTGGGAGACCCCGGCTCATCGAGAACCACCAGCCCACCGGGGGAGGCGGGCAGGCTCGGGACGACCACCCCGCGACGGGGACCTGTTTCCCTTTTCGGCGATTTCTTGGCCCTTTCCAGCGCTTCGTAAATCTTACCCATGATTCATCCTGTCCCGCAGTCACGTGGAACGATTCAGCCCCCGTCTCAGGCGGCCTTCCTTTTCAGTCCGAGGCCCCACCAACGATGCTTCTGGTTTTCGTCCTCCAGCCGGGGCAGACTCACCAGCACCCGGGTGTTGAGGTAGCTTTCCACCTCTTCCGGCCGGTAGAACCGGGGATCCAGGAGCTCCAGGGCATAGGCCACGCCGCCGCCCAAACCCAGGCCCAGCACCAGGGCCAGCGTCATGATCTTCTTGGCATCGGGCTCCACCGGTTTGGAAGGAGCGACCGCCGGATCCAGGATCCGGAACTGCTCACCCTTCTGCCGCTTTTCCAGCTCCTCGGCCATTTCCGCGTCCAGCAGCTTGGCCACCATGCTGGTGTAGCGGGATCGCACCGTGTTGTAGTCCCGCAGGATGTTTCCAAGCTCCAGGCCCACGGCGGGCGTCTTCTCCACCCGGTCCCGGTATTCGGCGATCTTCGCCTTGATCTCCCCCAGCTGGGCCTCGTTGGCCTCCATCTCCTTTCGGAGCTTCTCCAGCTGGAGCTCCAGGACCTGACGCGGACTCAACTGCCCCTGCCCCGGCAGCCCGTCACCCTGAACGTAGACACCCACCCGGGCCACCTCCTCGCGCAGCCGCTCGATGGTGCGCTTGAGCGAGATGATGTCCGGGTGTTTCTCCGTGTAGCGAACCCGGGCCTGCTTGAGTTTCTCCTCCAGGGCTTCCAGCTGCTGGGCCTCCGGAGTCTTCTGCCGCTCCCCCGGCAGCCCGGCGCCGGAAAGATTCAGCCGGCCGGCCTTGGCGTCCTGGAGCCGCTCCTGCACCAGAAGCTCCTGTCTTTTCTGTTCGTCGATCCGCTGCTGCAGCGCGTTCATTTCCTGCTGGAGCTGATTCAGGATGCTCAGGTTGGTTTCCAGCTGGTCCGGCAGCATCCCCATGTGCTTCTGCTTGAACGCCTCCACTTGCTTTTCCCGCTCGGCCAGATCCCGGCGGAGTTTCTCCACCTCGTTTCTCAGAAAGGCCGTGGTACCCATGGCCATCTCCTCCCGCACCTTCAGGTTCTGTTCGATGAACTGGGAGGCGATGGCATTGGTCACGGCCGCCGCCGTGGCGGGATCGTGCCAGCGGAACGAGATACGAAAGGACGAGCCGCTTCGGTCCACATTGATGCCGATCCGGGACCGGAGCTTGGCCACCAGATCCGCCGTGGCCACCGACGCCTCTTCCTGCTTGACGGCCGCCTCTTCCCCGTGCCGCCAGATGTTGATCTTGCGCCGGACCTTGGAGATGAGGTCCTGGACGCGGTCTTCCGGCTTCCGGTAGAGCTTGAACTCCTCGATGATCCGCTCCAGGTTGGTTCGGCTGTTGACCTGCTCGGAGATGGTCCGAAGCCGGCTGGCCACGTCCTGGGTGACCGTGGGCCGCACGTAGCCCGTGGGGATACGCTGCGGCTCCACCAGGATCAGGGTGGAGGCCTGATAGATCTTCGGAGAGACTTGGAGCACCACGAGGCCGACCACGAGCCCCACCAGGGTGGGAGCGAGGATCCACCACTTGCGCCTCCAGGCCATGTCCACATACGGTTCCAAATCCAGTTTAGGCAGTTGCATGACTCTCCATCCCTGTGCTGGTGAAACTCGGCTTCCTCACAGACCGTAAGCCTTGATCTTCCCGAGCAGACCCTTGTAGCTCACCTGGAGCAGCCGCGCGGCCGCCTTCTTGTTCCCCTGGGTGTGTTCCAGGGCCTCTTCGATGGCCTTGCGCTCCGCCCGTTCGGCCACCTGCTGCGATATCTCCCGCAGGGATCGCCGGCGTATGGACCGGCGGAATTCCGCCAGGTCCAGTTCCCCTTCCGATCGCCGCCGCTCCCCGACCCGGTTTCGCTGAAGGCCCTCCAGGGCCATGCTCTCGTTGCCCAGCGCCACCACGCTCTTGATGACGTTTTCCAGTTCCCGAACGTTTCCCGGCCAGTCGTGGTCCTCCAGCATCAGGCAGAAATCCTTGGACAGGGCCTTGGGCTTCTTTTCGTAGAGGATGGCGTACTTTTCCAGGAAATGCTCCCGAAGGGGCCCGATGTCCTCCTTGCGTTCCCGCAAGGGGGGCAGATGGAGCGTGATCACCTTGAGGCGGTAGTAGAGGTCGTTCCGGAAACGCCCCTGCTCCACCAGCTGCTCCAGGGCGGCGTTGGTGGCGGAGATGATACGAACGTCCGCCTTTTTGTTTTCCACGCTTCCGATGGGCGAATATTCCCCGTCCTGGAGGACCTGCAGCAGCTTGGCTTGCATGGCCTGGGCCATCTCCGAAATCTCGTCCAGAAAAAGCGTCCCCGACTCGGCCAGATCGAACTTGCCGGGCTTGTCGCCCCACGCCCCCGTAAAGGCGCCCTTCTTGTAGCCGAAGAGCTCGCTTTCCAGGAGCGACGAAGGGATGTTGGCGCAGTTGACCTCCAGAAAGGGCCCGGATCGCCGGGGCGAGTTGTTGTGGATGGCCAGGGCCACCAGCCCCTTTCCTGTTCCCGTCTCGCCGCCGATGAGCACCGTCAGGTCCGTGGCGCTGATCTTGGCGATGGTCCTGCGGATCTGATCGATGGCCTGCGAGTTGCCGATGAGATAGGGTTCGCACAACGGCCGAAAGGAATCCGTCTCCACGCGGCCCACCAGGATCTCCCACACATGGCGGGTGAACCTCTCGGGCTGAATGGGCTTGAAGAAGATGGTGCAACCGTCTCTCTTTTCCACGCGCCCCCCAACGCCGTCCTGGCTCTCGGCGACGAACAGGGCCCGCAGGTCGCCGCCTTGGCGCCCCCTTCCAGCGAAAACCGAAGGCAGTTCATCGCCCATAGTTTCCACCACGGCCAGCACCGGGCGGATTTTGTCCAGCAACGTCCGATCGATGCGCTCAGCGCAGACCACATGGCGGGGGATTCCAAGCTGTCCCACCAGGCTGCTCAGATAGAGGCCGTAGGCATCCTGCCGGGCACAAATAAGGACCGGCTTCCTCCTGGAGTCGTCCATGGCTTTTGGTCTCGTGGTGGCTGAACTCACGATGCGACGCCGGGTCTCAACCCGAACCGCCGCCGTTGCCTTCCCGCGCCCTGAGGCGCTCACCGCGCCGCCCGCGGTGTGCAAGGGGTAGAGCCAAAAGCATGCCAGCCGCCCAGGAAGCACGTTTTTTCTTGTGTTTGCCATGCCTTGTCCATTTGCCGAGGCATTCCGCCACCCCTGCGTTCCCCTCCCAAGCGCAATCAACTGCGCATTATGTGCAACGTTTTTCACTTCCTTGTCCGGCCGAAAGCCATGAAACGTGTGGAACATCAAGCTTTTAGTCTTTCCCGAGGGAGCTCAAGGAGCCTGTGAAACGAATTGCATGCCCTGTGAAACAAAAGGGTCCCCATGAGGGAACTCCGTTGCATCTCCTTCCTCGTGCAGCCCCGGCTGAGAAACGGACCATGGGTGGACAGGGCGCGACCGGGCCCTCATTAGACACCGAAATTCCTTGATATTGTCTCCAGGGTTCCCGGCCGCCATCGGCCCGCCTGTTGGAGTTTTCCCCATGGCACATTAATTGCTGCCTTGAGGGCTGATTTCCGCCCGTATCCAGGAAAGATCCGGGAGTGTTGGGAACAGCTTGGAGAACCGGGTCTGGGGGCTTTCCGACGACGAGAAAGGGACCGTTTTTTTCGTAGTGAAGCCTTTTGGGGGCTTCGAAAAGTTCCGGGACGAGACGGCGGGCGGAGTCTCGAGAGTCTCGGCTTGGAAGTGGAGAAGCATTCTCGGATGACCTCCTGGATGCCATGAACTGAAAGCTCAGGTGCAGATGCGGGGAGGAACGAAGTGGGGGCGACCACCGGTGGGCTGCAGGGAACGTCGAGGGAAAGGCGCAAGCATTTCCGGGTTCCGATCCACCTTCCGACCCATGTGACGGAATTGCAGACCCAGCAGAGCTACGCCGCCACGCTCCTGGATCTCAGCCTGCGAGGGCTGGGCATCCAGTCCCTTTCGGCTCGCTTTCCCCAGCCCGGCACCCGTGTCCTGCTGGGGGTCGCCCTGAACGGGGACGTGGTCAACGTCACCGGAACCATCCGCTGGACGGCCATGGAAGAGGAGACGCCGGAGGGAAGTTCCCGGTGCGGTGTTTGTCTGGACGAAGAACTGAAGGCACGGATCCCCATCCACTACGCCCTGAAGATATGCGAGGCCTTCGACGGAGAGGTGCACCGGGCCAGGACGCTTCGGGAACGGTATCCCCTGATGGCCCATGGAATCCAGGAGACCTACCCCTGGAGTCTCTGGGGGCAGATGTTGGGCACGGTCTCGGAACTGGCCCAGGCGCTGTGGGCCAGTTGCGCCGCCAGGGTAGACCTCAACGCCTTCCGAACCGAAAGGCTTCAATCCGACGCGGTCGCGCAACCGGACATGCTCAAGGTGATCACAGAGGACCTGAAGAAGACCGGTTCCCAACTGCGCGCCTTGGCCACCATGTTCCGGTGCGTGCGCGACAAGCATCTGGCCTTGAGCCAGAATTACGCCTACTTGGTGGACATGGGGCAAGTGATCGCCAGTTCCGTCCAGAGCATGCGGGAGACGTTGGCCGGCCTGACCGATGCACCGCTTCCCGAGATCACCTACAAGAGGTCTCCCCTGCCCCTGATGTTCGGGCGCTATCGGGACTTCGCCACCTGTTTCGACGGACTGCTCGTCTTTTCCTTCCGCAGCGCCTTTTTCAACAAGGGATCGCGCATCCTGGTGCAATCCCAAGCGGACGAGGACCGATTCGTCGTGTCCATCGAGGAGAACGGCTCGCGGGCGCTGGACAGGGATCTGCTGGAAATCAGCCCCCAGGGCATTCTGGATCTGGAGTCTTTTACCCAGCGGGACATGAAGGCCGCTCTGTGGCTCTATTGCGGCCTGCTGGCCCTGGAAGAACATGAGCCGACGCTCCAGGTCAGGAGTGAATCGGGAAGAAACGTGATCCGGCTCGTTCTGCCTCTGGAACCTTCGTTCAGGAAAACGTCCGGCGAGACAAGCGGTCCCTGAAAGTCTTAGCGCCTGCAACGGCAGACACACGAAAGGACATGGCTCATCCGAAAGAACTTATTCCCTAACAGTCATGGCGAGGCTCGCTACCCCGCATGGATGCAAGAGCGAAGCAAGAAACATTTTCTGTAGAAGCCGGCTTGCCGGCAATCCGAATCGCGGCCAAGGCCGCTGCTACAAGGGGTCGAAAACACTGTCCTTTCACACTAACCCCCATCACGGACGGTCCGCGACAACGAAAGATGAAACGCACCTTTGGCAAGCAGACCCCTGTAGGGGCGAATAATCATTCGCCCCTACAGGCCGTTGGCGCGAAACGGAACGAGGTCGTGTTTCGTACAAGCTCCTCATCACGCAGGGCGAGACAACGAAGTGCCGTCGGACGGGCGCAAAGCCCGCCCCTACCAAGGCACGTGGACCTGTTGGGTAGGGGCGGGGTTTATCCCCGCCCGCTGATCGCGCGGAGGTAATAAGGAACACGGCGAAAGAGTCGCTCAATGCAGGTTATCGGCAACTTGAAACCCCCACGAGAGGAAGGCAGCGATGCACAGGGTTCTTTTTCGAAACGATCACAACAAGGCCCGTTGGTCTTCCAAGAGACTGTACCTGCTGCTCGGCTTTCTGAGCATCGGCCTGGCTCTGGCCGCCGCGGGCTGCGGCAGTGCGGAGCAGAAGTTCCGGGAACACTTAGACCGCGGCCGCAAGTTCTTCGAGGAGGGTCGCACCCAGGAGGCGATTCTCGAGCTCAAGACGGCTCTTCAGGAAAACGCCCAAGACCCCGACGCCCACTACCTGCTTGGGGAAGCCTATTTGAAGGAAAAGGATGTGAGAAACGCCTTCAAGGCCTTCCATCAGGCGGTGACCCTGAAACCCGATCTCCTGGACGCCCAACTCAAACTGGCAACCCTCTACACCCTGGGAAACCAGCCCGACAAGGCGCGGGAAGCCCTCAGGACCGTCCTTGAGAAAGACCCGGACAACGTGGAGGGGCTCGTCCTGGACGGGGGCCTCCTGGCCAGGGAAGAAAAGTACGACGAGGCCATGGGCCGGCTCCAGCGCGCCTTGGAGTTGGACAATCAGCGGACGGACGCCTCCATCCTGCTGGCCCGCTGCTTTTTGGCCACCGGAAAACTGGAAGAGGCGGAGAAAACGCTTCTCGCCTCTTCCGAAAAGGACGCCACGCCCCGCTCTCTGTACGCCCTGGCGCAGCTTTACATGGCCCTGCGTGACTCGGAAAAGGCCGAAGAAGCGCTTCTGCAGGTGGTGGACAAGTTCCCCGAGCAGGCCCTGCACGACCTGAATCTCGCCCGGTTTTACATCCAACAAGGGCGCTTTGAAAACGCCGAACAGGAGCTGCTTCGAGGCGTGGAGAAAGCTCCGGACCAGCCGGCCTACTACGCCACGCTGGCGGCCTTTTATATCGCCCGCTCCCAACCGGACAAGGCCGAGAAGATCCTGCTGAGGGCCGTGGAGGCGGCCCCGGACAAGGTGGAACCCCTGCTGGCCCTGGGCCGTTTTCGGGCGGCCAAGGGGGAGACCGAAGAAGCCCTTGAGATTTTCGAAAAAGCCCGGAAGCAGCACCCCGACGACCTTCGACCATACCGGGAGATGATTCGGATCTACTACGATGAGGGCCGTTCGGAGGAGGCCCTGGCGGAGATCCAGACCGTCCTCGGAAAATCGAAGAAGGACGCCTATGCCAGGCTCATGAAGGCACGGATTCTGGCCAAGAACCGCCGGTATCGAGAAAGCCTGGATATCCTGGTGCCGTTGATCAAGGACGAACCCAATTTGGCTGAAGCCTATTTCGTCAAGTCCATGTGCCACGTGTCCCTGGGCGAAGAAAATCTGGCCCGGGAAGCCCTGGAGAAGACCCTGGAATTGGCTCCCTCCCATCCCAGGGCCAACATGATGATGGCGGAATTTCTCCTCCGGGACGGCGATACGACCGCGGCCCGCCAGAGGTGCGAAGAGGCCATCCGAAGGACCCCCAGAGACATCCGCGCCTATATGCTCCTGGGACGCATCGCCTTGGCGGAAAAAGACCCGGACGGCGCGGAGAAGGCTTTCCTTAAGATCAAAGAGATGGACCCGGCAAACCCCACGGGATATATGGCCTTGGGCGCCCTTTACCGCAGCGAGAATCGGCTGGACGATGCCCTGAAGGAATACGAAGCGGCCTGGAAGGCCGCCCCCGGATCGTTTCCGGTGGCGCGAAGCATCGTGCTGGTACACACCCTCAAGGGCGACTACGACAAGGCCCTGGCGTTTTGTGACGAAAACCTGGCCCAATCGGAGCAACCGGAACTCAAGGCCGCCCACCTGGCACTCAAAGCCGCGGTATCCCTGACGAAGAGGGACCTGCCGCAGGCCGAGTCGCTCTACCAGGAGGCATTGAAATACAGCCCGGATTGGCCCACGCCCTACCTCCACCTGGCCCAGATCTACACGGCCACCGGCCGGCTGGATGAGGCGATCCGAAATTTCGAAGCAGTGGCGGCCAAGCAACCCCAATTCGTGGGAGCCCTCATGAGCCTCGGTGTGCTATACCAGATCAAGGGCGAGCCCGGAAAAGCCGAAGAGTATTATGAGAGGATCCTGGAGGTGCGTCCCGACTTCGCGCCCGCCGCCAACAACCTGGCCTGGCTGCTGGTGGAACAGGGCGGCAACATCGACAGGGCCCTGACGTTGGCCCAGATGGCCAAGGAAAAGATGCCGGACGATCCCGCCGTGGCCGACACCCTTGGGTGGATCTATGTCCACAAGAAGGCCTACGCAAGTGCGATTGCGCAATTTGAGGATGCTTTGGAGAAAATCCCGGACAACCCGTCCATACGCTACCATCTGGCGGTGGCCCTGTTGGAAAGAGGCGACAAGGAGCGGGCCCGCATCGAGTTGGAGAAAATCCTTGCCAAGGATGCGACTTTCCCGGAAAGAGAAAAGGCTGTGAAGTTGCTGGAGCAGGTGAAGGGTTGATCGAAGCACGGCGGTGACGGCCCCGGGGAGGATACAGCCCCGGGCCGCCGGCCGGCCGACAAGGAGAACGCTGCCCGTGGCCGAAACGCCCACCCCCAACGGCATGGAACGGCGCCGAACGATCCGAATCAAGAGATCGGGACTTCTCCAATGGAAGTTGGAGGACATCGACCGGCCGTCCATCAAGATCGCGGAAACGGTGGATGAATACGAGCAGGCCTTCCGCCTCGTCCACGACACCTACCTCCGCACGGGATATCTCAAGGACCCCCAACCCCACGGGATGCTCTTCGGCATCCATTCCCTCCTTCCCGAAACGGTTGTCTTTGTAGCCAAGTCCTATCTCACCGTGCTGTCCACCCTCACCGAGATCTTCGACACGCCGGAGTTCGGGCTCCCCATGGATGTGATCTATCGTAGGGAGTTGGACTCCCTCAGGGAAAAGGACCGGAAGATCGTCGAGCTTTCCGCGCTCGTAACCCCGCCCAAGCTGAGGTGGAAAAACCTCTTCATGCTGCTCGCTCAGATCATGTACCAGTACTCCCGGTACCGGGGAGTGAACGACCTGTGCATCGCCGTCAACCCCAAACATGTGCGCTTTTACAAGACCATCTTTCTTTTTGAAAATTTCGGTCCCGAGCGCCATTACCCCCGAGTGGACGCACCGGCGATTGCCTTGCGCGTCAACATGGACGACATTGCGGAACGCCTCAAGAAAACCTACGATTCCCTGGAAGTGGATTGCAACCTCTACGCCTACTTCCACCGCATGACGGGCTTCCTCCCCGAAGAGGCTCAACCGGGCCTGCCGGCTTCCCGGTCGAAATCCGCGGGACCCGTGATCACCAACGGCCGCCGCACCAAGGTCGTGCGGCACTTCCTGGAGCTGGATCCTGCGCTTCTCGAAAATCTCACGCCCGAACAGCGAGCCTACCTGTACGAAAGCTACCCTCAGCTCCCCCGGGGACCGTCGGCCTGACCTTCCCGGCCTGACCACCAAATGTCTTGACATCGCGCGGTGATTCTGCCACTGGAAGGCAGGTTGCGGCCTGTATGGGGTACCGCTTCTTCCGACAAGCCTTTACTCTACCTTTCCAAAGGAGAAATGCATGCTCACCAAGCCGGTGAAAGACCGTCGCTTGACCTTGGTCCGGAAAGGCCGGCTGCTTTCGTTCGAGCCGGCCGTGGAGGAGCGCCTGGCCATCAAATGGGCGGACACCGCGGAGGAGCGGCGGGCCGCCTTTTCCGTGGTGCACCAGGAATACCTGAGACTGGGCTACATCCAGCGCCCCAATCCCACCGGGATGCACTACGGGCTCCATCACGTGCTGCCCACCTCCTCCACCCTCATTTTGAAAAAGAACGATGCCGTCGTCGCCACGCTGACCCACGTGCTGGACACGGACCTCTACGGCCTTCCCATGGACAAGCTCTATGGGAGGGAACTGGACGCATTGAGGAGCCGGGGCCGCAGGCTGGCCGAATTGAGCGCGCTGGCGACACGGCGGGATTTCTGCTGGCAGCGGCTCTTCATGGTGCTCTGCCGGGCCGCCTACCGCCACGCCCTGGAAAAGCGCGTAACGGATCTCTGCATCATGGTCAACCCGCGCCACGCTCCCTTCTACAAGACCGTTTTTCTTTTCGAGGATCTGGGGCCCGAACGGTTCTACCCGCTGGTAAACGCCCCGGCCGTGGCCCTGAGGGCGGACCTGGAAACCATCGCCGACCGGCTTCGGGCCGCCTACGGTCACCTTCCCCCGGAAGTGAACGTCTACCGCTTTCTCACCGGGTCCTGGGAGAATGCCACGGGGTGGAAGGAGGCCCATCGGACCCTCGGGGTGCCCAAACCGCTCCAGCGCGAGGAGATCTACCGGTTTCTGTGCCTGGAGCCCTGTTCGCTCAACGACCTCACCCCTGCGCAACAGCACAACGTGGCCTATCTTTGCCCCCTTCCCATTCGCGTCCATTGAAACCGGGGCAGCATTGGATCCCCGCTTTCGTTTGGATAACGGGCAGCGCGCGGGCGTGTCTCACCCCTGGTGTGCGGGCCGGAGGCCCAAGCTCCCGGTGGGAGGGGCTTTCGGGTTCGTTTTCGGACAGGTTCCTGTAGGAGACTGTCCGAAAACGCCAGTGATGACCGCTTTTCCCGTAGCTCAGCCCTTTAGGGCTGCGGAAGAAGCCCGCACGTTGGATGGGCCATGGCGGGTTTTCTGTCTGAGCTGAAAAAGCATTCTCGGACAAGCTCCTACAGGAGTTTGAAGGTCTGGAGGATCCGCTTGAGGTCGTGATCCTTCTCGGCGTATTCCTGAAGGACCCGCAGGATGTTGTAGGCAAGTCCCTTGCGTTCCATCTCTTCCATGGTCTGGCGCTTGGCCTCACCGATGATGGTGCGGCGATCCCAGTAGGCGAATCCAATCACGGCCACCACGAGGGTGGTAAAAATGGCGGCCAGCATGTAGAGGAAGTTTATGAGCTGATCGAACCGAGCGTTCACGTCCCGGCGCAGCTCGGCAAGGCGCAGATCCAGCTGTTCGAACCGCTTGTCGATCTGTTCAAAGCGCTTATCCACTTGTTCAAAGCGCTTGTCGATTTGCTCAAAACGTCTGTCGATCTGCTCAAAGCGCTTTTCGATCTGGCCAAAGCGATTGTCCGTCTCGCCAAGGCGTGCTTCCATTCCGGCCATCTGAACGCGCAATTGGGTCAGGATCTCCCGGTCCTTCTGGGTGAACCCGTCCTGAGCCCGGCAAGGAGGACTCAGGAAAAGGAAAACGAAGCACACTCCGATTCCCGCAAGGATTCTTACGGCGCCATCTCGCTTCATGGGTCACCTCCCAAAGGCTCGCCACCTGCCCACTCTACGTCCCTTTATAGGCCCTTCCAGGCTCCGCGGCAAGGTCCCCCATCCAACCACGGCAAGTCTTCGGACGGAGACCATACAGGTAACGCTTGCCGGCACTTTCCGGGCGGGATAGGATGGCCTCATCGATCCAACGGACATTCCGGGGATCTCCCGCCCGTTTATTATCCTGCCCACGGAGGATTTCCATGAAAGCCCAAACATCTCATCGCAGGCGCACCTTTTGTCTGTGTGCAGCCATGGTCCTTGCGTTTTTGTTGACCGCTGCCGCATCGACGGCCGCGGCCACGGATCTCGTGAACATCAACACCGCCGATGCCGAGCAACTCCAGAGCCTCCCCGGCATCGGCCCCGCCATCGCGCAGCGCATCGTCGAATACCGGACACAGAACGGCCCCTTCAAGCAAAAGGAAGACATCCAGAATGTCCAGGGGATCGGCCCCAAGAAATACGAGGCCATCAAGGATTTGATCACCGTTGAATAGGAAAGGGATTGTGTGTGGGGCGGAGATCCCGCCGGGATGTCACAAGGATTGCCGCCGGCTCGGAAATGAGCCTATCTCGCGCAGCGCAGGCCCTCTGATGCGAAACGGAACAGCCAATGAACGCCAAGAACGCGGTGTAAAGGACGGGTGTTATCCGTTCGTTGCGGAGCCGCCTGAGCCGTGATCCGGATCGCAGGCAAGCCGGCTCCAGCAAGCCTAAAGGCACCCGTCCAGCAGAATTCCCTTCCGCTTCAAGTGGTCCACGATGCGAAAGAGCTGGGTCAAGGTGACCGGGTCGGCATCGGGGCCGGGGTGGCGCACCACGGCGGTGCGGAAGACGCCCCGGCGCACCAGCACGTGCTTTCGCAACGACACCCCGATCCCCGGCTGGAATTCGAAGCGGATGAGGGCCGCCATGTCGTAGAAGAGTTCGGCCGCCTCGCCCATGCGCCCTTCCCGGACCCGCCGATGGAGCTCCACCAGGAGTTCGGGGTAGGCGAATCCGGTCATGATTCCCACGGCGCCCCGCTCCAGCTCTTCCAGGGCGTAAAGGCCTCCCAGAGCCCCGAAGATCTTGAGGCCCTTGCCCGCCTTCTTCCAGACCGCCTCCATCTTGGGCCCGGTGGGCGGATCCTCCAGCTTCACATATTGGATGCGTTGGCATTCCCCATGCAAGCGGGCCAGGAGGTCCACCGAGATCAGGACACCCGTTTCCGCCGGATAATCGTGGATGATGATGGGAAGATCCACCGCATCGTGGATCCGCCGGTAAAACGTGAAGAGCACGTCGTCCTTCTGCACGCGCGGAGGGCCCACGAGCAGGGCATCGGCCCCCAGATCCCGGGCGGAACGGGCCTGCGCCACGGCCAGGTCCGTGGCCGGAGCCCGGACGCCCACCACCAGTCCCTTTTCCGAGGGGAGACGGCGCCGGAAGGTCTCCACCACGGAACGCCGTTCGGCTTCGCTCAGCTTGTGCCCTTCCCCCAGGGCCCCCAGCACGGCAAGACCGTGCACGCCCCGTTCCACCATGAAGTGCGCGAGGCGCTCCACGCTTTCCAGGTCCACCGCCCCGGATTCCGTAAACGGCGTGGGAACGATGGGATAGATTCCCTCCAGCACCACCGCCATCCCCCTTCTCTTTTCACCCTTGAGGTCGCTGAAAACAGAGCCGGTTACATGCCCACGGCACGCACCTGGTAGATCCCCCGGCTCATGGCCACCACCTCACCCGTGGTGTCCAGGATGTCCGCCTCGATGACGAATTCCGCCTTCCCTTCTCGATCGGCTTCCCCCTGGAGGCGTTTGATCTCTTCGGGGCTCAGCCGCACCTCAATGGTGGCGTCGGTCTTCACCGGGCGCCGGTACCGGATGGTGATCTCCTTGGCCACCGGGTAATACCTTTGGGGATCGAAAGTAGTGTAGACCAACGCGCCGCCGGGAATTTCGGCCAGCGTAAAGATCGCCCCCGCGTACATGGTGCCCACGTGATTTTCATTTCCTTTGAAGGGCATCAGGAGCTTGACGTACCCGGGTTGGAGTTCCAGCACCTTGAGGCCCGCCCGGGCCACGAAGGGAATGGCGGTTTCCACCTGTTTTTGTACCATGTCCATCCTGTTCTGCATGCTTTCCCCCTCCTCGAAAGATGAATCGATCCATCACCCCTCCGGCAATGGTCCCGACCTGGATGACAGGTGAAGCGGGTTCAGTCAAGGAGAGATGGGACGGGCATCAGTCCTCGCGGCGTCTCGCGCGGGATCGAGCCGGCGGGTAGACGGAGACGAGCTGACGGCGCTCCAGGATCATCCAGTCGCAGCGGATCTCCTTGTCGGCACTCAGGAGGTAGGCGTCCTCCACGCGCAGGGATTCCCTGTCGAAGCCATCCAGGATCCCTTCCACCTCTTCTCCGGTGGCCAGGTGAAAGACGAGGCGGCGCCCCAGCACGTCGTGAAGAAAAGTGCGGCGCACGGTGCGATCTTCGGGCACACCCTCAGGGCCGGGCCTCCCCTTCTCCGCAGGTTTCCCCTCGTCTTCCCGTTCCTTTTGCACCACCGTGATGACGGTTTTGCCGTCTTTCTTTTCCACCACGATTCCGGACATGATCCACCCTCCGCATCGGGAAGACGCATTGGCGGCCCGTTTCGAGAAGATCCTTCCTGCTTTCTACCACAGGCCTGTTTTTCCGGCAAAGTCGCCCCTCAGCCCCAGGAGGTTGTCTGAGAATGGGTTCTTTGCCTCGTCTTGTCTCCATCCGTCATCCCCGCGAAGCTTGTCCCCGGCTTGAACGGGGAGCGGGGATCCAGGATTCCCGGGAACCTATGGACTCCCGCTTGCGCGGGAGTGACGGTTTGCGGCGTTCTCGGACAGGCTCCTAGGAGGCCCCAGTGCCTTGCCCTTCGATTGGGGCTGAAACCCGTGGGACGCCCCTGAAACATACGGGCGCATCGATAGGGTGATCGGCCGGAGGACGGGAAAACTTGAGCCGTGAAAGGCGGTCCCCCTCCTTTTCGGCATCCCCGCCGGACCCGCACCGATTCGCCGCGCACATTACGCCGCCTTCGCCTCGTCGTATCGGCCTGCGCCCGGCCGGCTGAAAAGGATGGCATGGACCACGACCGTGAACCCGATCCAGGCGAGGGGAGCGGCCGGCATCGCCGTGTAGCCCAAAGGCGCCAGCACGGCCACCGTGAGCCAGTGGGCTGCGATGAGCTTTTGGGAATGGAGCCGGATGGGGAAGTCGTCGTAGCGGCACAGCACCGCCAGCCCGCTCAGGTTCCAGCCGTAGAGCGACACCAGGGCGTGGAGCCGGAGCAGGAAGGCATCCGTTTGGGGGCTGTAGCGGCCGGCATAGTGCAAGGCGATATAGGCGATACCGGTCACGGCGGTGAAAAGGAGAAAGCAAATGCCCGAGGTGAGGAAGTTCTTCTGCTGTTCGGGAAGACCCAGGCGGGCGTAGAGGGCGAAAATCAGGAGAACACAGAGGGTCAGCACACTGGAGACCACCAGCTGTAGGCCGAAGTGGTCGAAGATGATGAAGGCGAAAAAGAGGATCACCCCCAGGTTGACCGTCCAGAAGGCCACGTTCTTGAGCACGCGGACGGTCGGGGTGAGCTGTTCGCGGATGAGCCGAAACATGACGGACATGGTGATGAGGGACAGGGGAAAGGAGAAACCCAGGAAGAAGGAGCGAAGATCCAGCCGGGGCCAGGAAACCCAATGGTAAAATTGGTTGTTCAGGATCACCACCCCGGAAAGCAAAAGCCCGATGCCGAGGCACAACAAGGATGCCTGATGGAACTTTCGAGTCACCCGGACCCGGAAGTCGAAAAATTCCAGCGGGAGCACTCCGAAGGTCCGCTGCCGCAGTCCCTCCACCAAAACGCTCAGGATCCAGGCGACGGCGACGCACAGGCCGTAATGGGAAAGGAAGGCCGCCAGGGCATAGACCAGCGACAGGAAGAGGAAAGCCGCCGTGCGCCGGGTCATGCGGCCCGCGCCTTCCGTGTGATAGACCAGGATGGTGCCGCCGGCGCACAGGTTGAAAAGAAAGATATGCAGCCGTTCAAAGGGCAGCGCGTCCGGCCCTCCGGGCCACCACCGGTCCAGGAATCCGAAGGCCAGAGCCGAGCTCATGAGCACGAAGAGCGTCCATTTGAGCGGTCGAGACATGAGCCGTTTTCCTATCGGCGTCCATTGGTGTTCATTCGCGGTTTCCGCTCGCGCTTTCAGCAACGGCCCAAAAGCGCCGCCAGGGCTCCTTCCAACGACGGATAGCGGAATCGGTAGCCGGTGGCCAGCAGCCGGCGCGGAAAGACCCGGGTGCCGGCCAGCAAGATCTCACGGCCCTTGTCCCCCATGCAGCCGGAAAGGACCGCCTCCGGCACCCGGAGCCCCACGGGCCGGCGGAGCAAACGAGCGAGCGAGCAGGAGAAGTCCTCCTGACGCACGGGTTCCGGGGCCGTGAGATTCACCGGCCCGTGCAGCGATTCGGTCCAGAGGGCATGGTAGATGGCTCCCACCACGTCGTCCACGTGAATCCAGCTCCAGAACTGGCGCCCGGATCCGAACACCACTCCCGCGCCGCAGCGGAAAACGGGCAGAAGTTCCGCCAGCGCCCCTCCCCGGGGGGTCAGAGCGATACCGATCCGGAGGAGCACCAATCGGCCGGCGGATGAGAAGGCGGACGCCTCCGCTTCCCACCGGCGGCAGATGGAACTCAGGAAATCCCGGCCCGGCGGGTCCGTTTCCACGAGCACCTGGTCCCCTCGATGGCCGTACACACCGATGGCCGACGCACTCAAGAAGACGCGGGGAGGACGCTCCAGGGACGCCATCCTTTCGGCCAGAAAACGCGTGGGGAGGGTGCGGCTTTCCAGCATCCGCGTCCTCTTTTCCTCCGTCCAGCGCCCTTTCCCGATGGGATCGCCCGCCAGGTGGATCACGGCGTCCACCGGGCCCAGGGCGTCCGTATCAAGAATTCCCGCATAGGGATCCCAAAAGACCTCGTTTCGGCCCGGGTGCGGACGGCGCCGCACCAGCCGGGCGACCTGATGGCCCGCCGTGGTGAGGAAGGGAATGAGGCGGGAACCGATCACGCCGCCGGAACCCGTCACCGCAATGCGAAGCGGCCTTCCTCCGTAACGGCCGATACAGGCCATGTCGTGACGAAGGGTTTCGTGACGATACTGGAAGGTGCGCTTCAAACGCGCCGCCACCAGGGGTTCCAAGACTTGGTGCATGCCGGCCGGTCCCGGCAGGCGGTAGCGGATCAGGTCCGTCATGCGCGTGGCTCGAGGCCCCGCGGGATCGAAGCGATGTTCGTGCCGCCAGAAGGCGAAGGGGCCGGACACCTGTTCGTCGGCAAAAAACGCAGGGGGATCGTAGTCCGTATGACGCGCCTTCCACCGGAGGCGAAGCGGCCCCAGCCGAAGGCGAAGCAGCGCCTCCGCACCCTCCCGGAGTCCCCCGGGACTTTGCAAAACCTCCAGCTGTTCCCAAGGGGGCGTGAGCCGCTCCAGGGCCCCGGGCCTTTCGTGCCACGAGAAGACGCCCTCGACCGGCGCGGGCACCACACTCGATAGGCGGAACGACCCGCCTGAAGGACCTTTTTCCCCGAACATGATCTTCTCACCCCAACAGGTTGTCCCAAAGCGGCGGAACGCCCTGGCGAGCCCAGACCCATGCCCGGGTCTTCTCACACGAACCGCCGTTCTTCAAGACGCGCCGGCGAAGGACGAGGCTTACCAGGGAGCCTGTCCAACAACAGGTTTCCTTGATCAACCGACAAGGGATCCAACTTCTTTCGTAGGCGCGGGGCGTCAGCCCCGCGGGAAGGGGCCATCATAGCCAATGACGTGACAGGCAATACCCGATGGCCCGTCCGACCCCCGGGGATTCTTTCGCAGCCCTAAAGGGCTGCGCTACGGGAAAAGTTATCCTTAGCGTTTTCGGGCACGCTCCAAGGTCGAATGTCACGTCTCACACAAGGCTCCCGGAGCGCCACAAAAAAAGGCCCGGGAGGATTCCCGAGCCTTCGATCTTTCGGTGGCGTCCCCAGCCGGATTTGAACCGGCGTTGCCGGCGTGAAAGGCCGGTGTCCTGGACCGGGCTAGACGATGGGGACACGCAACGTTCGGCGTCTATACCAGCACCCCTTCCGGGTGTCAAGCACTTTTTGACGCTTATGAATGCTCACTCCGCACGGGTTTTCGTCATGAACCGAAAAGCTTTCTCAGCAGCTCGGTGGTGCGCTTGGCCGGGTTTCGCCGGATGGCCGCCTCTTCCTTGCCCATGTAATAGAAAATCCCGTCGATGGCCTTTTCCGTGACGTATTCGGTGAGATCGGCCTTGGCGTCCGGAACGAAAGGTATGGACTGGTATTCCTTCATGACGTTGTCGTAGCTTTTGACGGCCGCCACGTCCTCCAAGCTCTCGGAAACGACGGGCGCCATCTGCTGCGCCAGGGGCTTGGACATCTTGGACCGGAAATACTGAGTGGCGGCATCGTCCGGGCCTTCATAGATCTTTCGCACATCCTCCAGGGTCATGTCCCGGATCGCCTGCACGAACAGGTCTTTGGCCTTGGGCGTGGCGACTTCCGCCGCCCGGTTGAGGCGAAGTTCCAAATCGTCCAACATCCGGGACTTGCCCACCTTGGAAAGGACCGAACGGACCGTGTCCAGTTGACCGGGAAGGGGGATGTGGACCTCCGGGTCCAAGTTGAAGCCGTCCGTTCGGCCCAGGCGGTTCACCACGTTCTCGGATCCCACACACAGCAGCTCCTTGAGGCCGGACCCGATCTCGCCGTCGGACAGGTTCGTGGAAGTGGATGAGGAAGACGACTTCGAAGCGGCGCCCCCCAAAAGACTTTTCCCCTTTTCCAGCCAGCCGGTGCCCGCATCGGCCGGCGTTGAGCCCGCCAGGAGGGCCATGAGCACAAAGAACAGCAGGCCTCTGCGAAACCTCCTCCAGGGGATGTGAAACCAATCTTTACATGACATGGTTTTCCTCCGTATAAGTTGATTGTCCTGTAGATTGGACGACTCTTTCTCCTGTGCGGTTCCGAGGGAAAGACCTTGAGCACCCCGTGCGAAAGCCGATGGACCTCTTGGGTTGGGGCGGAACGTATGCCCGTCCGCCAAGCGGGGGAAAGAAAAACCCCATGCAATCGCGCACCACTCGGGGTTGGTCATCCGAAACGGCAAGGCGAATCCTTCCCCTTTCCCGTCTTGTAACCGGGTGACAATGCCAGGGCAATATTTGGAATCTTGGAAGGGAACCGTCGTGGACCACGCATTCCACCCCAACGGGGCGTCCTGTGTTGTCCCCATCCACTACCTTTCGGCGATACTCGCATGCCTGCAGGCCATCGACCGGGCTGCCGCGTCCATTGAAAACCCGGGGGACCTGGCACGGATCGCCTGCCGATGCCTTTCTGAAAAGGGCGTCTTTTCCCGATGCGCCGTCGTGTTCCTGGATCCGGACAGTCGGCCGATGGGGCTGGCTCAGGTGGGCTTTGCCAGCCCTGCGGAACCACCCTTGAGTGCGCTGGAAAAGGAAGAGGCGTGGCCGCCCTGTTTTTCCCAAGCCCGAAAGGCCGATCCCGCCAAAAGCGTCCGCCTTCCCCGGGGGCGGTGCACTACCTGCCCGTTTTCTGAACGTGAGGTGGAACGATGCGATTTCGTTGCCGCCCTGAATCATAATGAGGGTTTCATCGGGTTTCTGGCAGCCTCCTTCCCGCCGGACATTTCGGGAGATGAAACCCTGGCCCACCTCTGCGGCGAACTGGCCCGCAACAAGGTGCTCGCCTTTCGAAACCGAATGGGGGAACGCCGGAGAAGAGAGGCTCTGAGACAGCTCAAGGAGAAGGAACACTTCCTCGCCACCCTCTTTCGAGCCCTGCCCTCCGGTGTGGGCCTGGTGTCCAACCGCCGTTTTCTCTTCGTCAACGAGCAATTCTGCCGCATGTTCGGCTACCGGGAGGAGGAACTCATCGACCGGAGCGTTCTTTGCTGCTATGCGGGCGAAGCTGAATACCACAGGGCCGGCAAGCACATCTACGAGCAGATCCAAAAGAGAGGCACGGGCCTGACTCGGGCCCGAGTCCGAAAAAAGGACGGCTCCCTGTTTCACGCCCTCCTGGCCTACGCGCCCATGGATCCCGAAAACCCCCGCCGGAATCTGGTCTTTTCCGTCACGGACATCACCCGGTACGTGGAGGCGGTGGAAAGGGCTCAGCAGATGAAACAAAGCCTCCTTCGGGCTCAAAAGATGGAGGCCCTGGGGACCCTTGCCGGAGGCATCGCCCATGACTTCAACAACATCCTGTCCGCCATCATGGGCTATACCGATCTGGCCCTTCTCGAATGCCCACCGGAGGGGGAGCTGCGGGAAAGTTTAGAGGAAATCCGCAAGGCGGGCCTGAGGGCCAAGAACCTGGTGCGCCAGATCCTCACCATCAGCCGCCGGCAGCCGGGGGAGCGCGAACCTCTCCTGATCGCCCCCATCGTCAAGGAAGTGCTCAAGTTCATGCGGGCGGCCCTCCCTGCAACCATCACCATCGAAACGAACCTTCAGGATGAGGACGCCTTGGTGGAAGCGGACCCCACGGAGATTCACCAGGTGCTCATGAACCTGTGCACCAACGCAGGGCACGCCATGCGAAAGACCGGCGGCCGACTCACCGTTTCCGTACGATGCATCACGGTCGACCGGCAAGTGCCGTTGAGAATGTCCACTCTCGAACCCGGCCCGTACGCGGAAGTGAGCGTGGCTGACACCGGCGAAGGCATGACGCCGCACGTACTGGAGCGGGCCTTTGATCCCTACTTCACCACCAAGCCGCCCGGAGAGGGAACGGGGCTGGGCCTGGCCACGGTGCAGGCCGTCGTCCGCAAGTGCGGGGGAGCCGTCGACGTGGCTTCCCAGCCCGGCCAAGGGACCACGTTCACCCTCTATTTTCCGCGCAAGGAAAGCTCGCACGAATCCACGGACATCTCCACCCAGGCCCCCTTGGCCGGAGGGCGGGAGCGGATCGCCTTGGTGGACGACGAGAAGGCGGTGGTGGATGCAGGCACCCAGATCCTCACCAAGCTGGGCTACCAAGTGCAGTCCTTCACGGACCCTGAAAGATGCCTCCAGGAGATCGCCGGCAATCCAGGCACCGTGGATCTCCTTGTGACGGACCTCATCATGCCGCACCTGACCGGGGACCGGCTGGCGCTGGAAGTGAAGCGGCATCGCCCCGATCTGCCGATGATCCTGATCACCGGGCGCACGGAAGAGGTGAGCGTCCGGGAGATGAAAAGCATGGGAATCGATATGGTCCTGAAAAAGCCCTTTTCCGCCGAGGAACTGACGCAGACCATCCGGAAGATCCTGGATGCGGCGAAGGAGGGATAGGGTGCCGTTTAGAGTACCATCCAACCCCTCAGGACCTTGTCCGAGAACGCTGGGGATACGCCGGGGATGACTTTTTTTCGTAGCGCAGCCCTTCAGGACTGCGGAAGAGATTCCGGGCGTTACTTAGCCCAAGTTTGTCATCTATATGCTGCATAGTGCGACAGTGTACCGATTTTGCTCATCTAACTATCTGAAAGGTCGTTGATGAGGCCCCGAAAATTCGGTGTAGTGGTAGAAAAAGGGCAGCCCGCATTGACTCGCCTTCCCTCCTCATGCTAATGTCCTGCTACTATGTTCATTCGACGAGTCAGAAAAAAAGATCACCAAACGGGAACCACCTACTTCTACCACCAGTTGGTCGAGTCCTACAGGACTCCCAAGGGGCCTAGGCAGAGGACTCTTCTCAATTTGGGAAAGCTGGACCTCGAGCCCAAACAATTAAAAGGATTAGCAAATCGCATTGAAGAGATCCTCACCGGGCAACGCCCCG
>NZ_FQVB01000016.1 GCF_900129305.1 Desulfacinum infernum DSM 9756 | reverse complement strand
AGGACTGTATTGCTCTTCCACACTGGATGTGTCGAGCATCTGAAAAATATCATCAAAAACAAAACATGGGTGATCCTTGGGCAGCAGGTCGAATATATAAGTCGGAAAAAGTTGCCGTTGCCGGAACTGAATCGGATCAGTCTTGAATGGAATCATAGTGCCGCTCCCCCAAATGAGTCTAACGCTCATGGGAACAACATATCAGCGTAGCACTATACTGTCAAGTACAAATAGCGTATGCATATGAGATTAACATCTCATGTGTATCAATTCTCGGACAAGCTCCTAGGAGGCTGTCCGAGAATAGCCCCCATTCCGTGTCTCAACGGAATGCCTATGGACGGGCACGGGGCAGGGATGGGGTGTGTGGGAGCGGCGAAAGCCGCGAAAGGGGTGGCCGGCCATTCCGTGGCGGTGCGGCCGCTCCCGGCTCATCGCGCCTCGCGGCGCTCCCACAGGACGCACATCGCCTCGGCGCAGGTACATTCATCCAATCGGCATGGCGGGCCTCACCCGGACCGTCAGGGAACGAAAAATCGAGACAGTGGAAACCACTGGCTTTTTCATGTGAATAACAGGCACTCGACGAAGTTCCCCGCGGGGCTGAAGCCTCGCGGCTACGAAAGACCACGGAATCCTTGTCGGTTGATGAAGGAAACTTGTTCTCGGACAGCCTCGTAGGAGGCTGTCTGAAAACGATTGATTTGCGCGGTTCAACGCCCACTTGTCATCCCCGCGAAGCTTGTCCCCGGCTTGAACGGGGAGCGGGGATCCAGGATTTCCGGCAGCTTATGGACTCCCGCTTGCGCAGGAGTGGCGCTTTGAGGAGTTCTCGGACAGGCGCCCAGGGAGAATGGATCGATTCGTTCGAAAGAACCAGGAAGGACGAGGCGGGGCAACGCTTGCGGCGGGCTCGGGCCGTGCTTAACGGGATGGGGAAAACGCAACCGGAACGATGATCGCTCGTGAGGAGGTGGTGCGATGAAGGAATCCCTCCATGTGGTCTGTCCCCGCTGCACGTCGGTCAACCGAGTGGATGCGCTGCGGCTGATGAACCATCCCGTCTGCGGCAAATGCTCCGCCGAGCTTTTACCGGGTAAGCCCCTGGAAGTGGGCGGCGATGCATTTGAAAAGCATATAACCCGTTCCGATCTCCCCGTGGTGGTGGATTTTTGGGCGCCCTGGTGCGGGCCGTGCCGCATGATGGCTCCCGCCTTTGAGACGGCGGCCCGAAAACTGGCTTCCTCCGCCCGGTTTCTCAAGGTCAACACGGAACGGGAACAGGCTCTTGCGGCCCGTTACGGCATCCGAAGTATTCCCACCGTGGTGATCTTCAAGGGCGGGCGGGAGCGGGCCAGGCGCTCGGGGGCCATGGACGCCGCGTCCCTGGTGCGCTGGGTGGAGCAATTTACGGATTGATCTCCACAGCCGGCGCCGAAGGTTGCCATTCCTATAAACGCCCGCATTCCTCTGGACTGGCCATCGCCCGTGGACGAAAGAGCCTGCAGCAAGGCTCGGTCGCTCCGGAGAAACGGCGTAAGGCGTGACAAGCCTTGGGTGCGTTCGCCGGGTTTTTCGTTCTCTTCAGACGTTCAGGTGTTTCCAGCGAAGGAGATAGGCCACCAGGATGCCGACGATGAAACCGGCGGCCAGGTTGGACGCCAGGGTGATCCCCAGCATGACCAGCACCACGAACAGGTCCTTTCGTTCCCTCATGTCCAGGATGGTGAGGGCCAGCTGGGTCCCGGCGAAGAGGAGCAGCACGCCGAGAACCGCCAAGGGAATCAGCGTGCTGGCGGTGTAGACGTGCTTTCCCAGTACCAGGGCCAGGACGACGAAGAGGGAGCCGATGATGAGATTGGATCCGGCCGTTCGTGCGCCGAAACGATAGTGGGCCGCCAGTCCGCCGGCTCCATGGCAAATGGGCATCCCTCCCAGGAAAAAGCTCGCCAGGTTGGCCAGACCCATGCTGACGCACGCGGCCCGGTAGGTCACACGCCGGCTCCTTTCCCCGAAGTATTCGCGGGAAAGATCCACGTAGGCGATGACGGCGTTTCCGAGAGTCATGGGAATCTGGGGAAGCACCAGCATCACCAGGGCCAGGCTGAAATCCACCCGGGACGGCATGCCCAACGGCATCCAGGACGGCAGATAAAAGCCCACGGATAGATCCCGGAAGCCGTCCCCGGTGCCGAAAAGGACTCCCAGCAAAAGTCCGCCGCCCACCACCACCAGCCCTGCGGGGAGCTTTCGGTTGTCCAGAAGGAGCAGCGTGAGAAAGGTCCCCAGCACCCCCAAAGCGATCCCGATGGGAAGCGGTCCCAGGCTTTGAATCGAAAGGTAGGGTTCGGCGGCGTTTCGCAGGGCCTGATAGGTGGACGTTCCCAGCATGAAGCGAACGCCCTGGGCCATGAGGAGCGTCCCGGTGGACATCTGGACTCCGCGCACCACGGGCTTGGGCACCCATCGGCCGATCACGTCCATGGCTCCGGTGACGCCGATGACAAGGAGGAAGACGCCGATGAGAAGGCCGGAGGCCAGGATCTGGGTGGCGGGAAGGGCCGAGACGATGGCATAGGCCCCGATGACCTTCATGGGCTGAATGGGAACGGTCAGGTTGAAGTAAAGGCCGGAGAGGATGTAGAAGATCCCCACGGAAAAGAAAAGGCCCGCGGGATCCAGCCCGTTCACCACGATCATGCCCAGGGCGAGCGGTAGGAGCGTTCCCAAATCCCCCAATGAGCCGGCCCATTCCATGCGGTCGAATCGGTAGCGTTTCGGCATCCATCCCCTCCAGCGTTGGGATTGACCTAATCTGTGCGATTTTTTCTTCGGGTGTCTCTTACACCGCGTGATTAGCGGGCGGGGATAAACCCCGCCCCTACCCAATGGGTCCGGGGCTTTTTGTAGGGGCGGGCTTTACGCCCGCCCTTCAGGAGCTGTCCATTAGAAAGAACCGTCCAATTCAGGATTGACTCAGAGGATCTTCGTCCATCGGTTAGCACGATACGGCACCCAGCTCTTTATGCCCGAAGATTGCGCCGTTCGCCAGCGCGAAGGAGCTCCCGGGGCCTTACCAATCGTAGAGCACTTCCCAGTGGTCGTGGAAGGACGGATCCAATTGACTGTACCGGTGGGTCATGGTCTTTCCCGTTCCGGGGCCGTCGCCGCTTCCTTCCTTCCAATAGCGGATGAGGATGGCGGGGATTTGGCCGTTGGGCGAGGCTGCGACGCCGGGAGCGGAAATCCACGTCTCGCGCTCTTCGATGATCTTCCACACCGTGCCGTAGCGCTTGCTCCGGACCCTTTCCCCCACCCGGGGAAGCTGCAGCTTTTCCCTTAAAGACTTGAAGGTGTAAGGAGACTTTTCTCCGTGGTCCAGGATGCGTTCTCCCAGAATCATGATACCGATGGCGCCGATGGGGGCGGTGAGCAGGATGGAGAGGACCGCCACGGCGAGGATCACCTCGCCCGAAGCCACGCCGGCCGCCAGGGGCACGGCGCCGATGGCCGCCTGGACGGTGGCCTTGGGGATGTAGGCCACCACGCAGAAGAGCTTTTCCTTCCAATTGTACGGCGTGCCGATGAGAGAGACCCAGGTGCCGATGCTTCGAAAGACAAGGCCCACAAAGATCACGGCCGTTCCGGCCAGGCCCGCCTTCCAGGCCACGTGGATGTTCACCTGGGCGCCCACCAGAACGAAGAGCAGCAGTTCGGCGAAGACCCAGAGCTTCTTGAGCTTTTGCGAGATGAGATGGGCGATGGGTTCGGCCTTTTCCAGGATGACGAAACCGATGGCCATGACCCCCAGGAGGCTCGCCAGCGGGACCCACTGTTCCACCGCCGTTTCCAGCCACGTGAGAAAGATGGACACCCCCAAAACCACCAGGGTGCGCTTGGGCGGCCGCCAATCGTAACGGGTGAAGAGCTTGTAGAGAAGATAGCCCGGAATGAAGCCCACCAAAATCCCCAGGGTGATGGAAATGGGGATCTCGGCCAGCTTGGCCCAGAGGTTCACCTTCCCGCCGCCGTACATGCCCAGAAAGATGGTGAACAAGACGATCACGAAGACGTCGTCCACCGACGAAGCCCCCAGAATGAGCGTGGGGATGCCCTTCTTGGCGCCGCGGCCCCGGTCCATGAAGTCGATCATCAGCGGAACGACCACGGCCGGAGAGACAGCAGCCAGGATGGAGCCCAGAATGGCGGCTTCCAGGGAAGTGATGCCCAGCCACTTGGGAGCGACCCACATTACTCCGAGGATCTCGAATACGGCCGGCACGGCGCTCATGATGAGGGCCGCCCGGCCCACCCGGTTCAAGGTGTCGCGATGCAGCTCAAAACCCGCCCGAAGCAGGATCACGATGAGGGCGATCTTTCGAAAGTCCGCCGAGACCTGCATCATCTCCGGACGCATGAGCCCCAACACATAGGGCCCCACCAGGATACCCACGATGAGCATCCCTACGAGGCCCGGGAGCTTCAGCTTTCGGAAGAGGTAATCCGCCGCCAAACCGAGAACAACGATGAGTGCCAGGCTGACCGCCATGGTGGATCCTCCGATGAATGCTCTTGTGGGTCCGCGCGCTCCGAAACGGTTTCCCCCGATAGGGTGCCTGTCCATGCCGTGAGAACCCGGCAAAAAAAAAGACTTCCACCCCCTGAGGTAGAAGTCATCAACCGGCGCCGGGCGCAGGTGGTTCAGGCAGACTTCATTGCCTTTTCTCTGCGTGTGAAAGCTCTGGTAAACACAAAGCGAGGCTGCTGTCAACCCAACAACTTGGAGCTTGCCTAAGAATGGAAGTCTGGACGAGATACCGACAAATTTACGTTTTCTTCGTAGCCGCGAGGATTCAGCCCCAAACTGATCAATCCGTCACTCCCGCGCAAGCGGGAGTCCATAAGTTCCCGGAAATCCTGGATCCCCGCTTTCGCGGGGATGACGAATCGGCGTTGAACGGCGCAAATCTGCCGTTGTCGGACAACTTCCTAGAACCGGCTGAAGAGGTAGCCCAGAAAAAGCACCAGCACCCAGGAGGTGCCGACGGCCCAAAGGGCCTTCTGCCAATTGTCGCCCAGATAGCGCTTGCTGGACTGGACCACCCATTTCCAGTTGAGGACGATGTGGATCACCGCCAGGCAGATGAAGAGGATGCCCACCATACCGTGAAAATCCGCCCAGTCATGGCGCGTGAGGCCGAGGAACGTCGGCGGGGCGCCCCCGAAACGGCCTCCATGGGGGATGGCGAATTTCAGCAAGAATCCCAGAACGGCCAGAGTGGAAAAGGCCACGAAAAGCAGGGTGCCCGTCACATAGAGCCAGCGATTCTTGTCCATGGCGATCTCCTCTGTGTGGATGGGTGTTCGCGGGCGACTGCCCCAGAGCCCAAGGGGGCTGGGGACATACCCGTTTCGCGGGAAATTCGCCTGTGTGCTTAACGGGGTGGAAAGGGCAAGTTCCGAGCCAAGCGACCAGTTCGGCATGGGAAGGCCGCCACCGGCGGAGGGTGGGCCCCCGAACGCCGCGGGGGACTGGATCAAAAGAACCCAAGGGCGCCTCCATGTGGATTCTCTTTACCCAGACCTGACCCTCCCCGGCCGTGGGGCGACGGCGCGCGCCGTGTTCGATGCGAGAAGAATCAGCGTGTGCCGGGGCGCGCCCAAATCGTAGGGGCGAAAAATCTTTCGCCCCTACCCATGAGGCGCGGGGAGGCTATCCGAGAACTCCGCAAACCGGCACTCCCGCGCAAGCGGGAGTCCATAACTTACTGAAAATGCAGGGTCCCCGCTTCCGCGGGGATGACGAATGGGCGTTGAACGGCGCCAATCAGCCGTCGTCGGTCGGGCTCCTAGGGAAGCCAGGGGCCTTTGCGAAGCCCCATGAGCGAAGACTCAAAGCCCGCCGTTCCCGCCGTCCGCCGGCACCTACTGGCATTCATTCGCGTTCATTGGCGGTTCTGTTACACACGGCGCGCAAAGTCGAGCCGATTCCCGCCTAGAGTTCCAGGCTTTCGCCCGGTTTCAGGAGCGCCACGTGGGCGGAGGTTTCCTTTTCCACGCGCTCCTTCCACGCCGCCGGGTCCTGCTTGATGATGTCGAAGGTGTCGTAGTGGATGGGAAGGACCTTTTTCGGCTCCAAAAGCTTCACAGCCCGCAGGGCGTCGTCCGGGCCCATGGTGAAGTTGTCCCCGATGGGAAGAACGGCCAGGTCGATGCCTTCCTCGCCGATGAGCTTCATGTCGTAGAAGAGGCCCGTGTCGCAGGCGTGGTAGATCTTCTTTCCGTCCACGGTGAAAAGAAAGCCGCAGGGGTTTCCGCCGTAGGACCCGTCGGGCAGGGCGGAGCCGTGATGGGCGATGGTGAGCTTCACCCGGCCCCAGGGGTGGTTCGATCCGCCGCCGATGTGGTGGGGATGGAGCTTCTGAAGCCCCTGGGCGGCCAGCCAGTTGTGGATTTCGAAGTTGGAGATGACCGTGGCGCCGGTCCGCTTGGCGATGGCCACCGTATCTCCCAGGTGGTCGCCGTGGCCGTGGGAGACGAAGATGTAGTCCGCCGGCACCTGGTCCGCGGAAGCGGCGGCAAGGGGATTGCCCGTGAGGAACGGGTCCACCAGCAGATGGGTTCCGTTCACGTCGATGTGCAGGCAGGCGTGACTGTACCAGGTAACACGAACACTCATGGCTTCCTCCTTGACGTTTTCGAGGATTGCAGCGATTGAAGGTTTTCAGCCGACAAGCCGATAGGGAAATGGGCGGGGGACGGTCAAAGTCCCCGGTTACGATTGACACAAACGGGCCTCGTTGACAAGATGCGGCGCGGCTCGGAACGGCTGGAAAAGGAGCGAACGGTTTCATGAAGCGGAACGTCCGAAGTGTGCCGGCCTGGATTGCCCTTGGGGCCATGGTCCTTTTCAGCCTGGCCAACGCCCTCACCTTGGGAGGAGCCCTGTGCGGGTCCTTCGGCTGCCAGGCCATTCAGAATCCGGCCCTGTGGTGGGTGGGCGCCGCCTATGCTTTGGTGCTGGGGACGGCCGCCCTGTGGAGGCCGCGGTTTGTTCCCTGGCTGGTATCGGCCGGCCTTTGGGTGGAAGCGGGCCTGGCGCTCACCCAGGTGGTCCTCGGGATCTACTGCACCGCCTGCCTCACCTACGGGGCGCTCCTTCTTTTCTACGCCTTCTCGAATCCCTACAGCGGCCGCCGCCACCGGCTGGCCTTCGCCTGGGTGGCGGGCGGAACGGGCGCGACGGCGGCCGTCTTCTTCCTGCTTATCCTGTCCGCCTGCGCCTGCAGCGAAACGCCCTATTCCACGCTGGATCCCAAGAGCGATGAAATCAGCCTGGTCTTCGAGCCCGCCTGCACGCACTGTCACAGCCTCCTGGATCTCCTCCAGCAGATGGATCCGCAAAGGCGGGTCAAACTCTGCCCGGAAGCCTGGAGCCTTCGTTCGGTGTGGAAGCTCGTCCGGGATCACTGCACCACCTGCTACCGGTGGTCCGACCGGATCCGCTGCTTCATGGGAACCGCCGCGGTGGTCCGCGCCAACAACCGGTTCTGCGTGGAAAACGGCTACCGCCAGGTGCCGCTGCTGGTGGTTCGGGGCCGGATCATCTCGGGAGAAGCCATCAAACCGGCACTGCTCAGCGCCCTTCAACCCCCGGCTTCGGACCTTTTCGACGGTTCGTGGATTTCCCTTCCGGGCAGCGGTGGGGCCTGCACCATCAACGCCTGCGACTGAATCCGCGCTCGGAAATCCCCTGCGCGCCTACTTGCCGAAGCGCTCGTAGCTGGCCTTGAGTCGCGATGCGATGATGCGGGCGAGACGACGGAGCGCCAAAAGCCCGTCCCCGGGATGTTTTTCAAAGAGATCCAGCAGCCTCCCGCCGTCCAGGCTGTAGAGGGTGCTGTCCATGGTGAGTTCCGCCGTGGCCGTGTAAATCCGGGGCTCCACCAGGGAGGACCAGCCGAAGACGCCGCCGGGTTCGTCGATGGGAAAGGTGATGGGCGAGGCTCCGCCGGTGGTGAGAGCCACCTGGCCGTCTTTGAGAACGTAGAGATTATCCGCCGGATCTCCCGCCCGAAAAAGGACCGTGCCTTCGGGCAGGCTTGCTTCCTTGGCGATTTGCTCGATTTCCTGCAGCACATCCGAACTCAGGCCCTCGAAGATCTCAATCTTGTGCAGAAACATACGGCGCCTCCTTGGTTATGGGCACAGGAAGGTGTGGGATGTCCGGGACAAGAGTTTCGTTGCCCATCCGATCGACTGGAAATGCCTCTTTTTACCCCGCCTGGGAAAAAGATTCCAGTTTTGCCTTCTCCGCACATTGACCCATTGAGAAATCCAGAACTATGATTGGAAGTAGCATCGGCCACGCATGGTTGATGATTTGTCGCCCGGTTGAACATCTTCCCGCGGCCTTTACCCCGCGATTCCGCACCTCGCCAAACGGAGCTGAAGACGGCGTGGCTCTTGGCAGAACGCAAGGCTCAGGTGCGCCCCAAGGCGCACGGGAGGGGAGGTGAGACGCCTTCGCATCCAACCATCACATCGTCCCGGCTTCCGGATGACAACGTGGCACGAAACCCGAGACGGAAAGGAGACGGCATGGCTGAGATCGGGCACGGAGGCAAGGAGATACGGGAAAGGATCCTCGCTCCGGAAGAGGCGGCCGCCAGGGTCCGCGGGCTGCCCCGGGTACCGGTCCGGAGCCAGATAGCCAACGAAATCATCGACATCGCCTACGGCTGGTTCTGCCCGCTGGAGGGATTCATGGGCAAGGAGGATGTGGATGCGGTCTGTTCCCGGATGCGCCTGAAGGACGGGACCGTGTGGAGCATCCCCATCCTGTTCGACCTTTCGAAGGAGGAGCTGGCCGACCACGGGATCAAGAAAGGAGACACCCTGTGCCTCACCTACCACGACCGCCCCATGGCCGTCATGGAGGTTCGGGAGATCTACTCGTACGACAAGGCGGCCATCTGCCAGGCGGTTTACGGCACCACGGAAGAAAAACACCCGGGCTGTGCGCGCACCTACGCCTACAAGGACGTCTTCCTGGCCGGACCGGTGACCTTGGTGACCCGCCCGGTGATCAACCCACCTTTCGACCCCTATTTCATCCCACCCCTGGAGATGCGCAAACGCTTTCGGGAAAAGGGCTGGCAGCGGATCGTGGCGCACCAGACCCGAAACGTCCCTCACACGGGCCACGAATGGCTCATGAAGGGGGCCTGGTTTCAAACCTACGCGGAACTTCCCATCGAAAAGCCCCTGGTGGGGGTTCTGGTGAACGCCATCATTGGGGAGAAGAGAAAAGGGGATTACATTGACGAGGCCATCATCCTCACCCAGGACGAACTGAGAAAGGCCGGCTACTTCGGGGACCACAACCACATGACGTCCTTGACCTTTTGGGACATGCGCTATGCCGGGCCCCGGGAGGCGGTCTTCCATGCGATCCTGCGAACGAACCTGGGCCTCACCCACCACATGTTCGGAAGAGACCACGCCGGGGTGGGCACCTACTACGGGCCCTACGACGCCCACCGGCTTCTGGCCACGGTCCAGGACGAGCTGGCCATCACGCCGGTCTATTCCATGAACTGGCTCTACTGCCCCCACTGCGGCGAGATCACCAGCGAAGGCCTGTGCAACCACCGGGACGAATGGCAAAAGTTCAGCGGCACGGTGATTCGCAGCATCGTCCAGGACGGAGTGAAGCCGCCCCGGCTCATCTTCCGCCCGGAAGTCTTCGATCTGGTGATGGAATGCGCCGAAAAGTACGGCTTCGGCTCGCCCTTCGTCACGGACGAATATCTCGCCAAGAGAACGCCGGTGTTTACGATCCCGGCCTTGGAGGCGTGAGAGGAGGTGTTCTATGGCCGAGGAAAGGTATCCCATCAACATCTGGGTCAATGAAGAACGCTATGAAAAACTGAAGGCGGCGGGACTGGCGGATTTGTGCGAAGAGATGCTGGCGGGCATGAAGGTGATCCGCGTCCATGCCGACGAGGCGCAAAAGGATGCGATCCTCCGTCTGTTTCCCACGGCCAAGTTCGATTCCGCCACCACCAAGAGCATCGAACTGCTGCCGCGGGAGGTGAAGGACAGGATCTTCGACAAGGTGGTGGAAAGAAAGAGCGTGGAAATTCTGGGGGAATTCCTTCAGGAGGCATCCAGGTAGGCCGCCGGATCAGCACCGGGAGCCGGTATGCCGGTCGCCGGGGTGCGGATTGGGGAAAGGCTCTCCCGGACCAAAATGCCGGGGAATTTCCGTTCCCTTCGTAGCCGTGGGGCCGCCGCCCCGCGGGAAAGGGCACTCACAACCCCCGGATTCTCTGTTTAATCCAACTTGCGGATGGGATCGCCCACCCGAACAATTCCGCCCCGGAGGACGCGGGCGAAGACCCCTTCCCGGGGCATGATGCAATCTCCGGCCTGATAGAAGATGGCGCACTTCTTGTGACACTCCTTGCCGATGCGCGTTATCTCCACCACGGCCTCATCTCCGATGGCAAAGCGGGTTCCCACGGGAACGGAGAGCCATGAAATTCCTTCCGTGGCGATGTTTTCGGCAAAATCGCCGAAAGCCACCTCCAGGCCCTGTGTGCGGACCCGGCGAATGCTTTCCGAAGCCAGGAGACTCACCTGCCGGTCCCCGGGACCGGCATGGGCGTCTCCTTCCACACCGTATTCGGCGATCAGCCGCACATGATCCACGCACTGTTTGCGGGTGCCCTTCTTTCGGCTCACCGCCAGGGAAACCACACGGGAGTTGTCAGCTACGAGGAACGGCATTTCGCTGCACTCTTCTTCAAGCTCCATCTCAGTCGGCCGGCTCCACCCGCACAGGGAATCGTTGCCGCATTCCCCCAAGAGGTTCATCGTTGACTCAATCGTCAGGCACACCCGCATTCCGCGGATTCCCGAAAAGGTCCTTTATCCCTCGTTTGTACGTGGGATCGGGCCTTTTCCGACGCCAGAGCGTCCTCCATGTCCAAAAGATCCTGGAAGGTGTAGGAAGAGAGCTTCTCCAGCATGGCATTGGCGGCTTCCTGCCAAACGATGCGGGTCACACAGGAAGAAGCCCTATCGCAAGATCCGGGGTCGTTGGTGCAATGAACCAGCCACTGGTCTCCTTCCAGTAGGCAGACAATGCGGCCCACGGTGATTTCTCGGGGATCCACTAGAAGAAAGTGCCCGCCCCGGGCGCCTCGCAAGCTTTCCACGATCCCGGCTCGTTTGAGCGGGATGACGATCTGTTCCAGGTATTTGACGGAAACCTGCTGTCTCGCTGCGATGTCCGCCAGTTGAACAGGTCCTTCGCCGTAATAGCGGGCCATATCCAGAACCAGTCGCGTGCCGTAACGGCTTTTCGTCGATAGCTTCACCATGAACCGCTCTCTCCTCTTTCCAACCCGCCGATCGCTGGTGCGTCCACCGAGGAACAATGGGGACGATCTCTCCGCCCCTGCCTTGTGAAGATCCTCGCGTGAGTAACGCACATCGTCCGTCGGGTTGTCAAGCTCCGGCGTTGCCATGGAAGGGGCGGACCAGGTTCTGGTTCCTGTTCCTGATACACATCCAGGGTAATTGACCGGTGAAAAGGCGTCAACCGATGATCGGAGAAATCGGATGTTGGCGGCTGGGTTTACGAGAGGGGGAAGCTGGTGTTTGCCCCGAACGCATCCAAGGGTTAAAGGGGTAAGAGGAAGGGGCTTTTGGGGGCTTCGAAAGGATCTGCAAACAGACGGGAAAGGAGAGCGGAAGATGGCAAAGGTGGTGCATCAGTCCAGGATCGTCATCACGCGGGAACGAGGGCCGACTCGCAGGGCCGTGATCGAAGGCTTTGACCAGCCCGTATTTTACGGCGTGCATGGCGGAATCAGGAAATTTTACCGGATCGACCCCGAAGAGGAGCATGCCGCCACATTGGATCACATCGTGGGGGCGGTGGGCGGCTGAATGATGGGCACATTGGCCGTGGAGCTGGCCAAAAGAGGCATTCAGAGCCACAAGGATGTGTACCGGGCGGAGATCACCGGAGACATCGAAGACGTGGATGGTGTTCTCAAGATCACCCGGCTGAAGGTGGACTATTACCTCAAGTTGAAACCGGGAAAGGAGGAATCGGCCAAGGAAGCCATGAAGGAGTATCTGGTGCACTGCCCCGCGGCCCAGACCGTTATCGGGTGCATTGACATCCGCGATGAGCTCCATCTCACCACGACGGACTGACGGTCCGGGGAGCTCGGGGAGGCTGTCTGAGAACTCCCCCAACCGTCACTCCCACGCAAGCGGGAGTCCATAAGCTGCCGGAAATCCTGGATCCCCGCTTCCGCGGGGATGACGAATGGGCGCTGAACAGCGCAAATCAGTCACTCTAGGCCACGCTCCCAGGAGGCTGTCCGACAACGCACGCGATGACCTCTTTCCTCGTGGCGCACCCTTGATGGCTGCGGAGGAATCCCCGGACGCGGGATGGCGCATCGGGTATTGCCTGCCCCTTCAGGGGCTTATGATGACCCCTCTCCGCGGGCCTTCGGCCCAGCGGCTACAATGAACGGCCGGGGATAAACCCCACACCGCCGGATCCTCGCGATGAGGGGAAATCGTCCAATTCCATATGAAACGCTTCCTCGTTTTGTTCGTGAGCGCACCCTGTAGGGGCGAATATTCATTCGCCCCTACAGGGCTTTGTCGGCCAAAGCCCATTGGCGCTTATGCCCGTTTCTTCGCGGCGCCTTCTTCCGCATACCTTTTGAGTTTCAGCTTGAGGGTGCGGCGGGTGATGCCGAGTCTGCGCGCGGCCTCGCTCTTGTTCCCTCCGGTATCTTCCAGGACCCGAAGGATCATTTGTTTTTCCATCTCCGCCAGGGTCCAGGTGCTGTCCACCGGGACACCCGGGAGGGGTTCCGGAAGGGAGGACGGCGCGCCCTGGCCCATTTCCTGAAGATGGAAGGGGAGCTCCCTTTCCGTCACGTAGTCCCCCCGCAGAAGGATGACCGCCCGCTCCAGGACGTTTTCCAACTCCCGCACGTTTCCCGGCCAGTCGTAGCGCATGAAGATGTCCATCACCTGGGGCGTGACGCCCTTGACCAGGCGGCTGTTCTTTTCCGCATAGAGGGAAAGGAAGTGTTGGGTCAGCAGCGGAATGTCGTCCCGCCGGTCTCGAAGAGGGGGCACCTCCAGGGCCACCACGTTGAGCCGGTAGTAGAGATCCTCCCGGAAGGTTCCCTCCCGCACCATCTGCAGCAGGTCCCGGTTGGTGGCGGCCACCACACGCACATCCACGGTGTGCGTCCGGTCGCTTCCCACGCGCTGTAGGATCCCGTCCTGAAGCACCCGCAGAAGCTTGGCCTGCATGAAGACGGACAGTTCCCCCACCTCGTCCAGGAAGATGGTGCCGCCGTCGGCTTGCGCAAAGCGGCCTCGGCGAGGCTTGTCCGCACCCGTGAAGGCTCCCTTCTCGTGGCCGAATAATTCAGACTCCAAGAGGTTTTCCGGAATGGCGGCGCAGTTGACTTCCACCAACGGTCCGGCCTTTCGCATGCTGTTGGCGTGAAGGGCTCGAGCCACGAGGCCCTTGCCCGTTCCGCTCTCGCCCGTGATGAGCACGGTGGCTTCACTGGGGGCCACGAGAGCGAGCATTTCCACCAGTTGGGTCATGGCCCGGCTCTTTCCCACGATTTCCGGCAACTGTAGCCGGCTCAATTGCTCTTTCAACTCCGCGTTTTCCGTTCGAAGCCGCGTGTGATCCAGAGCCCGGTCCATGGCCAGGCGCAGGGCATCGAAGTCGATGGGCTTGGTGAGGTAATCGTACGCCCCCGCCTTGAGCGCTTCCACCGCCGAAGGAATGGAGGAATAGGCCGTCAGGATGATGACGGGGACGGCAGGGTTATAGCGATGGATGCGGCGGGTCGCCTCGATGCCGTCCATTCCGGGCATGCGCACATCCATGAGGACCAGGTCCAAAGGTCCCTGCCGGATGAGCTGCACCGCCTGTTGACCATCGTCGGCTTCCTCCACGGCGAATCCCCAATCCTTCAGGAGCGTGGAAAGCATGAGCCGATGGGCGTCGTCATCGTCCACAACGAGAATGCGAGGCCTCTGTTGAAGTGTCACGGTTTTTCCTTTTCCATTCCCTGCCGTTCATGAGTTCCGGGCACATCGGGACTCAAAGGGCGGGCGTCTTCTCCCCCCTCCCCGAGGGACAGGTCCTTTCCGTTGCAGGGCAAGCGGATCTGGAACCGGGTGCCGGATGCCGCGCCGCTTTCAACAATCACCTCACCGTGGTGGGCTTCCACGACCCGATGCACGATGGCGAGCCCCAGGCCCACGCCCCGCGGCTTGGTGGTAAAGTAAGGGTCGAAGATGCGTCTCAACACCTCCTGGGGAATGCCCGGACCGCTATCTTCAACGGAAAAGACCACCGCCTGGCCGTCCCGGAAGGCTCGGATGCTGAGGTTGCCACCGCCTTCCATGGCCTGGATGGCGTTGAGATAGAGGTTCAAGAGGGCTTGGGCAAGGCGGTCCCCGTCGGCTACCAGCCGCAAGTCCGGAGGGTCCACCTCCACGTGGATGGAAACCCGGGCGTGTGCGGCATCCGTTTCCACGAGCCGCACCGTATGGTCCACCAACCGGCGCACCTCCAAGGTGTCCGGCCGAAGGTCGGGCGTACGGGCGAATTCCAGGAGTTCGGTGACCACGCGGTTGAGACGTTCCACCTCGTTTTGAAAAACCCGGGAGATTTCCGCGGCCGAGGGATCTCCGGACGCCTTTCCCGCCAAGATGGCGGCAAAGCCCTTGATGGAGCTCAGCGGGTTTCGGATCTCGTGGGCCACGCCGGCGGCGAGGCGCCCCAGGGAGGCCAGGTGTTCGCTTCGACGCAGTTTATCCTCCAGTTTTCGAAGGCCGGTGAGATCGGAAAGAAGCACCAGAAAGAGCCTGATCTGCCCCTGGGGGTTCTCAAGCGGAGTTACGCTCACGAGCAACGAAAGCTCCCGTCCGTTCACGCTGGGGAGCCGCACTTCTTCTTCCACGCGGGAGCGTTCCCGGCATGCACGGGCCACAATGGGGCCCAGTCCGGGAAGGTTCCAAAGAGACCCCTCCAAGGCCGCTTGACCCAACAGCCGGTGCGCGGCGCCGTTGGTCCGTCGAGCAAGTCCCCAATCGTCCACCACCACGAGGCCCACGGGCATCCGGGCAAGGATGGTCTCCGTAAGGATCTCCATGTCCTGGAGGGAGCGCCGGGCGAGCCGATACTGGTGCGCCCAGAACAGAGATGTAAGCCCTGCCGCCCCCACGAGAAAAAGCACGGCCATGAGGAGACCGTTTTGGCGAAGGTCCTGCTGAAGGGCGCTCTCGTAGGGACCGGCGTCCAGGCCCACCACCAGGATACTCTGTTCCCCTGCAGGAGGCCGATCCAGCTCATGGAGACGCCCGTGGCCGCCGCGGCCTCCTGGGGGAGGCCAATCGCAGCCTTCCACGGTGCAGGGCTCGTTGCGATGGGCGCCGCCGCGCAACCAGGGCCTGTAGGGCCGTGCGTACAGGAAGACGGATTGCTTTTCGAGGGTGACGAGGGCATGGGTTTCCCGTTCCACAGCGCCTTCCGGCGGCGAAAAATCTTTGAGCGCTTCTTCTGCAACTTCCTGCGAAAGGCCTGAAGCCAGTAGAGATCCCGATGGAGTCATGAGCCGAAGGAAGAGCACATGGGGCTGTTGGGCCATCTGGTCCATCAGGACCTGCAGTTGCCCGCGTCCCCACCCCATGCGGGCCATCATCCCCGTGCGCGTGCCCGCTTCCAGGGACCGGGCGAGGATCTGTGCCTGGGAAAGAAGCGTCTGCTCCATGAAGGAGCGTTCCCGATGGATATTTTTCACCACAACGACCAAAAGGACGAACGCCAAGACCACCGCCGAGCCCACGATGAGTCGAGGTGAAAACCAGGCGCCCAGCCCGCCGGATCGGGGTGTGAAATCGTGTTGCATGGAAAGGCTCTCCTTCTTGTCGTCGTGCAATGATGGCAATATGTGTGCCGTTCCTTGCAACGCCACCATCTTATCCCCTCCATGGTCCGTCGGAAAGCCCAATGCCTCAGGCGGAGATGTCCTACTGGATACACACGACCCAGGGGCAAACGCACTTTTCGCTTGATAAACTCAGCAAGTCTTCCGAAAACTAAAGAGAGGAAGACCGTCCCGGACGCGATCCTGTGGCCGGAGGGGAAAGAAGTGGTTGATTCGGGACGGCCTTTCGTCTTAAGGAGGGGGAACGCGTCATGAGCGAATCCGGTCGCTGGGGACCCTCCAGGCGTTCACTCCGCAAGGACATACCCGACAATGGACAGACGACCCGGTACGAAGGCGAACGGTCAAGAGATGCACGCAGGCGATATCAAGAAAGTGATGCGCACTTTGGAGACCCTGCCGTCAGTCCCGGCCGTGGCCAGCAACATCCTTAACGCTCTCACCCAGTCCCGGCCGGACATGGAGCGTGTGATCGGTCTACTGGAAACCGATCAGGCGCTTGCCCTGAAGGTCCTGCGGATTGTGAACAGCAGCTACTACGGACTGCGCCGGCGGGTGGCGGACATCAGGAGGGCCGTGGCGATCCTTGGCGTGGAGCAGCTGCGCTGCGCTCTCCTCAGTGTGACCGTATCGGAGTCGCTCATTAAAGAGCTGAGACGTCACGCCCGCAAGGATCAGCAACGGCTGTGGGAACATTCCCTGGCATGCGCGGTCTGCTGTGAGATCCTTGCGGAGAGAGCCGGGCTGAAGCGTGTCAGCGAGGCCTTCGTGGTGGGGCTGCTCCATGACGTGGGAAAGCTGCTTCTCATGGAATGGGATGCCTCCCGCTATGAGCAGTTGGAACGTTTGAGTGAGGAGCGCAACGTCCCGCCCGTGCGGCTGGAGCCGCAGGAATTGGGCGTGGATCATGCGACGGCCGGCAAGTGGCTGGCGGAAAAATGGGAACTCCCGGACATTCTTCTCTATCCCATCTGGTGGCACCACCATGGTCCGGACGTGATCCCTCTGCTGGAGGCATCCGACCCGGATATCCGGTCGTTGAGCCTTCTGGTCAACCTGGCCGATCACCTGGCCCATGATCTCATGGCCGATGCCATCTGCCTCGAACAGATGGGCCCGCCGGATTCCGAGATCCTTTCGGCGCTGGGCCTGGCCGCGGAGGATTGCGAAGCGGCCAAGGCTGAGATGGGCAAACGTTACGGCGCGCGCACGAGTTTGCTCGACCTGGAGCAGGATGAATTGTCCTTCTATTTCAGCGCCCTGCAGCGCGCCAACCAACACCTGGCGAAGATGGCATCGCGCCACTTGAACAGACCCGTTCCGAGCCAGTCGCAGAGGGAAAAGGAGGCCCTGGAAAATCTGCGAGAAGCGTTGGAACGCCTCGGGGATGTCGGGTCGGTGCTCAAAGAGACAGCCCGGCGGCTTCCTGAGGTGCTGGGAATACCTGAGGGCCTCTTGGTCGCGGTCAGCAAGGAAGACAAGGAGGTCCAGGGGGTGTGGTGGAACGCCCAGGGCCAAGACGACGTCTTCTCTCTGAGCCCTCAGAATGGCAACGGCCGGCAAGGCCTCGGCCGGGTGCCGGAGGGGTTGCGCCAGTTGTTGGTTTCCTTCGCCAGGCGATACTCCTTCGGGGTGAACGGGGCGTCCCTGGACTCGCTCATCCAGTTTCACAACCCCTACGTGGCCGTTCCCCTCCTGATCGAAGGGGCGGTGGCTGGCGAGGTGGTGGTGCTGGAGGAGGCACTTCTTCACGACAGCCCGGAGCCCCCCCGCGATGTCACGGTCTACGAGCGCCTCGGAAAGATCCTTGCCTCGGCGCTGAGCCGCGCCCGACTGGTGGAGCAAAGCCGCGAAAAGGGCGAGAGCCTCACCCGCGCCCTGGCAGAAGCGGGGTGGGCCATGAAGAATCTCCGGACCACCCAAAAAAAGTACCAAGACGAAAAGGACCGACTGGCCACGACTCTGGAAAGCATCGCCGATGCGGTGATTGCCACTGATACAGATGGCCGGGTCACCCTTTTTAACGGCGCTGCGGCCCGTCTCACGGGCTGGAGCGCCGACGAGGCCGTGGGAAAAGACTTTTCCCATTGTGTTCGACTTGTTCACGCGGAAACCAAGGAACTGCTCAAGGATCCCGTAGGGCGGGTGCTGAGCCGGGCAAGTACCCTGGAACTGCCCAATGGGATCGACCTGGAGACGAGAGACGGCACCCGCAAGCCGGTGGGAATCGCCGCATCCCCTATCCTGGGCGGGGATGGGAAGCCCAAGGGGGTCATCTTCGCCATCCGGGACCTGACCTACCAGAAAAAGATGGAAGCGGAGGTGATCCGGGCCAGGAAGCTGGATTCGGTCCGCATTCTGGCCGGAGGAATCGCCCATGATTTCAACAACATCATGATGGGCATCCTGGGCAATCTCAATCTGGCCAAGATGTTTCTCAACCAGCCCGAGAAGCTGGAGGCCAGAATCGACGAGGCGGAAAAGGCCGTCAACCGAGCCAAGGACCTCACCCATCAGCTCCTTGCGGTTGCCAAGGGCGGCAATCCGGTCAAAAAGACGGCCTCGGTGGCGGAGATCATCAAGGAAAGCGGGGAGTTCGTACTGTCGGGGTCCAACGTGCGCCTGGAGCTGGACGTCGCCGAGGATCTCTGGCCCGTGGATGTGGACGTGGGCCAGATGAACCAGGTGATGAGCAATCTGCTGTTGAACGCGCGACAGGCCATGCCCAAGGGCGGAACGGTCCGCGTGGAGGCCCGCAATGTGGTGGTGACAGCGGAGGATCGGCTGCCGCTGCCCGACGGTCGTTATGTCTTTATCCTGGTCAGGGATGAGGGAGTGGGGATCAAGGCCGAATACCTGGACCGCATCTTCGATCCCTACTTCACCACCAAGGATCGGGGAACGGAAAAGGGGACCGGTCTGGGCCTGGCCATCGTCTATTCGATCATGCGACGTCACGGCGGGTACGTCAACGTGGAGTCGAAGGAGGGACAGGGGACGGTCTTCTATCTCTATCTGCCGGCCAGCGACAAGGACGTGCCTTTGGTGGAAGAACCGCAAAAGCCACTCCAAAAAGGCCGGGGCCGTATCCTTGTCATGGACGATGAGGAGTCGGTGCTTCAGATCATCGAGGAGATGCTCCAACATCTTGGGTACGAGCCGACGCTTGCCCGCGATGGGGCCGAGGCCGTGAAACTCTACCGGGAGGCTCAGAAAAAAGGCCGGCCGTTTCATGCGGTGATTCTGGATCTGACGGTTCGCGGCGGCTTGGGCGCCAAGGAAACCCTGGATGAAATCCACACCATTGACCCGCACGTGCGAGCCATTGTCTCCAGCGGGTACGTGCAGGATAGCATCATCGATCGTTATGCGGATTTCGGCTTTCTGGGCGTGGTCACCAAGCCCTACACGTTGAGGAAGCTCAGCGAAACCCTCCATCGGGTTCTGCAGGTGGGGGAAAGGCGCTGGAGAGAAAGGAAGGTGGTCAAGCTTCCCGTGACTGTGGAAACGGGGGATCGTTCCGTTCATGGGGAAACGAAGAACCTGAGCACGGCCGGGGTGCTGGTCAATTCCCGTGAACCCCTGGAGCCGGAGCAGCCGGTGCGAGTGACGATTCAAGGCGCCGGGGACCGGTCTGTTTCCGTGACCGGGCGGGTGGTTTGGGCGCGGGTGTCCAACGCCAACGGCAACGGGCGTTCCCACCTGGTGGGGGTTCGGTTCGACAAGGACAGTGGCGAGGCGGAGGATGAATTGCGCGCCCTCCTGGAGCAGAAATCCTGACCTCCATGCTGGTTTATGCCAAACTGGTTCTCACGGCTTTTTTCTGGGGGGGGACCTTCATCGCCGGCCGACTGGCCGCCGGGGAAATTCCACCTTTCACGGCAGCTTTTATAAGGTTTGTATTCGCCACGTTTTTCCTGCTCATTTTCCTCAAACGATCCACCGATCGCCTTTCCGTGCCGCGGGGGACGGACTGGTTTCTGTTGACTCTTCTTGGCCTTACGGGGGTTTTCGCCTATAATGCTTTCTTCTTCTCCGGGTTGAAGCACGTGCCCGCGGGGCGCGCGTCCCTCATCATCGCCTGCAATCCCGCCATGATTGCCCTCTTTTCCGCGCTCATCCTCAAGGAAAGACTTGGGACCATCAAGCTCTCGGGAGTGCTGGTATCTGTGGCCGGCGCATTGGTCATCATCAGCCGGGGAGACCCTGCCTCTCTCCTGAGAGGGGGCGTGAATGTCGGCGACTTGCTGATTTTCGGGTGCGTTGGCAGTTGGGTCACCTATTCCATCGCCGGCAAACGCGCGGTTGCCCGGCTGGGACCCCTGGCCGCCGTCACCTATTCCTGTATCCTGGGGACTCTTTTTCTGAGCGTGCCCGCCCATCTGGAAGGCGTGTGGCACAATCTCCCCCAGCACTCCTGGGGGGCGTGGACCTGTCTTTTCTATTTGGGTTTTTTCGGCACTGCCCTGGGGTTCCAGTGGTACTACGAAGGCATTCGTGCCATCGGTCCATCGCGTGCGGGTGTTTTCATCAACCTGGTTCCGGTCAGTGCCATGAGCCTTTCCTATGTTCTTCTGGATGAGAAATTGTCGCCCTCCCTGCTCGCCGGAGCCATCCTGGTCTTGGCTGGCGTTTACCTGACCAACCGCCCCCATCCCGCTTGATTGGACAAAAATCGCACCTCCCCCCCTTTTCTTTTGCCTCTCGATGCGACAAAAATGGAAGGATGAAAAGGAGGATGCCCGCTGTGGATGCTTTCCCGAGCCCGCCCCCCCCCAAGGTTCTGGTAGTAGATGACGATCCCTTCGTGTTGGATCTGTTCCGAGAGATCCTTCTTGCCGAGGGAATGGAACCCCTGACGGCCGGAACCCCCCGCGAAGCCGTGCGCCTGTCTGAACAGGAGAACTTCCTGCTGGCCTTCGTGGACATCGAACTGCCGGAGATGAGTGGGTTGGATCTGGCCCGAACGCTGAAAGAGCACGACCCGCACCGGGACGTTGTCATCATGACCGGGTACGGCACGGTGGAGAACGCGGTCCAGGCCATCAAGGTGGGCGTGGCCGATTTCATCCGCAAGCCCTTCAGCCTGGAGGACGTCCTCATCTGCCTCAGCCGCCATCACGAAAGGCGGGCGTTCCGGGAGCGCATACGCCGGGCGGAGCAACGCTATTCTGACCTCGTGCAGAATGTCCCTCTCATGATTTTTTCGCTTCGACGGGACTTCGGACTCGATTTCGTCAACCAGGCCTGCAGGACCCTGTTGGGCTTCGAACCCGACGAAGTCTGCGGCCGTCCGGGATGGCTGCTGGAGAGAATCTTTGAAGACGACCGGGCCCGCCTGGAGTCTTATTTCAAGCAGGGTTTTTCAGGCTCTCCGGGCCCCGCCTTCGTGGAATGCCGCTTCATCCACCGGGAAGGGCACCTGATCCACTGCCTTATCAAGTCCTTTCTCCCGCTCTGGCACGGAACCCAGCGCGGTTGGCCTCATCTGGAAGGCATCGCCGTGGACATCACCGACCGGGTTCTGTTGGAAAAGGCCTTGGTCCAGAAGGAAAAACTCAAGACGTTGGGCGCCGTCGCCGCCGAAGTGGCCCACGAAATCCGAAACCCTTTGGTCGCTTTGGGAGGGTTTGCCCGCCGATTGAAAAAGACCTATCCCGACTCCGAGGAAGCCCGCATCATTTTGGACGAATGCCGTCGCCTGGAAAAGATCCTCGACCGGATCCGCAATTACCTCTCGCCGGTGGAAGTGTCGCCGGGCGTACACAGTCTGGAAGAAATCCTGCGACGGTGCAAGGATCTTCTATCGATGGAGTTCGAGCGCCGGGGCATGACGTGCACTCTGTCCGTGGACCCGAACCTCCCCCAGCTCTACGTGGATCCGGATCTGCTCATGCAGGTCTTCATCAACCTGGTTCGAAACGCTCTGCAGGCCATGAAGAAGGGAGATGAACTCCAAGTCAAGGCCTACGAAAGCGACCAGCACATTCTCATCCGATTCCGCAACCCCTGCAAATATGAACTGCCGGAAGACCAGGATGCCCTGTTCCTTCCCTTTGACGAGGGAGGCCAGAGCATCGGGCTCCCGCTCTGTTACCGCCTGGTGCGCACCATGGGCGGCTTGCTGACCTTTGAGCGGGACGATCCCCATGTGGTCTTTACCGTCTCGCTGCCCAAATACCGGGAAAAAGAGCTTGGTTCGGGCCAGGAGTCCCCAAGGGATTTTGTTCCTCAACAGCACTGACTCTCCGCCGAGACGCCGTTGAACTCGTGCCGGCCGACCTCTCCCGGTGGACGACAATTCCCAGCGCAAAACTAGAGTAGGTGGCAACACTTTTTCCGTAAAGTCACCCCCCCCTTTTCGCCGATCTTGTTCTGTGAGGCGGTACACAAAATCCTTTCCGGGCAGGCAGGACAATCCTCCGTGCCCGGAGACCACTGGGGAGGGCTCCGCAATGTTTTGGAAAAAGATGAGTGTCGGAAAAAGAATCGGATTGGGTTTTTCGGTGGTTCTATCCTTATTTGCAGCTGTCGCCTGGCTCGGTTTCAGCGGGATCCGCGGCATCGTGAATGAGGCTCACACCTGCGTAGGGGGCAAGCATTTGGACGGCCTGTTGGCGCAGCGCGAGCTGGACCATTTGAACTGGGCCAACGAGGTGAACGCACTCTTGACCGACAAGAACGTGACACGGCTGGATGTGCAGCTCGACGATCATCAGTGCGCCTTTGGAAAATGGCTCTACGGGGAAGGCCGCAAGGAGGCGATCGCGCTGGTACCGAGCCTGGCTCCCCTGCTGCGGGAGATCGAGGCGCCGCACCGGATCCTTCATGAGTCGGCCGCAGCCATCCAGGCCGCTTATGCCCCGGCGGACCCTCAATTGCCCGGCTTCCTGGCCCGTCGGGAAGTGGACCACCTGGTGTGGGCGGCCAAGATCCGCGACGTCTTTCTGGAAAACAAGGCGGGTGTGGATGTGGAGACCGATCCTACCCGATGCGCTCTGGGTCAGTGGATCTACGGCGATTCCCTGAAAGAGGTGCTGGAACGGAATCCGGACCTGGAGCCACTGGTCCGGGAACTGGAAATAGAACACCGGCGGCTGCATGAATCCGCCGCCAAGCTCCAGGAGATTTACCGGCCCGTCCACCCGGGCTTGATGGAAGAGATGCGGGCGCGCCTGGAGGATCATTACCTCTGGACCATGAAGGTTTCGGCAGCCCTTATCCAGGGAAGCACCAAGCTGGATGTGGAAAAGGATCCGAGCAAGTGCACCTTCGGCCGGTTCTTGATTTCCGATCAGGCCAAGGAGTGGATGGCGAACTTTCCCGCGTTCCGGGAGGCCATGGAGGCCGTGCACAAACCCCATCGGGAGCTTCACGCCACGGCCGAAGCCATGGAGGAAGCCCTGGCCGCGGGAGATCAGAACCGCGCCTTTGCGATCTATACCAGCCAGGCGCTTCCGGCCCTCGCGCAAATCGCCGAGTGGTTCGGGAAGGCCATGGAAGCCGAGGGCGCCTTGGTGGAAAGACATCAGCACGCGCTGAAGGTTTTCCAGCATGAAACGTTGCGGGCTCTCGCCGATACGGCGGCGGCTCTCGGCCGTATCCGATCCAAGGCCGAAGAACAGCTGAAGGGGCTGGAAGAGGCGAATCGGATCTATGCCGAACAGACCATGCCGGCGCTCCGCCAGGTTCAGAAACTGCTCCATGGGCTCCGCGACGAAACGGCCAAGAACATCCTTTCTTTCGATGCCGTCCTGGAGGCGGCCGAAAAGACCAAGCGCCATGTGGGGCTCATCAGTGCCTCGGCCATCGTAGTGGGCATCCTCCTGGCCTTCCTGTTGGCCAGGGGCATCGTCTCTTCCCTGAAACGATTCGCGTCCCAGGTGGAAGAGAGCGCATCCCAGGTGGCGGCGGCGTCCTACCAGGTGGCCACGTCGAGTCAACACCTAGCGGAAGGGGCATCGGAAGGAGCGGCGGCCATCGAGGAAACCTCCTCCTCCATGGAAGAGATGGCTTCCATGACGCGTCAGAACGCGGACAATGCCGCCCAGGCCGCGCAACTCATGCAGCAGACAACGAACGTGGCAGACGACGCGGCCCAGTCCATGGCCGATCTGACCCGGTCCATGCAGGAGATGGCCAAGGCCGGAGAAGAGACCCAAAAGATCATCAAAACCATCGACGAGATCGCCTTTCAGACCAATCTGCTGGCGTTGAACGCCGCCGTGGAGGCGGCCCGGGCGGGAGAAGCCGGGGCCGGGTTCGCCGTGGTGGCGGACGAGGTGCGCAATCTTGCCATGCGCGCCGCCCAGTCGGCCAAGGACACGGCGGCCCTGATCGAAGGGACCGTGTCACGGATTCGGAGCGGGTCCCAGCGGGTGGAGACCACGAGCGAGGCGTTCCACCGGCTGATCGGGAACGCCAAGAAGGTTGCGGAACTCATCGCTGAGATCAGCGCCGCCACCCACCAGCAGTCCCAGGGGATCGACCAGGTAAACCGAGGCATCGCCGAGTTGGACAAGGTAACTCAGGCCAATGCGGCGAACGCGGAAGAGTCGGCTTCGGCCGCGGAGGAAATGAGTGCCCAAGCGGCTCAACTCCAGTGCCTCGTGGAGGAGCTGGTGGCGCTGGTGGGCGGGAGCTCATCGAGAACGGCATCGCCCGGCGAAAAGGAGCCGGCCGAGGAACGTCTCGTCCCTGCGTCGGTCCGGCTTCCCCAAAACACGGGCGCCGGTCGACCCACGGAATCGTTGACTGGCAACGGTCGGGGCGTCGTTCGGCCCCTACTCCAAGGCCCCGGAGAACTGCCGGATGCACGATCTTTCGAAGGACTTTGATGGCGAAGGACGGGGCGCCGGGGATGTCCCCGGCGCCCGCGTTTTCAGTCATAATCGATGGAGCTGATCTGCATGAGGCGATCGAAGGAGTGGTGGGCCTCGATCTTGCGGACGGTCCCCGTCTTTCCCCGCATCACCAGGGAGTGGGTGACCGCCCCGGTCCCCGTAAAGTGCACGCCTCCCAGGAAGTCGCCTCCGGTGATTCCGGTGGCCACGAAGAAGACGTCCTCGCTCGCCACCAGATCGTCCACCGTGAGCACGCGTTGGAGATCGTAGCCCGCATCGAGCAGAGCCCGCCTTTCCCGCTCGGACTGGGGATCGAGACGTCCGAGCATCTCCCCGCCCACCACCTTGATGGCCGCCGCCGCCAACACGCCCTCCGGTGTGCCGCCCGTTCCCATCATCACATCCACCGTAGTGTCGGGAAGCACGGCCATGAGCGCCCCCGCCACGTCCCCGTCGGTATGGAGCTGGATGCGGGCCCCTGCCTCCCGGATCTCTCGAATGAGACCTTCATGCCGGGGCTTTTCCAGGACGAAGACCACCAGGTCGTCCACGTCCTTGCCGAGAGCCCTGGCGATGTTTTTCAGGTTGTCCGCGGTGGGGGCATCCAGATCCACCACGGCTCGGGCTTCCCTGGGAACGGCCAGCTTTTGCATGTAAAAGGCGGGGCCGGGATTGTACAGGGTTCCCCGGGGTGCCATGGCCACCACGGAAATGGCGTTGGGCCTTCCGTAGGCCAGAAGGCGCGTGCCTTCCACCGGGTCCACGGCCACGTCCATGCGCGGCCCCCGTCCGGTTCCAATCGCTTCGCCGTTGAAGAGCATGGGCGCTTCGTCTTTCTCGCCCTCACCGATGACCACCACCCCGTCGATGTCCACCGCGTTGAAGCTCAAACGCATGGCATCCACCGCCGCCTTGTCCCCCGCATTGCGGTCGCCGCGCCCCAGCCAGCGGGCCGACGCCAGGGCGGCGGCCTCCGTCACGCGAACCAAATCCAGACCCAGGTTCCTTTCGGGTGCCTGCGAATGCATGAGTTTCTCCCGATCGCTGAAATGAAGGACCACTGCCTGTCAAGAAAGCCCCGGACACCCCAAGATGAAACGCGCCTCCCATGAACAGGGAACCTTAGGAGCCGGGGATCATTCGCCCCACCACTCCGGGGTGATGCATGACTTCGCGTCCCCTTTTCCTGCGAAGCCATCAACCGCCGGAGTCGGCGGCACGCCCTGGTTCTTCGCTTTCCGCCGTCTCAGGTGCCTCCAGGGTCAAGGCCCCTGTGGGACACACCCCTACGCACGCCGAGCATTCCGCACACGGCCCCTCTTCGCCCTCGGACACAAAGGTGGCCACCACGGTGTTGAATCCCCGCTTGGCGAAGGTGAGCAGGCCGTGTCCCGATTCCTCCCCGCATACGTGGACGCATCGGCCGCACAGAACGCACCGGTAGGGGTAGTGAACCAACGGCCCCAGGCGCACCACGGGATCCACGTCCCTTTCGAGCCGCTCCAAGGGGGACGGCTTCAGGGAGACCTTGAGCAGCTTGGCCGTACGGATGAGTTGGCATCGGCCTTGAGTGGGACACTCCCTAGGCGTGCAGATGTGGGTGGACATGAGGAGCTTGAAGGCGGAACGCTGAAGACGGCGCACCGGCTCCGTGTCCGTGCGTACCTTCATGCCGTCCCGAACCCTTTGGGTGCAGGAAGGCACGGGCCGGTCCAGACCGTCGATTTCCACGAAGCACAGGCGGCATGAGGCGTGCGGCCGCTTGCGCGTCTTCACAAAGCAGAGGTTGGGGATGAAAATCCCGTTTTGAAGACAGGCTTCCAGAACGGTGATGCCCGCTTCCACCTGGATCGTTCTGCCGTCCACATCAAGCGCGATCATGATCTCGTCCGTTCTCCTCTGGAGCCCACGTCAGAAACCAGACAATTGTGACGAAGCTCGCAACCCCCGTTCCTTCTGAAAAGAAGGGCCCCTCGAGCCCATGGCCCCGTAGGCCCCCCCGGTCATCCGCGGCCTTCGGAAGGCTGCGGCCTTTCGATGATGGGAGCCAGGTGGGCCGGGGACACCCTCACCACGGCATCGTATTCCGGGGGGCAGGCGGTCACGCATTCCCCGCATTTGACGCACAGTTCCTGGTCGATGGCCTTCTTCCGCCCCCTGGTCGTGAAGATCGCCTCCACGGGGCAGCACCCCACGCAGGCGTCGCAGCCGCGGGCGCACTTGTCCAGGTCGATGTAAAAGGCGGTGAGGGCGCGGCACTTGAGGGCGGGACAGCGCTTTTCCCGTACGTGGGCTTCGTATTCGTCCCGGAAGTAGCGAAGGGAGGTGAGCACCGGGTTGGGCGCCGTTTTGCCCAGGCCGCAAAGCGACCCGTCCCGGATGTCCCGGGAGAGAGTGTCCAGCAGTTCCAGGTCTTCCTCCCGGCCTTCCCCCTTGGTGATCCGGTCCAGGATGAGGAGCAGATGCCGGGTGCCGATGCGGCAGAAGGTGCACTTGCCGCACGATTCGTTCTGGGTGAAATCCAGGAAATAGCGGGCCACGTCCACCATGCAGCTGTCTTCGTCCATCACCACCATGCCGCCGGAGCCCATCATGGCGCCGGCTTCCGTGAGGGAATCGAAGTCGATGGACGTGTCCAAAAAATCCCCGGAAAGGCATCCTCCGGACGGTCCTCCGATCTGCACGGCCTTGAACGCCTTCTTCTTGGGGATGCCGCCGCACACATCGAAGATCAGCGTGCGTAGCGTGGTCCCCATGGGGATCTCCACCAGACCGGCGTGCGTCACGTTGCCCACCACGGAAAAGATGGCCGTGCCCGGACTCTTTTCGGTGCCGATGGACCGGAACCAGTGGGCTCCGCGGGTCAGGATGGCAGGCACCGTGGAAAGGGTCTTCACGTTGTTGACCACCGTGGGACGGCCCCAAAGGCCGGCCTCCACGGGGTAGGGCGGGCGGTGCTGCGGCATGCCCCGCCGGCCTTCGATGGACTGGATGAGGGCCGTCTCCTCGCCGCAGACAAAGGCCCCGGAACCTTGGAAGACTCGAATATGCAGCGAGAAGTCGCTTCCCAGGATCCGTTCGCCCAGAAGGCCCGCCTTTCGGGCGTCGTCGATGGCCCGCTGGATGGTTCGCACGGCCAGCGGATATTCAGCCCGCACGTAGACGATGGCCTCTTCCGCCCCCACGGCGTAGGCACAGAGGGCCATGCCTTCCAGAAGCTGGTGCGGGTTGCTCTCCATGATGGTCCGATCCATGTACGCCCCTGGATCCCCCTCATCGGCATTGCAGATGACCACCTTGGAATCCGCCGGTGCCTCCGCCGCCAGTCTCCATTTGCGACCGGTGGGGAAACCGGCGCCGCCGCGACCGCGAAGACCGGAACGGGCCACCTCGTCCAGCACCCAGCCGGGACTCCGGCCGAGAGCCGTCGCCAAGGCTCCGTATCCGCCCAAGGCCAGGTAATCGTCCAGCGAGTGAGGGTCGATGGCGCCGCAATGCTCCATCACCACCCTTTGTTCCATGCTGAAGCGGGGAAAATCGGTGACGGCGGGAAGGAGGTCGTTGGGAACCATGGCACCCAGCACGTACTCCAAGGCCGGGTCGCCGTCCAGGAGGAAGGAATCCACCAGCATGCGGGCCTTGCCCGGGTCGATGTTGTAGTAGCACAAGGGCGGAAAGCCCGACGCGGGGTGGTGGATCACCACCAGGGGCTCCGCATAGCAGTGGCCCAGACAGCCCACGGCCACGATGCGGGCTTCCAGGCCTCGCCGCTCCAGGGCTTCCTCGAAGGCGGCCCGGGTCTCGGCTGCTCCCGCAGCCAACCCGCAGGTGGACATGACAATCCGCAGGGTGGGTACATCTTCCCGGGAAGCCTGGGCTTGTCTTTTCCTCGCCTCCTCCGCCAGCAGGGCCAACCGTTTTTCAGGATCCAGCTTGTGCATCCGCCTCTTCTCCCGCTTCCCGGGCCTTCTCCTGCTCCCGCTGGAGGTCGAACTGCAAAAAGAGGCCCTCGATCTTGCTCGGCTGCATGTGACCGATCACCTTGTCGTCCACCACGGCCACCGGCGCAAGAGCACAGCATCCCACACAGGCCACACGCTCCACGCTGTATTCTCGGTCCGGCGTGGTTTCTCCTTCCCTGATCCCCAGTTTTCTTTCAAAATTTTCCAGGATGATGTCTCCTCCGGCCACATGGCAGGCCGTTCCCAGACACACCTTGATCTGGTGACGGCCGGGTGGGTGAAACCGGAACTGGTTGTAGAAGGTGGCAACCCCCAGCACCTCGCTGGGAGAGATCTCCAGGTAGTCTGCCACCAGGCGCATGGCCTCGCGGGACAGGTACTGGTGCTCCTCCTGGATGGCCTGCAAGATGGGAATCAACTGGGCGCGGTTCTTTTCAAAGCGCGGCAGCATGGCCTCGATGCTGCGAAGCATGGTCTCTTCTTCGCTCAAGCGGGCATCATCCTTCATGAATGGGTCCCCCCCAAAGGTGCGTCCTTCGATTCTCGATTATAGCAATCCCCGTTTAGCACTCTCAGCGCCGCGAAGCAACCGCCGCCCCTTTCCTTCCATTGAGTGGCATCTTTCGTCGGCACCTGGGTGGCGAAACCCACCAGGATTGTTAAGATGGAAACCGAGAAACCCAAGGATCGTAACGGAGACCTAACGTTCATGGCCCACTTAGCTCCACCCCGCATGGATGAAAGGGTGGGCCAGGCACGGACCTTTTGTGGGAGCACCGAAAGGCGCGCTTTTTTTGTGTGATCCCTCCATCGTTAGATTGCCAACCAACCTCAACGTGGCTTGCTGCGCTCCCACACACCGGTCATTTCCATTTGCGTCCATATGCGTTCATTCGCGGTTCTGTTTCACATGAATTCTGGGACCATTGATCAGGAGAGAGAAATGCCCCAGGACTATTACACCGTCCCCTTTGAGAGGGCCGACCCCGCCCAGGTGGACAAGCTGGGAGCCAAAGGGGCGAAGCTGGTGGAGGACTTTCAAAACCTGAGGTCCGACTTTCCCGGTATGGAGGATCTCATTTCCGTTCCCGACGGTTTCATCCTTACCACCGACGCCTGGCGCGTTTACAGGAATAACGGAGATTCGCTACCGGAGGATCTCTGGAGCCAGGTGTGCCTGGAGCTGTCGGATCTGGAACGGCGGGTGGGCAGGAGATTCGGGGATGCCACCGGGGCCATGCCCCTGATCGTGGCCGTGCGGGGTGGGGCTCCCGTGTCTCTACCGGGGGCCATCAGCACCATCCTGAACGTGGGCCTCAACGATGAGATCGTCACCGCTCTGGTGGAAGCCGGTGAAGACGAGGGCTTTCTTCTCAGCACCTACCTGGAGGCGATCCGCATGTACGGGGAAGTGGTGCTGGGCATTCCCTATGCCCATTTCTTCGAGATCCTTCAGCGCTTCCACGTGGGCGACGAGGGATCCGTTCCCACCGACGAGATCTTTCCCCTGATCGACGCCTACAAGAAGGTGCTCCTGCAGGCGGAGCATCCCCGGCGAGGCGTCGGCTTCCAATCGGATCCCGTCAGGCAGTTCCGGTTCGCCATCGAAAGCGTCTTCGATTCGTGGATGGGCGAGACGGCCGTGGAGGCCCGGGTCAGTCGAAGCCCCAAGGTGCCGGACGACATGGGAACGGCAGTGATCGTCCAGGCCATGGTCTTCGGCAATCGGGATTCGGAAAACTGCCTGGGGGGCGTTCTTTTCACCCGGAATCCACGGACGGGATCGTCGCACCCCGTCATCGAATGGGCTCCTAAGGTGCAGTGCGACAAGATCGTCTCCGGAAAGCTCCGAAAGCAGCTCCTCCATACCCGGGATCTCCGGGAACGGTTCCCCGACATCTACGAGCTGCTGCTCACCGTGCGGGACCGGTTCGAGGCGCGGGCCAAGAGGCCGTTGGACATCGAATTCACGGTGGAGGACCGAAAGCTCTACATCCTCCAGCGGCGCCCGCTTCGCATGACCTTCGCCGCCACGGCCCGGGCCATGTGGGATCTGGTGGACGAAGGCAAGACGAACATTCAGCTGGCGTCGCTCATCATCAACAACGCCCTGGAGCAGCCGGAAAAGGCCCTCAAGGAGGGCTTTCGGGACTACCGGGTGCTGGCCACCGGTGAGCCCGTCACCGACACGGCGGACGTGGGCGTTCTGGTGTTCGGTACGGAAGCGGCGCTGGATCTGGCCCGCCAAGGCGAGCCGGTCATCATGCTCCGGAAACGCCCCTACGGCGAATCGGACCTGGCGGTCAACCACCCCAACGTGCGGGGAATCATCCGCTGCGACGGGAACGTCACCGGACATGAGGCCGTATCGGCCGTGGCCTACAGCAAGCCGTATCTCATCAACGTGGTGGACGTGGAGGGGCGGCCCTTGGTTCTCATCGACGAAGACCGGATCCGCCTCAACCCGGAATCATCCCTGGCACCGTTCATGGGTCGCCGGGTCTTTGTGGACGGGGAGCGGGGGATCGTGGGCGTCACCGACGCCGTGGATTTCCTGGAAGACCGAAAGGCCCGAAAGAAGCTCTACGTGGATTGGGAATACCTGCGGGACCAGTTCGAGCGGGCGGGCTACCGGGAGCTGGATTACGAGACCCTTCTGGACATCCACTACCAGATGGAACTGGAGCTGGCCCATTACCAGAGGCTGGAAGCACGGCTCAAGGCGGGAGACCGGAGCGTTTCGGAAAAGGAATTGATGCACGCCTTCGCCACCTATCTCCTCTACATTCCCGAAAGGGATCGGGAGAGAACATTGGCTCTGAAGGACGTGGCCCTGGACGAATTCGACCTGGGCCCCCCCCTGGTCTACCACGGTTCGCATCTCGGCCGTGAGGTGCTCAAGATTCTTCGCGCCCTCATGCTGTGCACCACCTGGCGTACCCACTGGATCCACGAAATCATGGTGGAAAAGGCCCGGGAGCGGGGAGAGGGCGAAAACGACGTCATCCGGGACATCTTTATCAAGAACCGCACCATGAGCGTCTTGAAGGACTTCGAAGCCGAGGGCTTCCACTTGATGCGCGTTCCGCACTACTACTACCTCATCTTCGCCAGCAACTTCGAATACGACCAGGATCTGGACAAGATCGAGATCGGCCCCGGATTCCTGAAATACTCCGAAAAGGACGTGCTGGCGCAGAATTTTCTGACCTACCTGGGCCAGGTGAACCCCAGGTTGCGGGACCGCGTCCGGATCGTCCAGGGAGAGCCTCCCCTGGGCCAGGGCCATGCACGGATTGTGAGCATCGGGCTTTCCATCCCGGAGGAGGACTTCGACCTGGTCTGCCGATACCTGCGCACCTTCCTGGATCAGAGCAAATACGGATGTCCCATGAACCTCCAAAGTGCGGTGCCGGAAGGGGAATTCGTGGACTTGTACCACCTGGACCCCGCCTTCGCCCCGTTTCCGGAGATGCGCATCATGAAGCAAAAGGCAGGGCAGGGGAGCGAGGAAGGACCATCCCAGGAAACCTATGTCATTGCCTTCGGCCGATGTTCTTACGGGGAATTCGATGGGGTGGTCTACGGTCGGGACGAGTACGAGGCGCTCCTGGCCCGGGTGAAGGACTTTGAAGCCTTTGCGGCCCGCAGAGGCCTGGACGGGGCCTTGCGCCCCTGGCAGTTCGAAGTGGATCCTTACCGCCGCCATTCGGTGATCGCCGCCGTGGGGGTGCAGGTGGACGGCACGCGCCTCCGGGACGTGCTTTCCTGCCTCAAGGATCACCTGGGTCTGGGGGCCGGGGACGGCCAGACACACGACCCGTGTCCGTCCCCGGAATCCTCACCATCGCAGTAGGGCGGTGCCCCAGGTGAATCCGGCGCCGAAGGCGGCCAGCAGCAAAAGATCTCCTTTTTCCAGGAAGCCCTGCCGGTAGGTCTCGTCCAGCAGCAGCGGGATGCTGGCCGCCGTGGTGTTTCCGTAACGCTGCATGTTGTGCAGGAACTTCTCTTCCGGAAAGCCTAGCTTTTGAGCCACCATCTGGTTGATGCGCATGTTGGCCTGGTGCGGAATGACGTACTTGATCTCTTCCGGGCGGACCCGGTTCACCTCCAGGGTACGGACGATGGATTCGCAAAGACGCGTCACGGCGTGCTTGAAGACGGTCTTTCCTTCCATGCGCGGCCAGATGGCCCCGCTGGTCACCGTTTCCGGAGTGATGTAAGGCTTCTTGGAAATATCCCAGATGTCCAGGTGCAGTGCCTTGGCGAAACGCCCGTCGGCGTGGAGCTCCGTGTAGAGCACCCCGCGCTCCGGATCATCCCCCGCCGAAAGCACCACGGCACCGGCCCCGTCTCCGAAAAGAACCGCCACGTCCCGGCCGGTATCGGAAAAGTCGAGGGCGCTGGAATGGACCTCGGAGCCCACGATGAGGATGTTCCGGTAGAGCCCCGCCCGGATCATGGCATCGGCGGTGGCCAGGGAGTAGAGGAAGCCGGTGCATTGGTTGCGCACGTCCAGGCAGCCCACGGGCGCCGCATCCAGCTTGGCCTGGAGATAACAGCCCGTTCCCGGGAAGTGATGATCGGGGCTCAGGGTGGCAAAGATGATGAAGTCGATGTCGGATGCCGTCATGCCCGCATCTTCCAGGGCCTTGCGGGTGGCTTCCAGGGCCAGGTCCGAGCAGCTCACCCCCTCTTCGGCAAACCGCCTTTCTCTGATCCCGGTGCGGGTCTGGATCCATTCGTCGCTCGTGGTCATCCTCTGAGCCAGGTCATCGTTGGTGACCACCTTCGGCGGCACGAAACTGCCGATACCGGCGATGACGCTGCGAATCATGCATTTCTCCTTTCTCAAGGGGTAAGGGTTCGACCGGGCCCGATCCGCCCGGCGGCTCGGGCTGCCTGGGATGGGATGGGAACGCCTGCGCCGCTCCGCGCGGCCGTTTCCGCCTGGTCCGCCAGACGGTTCAGGGCATCCTGGAGCCGGTTCCGGTACGATTCCAGCCCTTCCGGGGGGACGTTGCGCGGCACCCGGATGGGCTCACCGAAGGCCATAACCACGGTGGCAAAGGGCCGGGCGATGATGGTTCGGTCCCAGCTGGAAAGGCGCACGCACGGATGGGCGGCCATACAGACGGGAAACAAGGGAAGGCCCGTGGCTCGCGCCAGCCACACGATCCCGGCCTGGGCCACCTTGGCGGGCCCCTGGGAACCGTCCGCGATGAGACCGGCGTAATGACCCAGGCGGGTGAGGCGAAGCATGGCGCGAAGGGCCTGGGAACCGCCCCGGTGGCTGGACCCCCGCACGGTTTGGTAGCCCAGATGGTGAACGATGCGCGATGCCCATTCTCCGTCCTGGGAACGGCTCACCATGAGAACCCCGTCCAAGTTTCGGAAAAAGTGGACCACCGCAGGAAACATGCAATGCCAGGTGGTGAACAGGCAGGCGCCGGGCCCCGACAACGCCCTTTGGAGATGCCCCAGCCCCAGGGCGGAAAAGGAACAGCTGTGGTGAAGCAGTCTGAGCAGGCCGGCCGCCAGGATCGGCACAGGCTTCATCCACGGTTGATCCAAAGCGAAAGGTCGTCTCATGGTCACCCCATCGTTTACGCATCTCGTCCAGGGCCGCTCCTCCTACCCGAAGGGCTGCGCATCGTCAACGGGCTTGTGCCGGCTCCTGGTCAGGTATGGCGAAAATGAACCGCTTTGATCCCGAGGCCCGCAAGCCGATTTCTTGAAGCTGGCCCTGGATCCAATGCGTTCCTTACCCTTGTTCTTCCAGGAGATCCACGGCGGCACGAAGTCCCAGAAGGTAGCTGAGAACGCCAAAACCGGAAATCTGGCCCCGGGCCACGGGAGCCAGCACGGACGTTGCGCGGAAGGGCTCTCGGGCGTGGATGTTGGACATGTGCACCTCCACGACCGGCACCTTCAAAATCTCCAGCGCATCCCGAATGGCATAGTTGTAGTGGGTCCAGGCGCCGGCGTTGATCACCACGGCGTCCGTTCCGTCGTCCAGGGCCCGATGAATCCTTTCCACCAGCTCGTCTTCGCGGTTCGATTGAAAGCATTCCACCTGCACGCCCAGTTCAGCGGCGAGCGCCTGGATGCGCTCATCGATGGCCGTAAGGGTCAGATGTCCGTAGTGGCTGCTGTCCCGCCTCCCGAACATGTTCAGGTTGATTCCGTGGAGCACGAGAATCCGTTTCATGGGCTTGGGCCTCCCGTTCCCATCGTCGATGCCTTCGAATCCAAATATCACCGCAGGCTTTGTCCTTGCGCGTGCTGGAAAATCTATTTACCGTTTAGGTCCGCATGGGGCCAAGGATTTCTTAATCATGTTTTGCCTCGCCTCGCAGGATGGGGGAGGCTCATGGGAAAGAAAAGGGCCCGGGAACGCGAAGGGACGACAATGCGGCATGAACGGGCTGTGGGAGCGGCGAGATCCGCGAGACGGCTGGCTGCCTGTTCTATGGCGCCCGGTCGCTCCACTTCGCCTTGTTGAGGAGGCATTGGAGGGTGGAAGAAAGCACGATTCAGCGGATTGCTCTCATCGGATACCGCGGCACGGGGAAGAGCACGGTGGGCGACCTCCTGGCCGCGCGCCTGGGATGGGACTTCGTGGACATGGACCGCGTGCTGACGCAGCGGTTTGGAACGTCCATCGCCCATTTCGTTGCTCAAAACGGCTGGGAGGCCTTCCGGGAAGCGGAATCGGCCCTTCTGGGCCAGATCAGCCGGGAAGAGGGGTTGGTGGTGGCCACGGGAGGCGGAATCGTGGAAAAGGAAAGGAACGGAAAGATCCTCCGCGACTGCTTCCACGTAGTCTGGCTGGATTGCGACCTTCCGGTTATCCTCCAGCGCCTCGCACTGGATCCCAAGACCGCAACGCAAAGACCGTCGCTCACCGGCCGCCACGTCCAGGACGAGACCTCCCAGATCCTGGAAAGAAGGCGCCCGCTCTACCGGGTGATCGCCCATGTGGCCGTGGATTCCGGCTCCCTGTCTGCGGAAGAGATCGCCGAGGTCATCGCCCGTAACCTGGCAAAGACCGGCCGGGCCCCGCGGAGGCCAGTGGAGTTTTGACACCATTGACCAAAGGTGGTAGAGATCCGATGCCTTGCGGCAGACTTTCGTGATTCAAATCGCCACTCACAGAAAGGACGTTCCATGAGCGGTTCTAGTTCCACCCCCGGCACTTCCCCTTCGGCCTCCGGCAACCCGTGGCAACCCGTCTACGACATCATGCAGGGGGTCCATCGCGACACCGTGCTCGCCCGCTACGGCCTTCGGGATCAGGATCTGGACAAACTCATCGAGGACTACAAGACCTCGCGTCGCCAGATGGCCCTGGCGGACCACCTGATCGTGAAACGGGTGGGACGAAACGAGCCATGTCCGTGCGGCTCGGGCAAGAAATATAAGAAGTGCTGCCTTCCGCACCACGAAGAGGCCCGAAAGGCACTCCCCAAGGACGAACTTCAGCAGATGGAGGAAAGGGCCAAGCGCCGGGAGAAACTCCAAAAAGATGTGGAAAAGGGATTCAGCCATCTGCTGGAAGGATCCTACGACAAGGCACGCCACCACGCCGAGCGGCTCCTGGAGGTTTATCCGGAAGACGACCGGCTCCACGACATCCTGGTGACCGCCTGCCTGGCCACCGGCGATTACGACACCGCCTTCTACAGGGCCCGAACCCGCTGGCAGGTGGCGGTGGAGGAGAAGGATTTCTTCCAGGAAAACGGCTATCACAAGCGGGAGGGCCTGGAGCGGAAGGAGCTGGTGCACTTCTACTCTCCGGCCACCTGGCTGGAAAAGTTCTGGATCGCCCAGCGCGCCCGGGCCTACGAACAGGAATTCCCCCGAACGGGGGACGACCGCCTGGATCGCCTGGCAGGCAAGCTCAAGCTGGCCAACGACATGAAACGGTTTCCCCAACGGGATGCGGAAGGCGTGGAGACCAGGCGCCGGGCCCTGGAGCCGGTCCTGGTCGAGATCAGGCAAGCGGGCCCGGACATGATCCCCCACCTGCTGCCCCTGTGCTACACGTTTTCCTGGGCCAGCCTCTTCGTTCCGGACCTGCTGGCGTCCTTTTCCCACGAAGCGGTACCGCGGCTCCTGGCCGAGCTTTCCATGTTCCGGTTCCCCTATTTCGCCCAGATGTGCCTCAAACAGCTGGAAGCCATGGGCGAGAAGGCGGTTCCCGTCATCGCCCAAGTGCTTTCGGAAAATGCCGCGTTCGATGAACTCAAGGTGGGACTCATCATGGTTCTCGGCGCCGTTCCCACAGAGGAGAGCTTCTCCCTGCTGGCTCAGCTGACGGAGCACGAGAGCCCTTATGTGGTGAACTGGGCGGCCCAGGCCCTCGGGCGCCACAAGAATCCCCAGGCCCTTCCCTACCTGGAAAAGGCCAAGGAACGGCTGGGAGCCTTGAGCAAAATCGAAGGGGCCATCCAGGACATCCTTTCGGAAAGGGAAAAGACCGGGGCATAGTTGCTTGTTCGACCCCCCCGGAACAGCACGCCTCGAGCTCGGTCGCCTATCGAACGGGGAGTGGGAGGCTGGGGCCTGCCGGAAATGTTTGGTCCTCGTTTCCGCCGGGATGACGAGCATGTACAATGAACACACCGCGCAAGCGCCGCCTCTCTCGTAGTGCAGCCCTCCCGGGCTGCGAAAGGAAGCCATCGGCTGGAAGGCGGCCGGCGGACGCGTTCGAGTGCTTGGGCGGCTTCCCAATGTGCCTCTCTGCGGGGCTGATGCTCAGCGGCAGACCAAGGGGTAAATCCATCGCGGTGAGGGAAACCATGGCAGGCGTTGTCGTCTTTCGTCCCTACCCGCTGGCGCCGGGCCAGAAGATCTCCATCGAAGGCGGTCCGCGCAGCGGTGACTGGGAGGTGGTGGAGGTCACGGAGCGGAAGGTTCGCCTTCGCTGTCCCGTAAGTCTCCGAGAGGTTGAGTGGGACCGGTTCTGCTACTATGTGGAGGAGTCGGAAGAGCGTCCTTGGCCGCAGATGAACGAGTGAGAGCAAAATCCAGGATCAGTGCTCGCTTCTTCCGAGGATGCGGCGAACCATGACCGCCATTTCCTTTACGGAATAGGGCTTTCGCATGGCTCCTTTGAAACCGTGCAGGCGATAATTTTGGAAAATCGGGTCTTCTGAATATCCGGTATAAATGACCGCCTTCACTTGTGGATCGATGGCAAGTAGCTGAGCCATGGTGGGAATGCCTCCCAGCCCCCCTTTCACGGTGAGATCCAGAACCACCATGTCGTATCGCCGGCCTGCATCCAGCGCGCGTTTGTACAGCATGAGAGCTTCTTGACCGTGGGCGGCCGTGTCGCACTCATAGCCCAAGTGATTCAGGACGGCCTCCGCCAGCTGGCGAAGCATCGGCTCGTCGTCCATGGCCAGAATCCGCGCCCGCGTAGGCCCCGGGGCTCGGAGCCTGCGCCGGCTTGGCTCCCGGCTCGAAACCGCGGCAGGTAGGTAGATCGTCACCACCGTTCCGCCCCCAGGCCGCGGTTTAAGGTCAAGGTGGCCGCCCTGCGCGTGGACCAAGGCCAGTGCCTGGAACATTTCCATGTTTAGACCCCCGTGAGCACCAGGGGGCGCCGTATGGGCATCCGGGTGAAGTGTGGTGCGTCGGGTTCCGGTCCGGCCTTCCGCACCGCAGCCCTCCAGCTCCATCCTGACGTACTGCCCCGACGGCAGGACTTCCCACAACGGTCCACCATGCGGGATGCGAATGTTTTTCAGCCCGATACGCACCACTCCGGCGCGATCGGGCGTGGATCCCGTTTCTTGCAGAACGGTTTCCAGCACCGTTCGCAAGGCGTCTCGATCGGCCAGTACCCGCATCAGATGGCATCCCACGGAGATGTCCGCCGTGGGCGTCCGCGGGCCCTGAAACACATGGGCACACACTTCCTGGACGGCTGCCGACAAGTCCAGGGGCTCGGGGCTCAGATCGCCTTGCGCGGGCAGGGAGAGAAAGCCCCGTACAAGGCTCTCGGCCTCAACGGCCGCCCGATACGCATCGCCCAGGAGGTTCTCCACGACATTTTGCCCTGTGCAGACTGCCCGCGCGCGACTCACCCGGTCCAGGATGTGGGAAAGGGCATGGGTCCAATTCTGCGCGAAGGCGGCCGCAAGCGCGCTCATGCCCTGGATCTTCACCCTGTTGAGTGCCAGGGAAAGGGCGTTCCTGCGCCGGCGGATATGCTCTGCCACCAAGGCCACTTCCCGCGGTCGAGGCGGTTTGAAGACCCATCCCTCGGCGCCGCTTTCCAGTACCTTTTCGGGAAAGCCCGCATCCTCGGGACAACCCAGGAGTACCAACGGTGGGGAAGGTCCGGATTCGCCCCCCAAGGATGCGCGCAGAGCAGAAGGATTCCATCCCGGGGGCGCATCAACCAGTAAAAGTTCCGGATGGAACTCTTCCATGGCCCGCTTGATTTCCGAAGAGGTGCGCACAGGGCCCTTGAGGGCCGGACCGCATTCCTCGTGCAAGATGCGCCAAGTCGCCGGATCGAACGCCGGTCCCGTCTCCACTACGAGGATGGGCCCATGGGGTGAATCCTTGAGGTTACGCTTGATCATGGTGCACTCTTGACAATGCGGTGGCCGGGTCCCCCTTGCGGATGAGCTCTTATAATCGCCTGCGACACATTTCGCAAGTGCCGGAAGGGCGTCGGGGCTTGAATTCCTGTTCGCTCTTTGCTACTGATACAGGCGGTACTGCCTCCAAGAAGGGGGTTTCCGGCTCAACGCCCCGAGGGCTCCGACCCTGGGGGTGCTTTCCCCAGAAAAGGCAATAAGGCCACGAAGGCCGGCATCGAATGGGTTCGGTGTCGGCCTCTTTTTTTTCCGCTCGCAAGTGGAGGAGATCAATCATGAGAAGAAAGGCAGGACGAGGGGCGCGATGGTGGAAGGAAACGGTCGGAGACAGGAGAAGCCTTTCGGGCCGTTGGCTAATCGTCGTCTGGACGGCGGCGACCTTTCTTTTGGCCGGGACGGCCTTGGCCCACAAGGTTAACGTGTTTGCCTATGTGGAAGGGCGGACCGTCTACGTGGAAAGCTATTTTCCGGATGGATCCCCTGCGGCCGAGGCTGCCGTGGTGGTTTTCGGAACGCATGGAAAGACGGTGGCGGAGGGCAAAACAGACAACCAGGGCCTTTTTCAGTTTGACGCACCGGGCACGGCATGCGATCTCACCATCGAGGTGAACGCGTCCATGGGGCACAAGGCCACCTACACCTTGAAAAAAGAGGACTGGAGCAAATAGCCGATGAGCCGGGCATCCCTAGACGCAAAGCTGCTCGTGTTGCTGACCTTAGCCATGCTTTCCTTTTTCGCGGACCTTTCAGCGAACGCCGCAGAGGAGACGGCTCGAAGGGTCGGGACCCCCACGGAACAAGCAGGCTCAAACGCTATCGTACACTCCCAGGCGCCTGCCTGTACACAAGTTCTGAGCATACTTCAGCAACATCAACAGGAGACCTCCCAGGAACTTCGCCAGATCAAGCGCGAACTGGCTCGACTTCGTGCCTCCAGGGATAAGCCGACCCTCAGGGATGTTCTGGGCGGCATCGGCTATATCCTGGGGATCTTCGGCGCGGCGGCCTTCGTTCTGTCCCGCAAGCGTCCGGACGGAGGGAGTTGAAATCATGCATATCGCCGACGGAGTTCTTCCCACCAAGGTGGCCCTGGCGTGCTACGCATTGAGTGCCGGCTGTCTGTCCCTCAGCCTTCGGAAGACCCGAGCGCAGGACCTTCCCAAGGTGGCGGTCATGACCTCCGCTTTCTTCGTGGCCTCCTTGGTGCACGTGCCCCTGGGCCCCACCAGCGTCCACTTGCTGCTGCCAGGCCTCGTGGGGATCCTCCTAGGATGGAGCGCCTTTTTGGCTGTGTTTCTGGGGCTGCTGCTCCAATGTCTTCTCTTTCAATTTGGAGGGCTCACGGCACTGGGCGCCAACGCCCTGATGATGGGACTGCCTGCCTGGCTCTCCGGAGCATTTTTCACCCGTTTTCGGAACTCCCCGGATCGCGTTCGGATTTTGGCAGGCGCTATGGCGTCCGGAACAGCCGTGGCCGTGGCCGCCTGTGGCCTGGCCATGTTGCTGGCCTTGGGGGGTGAGGATTTCTTTGGAGTGGCGAAGATCGCCCTGGCGGCCCATGTGCCTGTGGTCGTCGTGGAAGCCTTGGTCACGGCTTCGGTGCTGGCCTTCGTCGGCAGGGTCAAGCCGGAGCTCATCACTCAGGGGGCCTGGAAGGCGGAATGGAGATGAAGCTCGGGAAAACAAGTGAAACCTCCCGGTCGCGGAGCAGGGGAGAGCAGGAACTCTGGGCTGTCCCGGAGTTGCCGGGGGTGGAGGAAGGCCGGCGTCAGACCCTCTTTCATCGTTGGGACCCTCGCATCAAGATCGCTTCTCTTCTCCTTTTCTCCTTCTGCGCCGCCTCCGTCGGCACGGTGGGCACAGCGCTCCTGTGTTGCGCCGTTTCCGCGTCGGCTCTGATGGTCGCCGGAACCCCTTGGAGACTTGCGGCCCGTCGGATTGCCGCCATGGCCGCTTTTCTTGCCATGTTCTTTGTCGTCCTGCCGTTGACCGTGCCGGTACTGCCCGGAGACCAGGTGGCCACATTGGGCCACGGGACATGGATCCAAATCAATTTCCGGGGATTTTCGGTGGCCGCCTTGGTGGCGGCCAAGGCCATGAGCGTGGCACTTCTCATGGAACCTCTACTTCGAACGAGCCCGTTTCCCCGAACGGTCAACGCCCTGGCCCGATTGGGAGTACCCGACCCCCTCTGCCAGATGCTGCTCATCATGTACCGCTACGTCTTTGTCTTTCGGCATGAGATGAGCCGCCTCTGGGTTGGCATGAACGTGCGCGGATTCCGGCCCGGCACCAATCGCCGCACGATCCACATCCTGGGCAATTTCCTCGGCATGCTTTTCGTTCGCAGCCTCGAAAGAACGGAACGCGTGCACGAGGCCATGCTGTGCCGCGGCTTTACCGGCCGATTCCCGACCCGGGAATCCTTCCGCTCCACACCGCTGGACTGGGCCCTGGGAGCGGGCTGGGTCCTGGGCGGTGTCGCCGTGTTGCTTCTGGACCGATACGAAACCCTTCCGTTCTCCGGCGTGTTCCGGTAGGGATCGACTGTGTGATCATGTCCATCGTCCCCGCGGAACGTTCTCCCGGCTTCGTGGCACCGGGCGCAGGCGTTCCTCGGGAAAGTTCGCAAGAGCCACGAATGAACACGGACAGACAAGGATCGCCCTGCGTGCATCTTCAAGCCATTCCAATCCACCGTCCCCAGCAGTCCGCATCGTGCGTCTACCGGCTCGAGGGGGTGGACTACACGTACCCCAACGGAAACCGGGCGCTACGTGGCATCAATTTATGCATCCATGAAGGCGACCGCATTGCGCTGTTGGGCCACAACGGGTCCGGGAAGACCACTCTCGCCCGGGTCCTGTCGGGTCTCGCCCGGCCCGCGCGCGGTCGGGTCCTCTTCGAAGAGGCTCCGCTGGAACCCCACCGTCTGGGGCACCTACGCAAAAAGGTCGGCTTTCTCTTCCAGGATCCTGACGACCAGCTTTTCTGCACCAGCGTACTGGACGATGTCCTCTTCGGCCTGATCAACTTCCAGACGCCGCCCGAGGGGGCCGCGCAGCGGGCCCTGGGCGCGCTCGCTCAGTTGGGCCTGGAGGACACGGCCCACAAGGCCCCCCATCACCTGAGTTACGGGCAGCGTAAAAGGGCCGCGCTGGCTGCGGTCCTGGCCCTCTATCCATCGGTGCTCATTTTGGACGAACCCACCGCCAACCTGGACCCGGCCAGCGAAGACCTGCTGGCCCAGGTCCTGAAAGGCTATGCGGGAACCCTCATCTGCATCAGCCACGATCTGCTCTTCCTCTATGGACTCTGCACCCGTGCCGTGGTCCTTCAGGACGGATGTCTTCACCACGATACATCCTTCGAGGCTCTCATTTCCCACCGCCGCTCGCTCCAGGAACACGGTCTCGACTTCACCTTCCGGTTTCGTTGTTGCGACTCCCCCGGACGGCATGTAGGCGCCGGGCGGAGCCCGGTGCGGTCAACAGCAAACGACCCGTCGTCTTCACTCCCTCCGGCCCGATCCGCGCATGTCTGCCGGGTCTCGGCCGGGGAGGCGGGCTCGGATGCCTGCCAACGGCCTGAGCAACCTCCCATACTGGAACTTCACCAGTACACCTATCGGTACAAAGACGGCGCGGTTGCCCTGCGGGACGTCTCGCTCCAGGTGCGTCGGGGCGAACGGGTGGCTTTGGTGGGGCCCAACGGGGCTGGAAAATCCACACTGGCCGCCTGTTTGGCGGGAATCCGATCGGGATCCGGCCGTTATCGCTTTGACGGGAAGATCGTGGACAACAGGCGGCGCCGGGAACTGTGGCGGCATGTGGGCCTGTTGTTTCAGGACTCCGCCGATCAGACGGTCTGCTCCCGATGCTACGACGAGGTGGCCTTCGGCCTTCGCAATCTGGGCTGGCCGGAATCGAAGGTCCACCAGAAGGTCCGAGCCATGCTCCGCTGGGCTGGTTTGGGGGATCTGGAGAATCGCGTGCCCCAGCATCTGAGCGGAGGGGAGCGCAAAAGGCTGGCCCTGGCGTCGGTGCTGGCCATGGAACCGGACGTGCTCATCCTGGATGAGCCCACCGCCGGCCTCGATCCGCAAGCCGAGGAGAACCTCCTCAAACTTCTGGACGAGGTGGAGGCCACCATCCTGCTCATCAGCCACGACATCTGCTTCGTGTCTATGTTGACGGACCGCACGATCCTCCTGCATCGGGGAAAGATCGTCCGAGATGTGCCCACTTGGAGATTTCTCAAGGACGAGAACCTCCACTCCCTCTACGGGCTGGATTTCACCTACTACAACCGCTGCTGTCGAGAGATTCAGCATTTGCAGGAGACCGCGTCAGAAACCGCGGACGGCAAAGGCGCGCCCTTCAACGGCCTGTGAGGGCCCGGTAACTTGCCTGGAGCCTCTGGGCAATGAGCCCCGCAAGTCTCTGCATCACGATCAGGCCTTCCTGGGGATGCTTGGCGAAGACGCGCATGAGCCGATCGCCGTCGATGCACAGCACCGTGGTGTCCCCGGCACAGGTGGCCGTTGCCGTGTAGCGCCGAGGTTCCACCAGGGCAGACCACCCGAAGACCGACTGCTCCCGCTCCACCGGAAAGGTGATCGTGCGCTCCGCGCCCACCGTGAGATCCACCCGCCCACCCACCAATACATAGAGTTTCTCGGCGAAATCCCCCTCCCTGAAGAGCACGGTACCGGCAGCCGGCTGCATCTCCTCGGCAAGGGAGGCAATCTCGTCGATAACATGGGACGGGATCCTTCGGAACAGATCCACTTCCTGGACAATCATGGGACACCTCCTTTTTGAATAAAGAATTCTAACCTCCCCATTTTTGTATTCAAGTTTATACCCCATGGAGCCGATAGGAATTGCGAAGAGCGAAAGGGCAGACCGGGAGCTAAAATCGCGGCCTGCGGGTCCGTCGGGAGGTATGGAATGGAGTGAAACAAGGCTCGATGCGCATTTCCATTGGATCGGAAAGGAGGACGATCGTGTCGGTTCAAAACGCAGCGGTGATGATGCACGACGAAGAGATGTCAAGGGAAGGCAAGTACCTGACCTTTTCCCTGGCCAACGAGGAGTACGGGATCGGAATCCTCAAGGTGAAGGAAATCATCGGCATGATGCCCATCACACCCGTGCCGCAGACGCCCCACTTCGTCAAGGGGGTCATCAACCTGCGCGGCAAGGTGATCCCCGTGATCGACCTGCGATTGAAGTTCGGAATGGAGGCCATCGACTATAATGAACGCACCTGCATCATCGTGGTGGAAACCAGCGGGACCACGGCTTCCTACATCATGATGGGGCTTGTGGTCGATTCCGTCTCCGAGGTGGTCAACATCAAGGATGAGGACATCGAAGACGCGCCCGCCTTCGGTGCCCGTCTGTCCACGGAATATATTCTCGGCATGGCGAAGGCCGGGGATTCGGTCAAGATCCTTCTGGATATCGACAAGGTCCTCACCGGCCAGGAAATGCAGGCGCTGGAAAAAACAATCTGATGCGTTTCCCACAAATGACCAGGCACCCCCATAAGAACCGGAAAGGACCGGCGTTGGAGAGACAAGCCATGAAAGGCAAAAAACTGACCCTCACCCAGAAATTGATGTTCATCGGGGGGACCATCGTCTTGGCCTCCCTTCTTGCGACCAGTGCCGTTTCCGTCTGGAAGTCCTCGCATGCCCTCAACCGACTGGGCAAGGACAATTCCCAGCGACAATCCGAACAACTGGCCACCTTGGTCCGTATGGTGCTGGAAGAAGAGGTGCAAAAGGCCAAGGCCATCGCCAGCCTTCGCTCCGTCGTTGATGCCGCGGAGCTCGTGTCGGCTCAGGGAGCGGAAGGAGCACAAGAGGCCGTACAGAAGGCGAACGAGGGGCTCATTTCCATCATGCGCTCCGCTGGACAAGACTACGAAGGGATCTTCCTTTCCGATGCCTCCGGGCTCCTTTACGGCGGGGTGCTCCATGACGGAAACACGAAAGTTTATCCCGGGGTCCAGATCAAGGATCGCGATTATTTCAAACGAGCCAGGGAAACCGGCAAGGCCGTGATCGGAGACGTCATCGTCTCGAAGATCACCAACGAGCCCGTCGCGGTCATCTGTGTGCCCCTGCTAAACAAGGACGGCCGGTTCCTGGGGATCCTGGGAACGTCCCTCAAAATCGGCTTTCTGACGGATACCGTCAGCAACACCAAGGTCGGCACCACCGGTTACGCCTACATGACCGACAAGGAGGGCACGATTATCGCCCACCCCAACAAAGACCTCATCTTCAAGCTGAACCTGCATAAGGTGGCCGGCCTGGAATCCTTGGCGGCCGCCATGGACTCCGGGAAGGCGGGCGTCGTGGAGTATCAATACAAAGGCGACGACAAGATCAGCGGTTACGCTCCGGTGGGCATCAACGGCTGGATGGTGGGGATCACCCAGACAAAGAGCGAATTCCTGGAACCGGTCCGCGCCATGGCCTGGACCGTAGGGGGCATCAGCGGCGTGGCCGTCTTGATCACCCTGGTTGTGTTCTTCCTTTTCTCCAGAAAGATCAGCAAACCGATTCTGGTGGCGGTGGAAGGGCTTACGGAGGGAGCCGACCAGGTGGCGGCCGCCTCTTCCCAGGTGTCCTCCGCAAGTCAGCAGCTTGCAGAAGGGTCCTCCGAGCAGGCAGCCTCGCTGGAAGAGACATCTTCCGCCCTGGAGGAGATGTCCTCCATGACCCGGCAAAACGCCGACAACGCCAAGCAGGCCGACTCCATCGTCAAAGCCTCGGCCAAGGACATCGCCGAAGCGCGCCAGTCCATGCAGGCCCTCACCCAGTCCATGGGCCAGATCTCCCAGGCCAGCGCTGAAACCCAGAAGATCATCAAGACCATCGACGAGATCGCCTTCCAGACCAATCTGCTGGCCCTGAACGCCGCCGTTGAGGCGGCCCGGGCCGGGGAAGCGGGGGCCGGGTTCGCCGTGGTGGCCGACGAGGTCCGAAACCTCGCCATGCGGTCCGCCGAAGCGGCCAAAAATACGGCGCAGCTCATCGAAGATACGGTGAAGAAGGTGTCCGATGGAGAGAGCATTCTCAAGGACGCCAACGAGGCCTTCGGTAAGGTGGCGGAAGGCTCCACCAAGATCGGAGAGCTGGTGGGTGAGATCGCGGCCGCTTCCAGCGAGCAGGCCGAGGGCATCGGCCAGGTGAACCGAGCCGTGTCGGAGATGGACAAGGTCGTGCAGCGCAACGCAGCCACGGCGGAAGAATCCGCCTCCGCCGCCGAGGAGCTCAACGCCCAGGCCGAACAGATGCGCCACTTCGTCCAGACCCTGGCCGACATGGTGGGCTTCCGCGCCGAAACAGGGAGCGTCGAGAGGCGAGTTTCCCAACGCAGGCTTTCGGCAAAGGGAGATGCCCAGCCCGGAGGACAGGCCAAGGAGAAGACCAAAGGCAACGGTGGCAAACGCCCCTTCGTTCCCGAGAAGGTTCCGGCCCAGGTCAAACCCGAGGAACTCATTCCCTTCGACGACGACTTCTCGGAATTCTAGCCCAAGAAGGAGGGCCGCCGGGCGTCAGCCCCGCGGAACCAAGGATTCCTGTCGGCGGTGATTGTTCCATGTGGGGGCGGTTCGCGAACCGCCCCCACCTGTTTTCAACACTCATGCCTCGACCGATCGAAGGCGGGAATCCGGATGCTTTCGGCTCATGATCGGCTCCCGCGTCCGCGGGAGCGACGGGCTTCCAGGTCCAAGCCGATACAACAGCCGAAATCAAGCGCTTCTGGTAGCGGACAACCTCCCTTCTCGTAGTGTAGCCCTTTAGGGCTGCGGAGGAACCCCCGGTCGTCGCATAGGCCATCACATACGGCCTGCGACTTCAAGGGGTTACGATGGCCCTTTCCCTGGGGCTGAAGCCCCGAGGCTACGATGAGAGGGGGGATCCCGGCCTTTCAAGCCGGAAAAACATTCTCGGGCAGACTCCTAGAACAGTTTTTTCAGATCGAGGCCTTTCAGCCCGGGAACCTTCTCCTCCAGCTTTTCTTTCAACTTTTCCTCCACGGCTTCCACCTTCTCCCGAACCTTTCCTCTGGCCGCAGCCTCCAGGACCGCCTTCATGTCCAGCGCGTAGCGGGGCTTCCCCAGCGGCCCGTGGATCCGAATGGGAATGGGAACCCCCATGAGATCCTTTAGGTCTTCACCGCTCTGGCCGCGCGGGACGGCGACCAAGGTGGTGGTGAGCAGGTAGTCGATGGCCTCCGCCGGGAGATCCACCGTGCCCCGCCCCTCAAGTCTCAGGTAGGGCGATTTGGCGGAAAGATCGTCGTTTCGGACCACGCCGCTTTTCATAACCAAGGTGGCGGTCAGTTCCGTGAAATCCGTCGCCGCTTCCTCCTCACCAGGCTCAAGTTTCCGGCCCTGAACGGCGGCCTTGGCTTCCCGAATCATCCGGGGGATGTTGACGCCCTTGTAGCTTCCATCGGTCACGCGCACATGGGTCGTCCCGGAAAGAGATCGTTTGACGGCATCGGCATTGGCCCCCGCAAAGGCGGTCCGTCCCTTGACCGCGGCTGTGCCCGTAAGAGATTCCTTTCCCTGAAGGTCCCTTAGAAGCGCGCCGATGGCCACATTCGTAAGATCGTAGGAAATATCCCCGCGTGGCCCTTGTCCGTCGGCCGAAAGGCCCAACGTCCCCGTGAGACTCCCGCCGTAGAGAGCCGCCTGGAAGGGCTGCACGGCCAGGCGGCCGTTTTTTACGGCTATGAAGGCTTTCACCTGGGACAAGGTCAGCTTGGCAGCCTTCAGCCAGTCGACGGCCACGGTTCCGCTCACATCGATCTTCGGCGGTATGACGGGCGCAGGATCCCTCCCGGACGACTTCTTGGAAGATTTTCCGGTCTGGAGGGGAGAAGAGGAGGCCTCCTTCGTTTCCGCCGGTGCGGAAGCTGCCGGAAGGAACCGGTCCAGATCCAGTTCATTGACATTCACTTGGAAGGTTCCCATGGCCGGACGGAGGCTCGAAAGGTCCACCTGGGCGTTCAGTTGGGAGCGGTCCAGGACCGCCCGGAGTTCGGGGATCTTCAGCGCATGGGGCGTGCCGGAAAACCGAAACGCGACGCTTGCCTGGCTGAAGGCCCCTTGGGGGAGAGCCTCGAGCAGTTCGGGGCGCAGCAGTTGCAGGAGCCTTCTCGGGTCAATGGGCTTTGCCGCCAATTCTCCAGAAAACCCAAGAGTTCCGGACTCTTCTTGCACCGCCAGCCGCCCTTCCGCTCGCAGGCCCGGCAGCGTAAGCACCAGTGAAGGGATCTCAAGGGAGTCGCCCCTGAAAGAGCCCCGTCCTTGGACATCCACCACAGCAGAGACCGCCTCCCGGATGAAGTCCGCTTCGTCCAACGACAGGGACAACCGCCCGCGGTCCACGGCCCATCGCTGCGCCGCCGGATCCAGCCGGGCCTGCAGGTCCAGTTTGAAATTTCCCCGGAGCCGCGGTTTCTCGCCATCGAACCGGAAGCTCAGATCCAAAGGAAAGGGCACTGCCGGCTCCATGGCGTCGGTGGAAAGGGAAATGTCAGAAAGAGTCAATCTGCTCCCCGCCATCTCATCTTTCCATTCCAAGCGGGCGTTGGACAGGCGCAGCCCCGAGACGCTCACCCAGGGCAGGGGACCGCCGGAGGCCGGTTCCTCGGGCCGCTCCGAGGGGACTTTCCCACGTGGTGCCGACTTCATTGAGACAAGATCTTCCCAGTTGGTGCGTCCATCGGCCCGTCGAACCAAGCGCAGACTCAGACCGTCCAGCACGACCGTGGCCACCTCCACCCGTTTTTGCAGCAGCGGGAGGAGCTTCACCTTCACGGCCGCCCGATCGATCCTGGCAAAGGGGCCTTCCCCGAAGTCGTCCGGATTGTTGAGCCAGGCGTTCTTCATCTCCACACCAACCCAGGGGAAGACCGAAAGGGCGAGATCCCCTTCCAGGTGCAACTCCCTTCCGGTGCGTTCCAGCACCGCGTCCTGAATCGGCCTCTTGTAATCGTTGGGATCGATCAGGATGGTGGCGGCCAGGATCGCCGCAATCACCAGGACGATGAGCACCGCGACGCCGGTGCCGAACCACTTTCCAAGCCCTGCCCATCTCATGGCGACCTCCCTGGAGGATCCTGCCAGCTCTTACCGGGAACGTCGCGAACGGTCCCGTTCGTCCCCCATTATCCTTGCGTATTCCGGTGAAACTTTTGTCCATCGCCGGTGGGAAGAGGGGCGATGGAGCCTTCGTTCCTGCTGGCAGGATAGCACAGTTGGTTCAAGGGGCCCAGAAGGGAGGCACTGCACCCCCTTCCGCGTTGAGAGGAAGGGGTCTGGAAACCTCGATTTGATTTGACAAAAGTGCCGGGAAGGGCTAGTAGGGGTTCGATGCACAAGATGCACAACGCGCGACGGACTATGCCATCGCGGACACAAGGTCCGCAGGGCGGGGGCCGCCCCCGCATGGACGGGAGACGACGATGATTGTGGTCCAAATCGGCCGGCTGGCCGAACAACTGGGCGTTCACCGAAACACCATCCGCAACTGGATCCGCAGCGGAAAACTACCCGCCCGCAGCGTGCCGGGCAAGAGGTATCTCATCAAGGAAGAGGAATTCCATAAGCTGTGCCACGCCTTCGGCCTGGACCCGGACACCATCGAGGTGCGCCGCGTCCCCATGAAAAACGACGAAGGTCGTGAATCCAAGGAACTTGAAGGCCCCCTGGCGGAGCTGGGCCCCCGAACGGGCCTTTTCCGAGAGTCTCCCCAGTGGGCGGATGTGTGCCTCACGTGCGGAAGCTGCGCCAGCGCCTGTCCCATCTCGGCCGTGGACGGCATGGATCCGCGCAAGGTGGTGCGCATGGCCGTGCTGGGACTCGAAAAGGAGCTCCTGGAATCGGATTGGGTATGGAAATGTACGCTGTGCGGCAAGTGCGAGGAAGCGTGCCCCATGAACGTGGAGATTGTCTCCCTGGTCCGCGCTGTTCGGGGAAGGAAGCCCAGGGACCTGGTTCCCGGCGCCCTGCAACGGGGGGTGCAGACCTTCCTGCAGACCGGAAACAACCTGGGCATCCCCCGGGAGGATTTCGTGGCACTCTGCCTGGATCTGGCGGACGAACTGGTGGAAGAGGGCTGGAGCGGGTTTCAGGTTCCCCTGGACGTGAAGGGAGCACGACTGCTGGTCACGGTCAATTCCAAGGAGCCCTTCGCCGACCCGGACGACATGAAATTCTTGTGGAAGATTCTTTATGCCGCCAGGGAATCGTGGACGCTGCCCACGGAGAACTGGGAGGGCCTCAACTGGGGGTATTTTACGGGCGACGACGAGGTCATGAAGGCCATGGTGGCCAATCTGGTGGATAACATGTACCGGCTGCAGTGTCGGACCCTGCTTCTGCCCCTGTGAGGCCACGCCTACTTTGCGACCCGGGCCGGGTTGCAGCGATGGTTCAAGGAAGACCTCAAGAATTTCCAGGTCATCTCCATCTTCGACCTGCTCATGGGCTACCTCAAGGAAGGCCGCCTTCAGCTGGACCGGTCCCTTCGCCCCGAAACCACCACCTTTCACGACTCCTGCCATTACGGGCGCCGGTCCCTCAAGGCCTTCGGCCGGGGATATTTCGAAGAGGGCCGTTGGATCATCCGCCAATGCTGTGCGGATGTGGTGGAGATGTACCCCAATCGGGAGGGCAACTACTGCTGCGGGGCCGGGGGCGGGGTCTGGTCCCTGCCGTTCCACGAAGAACGGGTTTTCCATGGAAGGTTCAAGGCCCGCCAGATTCGCAACTGCGGGGCCAAGCGGGTGGTGGTGAGCTGCCACAACTGCCGCGATCAGCTCAAAAAGAGTCTGTGTAAGGAATACGATCTGGACGTGGATGTGGTCTATTTGTGGGAACTTCTGGCCGAATCCCTGGTGATGCCGGGCCGGAGGATCCGTGGAGTGTCCGTATGATGCACCAAAAGGTGGGGGCCGTCCTGGTGGTGGGAGGCGGTATCGCCGGCATCCAGGCGGCCTTGGATCTGGCTGACAGCGGTTTTTTCGTCTATCTGGTGGAGCACCGGGGGGCCATCGGCGGCACCATGGCTCAGCTGGACAAGACCTTCCCCGGCAATGAATGCTCCATGTGAATTCTCGCGCCCAAGGTGGTCGAGTGCGGTCGGCACTTGAATATCGAGCTCATGACGCTCACGGACGTGGAGCGGGTGGAAGGGGACATCGGCCGGTTTCGGGTGACCCTGCGCCGTCGGCCCCGGTACGTGGACGCCGAACGGTGCATCGCCTGCGGTGAATGCGCCCGCGTCTGCCCGAGGGAGGTGGCCGACGAGTTCAACGGCGGGGTTACCACGCGCAAGGCCGTCCATATCCGCTATCCCCAGGCGGTTCCCCTCAAATACCAGATCGACCCCGATGCGTGCCTGAAACTGAAAGAGGGCACGTGCGGCGCTTGTGAGAAGGCCTGCCCGGCCGGGGCCGTGCGCTTTGACGATCGCGAACAGAGCCTTTCCGTGGAGGTGGGTTCGATCATCCTGGCGCCCGGGTTTCGGCCCTTCGATCCCCAAGGGATCCGCACGTGGGGCTATGGGATCTTTCCCAATGTGATCACCTCGTTGGAATTCGAGCGCTACCTGTCCACGTCAGGCCCCACCCAGGGCCGGCTGATCCGGCCGTCGGACGGGCGTCCCGTTCGAAAGATCGCCTTCCTCCAGTGCGTGGGAAGCCGCGATGAGAACAAGTGCGGGCACGCCTATTGTTCCGCCGTCTGCTGCATGTCGGCCCTCAAGGAAGCCATGCTCGCCAAGGAAGCCGGGCCGGATGTGGACGTGGCCGTCTTTTTCGTGGACATGCGCACGCCGGGAAAGGATTTCGAGCGCTATTACGAAAAGGCGCGCCAGATGGGGGTGCGCTTCAACCGGTGCCGCGTTCATTCCCTGGAGCCCGTCGGGGACTGCCAGAGACTCTACTTTCGCTACGTCACCAATGAGGGGAAGCAGGCCAAGGAAACCTTCGACCTGGTGGTACTTTCGGTGGGGATGGAAACGAGCCCCCATACCCGAAACCTGGCGCAGGTCGCGGGTGTGACCCTGAACGGGGACGGATTCCTGGAAACCTCCTCCTTTCAGCCGGTGGTCACCAGCCGCCCGGGGATCTATTCCTGCGGCGCCTACACCGGTCCCAAGGACATCCCCACCTCCGTGGTGGAGGCCTCCGCGGCCGCCGCCGCCGCCGCAGGCCACCTGGCCGAGGTCCGAAACAGCCTGACGCGGTCCGTGGACTTTCCCCAGGAAAGACCCGTGGCCCACGAAGAGGCCCGCGTGGGGATCTTCGTCTGCCATTGCGGATCCAACATCGCCGGCGTAATCGACGTGGAGCAGCTGGCCGCCTACGCCGCAAATCTCCCCCACGTCGCCCACGTGGAGCGGAATCTCTTCGCCTGCTCCCAGGACAGCCAGGAGCAGATGCGGCGCCGGATCCAGGAGCTGGGGCTCAACCGGATCGTCGTGGCCGCCTGCACGCCCCGATCCCATGAACCCCTTTTCCGGGAGACCCTGAAAAGCGCAGGCCTCAACGAATACCTTTTCGAGATGGCCAATATCCGCAACCAGGCCTCCTGGGTGCACGCCCACAATCCGCGCGCGGCCACGGACAAGGCCAAGGATCTGGTGCGGATGGCGGTGGCCAAGGTGGCTCTGGCCGAGCCCCTTCCCCCCGTCAGGGTAAACGTCAACCCTACGGTGCTCATCATCGGCGGCGGTGTGGCTGGGATGACGGCGGCCCTCGGCATGGCCGACCAGGGCTATCCCGTCCATCTGGTGGAAAAGAGTTCCCAACTGGGAGGAAACGCCCGGCACCTGTACCAGACGTGGAAAGGCGAGCCGGTTCCTGCCTTCGTGGAATCCCTGGTGGATCGCGTCAAGGCCCATCCCTACATCAGTGTTTATCTCAAGAGCCAGGTGGTGAAAGCCGAAGGGTACCTGGGAAATTTCCGTTCCACCATCCGCAAGGGCGCCTCCACGCTGATCCTGGACCACGGAGTGGCCATCGTGGCCGTGGGTGCCACGGCCTACAAGCCCCAGGAGTACGGCTACGTGGAATCCCAAAGGGTGCTGACGGCCTTGGAGTTCGACAAGCTCCACGCGGTGGGCGACGAGCGCGTGGTCAAGAGCAACAGCTTCGTCTTCATCCAGTGCGTGGGATCCCGGGAACCCGAGCGACCGTATTGCTCGCGCGTGTGCTGTACCCACTCCATTCAGGCGGCCATCGAACTGAAGGAAGAGGATCCGTCCCGGGAGATCACCATCCTCTACCGGGACATCCGAACCTACGGCCTCCGCGAAAAGCTCTACAAGAAGGCCCGGGAGATGGGGGTCGTCTTCATCAACTATGAGCTGCACCACAAGCCCGTGGTCCGCCTGGGACCCAATGAACTCTACGTTCAGGTAACGGACCACGTCCTGCACATGCCGGTCTCCATTCGAGCCGACGTGGTGATCCTGGCCACCGCCATCGTCCCGCACCCGGACATCAAGGAGCTGGCCCAGGTCTACCGGATTCCCACCAACGAGGACGGCTTCTTCCAGGAGGCCCACGCCAAGCTTCGCCCCGTGGATTTCGCCGGCGAAGGCCTCTTTCTGGCGGGCCTGGCCCACTATCCCAAACCCTTGGACGAAACCATCGCCCAGGCTCAGGCGGCCGTGGCGCGGGCCACGGGGGTGCTTTCCATCCGCCGAAAGGACCTGGACGCCGTCAAGGCCTACGTGGTGGAGGAAAAATGCGATGGATGCGCCCTCTGCCTGGACGTCTGTCCCTTCGGGGCCATCGACTGGGATCCGCGCGAGAAGGGCAAGGACGCGCCCAAGCTCGTGCGCGTCAACCCAGTCCTTTGCAAGGGCTGCGGCTCGTGCCAGTCCACCTGCCCCAAGGACGGGGTCCGGGTGGCAGGGTTCACCTACCAGCAGCTCCTGGCGCAGGTGCGGGCCTGCCTCGCGTGATCCCTCGACGCCACGGGAGAAGCAGGCCGCCGGGGGAAGCCCGAAACCGCGCAGCAAGGAAGGAGCCATGGACCGAGACTTGAAAATCATCGCCTTTGCCTGCCACTGGTGCGCCTATGCCGCCGCCGACTTGGCGGGCTCCGCCCGACTGTCCTATCCGCCCACTGTCCGAATCGTTCGCGTTCTCTGCTCCAGCATGGTGCACCCCAACCTGGTCCTGGAAGCCTTTCAGCGGGGGGCCGACGGGGTCATGGTCTTGGGCTGTCGGGAAGGGGAATGCCATTACCTGGACGGCAACGTGCGGGCGAAGGCCCGGTTGAGTACCGTGGCCGAGATGCTTGAAACCATGGGAATCGAAAGGGAGCGATTCCAACTGGTCTGGTGTTCTTCGGCCGAAGCGGAAAGATTCGCTCAGGCCTGCGCCGAAATGGAGCAGGCCGCCGCATCCCTGACCTGATCCAGCAAGAGTCCCGAAGGAGGGAGACGTGATGGCTGCCGGTGAGAAAAAACCCAGGATCAAGGGCCGTGTTCGGGCCATGCGCGTGGATACGAAATGCGGAGCCATCGGCCACATGACCGTGGACGAAATCCGAGAGCGGATGATTGGAGATGATCTCAACGTGACCTGCCCCGAATGCGGAGAAATCCATCTGACCGCTGAGGACGCGGAAGCCGCGGCTGCCCGCAAGGTGCGGGACACGCCGCGCTACAAGAGGATCGTCCAGGAGGCGTCGGCGGTGGAACGCGTCCCATCGCCCTAAGAAGGCCTCTCAAGCCGCCCACGATTCCGGCAACGCGCCCCGGCCCTTGACATCCGGAAAAGGTGCATTAATTTTATGGCGGAATTGGAAGGGTGGCCAAGCCACCGAAATAAAACACATAAAAGGAGGTGTTGGCTATGTTGGGACTGGTTCCTCGTGAAAGAAGGGAGTCGCTTCTGGCATGGCCGAGGGCCTTCGACTGGATGGACAGGTTCTTCGACGAGATGCTGCCGTCCGTGTGGGGAGACGAAAGGCCGATCGTTCCCGCGTTCGACATCTCCGAAACGGACGACAAGATCGTGGTCAAAGCCGATCTTCCCGGCGTGGACGTGAAGGACCTGGACATCAGCATCGCCAACAACGTGCTGACGGTCAAGGGCGAAAAGAAGCAGGAAAAGGAAGAGAAGGGCGAATCGTATCACAGGATTGAGCGCCGCTTCGGTTCCTTTGCTCGATCCATCACCTTGCCGGTGGATGTGAAGGCCGAAGGGGTGGAAGCCGTCTACCGCGACGGGGTGCTCCGGATCGAGATCCCCAAGGCCGAAAGCTCTCGGCCCAAGAAGATCGAGGTCAAGCACTAAGTGTTTTGGGGGAAGCAATGCGAGCCCTTCGGGGCTCGCCTTCCATAGCGGGGTGATACCCCGCTATTTTTTTCTCAAGTCTTTCCAGTCGCCAGTCGATATCCTCCATGTAACCTTGATTCGGCAAACGTGCGGGGCACCCCGTGGCCGTCGGCCCGGGTCCCTTTTCTGCGGATCCAGCCTCCATCCGTAGCGCATCCAACAAAGACCCCATCACCTGCCCTGGAATCGCCATGATCCACGTCTTGCACCAAGGATCCCACCCCCGGGTCCAGCCGTGGCCTCGGAGCCCGCCGGCGTTCAGCCTCCATGTGTCCATTGCGCGGTCACGAACCGAACCCCAAACCGCATGTGATGATCTGAGGGAGAAACCGGTTATGCTGAAAAGTCGAGTCCTTATGGCGGTTGTTTTCGCTCTGGTTGTTTCCTGGTCCCCTGCGGCCTGGTCGTCCGAGGCCACGCCCAAGGAAGTGGTCACAAAGGTGTCGGAGGCGGCGCAACTCCTGGCCGAAAAGGGCGAGGGAGCCTTCGCCGAGATCAGCGACAAGAACGGTCGATTCGTCTGGAAGGACAGCTATTGCTTCGTCCTGGACCTGGCCGGCACCGTGGTGGCTCATCCCATAAAGCCCAACCTCGTGGGCAAGAATCTTATGAACGTCAAGGACATCAAAGGAAAGTTGGTGGTGGCCGAATACGTATCCATCGCCAAAAGCCCCGAGGGCAGCGGATGGTCCGAGTACTGGTGGCCTAAGCCCGGCGAGAAGGCCCCGTCCATGAAGGTCAGCTACATCATGAAGGTTCCCGGAAGGGACCTCCTTGTGGCCGGAGGCCTCTACGATCTGAGCAAGGCGGAGGTGGAGAAAATGACGGCTCCATAATGGGGCGGGCGCGATGTGTGGCGGCACCCGGGCCCTACGGCGCCCGGGTGCGTTTGAATACGTGAAAGTTTTTTTCAAGTTTTTCCTGCCCTGCGTCGATACATAAGGTGACGTTGGGTTTAGCGCGGCCTTGGATGCCCACTGGCTCGCACACGCTCCCGCTCCTTCGATCTCATCGCTCCCGATCTGACTCTTTCTCATCTCCACGCTCATTGCTCCGGTTCCCATTCCAACATGGCTTTGGATATCTCCAAGCGCCGCCGGCTTGCTGCGGGACGGGGCCCCTTCTGAAACCAACCAACAAGGAGATGGAAGATGCGGAGAAGCAAAGTGTTGGAGCGTCCATGGCGGAATATTCGCGAACCGCCGATTCACCGCATGCAGAGTCTCCATGTTTTCCCGCTGGGTTAAGGAAAATTCCTTGCCGAAAGGAGCGAAAGCCATGAAAAAGACCTTCCTCTTTGCCGTTTGCCTTGCCTTGATTCCTCTCCTCTGGACCGGCCACGCCCAGGCCTCTGAAGCCACCCCGCAGGAAGTGGTGCAGAAGGTTACCGAAGCGGCTCAGCTCGTAGCCGAAAAGGGGGAGGACGCCTTCGCCGAGATCAGCGACAAGAACGGTCGGTTTGTCTGGAAGGACAGCTATTGTTTCGCCTATGACATGACCGGGACCATCGTCGCCCACCCCATAAAACCCAACCTGGTGGGCAAGAACCTCATGGGCATGAAGGACATCAAGGGAAAAATGTTCACGGCCGAGTTTGTTTCCATTGCAAAGAGCGCATCCGGAAAAGGCTGGTCGGACTATTGGTGGCCCAAACCCGGCGAGAAGCAACCCTCTTTGAAGGTGAGCTACATCATGAAGGTACCCGGAAAGGACTTTTTCGTGGGAGCAGGCATCTACGATGTGAGCAAGGAAGAGGCGGAAAAGGCCCTCTCCCAGTGACGGTTTCCGATCCGAGATGGGCGCTTTTCGGCCGGCGCCTATCTCGTGTTCCCCCCTGCGACGAATTCGACCTGTGAAAGACGAGGGCATCATGAGCAAGCGAGGGACTCTATCCATAAGAGCAAGAATTGCTCTTCTGCTGCTGTCGGGCGTCCTGTTTCTCATCACCAATGCGGTGGTCAATTACGGCGCAGCCCGGTCCATGAGACACACCCTGCAGTCTTCATTGCTGGCGCAAAATATCGCGCTGCGCGCCGCTGACTTAATGGCCCTGGAGAATCGTTTCTTTTCAACCGCCGAAGCGGCCTTGATCGATCAGATCGCATCCACCCGCTCCCAGATGTCGGCGGATCTCGTCCACCTGAGCCGGTCTGTCACGGATTCCGCACACAGGGACCTGGTGGCGTCGCTGGAAGCGCTCACCCGCGAAGAAGAACAGGGCTTCGACAGGGTCCATCAGGCCATGGCGGCCCTTGAAGAGGCACATGCGACCTTCCTGAATCGACTGGAGGAGGCACGGAACGCAACCCGTGCGATGATCGACCAGATCACGCAAAAGGAGACCAGTCTCATCATGGAGGCCGAAGCGCTGGGAACCACCGAGGTCAGCCTCCGCGACATCATGAAGGACGTGGGTTTTGCCTTGAACGAAAGGGCCGCCGACCTCGAACTTCTTTTTCGGGATCAGAACGAAAAGCACTTCCAGGACAAGAAGACCGTGTGGCGGAAACAATACGAAGATCTTATCAAGAATGCTTCCTTTGTGGTTTCGGCCACCCAGGACGCTTCGTATGCGGCCCTTTGGGAGTCGGTCACGTCCGCAGGCAAGGATCTGGATTCCATGGAAGACGGACTCCTCGACCTTTGGAGGAAGAAAAGAGACCTGGCGTCCGCACTGGAACAAAGGAGTCTGGATCTTCGCGGCGTCAGCCAGAACCTGGCCAAGGAGCTGCGTGGGGCACTCGACCGCCGAAATGCAAGGCTGTCCCTCGTGACTTTGGGCGCCTTGGGCCTGGAGGCGGTCCTGCTTCTTGTCATGGGCTCTTGGCTCATTCGAGTAACCCAACGAGCCCTTGCCCGCGCCGTGAGGCAAGGCCAGGAAGCGGCCAGAGAGGTGGCCCTGGCGGCACAGGAACTCACAACGGCCAGCCAGGGCCTCGCGGACGGCGCTTCGCAGCAGGCCGCATCTCTCGAGGAGACATCTTCCGCTTTGGAGGAGATGGCTTCCATGACCCGGCAAAACGCCGACAATGCCAAGCAGGTGGACGTACTCATGGCGGAAACCGGCAAGGTGGTGGCCCAGACCGCCCATTCCATGGAGCAACTGGCGCAATCCATGCGCAGCATCTCCGAAAAAAGCCTGGAGACCCAAAAGATCATCAAGACCATCGATGAAATCGCGTTCCAGACCAACCTGTTGGCATTGAACGCGGCGGTCGAGGCCGCTCGTGCAGGAGAGGCGGGAGCGGGATTCGCCGTGGTCGCCGACGAGGTCCGCAATCTGGCCATGCGGGCGGCCGACTCGGCGAGAAACACCGCCAACCTCATCGAGGTTTCGGTTAAGGAAACACAGGCCGGGGCGGCCCTGACCGAGCAAACACGCGAGTTATTCGCCTCGGTGACCCGAAAGGCGAACCAGGTCGGCGCTCTGGTCAAAGAGATCGCCGCGGCTTCGGAAGAGCAAGCGGAAGGCATCGGACAAATCAACCGTGCCGTTTCCGACATGGATCAAGTTGTGCAGCAGACGGCGGCTCATGCGGAACAATCCGCTTCGGCGGCTCAAGAACTCAGCCACCAGGCGGCAACGGTTGAAGACTTCGTGCAGGCTCTGGCTGGACTGGTAGGAAAAACGGCGAAAAACGGCCACCATTCGCAAACGGCACCCGGATCTCCCCGTTCCCAGGCAAACGCGCGCGTCGAGGCTGGTCGGGTGCGGATGGTTCCGCAGATTCCCGAGCATCGGTCTGGTTCACAGTCGGAGCTCTCGGCTTTGGAGGATCTCAAGGGGGCACCCCGGCAAGAGGTTTGAACACCGCCTTCTTTGCAATCTTTGCTTGACAGATGCCCGCCGGTTCTGTCATCAAGAAACGGAGTCGCTGAGGTTTCCAGCATCCCGGAACACGGTGCGAATCCGTGGCGGTCCCGCCGCTGTGATCGGGGATGAAAGGCAGCCTGGATCCGCCGAAAGCGCGGATCGGTCACTTTCGGGGCCCACCTCGAGGGGAAGGCCGTTGCCTTTCAGTTGATCCGAGAGCCAGAAGACCTGCTGGAGGCCCGGTAGCCGGGTGCCTGATGGCAAAGGGAGCCCGGAGAGAATCCGCATGGGCGGATTGTCTCCGGGCTTTTTCTTTGGATCCGAGGCCGCACCAACCCAACCCCAAAGGAGGAGAGACCATGAAGAACGAGACCAAGAAGATCGTTTCCTACCGTCGCCGTTGCAAGGAATTGGGCAAGAACACGGGCCTTTCCCACTACATCCTGCTCACCCCCAAAGCCAAATAGGTATGAGGCGAATTCCATGGGTATTCCAACGGCACGGCATGCCAACACGGGCTACGGCCCCGGCTTCTCCGTCCTGGACATCGGGCTGGAAGACCGGGTGGCGGTGGTGGAAGGGGACACGGCCTTCTGGGCCATTGTCGAAAAGGACGCTCTCGCCGACGCCCTTTCGGGGCACCTGGTGGAAGAGTTTCTGAGGCAAAGGGAAGACTTCCGCCGCGAGATGAACCATCTGCGCTTCGCCCTGAAGCCCTCCGCCGCCTACTTCAACCCCACGGAACGGTGCAACTTCAATTGCTCCTATTGCTACCTTCCCGAAGAGATGCGCCGCGAAGGCAAGACCATGACCCCGGACGAGCTGTGCGGGGCTCTGGAGCGTCTTTTGACCTACTTCGAGTCCCACATGCCCGCGGGGGCCAAGCCGCAGCTCATCTTCCACGGCTCGGAACCCATGCTCGCCCGCGAGGCCGTCTTCCAAGGCATCGACCGGTATCGGGACCGGTTCCATTTCGGCGTGCAGACCAACGCCACGCTCCTGGACGAGGAAGCCATCGAGTTTCTCACGTCCCGGGGCGTGGGGATCGGGATCTCCCTCGACGCCGCCGAAGCGGGCCTGGCCGATACCACTCGAAAGAATTGGAACGGCACGGGCGCCTTTTCCCAGGTGGTTCGCGTCATGGAAAGGCTTTCGGGCTATCCCGCCTTCAGTGTGATCACCACAGTCACCCGGCTCAACGTGGAGCATCTGGAGGCCATGGTGGATTTCTATCACCGGGCGGGCGTGGGCGTGGTCATGTTCAACCCGGTCCGCTGCACGCAGAAGGGCGGTCGAGATCTTAAACCGGACAACGACGTCTTTGCCCGTTCCTTCTGCCGGGCCCTGGACCGCACCTACGAACTCTTCCTTGAAACCGGACGGAAGCTGGTGGTGGCCAACTTCGCCAACGTGCTGGCCGCCGTGGCCGGCCCCACAGGCAGACGGCTCATGTGCGACATTTCCCCCTGCGGTGGCGGCCGCTGCTTCGTGGCCGTCTCCGCCCATGGGGATCTCTTTCCCTGCAGTGAATTCATCGGTTTTCCGGAATACCGCGGCGGGAACCTCTACCAGGACGATCTCAATGCGGTGCTGGAAAGCCCCCCCTTTCGGGAGATCACGACCCGGAAGGTGGAAGACATCGTCCCCTGCGCCACGTGCGCCATACGGCACTTTTGCGGGGCGCCGTGCCCGGCGGAAGTGCGCGTGGTGTCGGGAACGGTGAACGCCCCCAGTCCCTACTGCGAGTTCTACGAAGAGCAGGTGCGCTACGCCCTCCGGGTTCTGGCCCAGGGGCGGGAAGCGGCCTACTTGTGGGACTCCTGGGACCAGGAGACGGAAGAATCCTTCCGATGTGCCTAAAACCTAGCGGCCTCGATCCCATGGCTTCGGGGCGGGGTGCACCCCCGCCCCCGGGGCCCGTTCTCTTCTCGTTCCCTGCCGCACGCACCCTTTGAACACCGGATGGGCATCGAAGAGGAAATCTAATTGGACCTGTCAATCGACTCCAGGCGGACGTACTGGCCGTAGTAGGCTGCTCCCCCACCCAAATCCGTCGGGTTGGCGGCGATGAGCTGGTTGGCGCCTCCTCCCAAGTGCATCCAGTCCCCCCGTCGATAGACCACCGAGCCGGGATCCAGTTGCGGCTCTTCCATCACCTCCACCACCAGTTGCCCCAGCGGAGAGACGAGCCGGGCGGGAAGGCCGGCTGCGACACCCTGGGCCCGGGCCGTTTCCGGATGAACCCGGACAAGCGGCGGCCGCCGCTGATCTTCCGGAGGAATCTGGGAATGGGTGGCGGAGCGGCGAATGAGGGTAAGAAGCCGCAACGGATATTCCGACGGCGCCGGGGGCTCCCCGTGGAGTTCCGTGGGAACCCGGGCCAGGCCGTCCGGATGATCGAAGCGCATGCCTTCGTAGGCCACCAGGGGGCGGGCGGCGCGTACAAAGCCGCGCTGTCGCAAATCGTCCAGGGAGACATCCAGACACGGGGAGGTCAAAGACCGGGCCAGGCACGTCTCCTTTTCGGGCACCTCCACCGGCGGATCCAGCCGTCGCCCCAGATCGCCCACCATCGCGTGGTCGTCCCGGGCTTCTCCGGGAGCCTCCACCACCGCGGGGGCATAATGCACATAGTCGTGCAGAAACGACCCCACCAGATCCTCCTGTTCCAGCATGAGGGTACAAGGCAGGATCAGATCGGCGCACCGGGCCGTATCGGTCATGAAGGCGTCCACCACCACCACGAAATCCACCGCTTCCAGGGCTGCCGCCGTTCGCCTGGAATCGGGGGCCTGGTTGACCACGTTGGATCCGTTGATCCAGACGAACCGGATGGGAGGATCGGAACATTCCTGGATGGCCCTTCCGATGCCCGCCACAGGAAGGGCGCGCGGGGGCGGGCCCCACCGGGCCCAATCCGTGTTGAAGTTTCGAAGAGAGAGGATGCCGAATCGGCTCCCGCCCCCGGCCCTCCCCACGTTCCCGCTCAAAAGGGCCAGGGCGTTGATGAACCGGACGTTCTCGCCCCCGAAGGGATGGCGCTGAAGCCCCCACCCCACCAGGGTGGCCGTGGGGCCGGGCGACGCGTACCAATGGGCCACGCGTTCCGCATCCGCCGGTGAGACGCCGCACGGAGCCAGAAGATCCTCAAGGGACGTCTTTTGGAGAAGTTCTCGGAGAGCGTCCGCGTTGGCGGTCCGGTCCACGGCCGCCTGGGACCACCCGCGCCGATCCAGCAGGATCTTCAAGACGGCGGCCGCCAAGAACCGGTCGGTCCCCGGGCGGATCCGAACCCGATGATCGGTATAAGGGCCGTTGCCATCGCCCCCCGGAGATAGAGTCAAGACCGGCACACCCCGGCGTCGAAGGGAACGGATGAGAGCGGCCAGGTGCACGGAACCCCGGGACAGATCGCGCCCCCAGTTCACCACCCGGCGGGCGTTCGCCAGATCTTCCAGGGCGTTGCAGTCCAGGGACCCGAAATCCGCCTGGCAGGCCGCGATACCCGCCGCGTCGCAGAGCGCCCCCGAAACGGCCGTGGCCCCCAGACGGCCGAAGAAGAATTTGGGGACGAGTTTCAGCACTCCCTTGGCCCCGTCTCCCTGGATGTGCAGGATGGACGCCGGGTCTTCCCTGCGGGCCGCCTGCAGCTTTTCGGCGCAGCGCTCCAGGGCCTCGTCCCAACCGATGGAGCGCCACCCGCCCCGGGTCCGAAGCAGGGGCTTCAGGATGCGATCCGTTCGTTGCAAGCGTTTGGGAAAATGGCGGATTCGGGAGCAGAGAAACCCCCTGGTGATGGGATGGCGGGGGTTTCCACGAAGGGTCAAGCCGCCGGAACCATGGCATTCCACCACCAGGGAGCAGGTGTCCGGACAGTCCTGGGTGCACGCGGTCAGTTTTTCCGGCATATCCATGTCTTTCCCGTTCTTTGCGGGATCATTCCAGGGAAGGCTCCTGCGGTTTCGGCAGGTTCTGGAGCAAATGGAAGGCCGCCCCCAGGCGCCGCGCCAGATTCATGAAGGCCGCCGGGAGCGGCACTTCCCGATCGGCCAGCAGAATTCCCCAGTCTCTGGCAGCCGCCAGGGTCTCCGTGCTGTCGATCCCTTCGTGGCGGTCGCACAAGAACTGCACCCGGAGAGCGTCGGTCAGGGGAATGCGCATGTCCTGAAGGTCCACGGCGATGCGGCCGATGACCGACTGGATGCGTTCCGCATTGGCCTCGGCGTAGGACCGGTGGGGTTCTTCGGGGTTGGGGGTGCCGAAGACGCGGTTCACCACCGCTCCCGACAACCGGATCGCGTCGGTGGCATCCCGGCCCGTGCCGGACGTGGCCACATAGTCCTTGAGTCTTTTAAAGAAAACCATCTTGATGATCTCGACGCCTTCTCGGAGCACCGGGACGAGATTTCCTGCATCGGACATGGGGTTTCTCTCCTTTGCGAATCGTTCCCCTTTTCGGAACAACACGGTCAAAAAAGATGGGGGTAGCGCGTGCGCAGGGCCGTCACGGACCGGGGTTCCCGCAAAAGGCGCCAGGCAATGAGCGGGTAGGTGAAAAAACGCCCGTGACTTGCCTGCACGCCGCCGCGTATGATCCAAAAAAGATCGGTGAGCGCTACGCACCAGAGCCACAGAGCGGCCGCGGTTCCGGAAAGAAGGAATCCTCCCACCGCGCCGTAGACCGTCATGGCGGTCTGAAAATTCACGGCCTCACGGCCGGCAAAGTCGATCCAGGGAGAGTCTTTTCGCTTGTAGATCCAGACAACCAACGGGCAAAGCAGATGCCCCACAGGCAGCCAAAGGGAGCTTGCGGGAATCCACCAGATCACGCCGAGCAGGGCGCTGAAATGGCACATGCACGCCCAGGTGTGGGCCTCGTCGGTGTTTCCAAAGGCCTCGTCCTCATCCTTGCCGGTTCCCGGCCTTTTCCGTTCCAAATCCTCTCCATTCGTTCCCATGGGCGATTTCCTTGCTCTCTGCTCCCGTCGGCCCTGGAGGTTTCCGCTACCCCCCGCATGGCAGCTGCCCATGCCCGCGAAAGACAAACAGTGTGGAAGGGAACCGTGGGGGCTGGTGGGCATCCCCCCTGCCCGCAGGCACGGCAAGGGCGGGGATCCGTGGCATCCCAGGAGCCCCGATCCTGTGCTCGCCATCCTAGCACAAGCCGGCGGGGACGGGCAAAAGGGATGGAAGGGAGCAGAGGCGTTCTGCGGCTTTCGTGCTTGTCTTGTCCGACTAAATCGTGTATCGTATTCATAAGATTTTGTACCAACGATATTCGGAGCTGGCGCTATTCTGATCAACGTGTTTCGCATATTCATAAGGCTACTTTCGTCCCGCCGGGGAGGATGGCAGCCCGCAAGGCACCGCCCGTTTTTTCGCTTCTTTGCCCAGGCGCCGTGTGCTAGGGTGAATTTGGTCACATGAGACAGCATTTCACAGCATCAAAAGGGGGCACACCATGACCGAGGCGTTGAATCCGTTCAAGATCGCTCAAAGGCAGTTGGACAAGGCCGCCGAAAGGCTGGGCCTGGATCAGGCGACCCATGAATTTCTGCGCTGGCCCATGCGCGAGTTCTCCTTCACGTTGCCGGTGAAGATGGACGATGGCAGCACTCGGGTCTTTCACGGCTTCCGCGTCCAGTACAACACGGCCCGCGGTCCGGCCAAGGGGGGCCTGCGCTGGCATCCGGACGAGACGCTGGACACGGTGCGGGCCCTGGCCGCCTGGATGACCTGGAAGACATCCGTGGTCGACATTCCTCTGGGCGGCGGCAAGGGGGGAATCGTTTGCAACCCCAAGGAACTTTCCGAGACGGAAAAGGAGCGGCTGGCGCGCGCCTACATTCGGGCCATCGCGTCCGCCCTGGGGGTTACCAAGGACGTACCGGCCCCCGATGTGTACACCACGCCGCAGATCATGGCGTGGATGATGGACGAGTACGAGACGATCATGCGCGAGCATCATCCCGGGGTCATCACGGGAAAGCCCGTTTCCATCGGCGGCTCCAAGGGTCGAAACGACGCCACGGCCCGCGGGGGCATCTACGTCACCCGCGAAGCGGCCAAAACCTACGGCATCGATCTGAACGGCCAGACCATGGCGGTGCAGGGCTTCGGCAATGCGGGCCAGTTTGCGGCCCTTCTGGGCGAAGAGCTCCTGGGCCTCAAGCTCGTGGCGGCTTCCGATTCCAAGGGCGGCGTCTACAACCCCAAGGGCATCGATGCCAAGGCCCTGGTGGACTACAAGCTGCAAAACGGAACGCTCCAGGGCTTTCCGGGCGCCGAACCCATTTCCAACGAGGATCTTCTGGAACTGGATGTGATGGTGCTCTTTCCTTCCGCCCTGGAAAACGTCATCACCGAGGCCAACGCTTCCCGCATCCGGGCCCGCATGATCTGCGAGCTCGCCAACGGGCCCACCACGCCGGAAGCGGACGAGATCCTCTTTGAAAAGGGCGTGATCGTGCTGCCGGACTTTCTGGCCAATGCGGGCGGCGTGACCGTGTCCTATTTTGAGCAGGTGCAGAACACGTACAATTTCTATTGGGAGCTCAAGGAAGTCCATTGGCGGCTGGACGAAAAGATGACCCGTGCCTTCCGGTCCGTCTATGAAATGGGCAGCCGGGAAAAGATCCACCTGCGGGAAGCCGCCTATCTGGTCAGCGTGGCGCGGGTGGCTGAAGCCTGCAAGCTCCGCGGCTGGGTCTAGGAGGCTTTTCCGGTCCGTCATCGGGCAAGCTCCCGGGAGACAGTCCGAAAACGTCCCGGACGACCGTTTTTCTCGTAGCGCAGCCCTTCAGGGCTGCGGGCAAATCCCCGCACGCTGGACAAGCCATCGGGTATTTCCTGTCACTTCTAGGGGTTCCGATGGACCTTTCCGCGGGGCTTCCAGCCCCGCGGAAAAAGGTTCCCGCAAATCCATGAGCCTACCGCAAACACTCGCAACATTACCCGTCGTTCCAGCATCTTGTTTCAGCCTCCGAAGGGCTGCGCTCCATTGGGGTTCCCTCGCGGTCCCGCTCCACAGGATCCCACGCGTCCCCGGCCGCCTCGGACCTTTCCTGCACCCGCCCCAGCGCCCCCCGGAAGTGCGTCATCCGCGGCCTCCATCGGTGAGCGTGTTTCCTTTTGTGCCTTGAGCGGGTATAAGATGGACGCGGACTCTCATGCCCCGGAAAGGAACCATCGACATGAAAGACGTGGCCTTCGGCCCCATCACTCGGCTCCTGCGGACCTACCACCTTTTCCAAAAGATGATGCGTTATCCGAAACTGCTGGGCCGGATGCGGGAGATCTTCCTGCAAGCGCTTGTCAACCGAGGCGTCCTTACCGAGGAAGAGTTGGAACGGCAGGTTTTGAGGGTCCTGGAGGGGGAGGGCCTCCCGCCGACGGAAGCCAACAAGAAGCGAACCCGGCAGGCGCTCATCGACCTTCTCTTCGCCACCCACTTTTCCGAAAAGGAGGCGGACGACCACATCAACCTGGCCCGCAAGCAGGACCGTTTCCGCAATCTCAACCGGGTGGTCAACGCCGAAGGGGCCACCTCCAAGCAGATCAAGAAAGCCCTCAAGGAATTTTGCGCCATCCCCCAGGGGGATCTCTACATCGATCCCAGCGAAGCGGAAGGCGTCCGGGTGGCACTTATCAACCACTTCATTTCCAATCAACTCCCCTTCATCGGGATTGCCAAGAAATACATCACCATCCGGGATATCGACGAACTGGTGGACCACACGTACTGGAGTCCCCGCCGGTCCGGGCGAATCGGCGGCAAGGCGGCCGGGATGCTCCTGGCCTACAAGATCCTCGTCCCGCGACTGGCGGAGCGGGATCCCGAGCTGGAGGCCCATGTGAGGGTGCCCGAGTCCTACTATTTCAACTCGGGGATCTTTTCGGATTTCATCGATTACAACGGCCTCCATACGTTCCACAGCCAGAAGTACAAATCCCGGGAGACCATCGAAGAGGAATACAAACACATCGCCGAGCTTTTCCAGAGAGCCGTCTTCCCGCCGGACATGGTGGCCATGTTCCGAAAATTCCTGGAGATGGTGGGGGAGCATCCACTCATTCTTCGTTCTTCCAGCCTCCTGGAAGACAATTTCGGACATGCGTTTTCCGGAAAGTACGATTCCGTCTTTCTCGTCAACCAGGGAGACCTGGAACGCCGTCTGGACGAATTCATCTGGGGGCTTAAGCGGGTTCACATGAGCACCTACGGCCCCGCTCCCATTCTCTACCGGCGGGATCACAACCTGCTCGATTTCGACGAGAAGATGAGCGTTCTGGTCCAGAAGGTGGTGGGGCAACGCCACGGAGACTACTTTCTTCCCTTTGCCGCCGGGGTCGCCTTTTCCAGAAACACCTACCGATGGACCCCCAAGATCCGCAGCGAGGACGGAGTCGTCCGGCTGGTGCTGGGCCTGGGCACGCGCGCGGTGGACCGGGTGGCCCAGGACTACCCGCGCCTCATTGCCTTGAGCCATCCCGGGTTGCGCCCGGAGGGAAGCGCCCAGGAGATTATGAAGTATTCCCAACGCATGGTGGATGTCTTGAACCTGAAGAAGGGCTGCCTGGAATCCATACCCTACCGGGAAGTGATGCGGGTGCTCCCCCAGGACGCCTCCTTTCTGGCGCTTTCCTACAACCGCGACGGTCATTTGGCGCCTCCCATGTTCAAGGGCCGATCCGAACCCCTGGAGCGAAGCTGCGTCACCTTCGACAACTTCATTCGCCGCAGCCGCTTTGTGCCTTTGATCCGAAAGGTTCTCCGAAGACTGGACGAGGCCTACGGGTGGCCGGTGGACGTGGAATTCGCCTGGGACCAGGACAAGCTCTACCTGCTGCAGTGCCGAACCCTCAGCGTTCGCGAGGAAATCCCCCAGGTAACCCTTCCGTCGGACGTACCGAACGAGGCGATCCTCTTTACCAACTCCCGGGTGGTCTTCAACGCGGTGATCCCCAACGTGGAATACGTCGTCTACGTGGATCCCAGGGCCTACGGCCGGATCCCCGACTACGACGGGAAGCTGGCCGTGGGCCGTGTGGTGAGCCGGCTGAACCGCAGCCTGGAGGGCAGGCGTTACGCCCTTTTTGGTCCGGGTCGCTGGGGCAGCAACGACATCAATCTGGGCGTACGGGTGGGCTACGAGGACATCAACAGGACCCTGATCCTGGGAGAGATCGCCTTCGAATCCCAGGGCGTCACACCGGAAGTCTCCTTCGGCACGCACTTTTTCAATGATCTGGTGGAAGCGCGGATTGTGCCCGTGGCTATCTACCCGGATGAGCCGGGCAGTGTGTTCCGGGAAGATTTTTTCCTGAAGACGGAGAACCGGCTGGCCGAACTGCTCCCCGACGCCGCCCCCTTCCAGGATGTGGTGCATGTGGTCCATGTTCCCTCCGCCGCCCAAGGGGGCTATCTCCACGTCTATCAAGATGCGGAGTCGCAGAAGGGCTTGGGCTTCGTCGGTCCCCACAAGGACGCCAAACCATGAAAAACTCTCCACCTCGGAGGAAGTGCCCATGAATCGCCTTTTTTGGATCCTTTTCGTCTTGCTGCCCGCCTTGGCCTCCGCCTCCGCCCGGGCGGAGGCGCCCAGGGAGATCGCCGGCTATCGCCTGGGGCAAACCCTGGGAAGCTGCTACGATCGGGTGGTGGCCGGCCCCGTCTATCCCGTGCGACTCCGCCCTTACCTCAAGGAAGTGCCCGTGATCGTGCCGGAAGGCTTTCAGAGCGGCTACATCATCTACGGCGATTGCGCCGATCCGGGCGCCATTGTGCGCATCAAGGTAAAATATGCCTACGACGGGCGCAGGTTCTTCGAACGCCTGCTCGAGCGCTTCAAGCGCAAATTCGGGGATCCCGACGAGTACGTGGGCGACGCCTTCCAGGCCTACGTGGCCTGGAAATGGTCCTTCCAAGAACCGGACGGACAGAGGATCTCCATGATCCTGAGCCACTACGGCGGCGACGACGAAGAACACACCCAGGGAAACGCCTTGAAACTCACCCTGGCCTCCCAGATCGAAAAGGAACGTCTCTGCTACGAAGCACAGGCCAGGCGGATGCCCAAACCGGGCATCCGCTTGAGAGCGGGGCAGGGCAGGGGGAAGGAGCCCAAGGATTGGGAGAGTCTCCTTCCGCGTCCGTAGGAGCTTGTCCGCGAACGGCGCGAAGGAACGCTTTTCTCGTAGAAGGATTCCCGGATGTTGGATAGGCCATCGTTCATTTCCCGTCACTTCATGGGGTTACGATGACCCATCCCGCGGGGCGGAAGCCCCGAGGCTAGGAGCCTGTCCGAGAATGGCAGATTTGCGCCGTTCAACGCCCATTCGTCATCCCCGCGAAAGCGGGGATCCAGAATTTCCAGTAGGTTATGGCCCCCCGCTTGCGCGGGAGTGACGGGTGGCGGAGTTTTCAGACAGGCTCCTGGGAAGTGATTGGAAATTACCGGCCTCTTGAGCCTGAAAACCATTGTCGGACAGCGTCCGTAGGATCCCTTGAGGAACAGAGATCCGCAGCCTGACCCACATCTTCGGCTGCCCGGCCCGGATCTCGCGGCTGCCCTGCGTCTGGATGACGGCGCCTGTTTGGACCGGGACCACGTGCCACCCTGCACGCGGGGTGTGGGGGCGGATCACCGGCACCCATGATACTGAACACGCACATGCCGATGGATCTCGACGAGCAACTCTTTCACTTTCTTGCGGATTACTTCAGGGAGGAGGACCAAAGAAGGGGCGTTTATGCCGTGACGGCGGTGGGGGAATTCGTTCCGTCCTCACTGGCCCATGTTGGCCAGGGTATGGGGAACTTCCTGCGGCGGTACGCACCGCACCGCCGATGGCTTTTCCTGGACGCTGGCAGCGGAGACGGGCGCCTGGTCGTGCTCCTCGCCCTGGTTTTCGGCCTTCGCACTGTGGGCGTAGAATACGACGAAGAGCTCCACCGGAGATCGCTCCAAAACATTCGGAGGATCTCCCGCGTCCACCCGCCACCCCATGCGCCGCAGATCCTGTGCGGCGATTTCCTGGACGACGCCCTCTATGCAAAACATGGCCTGCGATTTGCCGATTTCCATGTGGTCTTCAACTACGCCAACAACCACACCCTGCTGGCGGAAAAGGTGGCAAGGGACGGCGGGGAGGGCGCTTACTTTCTCCTTTACTCACCCCGGCCCACCGGTGAGAGCTTTTCGGGGCTTCGGTGTGTGGACACTTGGGAGCTGAGCCCAACGGCTTCCGTGTGCCGGGGCCCTTATCTGCAGGTCTACCGCAAGATCTGAACCGTTCTACTTCATGTCCACGAGACGGCGCTGCAGATCGTTCCAGGGGAACCGTTTCCCAGGACAGTCCGTGTTGGCACCGGGAACGTCCCCGTGGCCGAGAATGTGGCTGGGTGGGATGCGGTAGTAGTGAACCAGTTCCCGCACGAGCCGGGCCAGGGATTCCATCTGCCGGGGCGTGGGCAAGGCTTGATTGAAGTCGCCCACCAGGGCGATGCCGATGCCATGCTCGTTCATTTTTCCCACCTTGCAGTGGGCGCCTTCCTTTTGCTTGATCCAGCGGGGAGCCACCTCGATCTGCCCGTCCCCTTTCCCGAGAGAGCCGTTGTCGATGAGGAAATGGTAGCCCAGGCCGTTCCAGAAACCTCTCTTTTGGTGGTTGCTATGGATGAGGCTCGCGTTTCCGATGTCCGTGGCCGTGTGGTGAATCACGATGTAGCGCCAGCACGTGTTGGGGTAGAGGGGAACCACATTCTGGAAATAACGGGCGTTGGGGATGATCAGTTTCTGGCCGATGCGGATGACGGCGCCGGGCTTCAGGCCGTTGGCCCGATAGATGTCGTCCATGGGAACCCCGTACATCTTGGAAAGCCGCCAGACCGTCTCCAGGGGCGCCACTTCGTGAACGACGGTCCGAGGCCGTTCGTTGACCTTCAGGGGTTCCTTGACCACCTGAACCCTCTGGGGATGGGACGGCCCCACCGGGGGCGGGGGGGAATAGGACGGGGTGCGCGGCGACGGGGCACCACCACACGCGCCCAGCATCAGGGCGATCAGAACCGCCACGCCACCCATCTTCAGATGGGTACTCACGGACAATCGGGCTCCATGCAACCTTCCACCTCCCGGAGCGGCATTGGCAAATGCCTATTGGATGTCATCGGAGACCGACCGATGTCTTGAATGTTCCCCCGGGCCTCGTGGCTCGCCACATCACAGCGAAAGACCTTCGGGTGGTTCTTCAGGCAAGGTCCAGGACCAGGGCCGTTTCATCGCAATCCGGAAACTTGTTGCAATGGAGGCAATCCGCCCAGATTTTTTGCGGAAAGATGTGCTTTTCCACCTCCTGGAACCCTTGCTTTCGAAAGAATTCCACCTCGTAGGTGAGCACGAAGACCCGATGAATTCCCAGCTCACCGGCTTCCTGCAAACACGCCTGCACGAGGCGGGCTCCGATGCCCCGCCCTTGCCATTCATTCCTGACCGCCAGGGAACGGATCTCCGCCAGATCCTCCCACACAATATGCAGGCTGCCGCATCCGAGGATTTCGTGGGTTTCCTCGTCCTCCCACACGAAGGTATCCCGAATGTTCGTGTAGAGATCGTTGAGGGATCGCGGCAACAGTTTCCCTTCCGCGGCAAAGGCATTGAGGAGTCTGTGCAGGTGTTTCACATCGGAGATGCGGGCCTTTCGGATCATCGATGTCCTTGTTCCTTTCCACTTCCGGCCTTAGCGGATCCCACGGCGCTTTTTCCTAGTTATCAACCGATCCAGACTTTCCAACAGCAAGAGGACATCTTCCCGGGATGTTTCCATTCCGGGGGCTGCGCGCACCGTCCCTTCGGGATAGGTCCCCAGGGTCCGGTGGGCCAGTGGAGCACAATGGAGGCCCGTTCTCACGGCGATCCCGGCCTCGGCGAGAAGGGCGCCCACGTCCTGCGGGTGCATGCCGAGGACGTTGAACGAAACGGCGTTGCCCCCGCGGCAATCCGGGCGATAGACCCGAACGCCGGCAAGGGACGCCAATTCTTCTTCCATCCATCGCGCCAGCTCTCTTTCGCGCCCACCGATATTCTCGACTCCGTGCCCTTCCACCACCCGGATGCCGGCATGGAGGCCGGTGATTCCCATCACGTTGGGCGTACCCGCTTCGTACCGGTCCGGAAGCCGTTCCGGCTGTATCCACTCCTCGGAACGGCTCCCGGTACCCCCTTCCAGGAGCGGAAGGACCTCCACGTGCGGGCCCACGTAGAGAAGTCCCACACCGGCCGGCCCCAGAAGGCCTTTGTGTCCGGAGCAGGCGATCATGCCGGCTTTCCACTTGTCCGCCTGCAGCGGAAGGATCCCCGCCGTCTGGGCTGCGTCCAGGAGGAAGGGCACCTCCCGTTCATGACACATCTCGGCGATGGTTTCCACAGGAAAGAGGGCCCCGTTCACATTGGAGGCATGGGGAAAGATCACCAGCCGGGGTGGCGGATCCAGGGCACGGCACAACGCATCCGCGGAGAGGGAACCGCTGGGGGAGCACGGAATCCACTCCACCTGCACATCCCAGTCCCGCATGAGGCGGGCCAGGGGACGGGCCACGGCGTTGTGTTCCATGGAAGTGGCCACCACCCGATCTCCCGGGCGCACGAATCCTTTGAGAGCGCAATTGATCCCCTCCGTGGCGCTCTTGGTGAAGATCACACGACGGAAATCCTCCGTCCCCAGGATCCCGGCCGCCGCGCGGCGCGCTCCCTCGATCGCCTCGGCCGCCTGCTGCGCCCTGCGGTGCGTTCCACGGCCCGGGGCGGCCAATTCCCGCAACGCCCACACCACCGCCTCCTCCACTTCCCGGGGCTTGGGAAAGCTCGTGGCAGCATGGTCCAGGTAAATATCGGGACCGGTCCCCCGGCCGTCGGGACGTTTGCTTCGGATCACGAGATCCGCTCCTTGCCGGTGTACAAGGTGAACTTGCCGGCCCGGGCATACCCGATGAGCGTGATGTTCAACTGCTCGGCCAATGCAATGGCCAGCGTGGTGGCGGTGTTCCGGCTCACGACCATGGGGATGCCCACCTTGGCCACCTTGATGATGATCTCGGAGGTGAGACGTCCCGTGGTGACCAGCAGCTTGTCGTCCAGAGGCATTTTGCGGAGCAGGGCATGGCCGACGAGCATGTCCACGGCGTTGTGGCGTCCGATGTCGTCTCGGAACACCACGATCCGGCGGCCGTCCGCCAAGGCGCAATTGTGAACCCCGTGGGTTCTCTTGTAGGTCTGGCTCAATGCGTTCAGATCCCCAACGTGGCGACAGACCGCCTCGGCCGGAATGCGAAGGGCGCTTTCCGAGGGCTGGGCCAGGAGCGCATCCAGGGCATGGTAAAAAAGAGTCCCTTTGCCGCAGCCCGAGGAGATGGTTCGCTTGTGGAGCAGTTTTTCGCTCAACGACGTGTCGGAGCGGACCTCCAACAACACGCGCCCTCCTTCCATATCCACCCGCAGGTTCAGGAGGTCCTCCACGCTGTCCAGAAATCCCTCGGCATAGGCAAAGCCCACGGCCAGCTCTTCGAGGTGGTGCCCCGCACACAACAGGGTCACGATTTCCCGCTCGTTCACAAACAGGGTGACCGGCCGCTCCTCGATGACCCACTGGGTCTCACGGCGAACGAGCCCGTGGCCGTCATAGAGCCAGGAGTCGACGGCGGAGACCTTTTCGTCCGCCTGCTCCGGTTGGCGGGGATCCTCTCGTCCCATCATCATCGGCGACTCAACCTTTCCCATGGCCCCGATGTTCACCCCCCATCAGGGAAGCTACTCTGACAATCCAGGTCGAAGCGAACCTTCGGCAAGCGCGCCCCTGTGGGGCCAATGGTCCTTCGCCCCCACAGCTCCTGTCCACCAAGGGAACAAGGCCGCGTTTCCCCTAACGGTCATGGCCCAATTAGCTCCACCCCGCATGATGAAAGAGCGGGCCGGAGCAAGGGCATTTGTCGGAACGCCCCAATATGCCGTTGTCTATGAGTCACTTCGCGCCCATTGCATTGCCGGGCATCCTCATTGCGGCCTTCGCAGTTCCTACAACTTAAAAGATTTGCGTCTATTGGCGTTCATTTGCGGTTCTCTTTCACATTAACGAATCCCGGCTGCTTTCCATCTCGACGGGCGGCCGTAGAACCCGCCCTTGCAAGACCGGCTCCCGCCCTCTCACACCCCGCAAAAATAATCGGCCAGGATCCTTGCGTGATCGAAGGCCAAAACGCTCGGCAGGGCCTGCGGCGAAAAAAGCTTGACCTTTCTGGCGTCATCGGCCGCCCGGGGCGTTCCCCGACCGACGGCGGAAAAGACCACACTGACCACATGCCCCCGGGGATCCCGGTCGGGGTCCGAATAGGCCCGAAACTGGCGGAGATCCATGAGTTCCAGACAGGTTTCTTCGGCGGCCTCCCGCACGGCCGCCTGTTCCAGGCTTTCCCCGTAGTCCACGAAACCTCCGGGAAGCGCCCAACCAAGCGGCGGGTTCCTGCGCTCGATGAGTACCACCCGACCCTGCACCAGGATGATGATATCCACCGCCAGGGAAGGGTTCCTCTGACGGGTCACGGGAGCACCGCATTGGGGGCAGGGGATGAGGGGGGCTTCCACAGCTAGCGATCTCCTTCCTTCCCCGGGAGCAATAGATGTTCCAGCACCAGCACCAGGAAGATGCCTGTAACCAGACCGTTTCCCAGCATAACGCGAACCAGGCCGGGAAGGGAACCGACAAAGGCGGCCGGAAGAAAAGCCGTCACCGTTCCGATGAGAAGAGGGATCCCCACGATGAAATAGTCCCGGCTTTCCAATGCGCCCTTTTGGGAGAGAAGGGCAACGCCCGCGCCGATCTGACCGCCCATGGCCACCACCATGGCGGCGGCCACCACGGCCCCGGGGGGCAGCGCCAAAAGGGCCGTAAACTTGGGGAGAAAGGCGGCGGCAGCCAGCAGGACGCCGCAGTAGGCCAGGGTGTAGCGACTGGCCACCCGGCTGGCCAGAACCACCCCGGGACCCGTGCTGTAGGAAACCGTTCCCACCAGGCCCATCAGGCCGCAACAGATACCCGAAATACCGTTGATGAGCAACCCGCGTCTGAGGCGGTCGTCCAAATCGGAGTCCGTCGTGATGGCGCTCAGTCCCTGGACGCTCCCCACGGTATTCACGGCCACCGCCACGTAAGTGACGGAGAAGGCGACGAAGGCGGAGGTGTTCCAAGCGGGTGCCCCGGGGACCCAGGAAGAGGGCAGGGAGATCCAGTGGGCCGTCCGCAGAGGTTCCAGGCCCGCATGGCCCCAAAGGCCGAAAACCACCGTTCCCAGAGCCATGCCCAAGGCCAGGCTGAACGTTCGCCAGATTCCCCGCAGGTAATGACCCAGGACGGCGATCAAGACGGATAAGGCCAGGCTCACCGCAAGCACCCCGGCGCGGCCTGCGTCCCCTTCGGAACCGATTCCCAGCATGGGCGGAATGAGGTGGGGGAGAAGCGCAAAGGCGATGAGCATGAGGATCACGGCGATGACATTGGGAGTGAAAAGCCGAAAGAGCCGTCGGGTCAGGCCCATGCCCACAACCACCAGGAGGCAGAAGGCCGCTGCCGCCGCTCCCCCTTGCACAGCCGCCAATCCCAGCGGCGCCAGGGAGACGTAGGTCAGAAGATTGGCCGTGGACGGGCCTTCGAAGAGGGGGTAGCGGTGCCCGAAAAGGGCCTGCACGCAGGTGAAGACGCCCGATGTTAGAAGGGTCAGTTGCAAGAAGCGCACTTCCTCTGCGGCCGGCAAGTGGAAGGCCTGGGCGGCGATTTTGCCCGTCACGATGAGGGCCGGAAAGACGATGACGGCCCATTGAACCCCATAGAGAATCGCCTGAAGGAAGGGAGGGTGCTGGTCCAGACCGTAAAGATAGGCTTGTCGCGGCATGCCGGCGGCGCTCCGCTCTCTCAACCCGCCGTAGCCCTCGGAGGGCGGGTGGGGGCGCCGGAGAGCGGCTGGCGGCGGGAGCGTAGTTGGGGATTCCAGGACAGGCTCCCGAGAGGCTGTCCGACCATGGCTCTCCGACTTACAAGGCCGAGGAATTCGGCTCCTCCCCGCAGCCGCGGGGCTTGAGCCCCCGCGGGAAAGGGCCGTCCTAAACCCATGAAGCGACCGAAAATACGCGAGGGTCCATCCAACGCCCGGAGGTTCCTCCCCAGCCCTGAAGGGCTGCGCTACGGGAAGAGCGGTCATCCGAAACGTTATCGGACAGCCTCCTAATGTTGGATCTCAAAGAGGCTGCTGATGGAATCCTCGTTGTGGATGCTCTTGATGGCCTGGCTGAAAAGGCGGGCCGCCGACACCACCTTGATCTTTTCGCAGTGGGCCGCTTGAGGCCGCAGGGGAAGCGTATCGGTCACCACCAGGCTCTTCAACTCACTCTTCTCGATCCGTTCCACCGCCGGCCCGGACAGGATGGGGTGGGTCACGCAGGCGTGGACTTCGCGCGCTCCCCGTTCCAGTATGGCCTTGGTGGCCTCCACCAGGGTTCCTGCGGTATCGGCCATATCATCCAGGATGATGGCGGTCTTGCCTTCCACTTCCCCGATGATGTTCATCACTTCGGCTTCATTGACGTTCACCCGGCGCTTGTCGATGAGGGCCAGGTCCGCCGGAAGGCGCTGGGCATAGGCCCGGGCCCGCGGCACCCCGCCCGCATCGGGGCTCACGATCACCAGGTCGTGATTGAAGTGTTCGCGGATATAGGGAAGCAGGATCGGCGAAGCATAGAGGTTGTCCACCGGAATATCGAAGAAGCCCTGGATCTGGCCGGCGTGAAGGTCCATGGTCAGGATGCGGTGGGTCCCCACGCTGGTGATCAGATCCGCCACGAGCCGGGCAGTGATGGGAACCCGAGGCTTGTTCTTTCGGTCCTGGCGGGAGTAGCTGTAGTAGGGGATCACGGCCGTGATGCGCCGCGCGGAGGCCCTCTTGAGGGCATCGATCATCACCAGCAGTTCCATCAGGTGGTCGTTGACGGGAGGCGCTCCCGACTGCACCACGAAGACGTCGGCGCCGCGAACATTTTCGCCGATCTCCACCCGGATCTCGCCGTCGCTGAAGGTGCTCACCAACGCCCGCCCGAGCGGGATTTCGAGGGATTGGCAGATCTTCTGAGCCAGTTCCGGGTTGCTGTTGCCAGAAAAGATCTTGAGTCCGTAGGTGGCCATGCGGGTTTCTCCTCTCCTGCCCCAAAATCTCGCGATCCGACGGTTGGACCCGTTGCCCCGAAGGCGCCCCCTACATAGTACAGGCGGTCACAAATGGCAAGCCCTTTACCCCAACGGGGAAAGAAAGGCCCCTCGTGCCATCCGTCCGGAACTTATAGGCTTTTCATGTCCTCCGCCATGACCTGATAGTCTTCATGGCCGGGCCAGTAGAGGAATCGGTGACAATGGGGGCAGGTGAGGATGTCCTCATCCCTTTGGAGTTCGATGAAGCGCTGGGGGGGAATATTGAGATGGCAGATCTGGCAGACGCCGTTTTCCACCGGAGCCACCGCCACGCCCTTCTGTCGGCTCACGAGAAACTCCCACTTCTTGAGGAGCGACGGGTCCATCTTGTTTCGAATCTCGGCCTGCAGGGCGTTGAGGCGCTCGATCTTTTCGGATACCCGCTCGCTTTCATCCTGGAGGCGTGCCTTCTGGGCCTCGATCTTTTCCTTGAGAGAAGCCACCTCCCGTTTCATGACCTCCACTTCACCGCGCGCCGCCTCGATCTTTTCCATGAGCTCCAGGGCGTGGTCTTCCCGCAAGGAAATCTCTTCCTTCAGGTCCTCGATCTCCTTGAGGAGCGCCTGGTACTCGCGGTTGCTCTTCACCTCACGTTCCTTCTGCCTGCTTTTCCTGATGCGTGCCTCCAGATCCGCAATCTCCCGCTCGATGGAGCGGTGGAGTTGCACCGCATGTTCGTAATCGGCCTTCTTCAGGAGGTATTCACTTTCGACCACGGAGAACTCCTTGTCCAGGGCGGCCAGCTTGGCAGGAGTGGCCTCCCTGTCCCGAAGCAGCTCGTTTTTCTTGTTCTCCAGTATCTGCAATTCCACCAGGTAACGTAGTTGCTCCTGCAAGTTTCGGCCTCCCGTTCCTTTATCACACGACCAACGTTTGAAAAGGATCTTCCTCCAAACTGGAGGTGGTTACCTCCAACGCCACACCTTCCCGAAGGGCACATTGGCTCAAGTACCGGGCCAGGGGCTCCACAATGATCCTTTCGGAAGCAAAATGGCCCACATCCACGAGCGCCAGGCCGCGGTCCAGAGCCGCGTGGGCGTCGTGGTATTTCACATCCCCCGTAATGAGGGCCTGGCACCCCGCCTTTGCCGCCTGCTCCACGAAGCCGGCGCCGCTGCCCGTGCAAAGCCCCACCCGGGAAATCTCCCGTTCAGCATCTCCCACGAAGCGCACCCATTGGCTTTGCAACAGCCCGCCCAGCTCCAGGGCAAGTTGCCGCAGGCTCAACGGTTCCGGAAGGGTTCCCGCGAGCCCCAGGCCGGCATAGCGCCCGTCTTCCTCGCGAATATTTACCGCTCTTTGCAGCGGACCTTCCACGGTCAGGCGCAGCAGGGAGGCCAGGGTGTGGTTGGTGCCGTCCACGGCCACATCCAGGTTGGTGTGGGCCGCGATGAGGTGGACTCCCTCCCGGATGGCCCGAGCGATCAGGGCGCCCGCGGGATGGTCGAACCGTACTGTCTTCACCGGCTGGATCAGCAGGGGATGGTGGGTCACGAGGGCCTGGCAGCCCTTTGCAACCGCTTCGGCCACGGTCTGCGCCGTGGGGTCCAGCGCCACCATCACACGGGAGACGGAGGCTTGGGGATCTCCCACCAGAAGACCGCAGTTGTCCCATTCTTCAGCGTTTGCAAAGGGAGCCAGCCGATCGATCCACTGGATCAACAGATTCACGGTGGGATGTTTCATGGCGACCTTCCATATCATCCCCGCGCGAGCAGGGATCCCAGATTAACAGGGCGTTACAGGCTTCCGCCGTTTCGGGAGCGACGCATTCGGCGATTTTCGGACGCGCTTTGCCTGACCGCAGGCAACAAAAAAGGGGGTGTTCCGTTGAAGGAACACCCCCTAGGGATCGCCCACAGGGTCCGAGGGACACCCCTGTTTGCCGCGAATGGACTGTCCGACTCCCACTCCTTCCAACAAGCACGGCACCGGTTCCATCTCCTGGGCGACGGGTTTCAAAAAATGGTGGGCCCACCTGGCCTCGAACCAGGGACCTACCGGTTATGAGCCGGTGGCTCTACCAACTGAGCTATGGGCCCGGGATTGCCTAGGGTGTGTGACGTTATAGAAACGGGGCCCATTCGTGTCAAGGGAAAGGTTCCGGCTCGCTTGACAGGGCCCTTGAACGAAAAAAGCCCGGGACGGTCGTCGCCCCGGGCCCTCTTGATCAGTTTCCGGCGGCCCTTAGGCGCGGCGGACGTTTACGGCCTGGGGGCCCTTGGCCGTTTCGGAGATCTCGAAGGTGACCGCTTCGCCTTCCGTCAGGGTCCGAAAGCCGCGGCCTTCGATACCCGAATAGTGCACGAACACGTCCCCGGCATCTTGCGTCTCGATAAAGCCGTAACCCTTCTTTTCATTGAACCACTTCACATTGCCTTGCATCATGGAACCACTCCTTCGTTGTTCTGTACTGCATGCCGGGACGTGCTTTGGAGATCGCGGGGTTTTGCGGAAGGCAAGAACCACGGCGGGCCAAGACGGAACCTCAAGCTGCGTACATGGAACTGTGTTTTACGGGGCCCATGGGGGTGCCCCACTTACGACGTGCGCCGGCCTTTACCACGGTGGCCTTGCGATGCCAAGCTTTTTTTTCGTCGCCGTCCATTTTTTTGTGGGAACTGGTCCCCAGCCCGCCAATGGGCTACTTTTTAGGGGCGACTTGCCCGCTTTTGGGCCGGCGCCCCAGGCGGGGCGCCAACCTGACCAACGCTTCAAGGGGAACGGAGGACCGTATGGGTACAAGCAAAAAGGTGGTGATCATCGGCGGGGATGCAGCGGGAATGAGCGCCGCCTCCGTGGCCAAAAGGAAAGACCCGAATCTCCAGGTCATTGTCTTCGAGAGAGGCCCCCACACATCCTATTCGGCCTGAGGCATTCCTTACTACGTCGGCAGGCTTGTCGATGACGAAAGAGCTCTGGTGGCGCGGACCCCCGAAGAATTTCGAACGAAACAGCAGATCGACGTGCGGGTTCTTCATGAAGTGGTGGGAATCGATCCCAAGGCGGGGCGGGTGAGGGTGGTGGATTTGTCGGCCAACCGCGAGTGGTGGGAACCTTACGACCACTTGTTGATCGCCACCGGCGCTGTTCCTCTTCGTCCGAAGGTTCCGGGAGCCGACGCTGCCGGAATCTACGGGGTGCACACCCTGGAAAGCGGCATCCGCTTGCGGAAGATCCTGGACGAGTCTCGTCCGGCCAGGGCGGTGATCGTCGGCGGGGGATACATCGGCCTGGAGATGGCCGAGGCTTTCCTTTTGCGGGGCATGCAGGTGTCCTTGGTGGAAAAGGCCCCTCAGGTCATGGGCACCTTGGACGAGGACATGGCCGTCCACATCGCCCAGGCCCTCACCGATCGTGGGGTGACTCTCCACTTGAACGAGGGTCTGGAAGCCTTCGAGGTCCGGGACGGCCGGGTGCGCGCCGTCATCACCTCCCAGAGGTCCCTGGAAACCGACATCGTCCTGCTGGGCATGGGGGTCGTTCCCAACACGGATCTGGCCAGGGAAGCGCACATCCCCCTGGGAGAGCGGGGTGCCGTTCGAGTGGACCGGCGCATGGCCACCCAAGTGGAAGGTGTCTGGGCCGCCGGGGACTGCGCCGAATCCTTCCACCGACTCACCGGGCGACCGATCCACGTGGCTCTCGGGACGGTCGCCAACCGACACGGCCGGGTGGCCGGCATGAACATGGCCGGGGGCGAGGCGTCCTTTTCCGGCGTTCTCGGGACCGCCGTCACCCGGATTTGCTCTCTCGAGATCGCACGAACGGGCCTGCAGACCAGGGAGCTGGAGGCATTGGGCCGGTCCTTCGTCTCCCGGACCATCGAAAGCCACACCCGGGCGGGCTATTTTCCCGGATCCGGGAGGATCCATGTGAAATTGCTGGCCGATTCGGATACCGGCGCGGTTCTGGGCGCACAAATCGTGGGAGAGGAAGGAGCCGCCAAGCGGATCGATGTGATGGCGGCGGCCATCACGGCGGGGCTCACGGCCCAGGAGGTGAGTGAGTTGGATCTGGGCTACGCACCGCCCTTCTCCCCCCTCTGGGATCCGCTCATCATCGCGGCGCGCCTCCTGGCCAAGGACGCCCCTTGATGTCCGGCATCCACCGGCCCACAAGAAAAGGGAGGGGCGGTTGGTGATTGGCGGGCGGGGATAAACCCCGCCCTTACGGAAGGGGTCCATGCCTTTGGGCAGAAACGGACTTTACGCCCGCCTGAAAGGCCGGGGATCTTTTTGCAACTCTCAATGGCCGCACGGGGAGGTTGTCTGAAAGGGCCGGGGATGCCCGCTTTTCTCGCAGCGCAGCCCTTGAGGGCTGAGGAGGAATCTCCAGAAGTGGAGTGGGCTATCGGGTATTGACGGTCACTTCTTTGGGTTAACGTCCTTCCGCGGGGCCGAAGCCCCGCGGCTACGAAAGAAGACGGATTCCTTAACGGCTGAGGAAGGAAACCTGTTCCGGGACAGGCTCTTAAGTTTCGATGAAGCTCTTCAGCTCCTTTCGGCGGCTGGGATGCCGGAGCTTTCTCAGAGCCTTCGCCTCGATCTGGCGGATCCGCTCCCGCGTGACGTGGAAATCCTGGCCCACCTCCTCCAATGTGTGGTCCGACTTCTCTCCGATCCCGAAGCGCATCCGCAGCACCTTTTCCTCTCGAGGCGTCAGCGTGGCCAGAACCCTCTGGGTCTGCTCGCTCAGGTTCAGGTTGATCACGGCATCCACGGGGGAGGTCACCTTCTTGTCCTCGATGAAATCCCCGAGATGGCTGTCTTCTTCCTCGCCGATGGGCGTCTCCAGGCTGATGGGCTCCTTGGCGATCTTCAGGACCTTTCGCACCTTCTCCACGGGAAAGTCCATGCGCTCGGCAATCTCTTCCGGCGTGGGCTCCCGCCCCAGCTCCTGAACCAGGTACCGGGAGGTGCGGATGAGCTTGTTGATGGTCTCGATCATGTGGACGGGAATGCGGATGGTTCGGGCCTGGTCGGCAATGGCCCGCGTGATGGCCTGCCGAATCCACCACGTGGCGTAGGTGCTGAACTTGTAGCCCCGCTGGTACTCGAACTTGTCCACCGCCTTCATGAGTCCGATGTTGCCTTCCTGGATGAGATCCAGGAATTGCAAGCCGCGGTTGGTGTATTTCTTTGCGATGCTCACCACCAGGCGCAGGTTGGCCTCGATGAGTTCGCTCTTGGCCTGCTTGGCGCGGATCATGCCGTCTTCCACGCGCCTCAGGATCTGCCGCAGCGTTTTGGAATCCATCTTGGCCCGCATCTCGAAGGCCGTGATCTGCTCCCGCGCCTCCAGGGCTCTCTCGATGAGCTGCAGCAGTTTTTCGGAAGTCATGCCCAGGCGATCGGCGTATTGGGTGAGCTCGTCCGCATCGCCGCGCACTTCCTCGTACCAGCGTTGCAGCTCCTGCAAGGGCTTCCCGGTCACGAGCAGGCAGTGCTCCAGGTCCCTTTCCGCCGCTTCGATGGACTCCAGGTAAGATCGCAGTTTCTCGACGATCTTCTCGATTTGATGCTTGTCCAGTTGCAGGTCCTTGAGCAGATCGACGATGCGCTCCTTGTTGCGCTGGACCTGATCGGCCAGGCGGTCCTTTTCAAAGGAATCCAGATCTTCGGCGATGAGGCGCACTTGCATGTCGCGGGTCTCGGCGTCCAGGCGCTCCACCTCCTCCAGGGCCTCGATGACCTTGGCCCGCAGCGCCTCAATCTCCTCCTCGCCCATGTCCTCCTCGGTGGTGCGCAGGATCTCCGTGATCTTGAGGTCCCCGTTCTTCAGATCCTCCTTGATCGTCAGAACCTCGGCGACCCCCAGGGAAGATTCCATGATGGCATTGAAGACCTCCCGCTCCCCGGCCTCGATGCGCTTGGCGATCTCCACCTCCCCCTCGCGGGTCAGGAGCGAGACCTGTCCCATCTCGCGCAGATACATCTTCACCGGGTCCGTGACCCGGCTCTCGGCGTCCAGGTCCGCCACGGCGTCATCCCCGTCGTCGTCCTCGTCCTGATCATCGCCCAGGCGCTCGGGAACCACCTTGACCTGCTGGTCCGAATCCACGATCTCGATGTTCATCTCATCGAAGATCATCATCATGTCGTCGAGCTTCTCGGGGGTGACCAGGTCCTCCGGAAGAACCTCGTTCAGCTCATCGTAGGTCAGGTACCCCTTTTCCTTGCCCACCGTGATGAGTCGTTTCAGGTCCTCCAGCGCCGGTCTGGCGGCCTCTTTGCCGCCATTTTTCCTGAGCTCTTCGGTCATCTGTCGCCCACTCCTTCGATCGGTTTTCCTAACCCTTAACCCCTTTTGCCGGCCGCGCAAAGGTCTTGGTATTCCTGCAGCAACCGGCGGCGCATCTCGGCATTGTTTTCTTGATCGGCCTTTTGCAGCTCCAGCTGCAATTCTTCCAGCCTCTTTTTTCGGGCGCGTTTACGCAGCACTTGAAGGCGTTCCTGCACGAGGACGAGCGCCCCGTCCCTGCCGAGATCGGCGAATTCCCGTTCCATGAGATACCGCGTCAAGAGGCTTATGGCCTGCTCGTCGCCCAGATCCCGGACCAGCAAGGCCGGGTTTGCTTCCCCTTCTTCCCGCAGCTGCTCCAGCAGGCCGGCCGCGATGGCCCGGACCGGCGATGCTTCGAAATGCGCAAGGGCTTCCTCCAGAGGGATCTCCCGGGCCAGTTCGGGATAGAGCACGAGCATGCGCGTGATGGTTTCCTCCGGAGGCTGCACATCCGAGGCCTGGACAGGGGCGACGGCGCCCGACGGCCCTCCGTGCGGGCTTCCGGCACGGGTCCGCGGGTATCCGAAGAGCTGCTGGCGCACCACCTGCTGGGGCAGCGAGAGGCTGTCCGCCAACTGGGCGACCACTTCCTGGCGCATCACGGGATCCGCAATGGTTCGGACCAGCTCCTGGGCATCCCGCAGCACGCGGGCCTTGTCCTGGGATGTTCCGTTCCAGGTGCTCAGGTGATGCTCCACGGCGAATCGAACCAGTTCCCGCCTCTTTTCCAGCAGACCCAGAAAGGCGTTCAGCCCGTATCGGGACAGGTAGTCGTCCGGGTCCATGCCGTCGGGCAGCACCAGGCAACTGGCGGCAAGCCCTTCCTGGGCGAAAAGGGGCAGGGCCCGCAGCATGGCCCTCCGGCCCGCCTCGTCCCCGTCGTAGACCAGGACCACTTCGTCCGCCATGCGCCGCAGCAGGCGTACCTGCTGCACGGTCAAAGCCGTCCCGAGCGTTGCAACCACCCGGAAGAATCCATGGACGTGGAAGGCCAGAAGGTCCATGTAGCCTTCCACCAGCAGAACCTGACGCACCTCGCGGCACGCCTGCCGGGCCGCCCCCAGCTGGTAGAGCATCCGCCCCTTGTGATAGACGGGGGTTTCCGGGCTGTTCAGGTACTTGGGCTCGGAACCGTCCAGGCTACGGCCGCCGAAGGCCACCACCTTTCCCTCGGGGTTGGTGATGGGAAAGATGAGCCGGTGACGGAACCTGTCATAAAAAGTGCCCTTGCTGGACGCCACCAAAAGACCGGCCTGCACTCCCAGATCCTGGGAGATGCCGCGGCGGCGCAAGTGGCTCAACAGGGCGTCCCATCCGTCCGGGGCATAGCCCAGGCGCTGGCTTTCCACCACGTCGGGGGTCAATCCCCGGGAACGGATGTACTCGCGGGCCACCCGGCCTTTTTCGCTTTGGTGCAACTGCCCGCTGTAGAACCGGCAGGCCTCCTCCAGCACCGCCAGGAGCGCCTGCCTGTCGGAGGCCCGGCCGGCCTTCCCGTCCCGCCTTTCCAATTCCGGCAGCGCCACGTTGTAGCGTTCCGCCAGGTACTTGACGGCTTCGCGAAAATCCAGGTTCCAGTGGCGCATGGTGAAGGTGATCACATCGCCTCCTGCGCCACAGCCGAAACAGTAGAAAAGGCCGTTGCTGGCGTCGACCTGAAAGGAGGGGGTCTTTTCCCGGTGAAACGGGCAAAGCCCCATGTGCCTGTTGCCGACCCGGCGTAAAGGCACCACTTGACCGATCAGATCAACGGCATCAACAGCCTGCTTGATACGTGAAGCCACGTCCGAGGTGGTCACTGCGCTGCGCCGCCCCCTCGTCTCTTTTGGGTTGTTTGCCTTTGTTGAAAGCAAACTTGCTATGTTTATCAGCGCCGCGCTGGGAAATCAACAAGAAAGGTGAGGTGGCCGGTCAGCCGTTCAACTCTTGGCGAACCATCTCGTTGACGGCCTTGCCGTCGGCGCGTCCGGCCACCTTGGGCATGAGGGCCTTCATGACCTTGCCGAGATCCTTTGCGGAGGTGGCTCCCACCTCCCGGATGGCTTCCTGGACGAGCTTCTTGAGAGCCTCGGGCGCGAGCTGTTCGGGCAGGAATTCCTGGAGGATGCCCATCTCTCTTCTTTCCGCATCGGCCAGATCGGCCCTGCCGCCCTTTTCGTACTGGTCGATGGAATCCTTGCGCTGCTTGATGGCCGAGGCGATGAGCTGCTGGATCTCCTGGTCCTGGAGTGCCCGCCTCAGTTCCTTTTCCTTGTTCTTGATGGCGGTAAGCAGCATGCGGATGGCGTTTCGCCGATCCGAGTCCTGGTTCCGGATGGCCTCCTTCAGGGCCTGTTCGATGCGTTCCAGAAGTTCCATGGGTACCCTCCCATCTTTCGCCCAAGTTGGAAGATTCTCTCTCACTTTGCGGTCCTGACGGGTGGTCTGTCGGGGAGAATCATGTTTCGCCCCGGGAAAGCGGATGGGCATCCAGGGTAGAGCCGGGGGGCCTCGCCCTCCAAGAGCTTGTCGGAGAACGAGTTTCCTTCACCAACCGACAAGCGACCCGCCTTCTTTCGTAGCCGCGGGGCTTCAGCCCCGCGGCCAAGGTTCATCGTACCCACACGAAGTGACCGGGAATATCTGAACGTCCACCCGAAGTTCGCGGATTCCTTCGCAGCCCTGAAGGGCTGCGCTACGAGAAACGCGGTCATCCCCTGCGTTGTCGGACAGGTTGCCAGGAGGCTGTCCGAAAACTCCGCCACCCGTCACTCCCGCGCAAGCGGGAGTCCATAACTTACTGGAGATTCTGGATCCCCGCTTCCGCGGGGATGACGAAGGGGCGTTGAACGGCGCAAGTCTGCCATTCTCGGACAGGCTCCTAGGCTTCCTGCGAGCCGGCTCTTGGGTTCCCCCGGCGCTCCCTTTCCCGGAGTCGCCGCAGAGCCTCCTCCAGATCCAACGCCCCCGTATACAGGGCCCGCCCCGTGATGACCCCTTCCAGTCCCAAGGGCACCAAGGGGAGGAGGGCTTCGATGTCCTTCCAACCGGCCACGCCCCCGGAGGCGATCACAGGGATGGTGACGGCCCGGCACAGCTCGGCGGTGGCTTCGATGTTCACGCCGGACTGCATGCCGTCCCGGTGAATGTCCGTATAGATGAGGGCGGCCAAGGGCAGCCCCTCGAACCGCCGGGCAAAGGAAACGGCCTGCAGATCGGTGGTTTCCGTCCACCCTTCCACGGCCACCAGCCCGTTTCGCGCATCGATTCCCAGCGCCACGCGGCCGGGAAATCTCCCGCAGACCCTTTCCACAATGGCCGGATCGCGCGTGGCGGCGGTTCCCAGGATGACGCGCCGCACCCCCAGGTCCAGATAGGCGGCGGCCGTTTCCTCGCTTCGAATGCCGCCTCCGAGCTGCACCGGAATCTTCACCGCCTGGACGATGCGAGCCACCACGTCCCGGTTCTTGGGGGTCTTGGCGAAGGCCCCGTCCAGGTCCACCACGTGAAGCCACTGGGCCCCCGCGGCCTCCCAGCGCAGCGCCACCTGCACGGGGTCGGTGCCGTAGACCGTGGCCTTGTCCATGTGGCCCTGCATGAGGCGCACACACCGGCCTTCCTTCAGATCGATGGCAGGGAAAAGAATCATCTTGAACCTCGGGGGAGTCTAGTCGTTTCGGCCGGCTTCCAGCAGAGAGCGCAAGGCCGGAGGCGGCTTCAATACGCGCCGCTCGGCGTCCACACAGACGTGCACCGTGTAGCCTTCGGCCAACCGTTCGTTCGTTCCGTTTCGGGTGATCGTGTAGTCGAACCGCAACCGGGCCGGCCCGGAGAACCGGAACCGGGTTTCGATCTCCAGAACGTCGTCGTAGAAGGCCGGCTTGAAATACCGGCAGTGCGCCTCGATGACGGGAAGGAAAATGCCGTCTTCTTCCAGGCGTCGGTAGCTGGTTCCGAGACTCCGGAACCATTCCGCCCGGCCCACTTCGAACCAGCGCATGTAGTTGCCGTAGTAGGCCTGGCCCATGGCGTCCGTGTCGCCGTACAGAACACGTAGAGTCGCTCTCATTGTCGATACCCGGCCAAGAGATTCTTGGAATGCAGGGTCATCTTAACGGTCATGGTCTCCCTTGCGCCACCCCGCACGGATACAAGGACCTGCACCGCGCTGTCAGCCGCCTTGTGTCAATTCCCATCACGGAGAGTCAGCGCCAACGAAAAAGGAAACGCAACTCTGGGAGCAGCCTCCTGTAGGGGCGAATGATCATTCGCCCCTATAGGTCGCTCGGACAAACGGAAAGTAGTGGCGTTTCCCATAAAACGCCATGAACGAGCCCGCCACTTCCCATGGTGGATGCACTTCCGGGAAGCCCCACGTCAGACCTCAAGGCCTGCGCTGCGAGCTAAACGGACATCCCGAACGTTTTGGTGCGGGTTCCCGAAGAGGAAAGGGACCTCATTGCTACGTCGATCCCACGAGCCGCCGGAAAAGCGCCTCGCCGCTGGGCAGATGCAGCCCGGTCTCCGACGCGGCGGCCTCATGAAAGAAAACTTCAACGGCCGGTGGCGTTGCCGTTGCCCAATCGCCCTTGAAGAGTGCAAAGAGGGAGGGGTCGCCCACGTGGGTCCGGATGCTCAGGGGCGTCAGGTGGTCGGCCGCCACCAGCAGGTGCACCGGTCCCTTGTGTCGAAGCCCCTCAAGGATCGGCCCCACCACCTTGGCATCGAAGTCTTGAATGGCCTGAATCTTTTTCTCCAGGCTGCCTTCGTGGGACGCCTCGTCGGGGGCTTCCACGTGCACAAAGACCAGATCCACATCCTCCAGGGCCCGCAGCGCGGCGTCCACCTTGCCCTGGTAGTTGGTGTCCAGATAGCCCGTGGCGCCGGGGACGTGGACCGGCTCCAGACCCGCATAGACCCCCAGTCCCTTCAAGAGATCCACGGCCGAAATCATGCACCCCGTAAGGCCGAAGCGTTCCTGAAGGGTGGGCATGCTGGGAGCCCGCCCTTGGCCCCAGGGCCACACGGCGTTGGCGGGCCGCTTGCCCTCCTCCCGCCTTTTCACGTTCACCGGATGATCGGCCAGGATTCGGGCCGCCCTGGAAACGAACCGGGAAAGAACCTCCACCCGCTCGTAAACTTCCGCATAGCCGTCCGCCGGCTCTCCCAGGATGTCGTGCGGAGGAGTGGTCCTGATGGATTCATCGCCGTGATCCCACACCAGAAGGTGCCGATAGCTCACTCCGGCGTGGAGCCGCAGGGGCAGTCCGTCGCAGGCTTGCTGCAAGGCGGCCACCAGATCGCGGGCCTCCTCCGTGGAGATGTGCCCCGCCGAGTGGTCTCCCATGCGGCGCACGCCCTGTTCGTCCGTTTCCACATAGACCAGGTTGCAGCGAAACGCCACCTGATGGGAATCCAACGACACCCCCATGCTGGCGGCCTCCAGTGGGGCCCTCCCGGTGTGGTAGACGGCCGGATCGTAGCCCAGCAGGGCCATGTTGGCGATGTCGCTTCCCGGTTCCATCCCCTGGGGGATGGTTTGCACCCGGCCCATCTCGCCCAGCCCGGCGATCCGGTTCATGTGAGGGATCCGGGCCACCTCCAGGGGGGTTCGCCCGCCCAGGGACGCCACGGGGAAGTCCCCCATGCCGTCTCCCACCAGAATGACGATTTTCGTTCTCATGGAAATCCGCCCCTACTCGCGTTCCACGTGGCTGTTCTCGCTGTCTTCGATGCGGATGATCCGGGTGGGCCCGCGCACGATGTCCAACCGGTCGATGGCCTCCAGGGACTTGCGCACGGCCCTTTCCTGGGCCTCGTGGGTGAGCATGACGATGGGCACGGCCCCTTCCACTTCCCGGCCCTTTTGAATCACCGCCGCGATGCTGATGGCGTTTTCCCCGAGGATTCCGGAAATCTTGGACAACACCCCGGGACGGTCCACGGCCGAAAAACGGAAGTAGTACTTGGTGGTCACGTCTTCCATGGGCCGGATCGGGATGTCCTGGGTGTTCTCCGGAAGGAAGGACAGGGGGGGCACCCGGTTGACCACGCCCGAGGCCAGATCCCGCGCAATGTCCATGATGTCGGCCACCACGGCGCTCCCGGTGGGCATCATGCCGGCGCCCAGCCCGTAGAGCATGATGCTCCCCACGGCGTTTCCGTGCAGGTGCACGGCGTTGTAGGCGCCGCGGACGCTGGCCAGCACGTGGGAGGAGGGAATCAGGGTGGGGTGGACGCGCATCTCCAGCTGACCGTTCACGTGGCGGCCGATGGCCAGCAGCTTGAGCTGATAGCCGAACTCGGTGGCAAACTGCACATCCAGCGGGTCGATCTGGCGGATTCCTTCCACGTACACCTGATCGAAGCGGATGGGGGTTCCGAAGGCCATGGCCCCGGCGATGGCCAGCTTGTGGGCCGTGTCGATCCCGTCCACATCCAGGGTGGGGTCGGCTTCGGCGTAGCCCTTCTCCTGGGCCTCCCGAAGGGCGTCGGCAAAAGCCAGGCCTTCTTCCGTCATCCGGGTCAGGATGTAATTGCCGGTCCCGTTGAGGATTCCGAAGATGGTGTCCACCTTGTTTCCGGCGAGTCCTTCGCGGAGCGACTTCAAAAGAGGAATGCCGCCCGCCACGGAGGCTTCGAAGCCGATGGAACCGCCATGCCGTTCGGCGTGCTCGAAGAGTTCATTGCCGTGATGGGCCAGCAGGGCCTTGTTGGCCGTCACCACGTGCTTTCCTCGCTCCAGGGCCTCCAGGATGAAGGACCTGGCGGGCTCCAGGCCGCCGATGAGCTCCACCACGATCTGAATCCCGGGATCCTCCAGGATCTCCCGGGCGTTCTGGGTAAGCTTTTCCCGGGCCACCGGCACCGGGCGCGGCGTTTCCAGATCCAGGTCAGCCACCCGCGCCAGTTCCAGGGGAAAGCCCAGCCGGGCCCGGATCACCGAGGCGTTTTCTTCCAGGACGCGGATCACCCCGCATCCCACGGTTCCCCATCCGATCAATCCAACGCGAACCGATTCCATTTGTTTATGACCACTCCTTGAAGGCTGGAGGATTGCCGCTTGTGTGCCGTCGCCGTCCTACGGACGCTGTCCGAAAACGGCGTGGACGACCTCTTTTCTCGTAGCGCAGCCCTTTAGGGCTGCGAAAGAACTTCCGGACGTTGGATAGGCCATCGCGTATTTCCCGTCACTTCATGGGGTTGCGATGGGCCTTTCCGCGGGGCTGAAGCCCCGCGGCTACGAAGAGAAAGAAAATTCGCCGGCCTCTTGAGCCGGAGGACCATTCTCAGACAAGCTCCTACGGGCATGGTTTATCCCCCGGCGTTCTGCAAGGCCTTCCGAATACCGCGCACCGCCTGCTTGATGCGCATCTCGTTTTCCACCAGGGCGAAACGCACGTGGTCGTCGCCGTATTCCCCGAATCCCAAACCGGGGGAGACCGCCACCTTCGCTTTTTCTATGAGAAACTTGGAAAATTCCACCGACCCCATGTGCCGAAACGGTTCGGGGATGGGCGCCCAGACGAACATGGTGCCCTTGGGCTTTTCCATGGCCCAGCCCGCCCGGTTCAGCCCATCGACCAGAACGTCGCGCCGGGACCGGTAGACGTCCACGATCTCCTGAACGCAGGACTGGTCTCCGTTGAGGGCGATGATGGCGGCGATCTGGATGGGCTGAAAGATTCCGTAGTCCAGATAGCTCTTCAGCCGGGTGAGGGCCGCCACCATTTCCGGGTTGCCCACGCAGAACCCCACGCGCCAGCCGGCCATGCTGTAACTCTTGGACATGGAAAAGAATTCCACCGCCACGTCCTTGGCTCCGGGAACCTGGAGGATGCTGGGAGCCTGGTAGCCGTCGAAGGTCAGGTCCGCGTAGGCCAGGTCGTGGATCACCATCAGGTGGTTGTCCCGCGCAAAATCCACCACCTTTCGGAAAAAGTCCAGGTCCACCACGGCCGTGGTGGGGTTGTGGGGAAAGGAGATGATGAGCATCTTGGGCCGCGGCCAGGTCTGCTTGGTGGCAACGAGCAGATCCTCAAAAAAGTCGCGGTCGGGACCGATGGGAATGGACCTCAGATCGCCCCCGGCGATGATCACCGAATAGGGATGAATGGGGTAGGTGGGGTTGGGGGAAAAGACCACGTCACCGGGACTCACCAGGGCCAGCACCAGGTGGGACAAACCCTCCTTGGCTCCGATGGTCACCACGGCTTCCGTTTCGGGGTCCAGATCCACGTCGTAGCGCCGTCTGTACCAGTCGCAGATGGCATGGCGCAGCTTGGTGATGCCCCGCGAGGCCGAATAACGGTGGTTGTGGCCCTTTTGAGCCGCTTCCACCAGCTTGTCCACGATGTGCTGGGGAGTGGGCACATCGGGGTTTCCCATCCCCAGATCCACGATGTCCTCTCCCGCGCGACGCCGCTCCATCTTGAGGGCGTTCACCTGGGCGAAAACGTAAGGCGGCAGCCGCCGCATCCGGCTGAATTGCTCGATGTTGAAGGTCATGGGTCCACCTCGTCTTGGGGGTAACGGCGAACGGTATCTCACCTATGGGGCGATGTCAAAGCAAAGAGCCAGGGCCGAGTCCTGGCGTTCCAAGGATTTGCGGTGAGCGTCCCGCAGGTCCGCGTGGCGGCGCACCGCGTCATGAAGCGCTCTCAACAGGGGCTCGGCGCCTTCCTCATGCTGACAGACCAGGAGCGCGTCCACGGTGGCCAGCAAGGTCTGGCGGACGAGGGTTTCCGGCTCGTAACGGCCCCGGATTGCCTCCATGTCCAGATCGTCCGAAAAGAGAACCCCCTGAAAGCCCAGCTGTTCGCGCAATATGCCTCGGTTGATGACCGAAGACAAAGTCCCGGGCCATTGTTCGTCCCAGCACTCGTAGACGGCGTGTGAGGTCATCACCCCCGCAACCCCCGCCTCCACGGCCCGGCGAAAGGGCAGGAGCTGTCGGGTCATCTCTTTCCGGGAGACGCCTTTCAGGACCGGCAAATGGTCGTGGGGATCCAGCCCGGCGGGCCCCAGGCCGGGAAAGTGCTTGGCCACGGCCAGGACGCCAAGGGCCTGCTGCGCTCGAATCCAGCGGGCACCGAGCTCTCCCACTTCTTCCGGATCGGATCCCAGCGCCCGAGTGCCCAGAAAATGCCGATCCGGGTCTTCCACCACGTCCAAAACGGGCGCAAAATTGATGGAGATTCCGAGACGGCGGAGCCTTCCCGCCGTCTCGTCCGCCACCCGTTCCACCTCGGATGGTCCCCGGGAGGCCAGCTCCAGCGCCGACGGCATGCTTCCGTGGATGGCCCTGAGGCGCTGGACCGTTCCGCCCTCTTCGTCGATGGCCCACAAAAGGGGCCTCTTGAGCTCCTCCAGGGCCCATGCGGACACGGCCGCCACAAGATCCCGGAGCTGCGCCTCGCTTTCAATGTTTCTACGAAAGAGCACCAATCCACCGGGCCGAAAGAACCTGAGGCGGGCCCGAAGATCCCCGTCCGGTGTGGTTCCATTGAATCCCAGGAAAAGATGGCGTCCCACAGCGTCCAGAATCGTGGTATCAAGGGCTGTCATGTGGATCCCCCAGGGAGCCGGCTCGGGTGGGGTCTTCGGTGCACCACAGGCCGGTTGTGAAATGGTGCGGCCCGTTTCCCGCGACAAGAAAGGCAGTTAACGGGATCGGCGCCCGTCTGTCAAGGCGCTCGAAGCCCATTCGTCATCCCCGCGTAAGCGGGGATCCAGATTGTCCGCCAACTTATGGACTCCCGCTTGCGCGGGACTGACGGTTGGGGGAGTTCTCGGACAGGCTCCCAGGAACCCATGAACAAGCTGGTGTGGTGACCATTCCATCTGGTGTTTTGGGAGGAAAATCACCCCATGAAGGCCATGATCCTGGCCGCGGGCTACGGCGAGCGCCTGCGACCCTTGACCGATGTCCGCCCCAAACCTCTGTGCCCCGTGGTCAACGTGCCCCTCTTGGACTACTGGATCCGGCGACTGGCCGACGAGGGAGTTTCGGAGATTGTCATCAACGCGCACCACTTGGCGGATCAGCTGGAAGCGCACCTGGCCCGCAGCCGATGGCCGGTGCGCGTTCATCTCCTCCGCGAAAGGAAGATCCTGGGAACCGGCGGCGGACTCCGAAACGCCCTGTCCGTCCTGGACGATGGTCCCTTTCTGGCCGTCAACGCGGACATCGCCTGCGATGTGTCGGTCAAGGAACTCTTTCGCGTTCACCAGGACTCGGGCGCTCCGGCCACGCTGCTTCTGTGCCGTTCCGAAAGATTCGATTCCGTGCGCGTCAACACCGCCGGGAACCGCATCGAAGAGTTCGAAAGACCCGCCCGGCATTCCGGGAGTCATCTTCACGTGGCGGGCACCCGGCTTTGGACCTTCACGGGAGTGCACGTCATCGAGCCGAGGATCCTCCGGAACCTGCCCAAAGGCGTGCCCCACCATATCATCGACCTGTATGAAGAGCTCATTTGCCAAAATAACCCTCCGGCGGCGTGGTGCGTTCCCGACCTATGGTGGCGCGAGATCGGTTCCCCGGACGCCTATTGGGCACTCAACCGGGAATGCGCCTCCAATCCGAAAAAGCTTCTTCCTCAAGGCGGGAACGATCACGGTCCCGTTTTTGTCCACCCCGACGCCCGGGTGGATCCGGACGCGCGTTTTCAGGGCATGGTCGTCGTGGGAGCCGGCTGCCGGATCGCCAAGGACGCCTTCCTGGAGGACGTCATCCTCTGGGAGAACGTTCGGGTGGCGCCCGGAGTTTCCCTCAGGGGGTGCATCGTGACCGACGGCGTTCGGGTGGAAACCGACCACCGAAACGAGATCCTTCTTGCCGACGGAAGGGTGATGAAACGGCCATCATGAACCGATTCCATGAGAATAACGACAAGGCGCGCATTCTGTCCCTCCTGGCCGAGAGCGGCCGCCTGGTCTCCCTCGAGACGCTGGAGCCCCTGGCAGGGGACGGATCGGACCGGCGTTTCTACCGCGTTCATCTTCGGAGCCGGAGCGTCATCGCCCTGGTGGCGGACAGAAAGAACCCACGGGTGGATGAGGTGGATTCCATGTGGCATATCGGCCGTCATCTGGAATCCCGGGGGGCGCCGGTGGCCCGCATCCTGGCGGCGTGCCAGAACGACGGCGTCTTTCTTCTGGAAGACCTGGGCCGGGTGCACCTCTACGACCTGGCCCGAAGACCGGGTTCATGGGCTCGAGTGCAGCGGCTTTATCGCGAAGCCGTGGACGTCCTCGCACGCCTTCATCGCACGGCCCCGGAAGGATTTTCCGCCGACTGGTGCTTCGACGGGGCGCGATACACGCCGGACTTCGTCCTCCAGCGGGAACTCCACTACTTTCGCCGGTCTTTCCTTGAAAATTTTCTCGCGCTGGAAGGAACGGAAACGCGGCTGGCCGACGATTTTCTTTCCCTGGCCGAAAGGGCGGGGCAGAACCGGGGCTCCCTGGTCTTTCACAGGGACTTTCAAAGCAGGAACCTCATGGTCCACCGGGAATCCCTTTGGGTCATCGACTATCAGGGCATGCGCTTCGGCCCCCCGGAATACGATCTGGCCAGTCTTCTGCTGGACCCGTACGTGATGCTTCCCGACAGGATGTGGCGGTCCCTGGCGCAACATTATTGGGAAAAGGCCCGACCCGTTCTCGGCGGATCACGGGCGGACTTTTGGGAGCGCTTTCAGACCGTTGCCTTGTGCCGGTGCCTTCAGGCGCTGGCCGCCTACGCCTTCCTGGGAGATCAAAAGGGCAAGAAGGGCTTTCTCCAGCACATCCCGGCCGGCTGGAAGCGGCTAAACCAATTGCTGAACGGTCCCGCCGGGCGCTCGGTTCCCGGACTCCACAAGCTGGTGCGCGAAATCGAACAGGATCCCGACCGGTTCCGACCGATCCGCCATCCGCGCTGTGGCGTTCGCCCCCTACCAGACGAGCCTGGGAAATCAGGAGCCTGAAGCAGCCCTCGCCGTCATCCCTTTCAGCTCAAGTCCTTATTTCGCACTCGAATACCTATTGCATACTCGCGAGGCCGTTTTCCTCCACGCTTCGTGGCAAAGTTTGTATGGGTTTAGCGGGATCGCGGCTCACGGAGGAGGGGCGTGGGCGCCAATGCAAGCGCCCGGCAGCTCTACGGATGACCTTTTCTCTCCGGACCCGCCGGGTTGGCCGCCGGGCTCTATTCGTCCGCGCATGGGCAGCGCTCCACAAACGACATGGGTCACTTGCCGACAAATCGCGAGTCCGAATGCCGCAGCGGAATGGCGGCCAAGGGCGCCTAATTGTCGGGCAAGCTATTTTCCTTAATCCGTGAGTGTGATTTTAACCAAACAAATATCAGACCTTATCTAGGGTTTTGAATTTACACGTGTTTTGTGCTATAGAGTCTCCTGTCAACCTTTCACTTGGCAGGTGCTCGCATGAAGAAAATTGTGATCGAACAGTCTTCGAAAGCCTTCTACAGCAGCCACTCGGGTTTGGCTCTGGTAGGGAACCTGATCAACGGCTATACAAGCCTGTGCGAACGGTTGGAAAAGGAAGTTCCCGGGCAGCCGAGGGTTTCGCACGGGGATGTGGTGAAGACCTATCTCGGTCTCCTGTGCCTGGGCAAAAGTGATTTTGAAGCCGCACAGGGAGTCGCGGACGAT
>NZ_FQVB01000021.1 GCF_900129305.1 Desulfacinum infernum DSM 9756 | reverse complement strand
CCTGGAAGGGGTCTATCCGGGCGTGGATTTCCTGAGGGAAGTGAACCTGGGAAACCGCCTCTTCCTGGGAGACCGGGTGGCCGTGGTGGGCGGCGGCAACGTGGCCATGGACTGCGTGCGAACGGCCCTTCGGACGGGATCGAAGAAGCCTTTCATCGTCTACCGGCGAAGCCTGGAGGAGATGCCCGCCAACGAGGAGGAGATCGAGGAGTGCCACGAGGAGGGCATTGAGATCCACACGCTGGTGAATCCGGTTCGGATCCTGGGGGAAAACGGGAAGGTGAAGGCCATCGAGTGCGTGCGCATGGAGCTGGGGGAACCCGACGCCAGCGGGCGGCGCCGCCCCGTGCCCGTGGAAGGGTCCAACTTCATAATGGAAGTGGACGCGGTGATCCCGGCCATCGGGCAGGAATCGGACTGGGCGTGCCTCACCCCGGAATGCGCCTGCAGCCTGAGCGACTGGCGGACCCTCCAGGTGGATCCGGTGACGCTCCAGTCGGACGATCCGGACATCTTCGCGGGAGGCGATGCGGTGACGGGTCCGGCCACGGTGATCGAGGCCATCGCGGCCGGAAAGGAAGCGGCCGTTTCCATCCACCGTTTCATCCAAGGCGAGGACCTCCGGGAGGGCCGGGAGAAGACCTGGGAGCCGGTCCAAGACGTGCCCACGGAAGGCTATGACCGGATCCCGCGGGAGCGCATGCCCCGGCTTTCGCCCGAAGAGCGGCTGGGGAACTTCAACGAGGTGCAGCTGGGGTTCACGGAAGAGCAGGTGCGGCGGGAAGCGGCGAGGTGTCTCGACTGCGGGGTCTGTTCCGAGTGCTACCGGTGCGTGGACGCGTGTCTGGCCGATGCGGTGGTCCATGAGGATGCGGCCAGGGAACGGGAGCTGGAGGTGGGGGCGATTGTTCTCGCTCCGGGCTTCAAGCCCTTCGATCCGGCCGTCTACGACACCTACGCCTACACCCGCCTTCCCAACGTCCTGACGGCCATGGAGTTCGAGCGGCTCCTTTCGGCCTCGGGGCCCACCATGGGCCACGTGGTGCGCCCTTCGGACGAGAAGGAGCCGAAAAAGATCGCCTGGCTCCAGTGCGTGGGCTCGCGGGACATCCACCACTGCGACCACGCGTATTGTTCCGGGGTGTGCTGCATGTACGCCATCAAGGAGGCGGTGATCGCCAAGGAGCATGCGGGAAGGGACCTGGAGGCGACGATCTTTTTCATGGACATGCGCACCCACGGGAAGGACTTCGAGCGCTACTACAACCGGGCGAGGGAAGAGCACGGGGTGCGGTTCATCCGCTCGCGGGTGCACAGCATCGAGGAGGTGCCCGGAACGGGCGGGGATCTGGAGATCCACTACGTGGACGAGGAGGGTCGGATCACCTCGGAGGTGTTCGACCTGGTGGTGCTCTCGGTGGGGCTGGAGACGCCCGAGGAGGCCAAGAGGCTGGCCGAGCGGCTGGACGTGCGGTTGAACGATCACCTGTTTGCCGAGCATTCGTCCTTTGAGCCGGTGGCCAGTTCCCGGCCCGGGATCTATGTGTGCGGGGCCTTCCAGGGCCCCAAGGACATCCCCCAGTCCGTCATGGAGGCTTCCGCTGCCGCTGCCGCCGCCGGAGCCGCTCTGGCGCCGGCGCGCCACAGCCGGACCCGTGTGCCCCAAAAGCCCGCCGAAAGGGACGTGTCCCGGGAATCCCCCCGCATCGGGGTTTTCGTCTGCCACTGCGGCATCAACATCGGCGGCGTGGTGGACGTGGCCCGGGTGGCGGACTATGCGCGAAGCCTCCCCCACGTGGTCCACGTGGAAGACAACCTCTTCACCTGCTCCCAGGACACCCAGGTGCGCATGACCCAGGTGATCCATGAAAATAGACTCAATCGGATCGTGGTGGCCGCCTGTTCTCCCAGGACGCATGAGGCCCTCTTCCGGGAGACCCTGGCCCAGGCGGGTCTGAACAAGTACCTGCTGGAGATGGCCAACATCCGCAACCTGGATTCCTGGGTGCACGGTGAGGAAAAGGAGGAAGCCACCCGCAAGGCTCAGGACATGGTGCGCATGGCGGTGGCCAAGGCGACCCTGCTCATGCCGCTTCAGGACACCGCCTTTCCCGTGGTTCCGGCGGCCCTCGTGGTCGGAGCCGGCGTGGCGGGCATGACGGCCGCCCTCAACCTGGCGGCCCACGGCTACCCGGTGCACCTGGTGGAAAAGAAAGGGGATCCGGGGGGAACGGCCCTCCGGCTTTACAAGACGTGGCGCGGGGAGCCCGTTTCGGATTTCGTGGACCGGCTGAAAAAAGAGGTGCTCGACAACCCGAAGATTCAACTGCACCTCAACGCCGCCGTTACCGAAGCCGAAGGCTTCGTGGGGAACTTCCGCACGACGATCCGGGAAAACGGAGCCACCCGAACCCTCGATCACGGGGTCCTCATTATCGCCACGGGGGCGCGGGAGCAAAAACCCGCAGAATACCTCTATGGCGAAGATCCCGCCGTCGTCACCAACCTGGAACTGGACGAACGGCTGAGAAGCGACGAGGAGACGCTCAGGAGCCTTTCCACGGCGACCTTCATCCAGTGCGTGGGTTCCCGGGACGAAGACCACCCCTACTGTTCCAGGGTCTGCTGCAGTCACACGATCCGAAACGCCCTGGAACTGAAGGCCCTAAACCCGGAGATGCGAATCTTTGTGATCTACCGGGACATGAGAACCTTCGGCCTTCAGGAAGAGGCCTATCAGGAGGCCCGCCGGGCCGGCGTGCTCTTTTTCCGCTACGACCCGGACCACAAGCCGCGGGTAAGCCGCCAGGACGGGGCTTTGACCGTCCAGGTGCGCGATCCGATCCTCGGACGCATGGTGGAATGGCAAACGGATTTGCTGTGCCTGGCCGCCGGCGCCGCGGCGGCGGACAACCGGGATCTGGCCCGCATCTACAAGCTCCCGCTCGACAAAGACGGCTGGTTCCAGGAAGCGCACCAGAAGCTGCGGCCCGTCGATTTTTCGACGGAAGGGATCTTCCTGTGCGGCATGGCCCACTATCCCAAGGCCCTGGAAGAGAGCGTGGCCCAAGCCCTGGCCGCTTCCGCCAAGGCCTTGGGCGTCCTCACCCGGGATACGGTCACCGTGGGAGGCATCATCAGTCGGATCGATCCGGAACGGTGCACGGGCTGCGGCCTCTGTCTGGAGATTTGTCCCTTCGGAGCCATCCAACGGGACGACACCACGGAGACCGCCCGCGTTAATCCGGCCCTGTGCAAGGGTTGCGGCGCCTGCGCCGCCGCCTGCCCCGCGGAAGCCCCCGAGGTGCAAGGGTTCACTCACAGGCAGATGGTCGCCCAGATCAAGGCCGCCCTGGCCGCCTGAGCGGCCACCGGCACCCCGACGACGACCCACATGGAGAAAAGGCATGAAAGAGAAAGCTTTTCGGCCGAAAATCCTGGCTTTTTTGTGCAACTGGTGCGCCTACGGGGCCGCGGATCTGGCGGGGGTGAGCCGATTGAGATACCCGGCCCACATCCGCCCCATTCGCGTCTTGTGCTCGGCCTCGGTCTCTCCCCACCATCTGCTTCGGGCCTTCCAGAGCGGCGCGGACGGGATCCTGGTGGGAGGCTGACACCTGGGCGATTGCCATTACCGGTTCGGTAATCACATCACCCTGAAGAGGATCCGGTTTCTGCAGGATCTGCTGGCGTTTGTGGGGTTGGAAGGGCGGCTGCGGCTGGAGTGGATCTCTTCGGCCGAGGCGCAGAAATTCGCCAAGGTGGTTTGGGACTTCACCGAACAGATCCGAGCCATGGGCCCCAGTCCCATCACGGTGAGAAGAAGACTCATGGAGGAGGCGCAAAGGATTCCGCCGGAGCCGAAGACCGCGGACCGCGTGCTGGAAGCGGGGAGCGGAGCCCGGGTGAGTCCTGAAACGTCTCTCCTTTGGGAAGGCATGGGAGGTTGCGATGCGTAAGACCGTTCAACAATGGCTGGAAGAAGGCATCGTGGACCTCTTTCTGGGATACCGAGCCGTGGAAGGTCATCCCATCCCCTGGGTCTTCCGGAAGGACGCCCTGCATGAGCTGGAAGCGTTCCGGGAAGGTCCTTACCGCTACCCCCTGGAAAAGCTCGCCGTGGAGATCCTTCGGGAAGACCCCCGCGTCCGGCTGGGCCTGCTGGCGCGTTCATGCACGGAAAGGGCCGTGACCGTCCTTCAGGCCTTGCACGCCTTGGACCGGGAACGGCTCATTCTCTTGCAGGAACCCTGCTGCCCTTCCCCCCTCCATCGGGGGGTGGTGTGCTCATCCCTTGCCGGCCCCGAAAACGGGTCGCAAAAACGCCGAGACGGCATCCCGCGCGGGCGCCCCCTGGAGGAACTGGAAACCTGGGAGGCCGATGAGCGCTTTTCCCGCTGGATGCATGAATTGGAAAAGTGTCTCAAATGCTACGGCTGCCGGGATGTGTGCCCCGTGTGCTTCTGTGACCAATGCACTCTGCAGGACCCGGAATTGTTCGAGACGGGAAGCCTGCCTGCGGAAGCCCCGCACTTTCATCTGGTACGAGCGGTTCATATGGCGGGCCGTTGTGTCGATTGCGGGCTGTGTGAAGAGGCCTGCCCCGTGGATATCCCCCTTCGGACCTTGTACCGGAAGGTGGGCGCCCTGGTTCGCGACCTGTACGGCTATGTACCGGGCCATGAGCCGGTTCCCCTCCTCTGGGGCCCGCTGGGGGACGGCGAACTGGAGCGCCTGGTTGCGGGCGAACGATCCCGGGAGATGGTCTGGGAGGCTGTCCGACGATGTTCCGGATGACCGTTTTTTCCGTAGCGCAGCCCTTTAGGGCTGCGGATGGACCTTCAGGCGTCGGATAGGCTGTCGAGTACTGCCTGGCACTTCAAGGGGTTACGATGGCTCTATCCCGCGGGGCTGAAGCCCCGCGGCTACAAAAGGAACGGAACTCCCCTGCATCTTGAGCAGGAAAGCGATTCTCGGACAAGCTCTTAGAGGACCGGGCATGGAGGAAGCTCATGGATTACAAACTTGTTCCATCCGTTTGTCCCTACTGCGGTACCGGATGCGGGATTCTTTACAAGGTCCTGAACGACAGGATCACGGGCGTTCTGCCTCTGAAGAGCCATCCGGTCAATGAGGGGAAGCTGTGCATCAAGGGCTGGAACGCCCATGCCTACGTGCACCACCCCCTTCGGCTCAAAGCGCCCCTCCTGAAAACCGAAGGGCGGTTCCACAAGGTGAGCTGGGATCGCGCCATCCGGACCACGGCGGACAGACTCGGGGACATCCGGGAAAAGCACGGACCGGACGCCATCGGAGTGCTCGTGTCGGCCAAGATCACCAACGAGGAAAACTTCCTGGCCCAGAAATTCGCCCGGACCGCGCTGGGGACCAACAACATCGACCATTGCGCCAGGCTTTGACATTCCTCCACGGTGGTAGGTCTTGCCGCCGCATTCGGAAGTGGAGCCATGACCAATTCCATCGCCGAAATGGAAGAGAGCGCGTGCCTTTTCGTGATCGGCTCCAACACCACGGAATGCCACCCGCTCATCGCCACGCGGGTTCTGCGGGCCCGGGAAAAGGGGGCGGCCCTGGTGGTGGCCGACCCCCGAAGGATCCATCTGGGCCTTTATGCCGACGTGGCGGTCCAACACCGGCTGGGCACGGACATCGCCCTGTTGAACGGCATGATGTATCACATCCTGGTGAACAACTGGCACGATGCGGCCTACATCCGGGCGAGGACCGAAGGTTTCCAGGAGTTTTCGGAATCGGTGCTCGCCTACACTCCGGAGCGGGTGGAGGCCCTGACGGGAGTCCCCGCCGGAGCGGTCGAAGAAATGGCCCGGCTCTACGCCAAGAGCAAACCGGCTTCCATCCTCTACGCCATGGGGATCACCCAGCACACCACCGGCGTGGACAACGTGAAGGCGGTCTGCAACCTGGCGCTTCTCTGCGGCAACGTGGGCGTTCGCGGCGGCGGCGTCAATCCCCTGCGGGGCCAGAACAACGTGCAGGGCGCCTGTGACATGGGGGGACTTCCCAACGTCCTGCCGGGCTATCAGCCGGTAACCGACGCGGAGGTGCGGGGCCGCTTCGCCGAGGCCTGGGGCGTTCCCATCCCTCCCCAGCCCGGTCTCACCATCACCGAAATGGCCCAGGCCATGATGGACGGCAAGTTGAAAGCCCTTTACGTGATCGGCGAAAACCCGCGCCTGAGTGACCCCGACTGGAACCACCTGCGCCATGCCATGAAACGACTGGAATTCCTGGTAGTGCAGGACATCTTCCTTTCCGAAACGGCCCAGGTGGCCGACGTGGTGCTGGCTGCAGCCTCCTGCGCGGAAAAGGACGGCACCTTCACCAATTCCGAACGCCGCTGCCTTCGGATCCGACAGGCCGTGGAGCCCGTGGGGGAGAGCCTGCCGGATTGGCGCATCTTCTGCCTTCTCTCCCAGGCCATGGGCGTCCCCATGGACTACAACGGTCCCCATGAGATCATGGACGAGATCGCCTCGCTCGCCCCCAAGCTCTACGGCGGCATTCGCTATGATCGGCTGGGTATCGACGGCATCCAGTGGCCTTGTCCCGCACCGGATCACCCCGGCACGCCGTTTCTCCACAAGGACCGCTTCTCTCGGGGCTTGGGGAAATTCCATGCCGTGGAGCACCGGGATCCGGCGGAATTGCCGTCCGCAGAGACCCCGTTTCAGCTCACCACCGGGCGGATGTTCGCCCACTACCACACGGGGACCATGACGCGCATCTCCCAACGCCTGGACGCGGAGCAAAGGGAGGGCTACGTGGAGATCCATCCGGAAGACGCCCGGGAACTGGGCATCCGGGAAGGGGAGCTCGTCCGGGTCTCCTCGCGGCGGGGGGAAATGGAAGCGCCGGCACGCCTCACGCGGCGGGTCCGCCGCGGAACGATCTTCGTTCCCATCCACTTTGGAGAGAGTCCCGCCAACATTCTGACCAGTGCAGAGGCCTTTGATCCGTTGGCGAAGATCCCCGAGTTCAAGGTAAGTGCCGTGGCGGTGTCCAAGGCTTTGCAGTGAGGGGCGCTCGGCCCGGCCAGCAGGCCGATAAAGCCCATTGATCTTAAAGAGAACCGCGAATGGACCCGAACGGACGGCAAAGGCCGGGAATGGGGTGTGGGAGTGGCGGGCCGCTCGACGAGAAAAGGTTCAGTCCCAGCATTCTAGGGCAAGCTCCCGGGAACGGTCGCCGCCAATAGGTACTTCTTCGGGCGAATCAAGCGATGGAAGTTTTTGGCAGCTGATTTTGAGGGTGTTTCGGGTCTCGGGCGTCACCCGAACCCGATGGTCCAGGCGTCGGCCCGCGATCCAACAGATCTTTTGGAGGTCGGTTACGATGGGCACAAGGGCCCTTTCGCTTTTGGGAACCTTGGCGTCCACAAGGAGATCGTGCACCTTCTTGGTCCCCTCCATGCCCAAGGGTCGAAACCGGTCTCCCGGCTGGAAGGACCGAACTTGCAGGGGCCACGCCACGGCATCGGCATCCATGTAGGCCGTCCAGGGTCCGCATTCCCGGATCTTGCGTTCCCGGCCCGGACCGGGCGGCGGGAGATCTTTCGCCCGCGTCAGTCGGATCCGCCACGGCCCCCACGTGTACTCACCGGGCCCCTCCACCCGAAGGGGCTCCGGGAGCGGCGCTTCGCCAGGAAAAGGCGCTTCCCCGGCGGAGGCCACCACCACGCGGTTTCCTTCAACGGCCACCCGAACCCCCTTGGGCAGCACCACCGCCCGGCCCGACTGGGAGTCCGTCACCAGGCGTTGGACGTTTTCCACGTGTTCCATGGAAAGGCCCCAGCTCAAGCCCACATGTTCCAGAGCCTTGCGAAGGATTCGACCGCGCACGGCGGGGTGCTCCCGGGCCACGATGCGCCGATCCAGCACCACCCTCCCTGCCGTTGCTTCCAGAGCGCACCGGTCCCACAAGGATGCCAGAACGGACCGCCAATAGTCCGCATCCCGGGCGGCCAGTTCCGCATGGCGGCAGAGAAGCGCCCGCACATCCGCCTGGAAAATCCTTTCCAATGCGGGAAGGACCTGCAACCGCAACCGGTTGCGCCGGCAGATGGGTTCCCGATTGGTGGCATCCTCCCGGAAGCCCCGTCCCTTGTCTTCCAGATAGGCCAGCACATCCCGGCGGGACGCCCAAAGGATCGGGCGCACCACCCCTTCCGGTGTCTTGGGCCTCATGGCGGCAAGGCCCTCCGGTCCCGTCCCTCGAAGGAGGCGAAGCAGCACCTCTTCGGCCTGATCATCCGCCGTGTGTCCCACGGCCAGCCGATGCGCCCCCAGTCGTTCCCTCTCGGCAAAGAGAAAACGTCGGCGGCACTCCCGGGCGGCCATTTCCAGGGAAAGGCCCCGCCCTTGCCTTTTTCTGTAGGCCTCCACATCCTCCCGGCCGGAGACGAAAAAGCACCCGGCGCGCCGGGCTTCTTCGGCCACGAACCTTTCATCCGCATCCGCATCGGAACCCCGAAGCCCGTGATGGAAGTGCGCCACCACCAGCCGCTCGTATCCCAGAAGATGCCGGAGAGCCAGCAGGGCACAAAAAAGCGCCGTGGAGTCCGGCCCTCCCGAAACGGCGACAAGGATCGTTTCGCCGGGGAGGCACAGGCCATGGCGCTGGATGTGGGCGGCGGTTTCCTTCTCGAAGGGATGGAGACGGTCCATCAGGTGTTGAGATCCGGCGACGGCGAAGAGGGCAGGCTTTCCCTCGGCGATGCCGGAGGCGGCGGCTCCGTTCGGGCTTCCAGCAACGGGACGGCGTCCTTCCACTTCCTGCCGCGAACCAGGAGCTTCCCGTCCCGGTTGATCACCGTGTTGTCTTCCAGGATGACGAGCCCGTAGCGCTCGGCCACCTCGCTTTTGTACTGGTACTCCATGGAGCGCTTGCGCAGCTTGTAGTTGAGGACCAAATAGACCAAAGCGAAGAAGGCCGCCAGACCCAGGATGGCCCCTCCCGCCATGAGAAGGAGCTGTACCGTCTGTTCCCCCACGCGGCCCGCGATGTCCAGGACCACGTCCAGGTTGTAGACCAGCCCGATACCGGCGGCCAGCACCACCAGAAGACCCAGGTAGGGGAGCTTCTGCAGCCAGTTCACGGCGGCGGCGACCCCACGGGTTTCCCCGTAGTCCTTTCCGCCGTACGTCCCGGCCGGATCTTCAGCGCCGTCGCCTTCTCCAGCCCCATGCCCGCCGAAATAGCGGTTGAATCCCACCACGATGGTGCCGATGAGAAACGTCACCGCCACGGGAGCCAGAAAAGCCACAAGAAAGTAGACCTTCCAGGGAAAGGGGATCTCCACCGGTCCGAAACGGTCGTAGCCTCGGGTTCCCAACTGATAGATCCAGCAGCCCACGAAAATGGCCACTTCCAGCCAAGCCAGGAAGATCAGATACTTTCGGAAAAGTTCCTTGCGTTCCAAGTCATCGAAAAGCGCCGCGATGCCTCCGGACGCCTTCCTGCCGTTCTTGTCGCTCGTGCCCATGGGTGTCTTCACTCGAACCTCGGATGCCTTGCTGGGAACTCACACCATTATGGGCACCTTATCAAAGGGGCGCAAACAGGGTCAACTTGGAATCCCCAAAGCCCTTGGGCAAAAGGAGGCATCTGTGTTAAGAGGGCGCTGGTAAGCAGCCTGGGCAGAAAAACCATATGAAACAGGAGAAGGAGAATCGGATATGAACGGAAGCGCCGTCTTTGAAACCCGTTTTCCCAACCTGACACTGCGTTCCCGGGGCAAGGTGCGGGACATCTACGACCTGGGGGACTCTCTTCTCATCGTCGCCACGGACCGGATTTCGGCCTTCGACGTGGTCATGCCCACGCCCATTCCCGACAAGGGGAAGATCCTCACCCAGGTATCCGCCTTCTGGTTCGACTTTTTCAAGGACCTGGTCCCCAACCACCTCATCGAAACGGACGCCACCCGGTTTCCCGACGTGTGCCGTCCCTACGAGAAGGACCTGGCCGGCCGGAGCATGTGGGTGCGCAAGGCGGAACCTCTTCCGGTGGAATGCATCGTCCGCGGCTATCTGGTGGGATCGGGCTGGAAGGACTATCAGAAGACCGGAGCGGTGTGCGGCATCCGCCTCCCCGAAGGGCTTCAACTGGCCCAGCAGCTTCCGGAACCCATCTTCACGCCGTCCACCAAGGCCGAAAAGGGTGCCCACGACGAAAACATCAGCTTCGACCAGATGGCTCGCCTCATCGGAAAGGATCTCGCCGAAAAGGTGCGGGATCTCACGCTGGCCATCTATCAAAAGGGAGCCGCCCACGCCCGTGAACGGGGCATCATCCTGGCCGACACCAAACTGGAATTCGGCCTTCTGGACGGGCAACTCATCCTGATCGACGAAGTGCTCACCCCCGACTCCAGCCGGTTCTGGCCCGCCGACCGCTATCAGGTGGGATCCAACCCGGAAAGCTTCGACAAGCAATACCTCCGCGACTACCTGGTGGCCTCGGGCTGGAAGGACGGGCGACCGGCGCCGGAGCTGCCCGACGAGGTGGTGGCCAACACCCGGGCCCGGTACCTGGAGGCCCTGGAGCGGCTCACGGGGAAAGGATTGGAGGGTTAGAGGATTAAGGATTAAAGAGGTAAAGGGATAAAGAACGAAGAAATGGGAGCGTGGCGGTCATGGAACTGGAATGGAAGACGGTGCGGCTGGAGGACGTGGATTTCCAGGACACGGCCTTTGCCATTCCCGGTTTCAAGGACGATGCCGCTCTCTTCCGATCGCTGAACACCTTGGGGCTCATCCACCCGCTGGTGGTCTGGGAAAGGGAATCCGGCCGATTCGTTCTGGTGGACGGTTTCCGGAGGATGGAGTGGTTGCGCCGAAGCGGTGTGGAGGAAACCCGGTTCTTGGTCTATCCGCCCCAAACCCCGGAAGCACGGATCCTCAAGGGGCGCCTGGAGGATAAGATCTTCCGGGGGAATCTCAACCTGGCCGAAAAGGTGCAAATCGCCGCCCGGTACGCACCCCTCGCTTCCGGGCAGGAGCTTCGCCGCAGGATTTTTCCTGCACTGGGTCTGTCATCGAAGGACGATGCGGTGTCGCGTTGGATCCAGGTGGGCCGATGGCCGGCCCACCACAGGGAGCTTCTCGCCCGGGAAGTGGTCTCGGAAAGGGCGGCCTATCTGCTGGCCTCCTGGAACGATCGGGACCGGGATGCCGCGTTGGCCCTTCTGGATGCCCTGCGCTGCAGCGCATCCATCCAGATGGAAATCCTGGAGCGGATCCGGGAGGTGGCCGTGCGTGACGGTTGCCCGCTCCACGAACTGTTCCGACGGGAGGAACTGGCCGCGGTGACGGACTCTCCCGAACTGAACCGCCGGGAAAAGACCGCCCGCGTCAGGGACCTGGTGGCCCGATGGCGCTACCCCAGGCTCCACCGGAAGACCCAGGCCCTCCGGGAACGAATCGAGGAGGCCCGACTGCCCGAAACGACCGTGCTCGCGCCTCCACCGCACCTGGAAGGCGACAGATGGGAACTGCGCCTAAGTTTCAGGAACCCCGAAGATCTGGAAGCCCAGATTGCATGGGCGAAGGATTTTTGCCGTTCTCCGAGGATGCAGGCCATCTGGGACGAATTTGAAGAGACCTCGACCCACGGGGTTGTGCGGAAATGACCCATCTCCATGGAACGATTCTCCCTCAGGGTGCGGCCATGAAGGGCGGGCGTAAAGCCAGCCTCTATCGAAGGTAGATGGACCTGTTGAGTAGGGGCGGGGTTTATCCCCGCCCGCTGATTGCGCGGTGATCATGAAACCCAATGAAAAAACCGGGCCGTTCAGGACCCAGTTGCCCATCCGCACGGTCTTGGTGGAAAAGGCGGTCCGCCGAAGCCCCCTGGTCCAAAGGCTCCGGGAGCGGCTGCCCCACGCCCGGTTCCAGGAAGTGGATTCCGTCCCGCCGGCTTCCTCCCGGGTTCGGGACCTCCTGGAGGTGGTGCACTTCAAGGGCCGGTTCTGGAGGCCATGCCCCGGAACCCGCGTTTATGATTGCTGCGGTTACCAGATTCTTCACTTCGGCACCCAGTGCACCATCGACTGTACCTATTGCATCCTTCAGGCCTACCTGGACCAGCCCAACCTGAGGCTTTTCGGAAACATCGACGATCTGCTCCGTGAGGTGGAAGAAACGCTGGCTCAAAACCCCGAGCGGCTCCACCGGGTGGGAACCGGAGAGTTCACCGATTCCCTGCTGCTGGACCCCTGGACGGGCCTCTCCCGGGACCTGGTGCCGCTGTTCGCCCGCCACCCCAATGCCGTCCTGGAACTCAAGACCAAGACCGCCCACGTGGACCAGCTCAAAGACCTGCCCCACGGCGGACACACCCTCATCTCCTGGTCCCTGAACGCCGAAGACGTGATCCGCCGGGAGGAACCCAGGGCCGCGTCTCTGACGGCACGCCTGGAAGCCGCCCGAAAATGCGCTCAGTGGGGCTACTACCTGGGATTCCACTTCGATCCCCTGATCGACTACCCCGGTTGGCGCGACGGATACCGTCGAACCCTGGAGGCCCTTTTCCGCGCCGTGGATCCTTCCCGGGTGGTGTGGATCAGCCTGGGGGCCTTTCGCTTCATGCCGGAACTGAAGGCCATTATCGCCAAGAACCACCCTCGCACGCGCATCACCACTGGGGAGTTCATCCGCGGGCTGGACGGAAAACTTCGCTATTTTCGAGACATCCGACTGGAACTCTACGCCGAGATGGTGAAGGCCCTGCGCGCCTGGGATCCGGACCTGTGCGTCTACCTGTGCATGGAAGGGCCGTGGATATGGAGGAAAGTCTTGGGCTTTGAACCCGCGGAGAGAGGAGGGCTACCCAGGATATTGGACGACGCCGTGAGAATGCGGATGGGCGTCATGGGAGGAGTGACGAGTGGCGGGTGATGAGTGACGAGGAGAAAGGGTCGTGGGAAGGGGTGAGTTGTGAGATGGACTGAGCGGGAAAAGGAAATGGTGCGGGCGTGGAGCGCCCATGTGACGGGTCCCGTCCGTCTGACCGTGGAAACGACTCTGAATGAGAGAAGCCCGGATCTGGTGGATTTCGCCCGAGAGCTGGCCCGCATGGTTCCCGGAGTGACGGTGGAGGTTTCCGAAAGGGAGCTCCCCGACCTTCCGGCGATCCTGGTGGGTTCCGGATGGATCTTTCATGGAGTCCCGGCCGGAGCCGAACTGAGGCCCTTTCTGGAAATCTTGGCCCTCAGCGCCCAGAAGACGCCGCCGGCCGCTCCCCCGGACCTGCTTCCCTTGCTGGAATCCTTGGAAAGCCCCAGGGAACTGACCCTCTACATCACTCCCCAGTGTCCCCATTGCGCCCACACGCTTTTCGATCTGGCTCCCCTGCCCTTCGCATCCCCCCGCTTGATCGTTCGGGTGATCGATGCCGCCCTCTTCCCTGAAGAAGCCCGTTCTTTGGAGATTCGCGCCGTGCCGACCCTTCTGTATGGGGACGATTTCCGATGGACGGGGCGCGTGAAGATCCGGGAAGTGCTGGAGGTGGTCTGCCGCCAGGACCGCGGAGAGCTGTCGGCGGCGGCCACCATCCGCCTCCTCAAGGAAGGAAAGGCCCAAGAGGTGGCCCGCCTCATGGGTCGATCCGAACACGCGTGGAAGGACTTCCCCCATGTTCTCACCCATCCGGAATGGTCGGTGAGACTGGGCGCCCTGGTGGTCCTGGAGGATCTGGCGGAAGCGCATCCGGACCTGGCCCGATCCTATCTTTTGCCCCTCTGGGAGCGCATGGAAACGGCTTCGGAATCGGTTCAGGGGGACATTCTCTACGCCGTCGGGCTGGCGGGCGACCGGTCCTGGATAAGGGTCTTGGAAAGGTGGCTGGAAGAACACGCCCCCGGCCCCGATCTGGCGGACGTTGCCCGGGAAGCCATGGAAAAACTTGGTTCCGTAAACCGTGATCCGTAAATCGTGAATCGTGAATCGTGAGGCGTGGAGGGCGGGAGGCGGTCTCCCCCCTTTTCCAAAGGGGGGTCGGGGGAGATTGAATCACGGATTACGGATCACGAAAAAGTTGGGGCCTCCGGTGTGTCCGAAGGCCCCTCGGTGCGAGGTTCCGCTTCCACTGCCGCATCCTTTCCGCTGGATGTGCCGCTCCTATGCGACGGCCCCCATCAGGAGGTTTTCCAAGGCCTCCCGTTGCGCTGCGTACTCACTGGTAAACAAAGGGGGGCACGCTTTTAGTTCGATGTCCTTTTTGGCCAGCCGAGCGGCAAAAGCCATGCACGTGGGTTCCCCACATTCCTTGCAGTTGGTCTTGGGAAGGTTTTTAAGAATTTCGACCACGTTAAGCTTCATGCTTGCCACCTCCTTCCTTCGTGGATTGGAAGATCCGGCGGCACATCCTACCGCCGGTTTTCCCCATTGGAGGTTTCATGTCATGGAGCGTGCGATCGAACGGGAACAGAGATAGGGCGGATGCCGATCGGTACGAGTGCACTACCTATAAGTCTGAACCTCACAGAAACATTAACCATCCGTCACGGGCCTGGTCAAGCCGGCACTACTTCAATCAACTCAGGAGGCTCTCCGAGAATGCTTTTACAGATCACGAGGCCGGGGAACTTCTGTTTTTTCGTAGCCGCGGGGCTTCGGCCCCGCGGGAAGGCCCATAGCAATCCCATGAAGTGACAGGAAATACCCCATAACCGTTAAACGTCCGGGGGTTCTTCCGCAGCCCTAAAGGGCTGCGTTACGGGGAAAACGGTCATCCATGGCGATTTCGGGCAACCTCCTAAGGTGGAACGGGCTCAGGAACGGAAAAACTCCCCACTGGGAAGGGGTCGGCTTCGGCGCGTGCAGGACGCAATTTCCCCTTTTTCCAGAGGGGGCCAGGGGGAATTGGAAGGCCATACAGCCTATCCCTCCGTGGGCTTCGCCCGAAACTTATCGGCCCGGATATTGAACCGCCGCATCACCTGCTGGAGCGCCTGCCGCTCCAGGCCGCACATCCTGGCCGCCTGGGTCACGTTGCCGTCCGTCATGGACAGGAGCCTTTCGATGTAGGCGGTGTTGAAGCGCCGGAGCACCTCTTCCTTGGCCTCCCGGTAGGGCAGGTCGTGGATGGCCTCCTCCCCCAGGAGGCTGCAGGGAAGGCTCCCATCGGAAAACCCCACGTGTTCCGGCAGGATCTCTTCGCCCGGGGCGAAAAGGATGCCCCGCATGATGGTGTTCTCCAGTTCCCGCACATTGCCTTCCCAGTCGTGTCGCAGAAAGAGATCCATGAGTTCCGGGGAGACGGTCTTGGAGGGACGGTTCAGTTCTTTTCCGTGGATTTTCAGGAAGTGGTCCACCAGGAGCGGAATGTCCTCGCGGCGTTCCCGCAGCGGCGGCATCTCGATGGGCACCACGTTCAGGCGGTAGTAGAGATCTTCCCGGAATTCGCCCGTGCGCATCTTTTCCTGAAGGTTTCGGTTGGTGGAGGCCACCACCCGAACGTCCACCCGAATGTCCTTGGTGTCCCCCAGAGGCTTGATGGTCTTTTCCTGGAGCACCCGGAGCAGCTTGGTCTGAATGCTGGTGGAGATGTCGCCGATTTCGTCGAGGAAGAGGGTGCCGCGGTGCGCCTCCTGGAAAAGTCCCATCTTGTTCTGGGTCGCGTGGGTGAACGCCCCCTTGCGGTAGCCGAAGAGCTCACTTTCCAGGATGTTTTCCGGCACCGTGGGGCAGTTGACCGCCACAAAGGGCCCGTCCTTTCGCCGGCTCAGGTTGTGGATCGCCCGGGCCACAAGATCCTTTCCCGTCCCCGACTCGCCCGTGATGAGCACCGTGAGGTCGGAATCGGCCACCATCTGAAGGGCGTCGAAAACCCGCTGCATGGCGGGGCTTTTGCCAACGATGTTCTGGAACGATTTCTCGCCCTTGAGTCGTCGCTGCAGGTGGAGGTTTTCCCGGATGAGGCGGCTGCGTTCCAGGGCCTTCTCCACGGAAAAGACCAGCGCGTCATGATCGAAGGGCTTGGTGATGAAGTCGTAGGCCCCCTTGCGCATGGCCTGAACCGCCAGTTCGATGCAGCCGTGGGCGGTCATCATGATCACGGTGAGCCAGGGGTAATCGGCCCGAATCCGCTCCAGCACGTCCAGCCCGTCCATGCCGGGCATCTTCATGTCCAGGAGAACCAGGTCCACCGTTTCTTCCTGGAGCGCCTGCATGGCCTGCTCGCCGGAAGTGGCGGTCAGAACCTCACAATCCAGATCCCTCGGCAGCGTCCGGGTCAGAAGCCGGAGCAGGTCCGGTTCGTCGTCCACCACCAGGATGCGCTCCTTGAACTGTAGCTCTTGGTCATTCATCGTCATCATGCCGTTCACCAGGGGCACCCTCGCCCCGGGAGTCGGTCGTCGTTCCGCTGCGACCGCTCCCATACCTCGATCCGTCCCTCCAATGGAAAGGACTCATTTGCCTCTATTCGCGTTCATCCGCGGTTCTCTCTCACTTCAACGGTCAGCACGGTGCCTGACCTCGAAAGATGAAACGCACCCTTGCGTTCCCTTTCCCAGGGCGAATGATTATTCGCCCCTACAAGCCGTTCCCACGAACGGAACGAGGCCGCGTTTCATGTAAAGGTTTGCGCTACGACGGAAGTCCCCATCTTCCCTCCGTCAGGGACGCTGCCAGACGGTCTAGGAGGCTGTCCGAAAACTCCCTCAACCGTCACTCCCGCGCAAGCGGGAGTCCATAATTTGCTGAAAATTCTGGATCCCTGCTTCCGCGGGGATGACGATTGGGCGTTGAATGACGGAAATCAGTCATTCTCGGACAGGCTCCTAGGTGCCCGCGTTCTCTTCATCCTCGTTTTCCACGGGCAGCACCACCGTGAAGGTGGATCCCTCCCCCACCTGGCTCTCCACCAGGATGTCTCCGGCGTGGTTCTTGACGATGCCGTAGCTCACCGAAAGCCCCAGGCCGGTTCCCTCGCCGGTGCCCTTGGTGGTGAAGAAGGGATCGAAGATCCGGGGCAGATCCCCGGGCTTGATGCCGCATCCGTTGTCGCGGACGGCCACCCGGATTTGTCTGCGCCCGGGATCGAAGCGGGTCTCCACGCGGATCCACCCGTCTTTGCCGATGGCCTGCTTGGCGTTCATGATGAGGTTCATGAAGACCTGGCGCATCTTATCCTTGTCCAAGACCAGGAGAGGAACGGCTGGATCGAAATCCTTTTCCACCTGGATCTGGTCCAGCTCCAGGTTGTGGCGCACCACGCTCAGAACTTCCTCGATGGTTTCATGAAGGCTGGCCGTTTCCTTCTTGGTGTGGGCACGCCGCGAAAAGCTCAGCAGGTCCTCCACGATGGTCTTGCACGTCCGGGAATGCCTTTCAATGGTCTTGAGATCCTCGTAACGCTCGGTTCCCTCCGGCTCCTCGCGGATGAGCAGCTGCGTGTAGCCCAGGATGATCCCCAGGGGGTTGTTGATCTCGTGGGCGATTCCGGCCGCAAGCTGCCCGATGGACGCCAGCTTGTCCGCCTGCAGGAGCTGCTGCTGCATGGCCTTGCGCTGGGAAATATCCTTGACCACGAAGTGGAAGATCTCCGTCTTGCGGCTCACTTCGCATTCGCTGGCCGCGCTCAGAAGGACATTCACCTCCCGGCCGTCGGCGGCCACCAGATCCACTTCCGCATCGCTCACGTAGCAGTCCCGAAGGATCCTCTCGCGGAGTCGATCCCAGTCCTCGCGGCGGGCGAAGAAGCTGCCGAAATCGGGCAGCGCGGATTCCCGCCCCGTCAGATGGTGCGGAATGCCCAGCATCTCCCGCCCCGCCGGATTGATGTCCAAGAGGGTCCCGCCGGCATCCACCACGGCGATCATGTCCCGGGACACCTCGAAGATCCTGCGGTATTTGCCCTCCGAACGGGCCAGTTCCTGGGTGCGCTCCAGCACCAGGTCCTCCAGGTGCTTGTTCATGAAAAGGAGCTTCTCATGGGCTTCCTGGAGTGCTTCCTTGTCGCGGAGCACCTGCTGGTACACCCGCCAGATGCGCTCGAAAAAGAGCGTGACCGCCCCCACCACGCAAAAGGTGATGGTGTTGATGGACCCGCTATAGGGCCGCAGTGCTGCCCAGATGTCCGGGCGGTCTCCCAGGATCAGGAGCTCCTTGGCGATGTGCCCCACGCCTCGGGAGACGGCGAAGGCCGTGAGGGCGTGGGAGACCATCAGCAGGTAGGTCCACACCACGTTTTCCCGATCCTGGCTGCGCAGTTGGAAAGACAAGCGCACGCACAGGATCGAAAAGACGATCATGAGCGCCGATCCCAGCAGATCCACCAGCAATACGGGCCAGAAAGGAAGTTGCATCAGCCGTTTTCGCTCCTGGGAAACCGATACCCGGTGCGGATCAGTTCACGCAGGGAAAGATAGAGAAACAGAATGGCCGGCACGCAGAGCAGATGATCCATCTTGCCCAGATAGAAGGCCCAGGTGAGCCACTCCCGGCCGGGAAAGGGCTGGAGGGCGGCCTGCAAGGTCCCCTTGGAAAAGGTGAGAAACAGATCCTCCCGCCCTTCCAGATGGTGGACGAACATGGTATCCAGATTCCATAGAATGAAAAAGATCGCCGCATATTGCAGGTAGCGCCATCCCCGGTGCTGCGTCAGATGCCGTTCCCGCAGCCAGTAGACCAGAATTCCCATGGAGACGAGAAAGAAGGCGTGAGCCAGCTGGTGTGCGTAAAGACCTTCCGGTTCGGCGTGCACCTGGGTGGCCCAAACGGCGCGGGGCACCACCACCAATAAAAGGCCCAGGAAAAGGGCAAACCTTTTCCTTCGGCCAAAAATTGTCGGGCCCTTCTTCATACATGTGGCCTTCTTCCACATTATCACAACATATCCTTTGTTTTCAGAGCCTTGTGTCGCACAACCTGCTTCCGGCCTCCTGCCAGCGGCGTAGAGTGCGACGCTTTCCAGCCGGTCCAATTCCTGGAAAGATGCCGCAATACGAATCTAAGCCATTGATTCAACAGCACATACCGAATGACTGACCGATTCGGCACGCCCCTTGCCTTTACCTTAGGACGGACAAAAGGTCAATGGCGTGAACCGGACCGGCGAAAGTCGATCCCTCCTTCTCAAAAAGCCACGGAGAACGGACACCCCGAACAGGAGGCGGTCATGAAAAAGAAGAGCAAAGTGCATGGATTCAACTTCGTGCAGGAAGAGTGCATCTGGATGCGCTCGGGCATCGTGGCCTTCAAGCGCTGCGAGAACGCCTTCGACTGCACCACCTGCGCCTTCGACAAGGCCATGAGCGCCGCCATCCAAACCGGCAGGGAAAAGGCGGGGCGAAAGGTCCGGCCTTTTCGTGAGGAATCCAAGGAACGAAGCTACATGGAGCGGGTCTGCCGGCACATGCTCACCGGACGGGTGGCGGTTCGAAAATGCGGAAACGACTTTCGCTGCGACGTGTGCGAATTCGATCAGATGCTGGAAGACGTGGATGCCATCCATCCCATGGGCGCGGTGCCCATCGTGACGGTGGCGGGCTACCGGTATTCGGACAGCTACTACTATCACCTGGGCCATGCCTGGGCGCGGGTGGAATACGGCGGCCGGGTACGTGTGGGTCTGGACGATTTCGGCTGGAAGCTGGTGGGACGGGCGGATGCAGTGGAAGTTCCCGGTCCCGGAAACCGCGTGCGGCAGGAAAAGGAGGGCTTCACCCTCCACCGGGAATCCAACACGGCCCATGTGCTCAGTCCGGTGGACGGCACGGTGCTGGCGGTCAACGTGGATTCCTTGCACGACCCGCGCCTGGCCCACGACGACCCCTACGTGAACGGGTGGCTCTACCTGGTGGAACCGGAGGCCCTGAAGAAAAATCTGGAGCCCCTTTATTTCGGCGAGATGGGAAAGGAATGGCTCTACGGCGAGGCCGAGCGGCTCCTTCAGATCGTCATGGGGGATGCGGCCGCCATGGCGGCCACGGGATCTCCGCCCGTGGACGACGTCTATGGGCAGGTGCCCGAGGTGGGCTGGGACCGGCTCGTTCGGGAATTCTTCCGCACCTGACCGTTCCTGAACCGGTTTTGAACATCTTCTGAACATTTTCCACTGCAGGGGGCGCACGCGAGTGCGCCCTTTTTGTATGAAACGCATCCATACTCCGTCCAGGCGCGCGGGATGTAGGGGCGAATAATCATTCGCCCTAATCTGAGCGATTTTTTCTTCGGGTGTCTCTTACACCGCGTGATTAGCGGGCGGGGATAAACCCCGCCCCTACCCAATGGGTCCGGGGCTTTTTGTAGGGGCGGGCTTTACGCCCGCCCTTCAGGAGCTGTCCATTAGAAGGAACCGTCCAATTCAGGTTCGCCTCTACCGTGGCCTGCCTCGGAAAAGCACGTTTCGCCCTTGGTTTGTGGGAACGAGAACCGCGAATGAACGCCAATAGACGCAAATGGAAATGCGCGGGGGTGTGAGAGATCTTTTCGCAGCCCTGAAGGGCTGCGCTACAAGAAAAACGGTCATCCCCAGCGTTTTCAGACAAGCGCCTAGATCTTCAGGTCGTTTCGGACGGCGGACCACAGGTTGAGGCAGGAGCGGCACAGGCGCCGGTTCAGCCGGTCCAGGGCGGGCGTGCTGGTCACGGCCTGCATGAGGCACCCGGCGTGGCGGCAGTGGGTCAGGCCGAAGGTGTGGAGCAGTTCGTGGAGCACCACTTTGGCCGCGCGATCCCAAAAAAGTTCCCGCGAGGGGGATACGCCGTCCTCGGGCAGCTCCAACCGGTAGAGCGAAACCACGGCGGTGCGGCCGGAAAGGTGCGCTTCCCCGTAAACATGGGTGAAGATGGGCAGGTAGAGATCCTTTCCCACGACCGCCACTACGCGAAGGGCTTCCGGAGCCAGGGACTGGGCCGCTTCCAGGACCTGTCCCGCGTGAAATTGACGGCGCATCCCGTCGTAGGCCTCCGGGGGGAGCTCCCAGGCGTCGTGAACTCCCACCACCAGGCCGGTGAAGTCCGTGATGGTTCGGGCCAGTGTGAGCACGGTTTGCGGGCTCACCTTCCGGCATGGGACAAGAGCCACCCCGCCGTGAATCTTCATGGATGTTCAGTCGTTGTGGAAAGGTTGTCGATACGTGTTCAAATCCGGCTCATGCCCGTTGAGGAAATGTTCATTAACCTCCGGCGTGCGTTCATGGACGGTTCAAAACCTGTTCAAAACCGCGCCAAGGCCTCACTTGCGAACGCGCCGGACGCTGCCCCTCGGACGGCCCCGCCCCCGGGTGCACGTGATCCCGTAATACTGCACCTTCTTGTGCAGAGTGGAGCGGTGAATCCCCAGGATTTCCGCCGCCCGGGAGATGTTTCCGGCCTGACTTTGGAGAACCCGCTCGATGTGCCGCCGTTCCACCTCCTCCAGGGTCATGTCGGCGGACGGAAGGGGAGGCGGAGTCTGAAGGAAGGCCAGATCGTCCACCCCGATCCTTCTTTTCTTGGCCAGCACCACGGCGCGTTCCATGGCGTTTTGCAGCTCGCGCACGTTGCCGGGCCAGGAATAGGACTTGAGCAGTTCCAGGGCTTCCCGGCTGATGGCGTCCACCTGCTTGTTGGTTTCCCGGCTGTAGCGCTTCAGGAAGTGGGTGGCCAGCAGGGGAATGTCGTCCACACGCTCCCTCAGGGGCGGCACGTGAATGGAGATCACGTTGAGACGGTAGAAGAGATCGGACCGGAAACGGCCTTCGCCGATGGCCTTGGAAAGATCGCGGTTGGTGGCGGCGATGACGCGAAAGTCCACCTGGATGGGCTTTTCTCCGCCCACCCGGAAAAACCGCTTTTCGTCCAGCACCCGAAGGAGATCCACCTGCATGCGAGGTGAGATCTCTCCGATTTCGTCCAGGAACAGGGTACCGCCGTGGCACAGTTCCAGACGGCCTTTGCGCGCCTGGGTGGCCCCGGTGAAGGCGCCCTTTTCGTGGCCGAAGAGCTCGCTTTCCAGCAAATGCTCCGGAAAGGCACCGCAGTTGACCGCCACGAAGGGCGCATCGGCCCGCGGGCTCACGGCATGGATGGCCTTGGCCACCATCTCCTTGCCGGTCCCCGTCTCTCCGGTGATGAGCACCGGGGAATCCGTAGGGGCCACGTCCCGGATCATGGCGAAGATCCGCTCCATGGCCCGGGATCGGCCCACCAGGTTCTCGAAGCGGACCATGCTGGAGACCTGCTCCCGGAGAAGGACGTTTTCGTCCATGAGCTCCTTCACGTGCAGGAGCCGTGCGATGAGCGGGTCCAGAAGATCCGGGTCCAGGGGCTTGAGCAGGTAGTCGCTGGCCCCTTCCTTCATGGCTTCCACGGCCGATTCGATGGAGGCGTAGGCGGTCATCATGACCACCAGGGTGCCGGGATATTCTTCCTTGATGCGGCGCAGCACCTCCAGGCCGTTCATGCCCGGCATCATGATGTCCAGAAAGACAATGTCGTAGGCCCGGTCGGCGAGTTTCTCCAAGGCCTCTTCGCCGGAAGACGCCCCTTCCGCTTCGTAGCCCGACTTTTCGAACCAGACCCGCAGAGATTCCTGCACCGAGAATTCATCGTCCACTATGAGTATGCTCGGGCCTCGCGTCATGCATCCTCCCTATCTGCCGGCAGCGGGAAAGAGCACCCGAAACAAGGTGCCCTTCCCCACCCGGCTTTCCACCTCGATTTCGCCGCGATGTTCCTTGATGATTCCATACACCACGGCGAGCCCCAGACCCACGCCCTTGTCATGGCTCTTGGTGGAAAAGAACGGTTCAAAGATCTTTTGCAGATGTTCTTCCGGAATGCCGCAGCCGGTGTCTTCCACCTCCACCGCCACTTGCCCCGAGTCGGCCTGGAACCGGGTGCGGATCCACAGGTCGTCGCCTTCCGGCATGGCCTCCATGGCGTTGAAGACCAGGTTCATGAGGGTTTGCTGGATCTGATTGAGATCCCCCGGGATGGTGGGAAGATCGTCCGCCGGTTCCAGGTGCAGCCGGATCTTTTGAAGTTCCATCTTGTGCTGCAGCAGGATCACGATCCGTTTCGTCACGTCGTTGATCTGCACCGGGCGGCGCACCAGCGGCTGATGGCGGGAAAAACTGAGGAGGTTCGTGACGATGTCGCCGCACCTCTTGGATTCCCCCGCCACCATTTCCAGAAACTTTTCCATTTCGGCCAGGTCTTCCGGTCCCATGGAGCCTTGGGCCCGTTTGACCATGCGCAGCATCACCTTGGCGAAGGTGTGGATGGCCGCCAGGGGATTGTTGATTTCATGGACGGCGCTGGCCACCAACTTTCCCAGGGCGATCATCTTGTCTTCGTGCACCAGCCGCGCCAGGTCCTCCTTGATCTGGCGGGTTTTCTCCTCCACCTGTCTTTCCAAGGCCGTGCTGATGTCCCGCCAGATTTCCAGCACCAGCACCACCTCTCCCCGCTCGTCCGTGAGCGGGTAGGCCAGCACGTCGTAGTACCGGGTTCGGGTCTCACTGGTATGGTGTTCGTGGATGGTATGGGCCGATGTCCTGAGGGACAGGGCGTCGTCCAAAGGACAGGCGTGGTGCGGGCCGCGGCACGGTTCGGGGCTGCGGTGGCTCACTTCGTGGCAGCGCTTGCCGATCACCTCAGCCCGGCTCATGCCCACCGAATCGAACAGAGCATCGTTGGCATCCACGATGGTTCGGTCCGGGCTCAACACCATGATGGGATCGCGCACCACCTGCAGGAGCTGCTTCAGGTACCTTTCCGTGAACTGGATCCGCCGTTCCCGGTTTTCCAGTTCCGCCTCGAAGCAGACCAGATCCTCGCAGATTCGGGACATGGCCAGATCCAGCACCCGCAGGTCGGGCGGCTTGTGGCGCAAGAGATCGTGCAGGAGGGCTTCGTTTCCCGTGAGTTCGATGACCAGGTCCAACTGGGGCAGATCGAAAAAGTCCATGTAGTTGGTGGTGGTATAGATGCCCCTTTGCCTGGCCCGCACGTATCCCGGAGCCTCCGGGTTGATGTCGGCCACGGCCACCACTTCGGCCTGCAGATGGCGCAGCCGCCCCTCCTCCAGGAGGGACAGGATCCGTTCGCAGCGCCGGCCGCCCCCGATAATGCCGATCTTGAGCATCTCAACCCTCCCGGAAGCCCGCCCCCGTACCCGTCTGAATGTGAAGCCCTCGCGGAGGCCCCGTCCTGCCGGCATCCCTTGGGGCAATCCCCCCCCGACCCCCCTTTGAAAGAGGGGGGAGCCCCGTCACCCGTCACTCATCACTCATCACGGTTCACGCTTTCCAAAACCGTTCGGCCCGGACCCGGCGGGCGCATTCCGGGCACAGATTGCGAAAGACCCGCTTGCCCGTGGCCGCATCCGCCCTTTTCTGAACATAGTCCAGGTAGCGCTTGGGGACAAAGGGCTTGCCGCAGGCCTTGCAGGCCGGGACGTCCAGGGCGTTCAGTTCCGTACCGCACAGGCTCACCCGGCGGCGGCGGTCGTTTTCTTCGAACTGAATGGCTCCCGTGGGGCAGGCCAGGGCGCAGGCCCCGCACGTGATGCACTTTTCCGATGGTCTTTCGTAGTCGGTGAGCACCCTTTCCGTGGTGCTGATCTGGGAAAATCCCAAGGCGTGCACCTGCATGTCGTCCCGGCAGACCCGTTCGCACGTTCCGCACCGGATGCACACGTCGCAGCGCAGGCACCTCTTGGCTTCCGCCCGGGCTTCTTCATCGCTGTAGCCCAGTTCCACCGGATCGAAGGTGTGCTTCCGAACCTCGGGATCCACCAGGTGGAGCGGCACCCGCCGTGCGTCCCTCTTCTCTTTCGCAGACTGGACTACAAAGGGAACCTGGTCGCGCCGATGAGCCCGAAAGACCGGTGCCGGCCCTTGGCGCCCCTGCAGGTAGTGGTCGATGTCGAGAGCCGCCTGCTTGCCGGCCGCGATGGCCTCCACCACGGTGGCCGGCCCCGTCACGGCATCTCCACCGGCAAAGATGTCCTCCACGCTGGTGCGGGTGGAATAGGGCTCGGTGACGATGAGATTTCGGGGCGTCACCTGGAAAGGCAGGTCGTCTCCAAACGAAGACAGTTTCGGTTGCTGCCCGATGGCCCGGATTACGGCCCCGGCTTCGATGCGGAAGTTGCTTCCCGCCACCGGGATGGGCCGCCGGCGGCCGCTGGCGTCCGGCTTTCCAAGGCGCGCCTGCAGGCACTCCAGGTGCGTCACCCGGCCGTTTTCTCCCACCACCTTCACCGGCACGGCCAGGAAGTGGAACTGAACGCCTTCTTCCATGGCCTGGCGGACTTCTTCGGAATGGGCGGGCATCTGCTCCAGGGTGCGCCGGTAGGCCACGTGCACTTCCTTGCAGCCCAGTCGGATGCAGGTACGGGCGGCGTCCATGGCCGCGTTGCCGCCTCCCACCACCACCACCTTGTCGGCGGGCTTGGCGCGCTGCCCCAGGTTCACTTCGCGCAGGAAGCGGATTACGCACATGACCTGAGGGTATTCGGCCTCGCCTTCGATCTTCAGCTGATAGCTCTGGTGGGCGCCGATGCCCAGGAAGAAGGCCTTGTAGCCTTGAGCCCGCAGTTCATCCAGAGTGACGTCTTCCCCCACCGTGACGCCGGTGCGGATTTCCACTCCCAGTCGTTCCAGCAGCTGGATTTCCTTGCGCACCACGGACCGGGGCAGGCGATATTCGGGAATGCCCGTGACCAACAATCCTCCCGGGATGGGGTTGGCTTCGAAGATGGTGACCGGATAGCCCATGGAAGCCAGGTAATGGGCGGCGGCCAGCCCCGCCGGACCCGATCCCACCACCGCCACCTTCTGGGGTTCCTTTTCCGCGGGCGGGGTCACGTCATAGAGGTTTCGCTCCTCGGCCCACTGGGCGGCATAGGCCTTGAGGTAGCGGATGTTGATGGGCTGGTCCAAGTGTCCCCGCACGCAGGCCCGTTCGCACGGGTGCGGACAGATGAGGCCGCAGACCCAGGGGAAGGGGTTGTCGTGTCGGATGACCTCCAGGGCCTTGGCGGGCTCCCCGTGGGCCACGTGAGCCAGGTAGCTGGGGATGTCGATGCTGGTGGGACAGGCCATCTGGCAGGGAGCCGGGATGAGCCGGGCGCACACACGGGCGGGGCAGTGCTTGTTTTCCGTGTGCATGCGGTATTCTTCGTGGAAGAACTGAAGGGACGTGAGGATGGGGTTCACGCTGTTTCGAAGGAGTGCCCCCGACGCTTCTTCCCGAACCCGCGTGCAGCGCCGTTCCAGTTCGGGGAGGGAATCGGAAGTCGCCCGCCCCTCCGTGACCGCCTCCAGGATTTCCAGTATTTCAGGTGCCTCGGCGTCGAAGACGGCGCAACGGCCCATGCGAGCCGCCATCAACCTGCGGAACGATTCCCTCACCTGAGCCACCACGCATTCCCGGTCGTCCAGCAGCCGGACCTGGCCCACCGAGAGACAGGCCCCAAGACCTTTGAGGGTTTCGTGATCCAGGGACAGTTCCGAAAGTCGCAGGGGAAAGACGCCGCCCACGGCGCCTCCCACCCACAGGGCCTTGGGGCGATGGCCTGGGAGCGGCCCGCCTCCGATCTGGTCCACCACCTGGGCAAGAGGGGCTCCCGCCGCCACCTCCACGAACCCGGGCCGCACCACCGGGCCGCTCAGCCGGAAGATCCGGGTGTGGTAGTCCGAAGGATCCGTAATGGTCGTCTGGCCGTAGAGCACTCGCTGGGCCGGAAGAGGCAGCAGGGCCACCGCCTCCACGCCGTGGGCCACCAGGGAGACATCGGCCGGCAGTTGAGCGCCCAGGGCCCTCCGGAAGCTCGCCTCGTCCTCGTTCAAGAACACGTGTTCGGAAACGGCGATCTCCATGGAGGGCTTGTGTCCCGAGATGTCCAAAAGATCGCTTTCCAGCAGAACGCGGAGGGCCTCCTCCAGGCGTTCCCGGGCGGTGCGGGCATACCTCGGAACCAGAAAGAGAATCCGGTCGGCTTCCAGAACCCCCGAGGCCAGCAAGGCCCCTTCCAGGACCTGGTGCGGCGCGCCTTCCAGCAGGAGGAGCTCCGGCCCCGCCTCCCAGGCAGGAAGGCAGGCGTTCACCACCACCGCCCGTTTCCCGGGCCGCTCCAGCGCTTCCCTCCACAACTCCACCACGAGACGACCGTCCAGTGTGGATCCATCCTTCAGGTCGCCCGGTTCCACCAAGGCCCGAAACCCCTGGAAACCTTCCCGGGCGAAGTGGAGATAACCGTCGTAGCCGTCCTGATCCCGGTAGGCCTGAAGATCCGTGGGATCCATGGTCCCGGCCCACTGGCTCACCACCAGCTTCTGGGGCTGGTAGAAGGCTTCCAGGTCCCGGCCGGCCAGCCATTCCGTGACGGGGCGTCCCCCCAGGAGGTGCTGTTCCACGATCCGACCGGTCATGTCCGGCGTCACCATCTGGTAGATGGAGACTTCCTGGCCCACCTGGACCCGAACCATCACGTCCTTTCCTTCGATTCCGTGCCAGCCGGTGAAGGTCACGTGGATGGGGGTCAGGTCCCGGGCCGATCGTTTTTCCAATTCCTTCACGAAGGCTTCCCGAACGGCCTCCGCCTCATCCAGCGGAGCGCCGGGAAAGGTGGCGATTTGAACGGTGAAAAGGGGTGTCAAAGCGTTTTGATCCGCCATGGATAGATACTCCCGTTGTCTGTAAGTTCGTCGTAAAACCACAAAGGGAGCCCACCCGGGGTGGGCTCCTTTTGTGGTTTCGCGACAAGGCCGGAAGGGGCTCGTTCGAGGGACAAAACGCCATGGGCCGGGACCGGACCGTGTAGGGGCCAAAGATTTTTCGCCCCTGCAGGGCCCGGTCTCTTGAGATTCCCAATGAGCCTTCCGCCGCTCGTGCAGGGGCGGTTCGCGAACCGCCCCTACATCTGCCCGACGGACAGGTAACCCCTCCAACGGGTGGCCTTCTCCGAGCCTGTCCGAGAACTCCCCCAACCGTCACTCCCGCGCAAGCGGGAGTCTATAAGTTGCCGGAATCCCTGGATCCCCGCATTCACGGGGATGACGAATGGGCATTGACCGGCGGAAATCGGTCGTTTTCAGACAAGCTCCTGGAGACAGCCTCCCAGGACCGTGCCCGAGAACGGCTCTCCGGTTCCAGAAGCCGGGATGCTTCCGCTCTTTTCGTAGCCGCGGGGCTTCAGCCCCGCGGGAAAGGGCCGTCGTGCCCCATGTTGGGACAGGCCACCGATGGCCCATCCGAGGTCGAGGGTCTTTTCCGCAGCCCCGAAGGGCTGCGCTACGAGCAAGCGGTCATCCCGAGCGGTCTCAGACAAGCCCCTAGGAGCCTGTCCGAGAACTCCCCCAACCGTCACTCCCGCGCAAGAGGGAGTCCATAGGTTCTCGGAAATCCTGGATCCCCGCTCCCCGTTCAAGCCGGGGGCAAGCTTCGCGGGGATGACGGATGGAAACAACACGAGGCAAAGAACCCATTGTCAGACAGCCTCCTAGCGGCCGCTCACCAGCGTTTCCAGCTCGAAGGCCACGTTCTTGGCGAACCGCTCCCGCCGCTTCTGGTCCATCTCCTCCACGGTGCCGAACTTGAGGCAGTGGGTGAGGCACTTGGTGACGCAGGCGGGCTTCAGGCCGCGATCCACCCGGTCCATGCAGTAGTCGCACTTGACCACCTTGCCCGTTTCCGGGTTCCACTGGGGCGCGCCCCAGGGACAGGCCGTGATGCAGCTCTTGCATCCCACGCACAGGTCCGCGTCCACGTAAACGATGCCGTCCTTGGGCCGCTTGCGCATGGCGCCCGTGGGGCACACGGACACGCACCAGGGCTCTTCACAGTGGAAGCACGGCATGAAGACGAAGGCCATGCGGGGAACATCCCCCACCATCTTGGGGCCCACGGGCATGATCTGGCCGAGACGCGGTCCCACGGGAAGGCCCTTGTTGGCCTTGCAGTGGACTTCGCAGCTGAGACATCCAATGCACCTCTTCTGATCCTGCAGCATATAGTACCGACTCATGGAGTCCTCCCGAATCTTTTCCCATCTCATCTCCGCAGCGGCGCTGCGGGTTCTTTTTCCTGCCTGGAACCGCCCGGAGCGGATTCCTTAGTCCTTGACCGGCCGCACCTTCACCAGGGTGTGATCCAAGGCGGGGCTGCCGCCCACGGTGTCGGAGATGTTTTCCTGGAGCAGGGCGTCGCTGGCGCCCTTGCCGCAGGCCCGGGTCTGGGCCGGAACGGTCTTTCCGAAGCCGTGCAGCATGAAGACCGCCTCTGGGTGGATGGTGTCGGTCACTTTGGCCTTGAGACGGCTCACCGCCACGGGGGACTCCACCTCCACCATCTGACCGTCCTTGATGCCCAGCTTGGCGGCCGCGTCCTTGTGGATCCACAGCACGTTTTCCGGCACCAGCTCGTTCAGGTACAGGTTGTTCTGTGTGGAGACGTGGGTGTGCACCGCGCACCGGCCCACCGTCAGCCGGAAGGTGCCCTCCTCCGGCTTGGGCACCGGTTCGTAGGGCACGAAGGACGGGATGCCCGCCTCTTCCATGAGAGAGCTCACCAGCTCGATCTTCCCGGAAGGCGTCTTGAACTGGATGCCTTCCATCCGATCCCACAGGATCTGCTTGTCGGTGAGGGCCACAAAGCCCTTGGCGTCGAAGTCCTGGATGGACACGCCCATGTCCTTGAGCTGGAAGTTCCAGATGTCCTCGATGGACTCGTAGGGGAAGAACTGGCCGATGCCCAGCCGATTGGCCAGCTCCTTCCAGATCATCCACGCGGGCTTGGTGTCATAGCGGGGGCTCACCGCCTGCTTGCGGATGAAGAGCTGAGGTTTCAGGCCCGAGGCCATCTGGATGGAATCGGCCCGCTCCAGGTAGGTGGATTCGGGAAGGATCACATCCGAATACCAGGCGATCTCGCTGAAGTTCACATCCACCGTGACGATGAGATCCAGCTTGTCCAGGGCCTTTCGCAGCCGGCCCGCGTCGGGAATGGACTGCAGGGGCTCGAACCGGTTGGCGATGAGCGCCTTGATGGGATAGGGGTCCTCGTTCAGGATGGCGTGGGCCAGCATCTGCGGGTTGCCGTGGGTGCTGTCCGCGATGGGGAACTTGTCGGCGCCGGAACCATCGAAGCGGGGGGCCGTTACCTTGGGCAGCCCTTCCTGCTGCACGTACTTGCCGATGTCGCCCCGGCCGGCCGCCTTGGCGCCTTTTTTGAAAAAGATGCCGCCCTTGGCTTCGATGCTCCCCATGAGCGCGTTCAGGATGATGAGCGAACGGCGGAAATGGATCTCGTTGGGGTGGTGTGCGCCGCGGTAACCGTAATGGAAGATGACCGACGGCTTGCTTTCGGCCACTTCCCGGGCCAGGGCCACGATCTCGGAGGCCGGGATGCCCGTCTCCTTTTCGGCCCATTCGGGGGTGTAGGGTTCCACGAAGGCCCGCAGTTCATTGAGGCCGCTCACCCACTTTCTCACGTAGGCCGCATCGTAGAGGTTCTCCTTGAGGATCGTGTGGATGAGGGCGTAGTTCAGGGCCAGGTCCGTCCCCGGGCGGATCTGCCAGTACCTGTGGGCCTTGGTGGCGGTGATGGTCACCCGCGGGTCGATGTAGGTCACCTTGGCGCCCTTTTCCATGGCGTCCAGGAGCGCGTTGATGGGCTTGATCTCCAGGGACTCGAAGATGTTGCGGCCGTAGAGAACGATGTGCTTGGTGTTGGCGTAGTCGATGCCCACCTGGGCGTCCGTGTAGCCGGTGAGGGACCGGAAGGCGGTGTTCACCGAACCCTTGCAGAGCGCATCGTGGGTGAAGTGGTTGGGAGACCCGATGGCCCGCATGAAGGTCTTGGAGATGTGGGTGTTCAGGTTGGTGCGTTCGCCGAAGACCACGCTCTGGCCGCCGTGGGCGTCGATGATGGCCTTGAGCTTTTCCGCCACGTAGTCCAGGGCCTCGTCCCAGGTGGCCCGGCGCCACTGGCCAGCTCCCCGCTCGCCCGTACGGATCATGGGATACTGGGGCCGTTCGTGGTCGTTGAGCAGAGCGACACCGGCGGACCCCTTGGCGCACAGAGCCCCTTCGATCCCAGGGACCTGCGGGTTGCCCTGGATCCATTTCACCTCATCGTCTTCCACTTCCACCACGATGGGGCACCGGACGGTGCACATAAAGCAGATGCTGTGTACCAACTTCCCCATAATGCTTCCTTTCCTCTCGGTTGGTTGATGCGGTTAAAGAACCAAACCCAATGCCTTGTTGACGCGATATTCCAACTCCTCGATCTCCACCGGCTTGACCAGGTAATCCTCAATGCCCAGGCGCGTGGCTTCCCGGGCCGTTTCCGCGGACGGAAACCCCGTGATCATGATCACCTTGGCCGCCGGCCACCGGGATCGGAGGAGGCGGAGCACCGAAAGGCCGTCGTCCTCCCGGAGCTTGATATCCAGCAAAGCCAGGTCCGGCTCGTGGTCTTCCAGCCAGGCCCGGGCGTCGGCGGAACTGGAAAAGACCTGCACCCGGTGCCCCAGAGCGGTGAGCACCCGCTGCATGAGCCGGCAGGCATCCTTTTCATCGTCCAAGACCAGAATCAGCGCCATGACCCTCAGCTCATTTCCTTCCAATCCTTCTCCCGTTCGGACGGTTCGACGTAAAACAGCCCTTTGGGCGGACAGTCCCCGGCGCCACGGAGAGCAATCTTTGTGCCACTAAAAGGAAACCCAAAGCCTGCGCTCCCCCGCCGCCTTGGAGTCCGCCTTGGTCGGCCTCTTCTTCCGCTGGGAATGCAGGGAGCGAAAACCCCCGATCCTTGATGGGACGCCCTCTGGCGGCGAGCCCGTCCTCTGGATCCAGGTGCCATATTTTTTATGCGCTGAATTTTTTTTCTTTCGCCCCCACAACCCCGAAGGGACCTCCGCCCCGGCCGGGCCGGCAGTACGTCCAATGTGTCGAAAGGCGCGGCATTCGCCGTAAGGAGCGGGCGGGGGACGCTTTTTACAGGTGCCACATTCTTTTTGCACTTCCCCGTCATGCTCCCGGGGAGGCTCTTCGGTCCCCGGGCCCGGGTCGGCCTTCCCCTTGTCCGCAGGGTCCACCCTGTAAGGCGAAATCCAGGAAGGCGAAAGTTTTTTCCGGGTTTTCGGCGGCTGGCATTCCGTTTGCTTACCCTTCCGGGGGCTGACAAGTCCCGGACGGAACCGTGTGTTTTTTTGGGCCCCCGTGGGGCGCCCCCTAATTCAACCCAAAAAAGGAGGTGATAAAGGAGGGGACCACAAAGGACAGGTTGTTGAAGGTTTGTGAACCATCGGATTTTTCTTTTTTTCCAATCGGCGAGTGTCGCGGCCGCGCGGATTCCTGCGGCCCCGGCACGGAACGGAGACATCCTGACGGAGGAACTCATGAAGAAAGCGGTTTGGTTTTTTGCGTTTTTGATGATCTTCAGCGTTGTGTCCACCACCCTGGTTGCGGTCCATGACGCCTCGGCCGTGACCCTGGAAGAGGCGCTGGCGCAGGCTCCGCAGGGAACGGAAAAGGGCCAGATCGATCCCAACGCTCCCAAGGGCTACCTGGGCATCCCCGGCGCCCCCCAGATCAACCTGATCTACGGCCTTCTGTGGGCCATCTGGGTGGGCTGGATCTTCTCCACCGTGGGCGCCTTCGGAGGCATCATGGCCGGTGTGGGCCACCTGACCGTCTTCGGCCTGGGCGACTACGCCAAGACCTTCAAGAAGACGGCCCCGGCCCTCAACAAGGTGATCACGGACAGCATCCGCGTGTCCAACCAGTGGCTGGTGGGCCTGAGCGCCGCCATCTCCAGCTTGAACTACTACCGCATGGGCCGTCTGGTGGCCCCGCTGGGCATCGCCCTGGCCGTGGGCTCCATCCTGGGCTCCACCCTGGTGCCGATCCTCACCGCCGGCAAGATCAAGCTGAGCCAGTACCAGGGCTACTTCGGTCTGGCCGTCTTCATCATCGGCGGCTTCCTCTTCTACGAAACCACCCCCGCCGGCCAGAACCGCAAGAAGGAAGCCAAGGCGGCCGCCCAGGCCTTTGAAAAGAGCATCAAGGAAAAGAAGTCGGCCGACGAAATCGCCGCCCAGGGCGTGAAGATGCTTGAGTTCGGCCTCACCCAGGCCCGGTTCACCTTCTTCGGCGTGGAATTCAAGTTCAATCCGGCCGTGGCGGCCTTCGGCGGCTTCTTCATCGCCTCCATGGCCTCCTTCCTGGGCATCGGCGGCGGCTTCCTGGTCGTTCCCTTCCTGACCAGCGTGGTGGGCCTGCCCATGTACCTGGTGGCCGGAACCTCCGCGCTCACGGTCTTCGTGGGTATGGTGGTGAGCATCTTCTCCTACATGGTGCTCAAGGGCGCCGTGGTGCAGTGGAGCCTCATCGGCATGGAGCTCATCGGCATCTTCATCGGCTCCATGATCGGCCCGCGCACCTCCAAGTACATCCCGGACGTTTGGCTGAAGCGCCTGTTCGTGGTCCTGGCCATCTACGTGGGCCTGCGCTACGTGTCCAAGGGTTTCTTCGGCACCAGCTGGGTGCCCCCCTACTAAACCGGGCACTTTGATCCTGGAACGAAACAAAACGGGGCGGCCTCTCAGGGCCGCCCCTCCATCCCACAAGGAAACGGAATCAGCGAACATGAAATACCTGGCGGATCTTCCGGCCTTCATGGATCCCTACATCATCCACCTCTACCGGTTCACGGGCATCGCCTTTGTGGACTACTTCCTCGGCACCTTCCTCCTGGCCCTGATCACGGTGGTGGTGGGAGAACTCACCCTGTCGCTGGCTCTTCGGTTCAACCTGAACCACATCCGGAGCTTGGAAGACGAACTCATGAAGAACCGGGACCTGAGCGTGGAGGCGGCAGTCAAGGGGGACGCCCAAAGCTACCGCGCTTGCAACGACCAGGCAAACGACGCCTTCGGGCGCTACTTCTTCACCATGATCGCCTATTCGGCCGCGGCCTTGTGGCCCATCCCCTTTGCGCTCACCTGGATGCAGTACCGCTTCCACCTGGTGGAGTTCAAGCTGGCCTACCCCATCTCGGTGGTGTGGCCCTCCACGGGGTATGTCACCACCTTCGTGCTCCTCTACGTCCTGGCCCGCATCCTCTTCAAGAACCTGCGGCCCTACCTGCCCTACTTCCGGGAAGTGCAGAAAATGCTGGACCGGGAGGCGGCCGTCTACGGCAGGAAGCCCAAAGGCAGGCCCCGGGAAGCCGCCGCGTGAGATGAGTGACGGGTGATGAGTGACGGGTGATGAGTGACGGGTGATGAGTGATGGGTGGCGAGGCGGGGCCCTCCGACCGTAGCTTCGGACCCCGTCCCCCCTTTAATCCTTCAATCCTTAATCCTCTAATCCTTCCTTATCCAGCGAAAGATCCGGGCGGCCAGCCTTTCCTTCCGGGTGTTCCAGAGCCGCAGGCAGGACCGGCGCCGTTCCTTCATCTCCTGGAGCATGTAGTCCAGAAGCAGCCGGTGTTCCGTGGAAAGGAGGCCCCGGTCCAGATCCTTCTGCATTCGGGCCAGCATGGCCAGGATGGCGTAGGTGTAGAGGCTGAGCGTCGTGAGTCGCCGGAGCACGTATTCCTTGGCCATGACGTTCTTTCGGTAGAGCATGGGAACGGCCAGCAGGGCGAACTTGAGGAACCGGGCGTTCCGCTTGGCCTGCCGGGCGGCGCACTTGAACTGTTTGTCCTGGAACGGGAAATCCCACCGGAGGCCGCCGGTGAGGTTTTTCCAGAAGACCTGCAGGGACTTGAGGGGGCTTCCGGCCCGGCCCATCTCCTTGGTCATGCGCCGGATGGCGAAAAGGGGCGGGTAGATGGAATGGATTTCCGTGGTGCCCTCGAAGATGGTGGTGACCCGAAAGTCCCTCATGCGCTTCTCATAGGGGTTGGTCTTGATGTAGCCCGATCCGCCGGCGGTCTGGAGCGCGTCGTAGAGCACCTCCCAGGCCCGGGTGGTGCCGAAGAGCTTCACGTGGCTCGTTTCCATGGCCACGTTCCGGAACGGATCTTCTTCCAGGAAGGCGGCGGTGAGGGTCGTCATGGCGTCGCAGGCGAAGGCGTGGGCCCGGGCGCGGACGATCTTTTCCTGGATGAGCTCGAAGTTTTCGATGGGCACCCCGAACTGGATGCGGTTTCGGGCCCGCTTGGTCATGTCGGCCACGGATTGTTCCATGAGGCCCGTGGAGGCGGCTCCCAGGCCCAGGCGGCCGAAGTTGAGGATGGTCATGGCGATCTTGAACCCGTCACCGGGCTTTCCCAAGAGGTTTTCCCGGGGCACCTTCACGTCCTTGAAGTGGATGGCGGCGGTGGAGCTGGCCGTGAGGCCCATCTTGGGCATGTCCTTTCCGATCTGGACGCCTTCCCAGTCCGTTTCCACGACGAAGGCGCCCATGTGCCCGGGCTTTTCCGGGTCCAGCTGGGCGAAGACGGTGAGGCCTCCGGCGTAGTTGGCGTTGGTGATGTAGGTTTTCCGGCCGTTCAGGATGTAGTGGCTTTCGTCTTCGGAAAGGACGGCGGTGGTCTGGATATGCTTGGCGTCGGATCCGATGTGGGGTTCGGTAAGGGCGTAAGAAAAGATCATATCCCCGGAGGCGGCCAGCGGCAGGTACTTGGCCTTCTGCTCCTCGGTGCCGAAGAGCTGGATCCCCTTCACGCCGATGGAAAGATGGGCGATGGAAACCAGGGCCACGGAAAGATCGCGTCGGGCCAGCTCCCGGATCACCTCCAGGTATTCCCACAGGTTGAACCCCAGGCCGCCGTACTCCCTGGCGATGGAAAAGCCAAAGAGGCCCACCTCGCCCATCTTCCGCATCATCTCGTCGGGCACGCGCCCCAGGGCTTCGATCTCTTGCGGGGAAAACTTCTGCAGGAGGGCCTCGTAGGCGGCCACCAGTTCGCCCACCTTGGTCCGATCCACATGCACCGGGAATTTTTCAAAGATCCCCGCGTCCAGAAATCCGCGGTAGGCCGTTTCCAGGAATCCAGCTCGCTGCATAGGCGTCACCTCTTGTCATCTGGGGTTGGTGTTGGCCCCCGGGAAAGGGCCTCCAGGGGCACGAAGCGCAGTCGACCGTCGGGATCGTTGACCCAGCGCACCCGACCGTCCCGAAAGAGCACGTCCGCAAACTCATAGAACCACACGTTCCCGCGGATGCTGGTGGGAGTGCCCTGGACCGCCAGCACGTCGTCGGGCGTGGAGCCGATGGTGAAAAACCCGGCGGGGGCCGGCCCGGCCGCCACGGCGTCGGGGCTGGGCAGCAGGCGGATCTTCAGGTTGCCGAAGTAGTTGTCGTAGGAGACCACCCGGCCGTCCCGAAAACGCACCTCGCTGAACCCGTAGGTCCAGCGGTCGCCGCGGACGCTGGTGGGAGTCCCCTGAACGCGCAGCACCTCCTCTTGGGTGGAACCCAGGGTGAAGAAGGCCGGGGCCTCTCCCGACGGAGGTTCCTTCTGGAGAGACACCCGAAGGCGGCCGTCGAAATTGTCGTAGCCCACCACGCGCCCGTCCCGGAAGCGCACTTCGGAAAGGCCGTAGGTCCACCGGCTTCCGATCTTCTTGTCGGGAGGCCCCTGCACGGCCAGGACCTCCGCCTGGGAGCTTCCCAGGGTAAAGGAGGATTTTCGCGCCGCATCGCCCGGAAGCGGCGGAACCGGACGGGCCGCCTCGCGGTTCAGAAGGTCTCGCTGCACCTTGAGGGCGTCGTCCAGTCTTTCGGCCAGGTTCGGAGTTCCCACGGAAACGGGCTCCCGGGCGGGGGGAACCGGGAGAGGTGCCGGTACGGTTCGGGAACCCCAATACCCTTCGAAAAGACCCGTGGGAAGACCCCATAGGGCGGCGGCCGTGATGCAGGCGGCCGCCGCGAAGACCGCCGCCGCCCGGCCGGCGGTTTTCTTGTCGGAAAACCCGAAAAACCGTTTTCGGCCGGCGGAGTCCTTCGGTGCTTCCCGGGGCCGGGTCGCTCCCGGACTCTTTCGCCCGTTCCGGGGTTGTTCCGCGGCACCCGACCCAGAGCCTCCGGAAAACGGCGACGGGCCCCCTTCCCCCTTCGGTTCCGCCTCCGGCTCCGGCGCCAAGGGGTGCTCCAGGATGCGCCGGTAAGCCTCCTGAAGTCTCTTGAACTTTTCTTCGGCCTGGGCCCGTTCCAGGGGGGATCTTTGGGCGAACCGGTCGGGATGCCATTTCTTGGCCAGATCCCGGTAGGCGCGCTTGACCGCTTTGTCGGGCGCGCCGGGCTTCAGGCCCAGGAGCCGGTAGTCTTGGGCGGTGGCGGTCTGAGGAACCGACATGGGAGCCATGGAGCGTCCTCGAACAGGGATGGATCGGAAAATCCGTGCCCGAAAGCATAGCCTTTGGTACTTTTTGGTTCAAGACTTTGCCCCGGCTTCCCGATAAGAAAGATGAAGTGGTCTCAGAAAACGTTTCTTGATTCTCAGGAGAATCCTCAATGGCGAATCAGGCCCCTGACCGAAAGAAACCGTTACAGGATATTTTAAAAGTGGCGGAGGACCTGCCGCCCTTTCCCGACGTGGTCCAGAAGGTCATGCCCCTTGTGCAGCGCATGGCGCCCGTGGAAGAGATCGAGGCCGTCATTCGGTACGACCAGGTGATCGCCGCTCGGGTGCTGGCCTTGGCTCGTTCTCCCCACTATGCGCGGACGAACCCGGTGCGGTCCCTGAAAGACGCCATCGTTTCCCTGGGACAAAAGGCCCTGGTGGAGGTGATCCTGGCAGCCTGCACGGCCCGGTTCCAGGACGGTGCCGTTCAAGGCTACGATCTTCGGGAAGGGGAACTTTGGGAACATTCCGTCGGCACGGCCCTCATGGCCGACAGGATCGCCGAGCGGCTGGGCATGAAGGAGCGGCTCACGGTCTACACGGCGGGACTCCTGCACGACATCGGCAAGACGGTCCTGAACCGGTATGTGGAAGACTACCTGGACAAGATCATCCACACCGTGAGGACAAAAGGGAGCTCCTTCTTGGATGCGGAGCGCAGCATCCTGGGCATCGACCACCAGGAACTGGGAGCCACCATCGCCAGAAGTTGGAACTTCCCCGGGCCCGTGCTGGTCGGCATCGGTTACCACCACAGTCCCCAGGACGCCCCCGAAAGCCACCCGGTGGCGGCGATTCTCTACGCGGCCAACCGCATGGTGGCGGCCATGGGCATCGGCGCCGGCGTGGACGGCTTCCTCAACCCCAACCAGGACCAGGTCTTCGAAGATCTTCAGATCGACGCTCGAACCATCGAAAAGCTCATGGCCGACGTCTTCCTGGCCCTGGACGAAACGAAGAAATTCCTGGCCGGTTGAGCCAAACCGCGACCGGCGGAAGCGAGACAGCGAAGATCTTCAGGGAGAACGAGCTTCACAGAAACTTCAGGAGTTCATCTCGGCTAAGCTCACAATCTCTTAGGATTTTTCCCAAGAGACCGGGGCCGATGGTTTCACCCGAATGAATCGGAACCACCGTAGTTCTGCCATCCGGGTGTCTCAAGTAATGATGACTGCCCTTAACCCGCACCAACTCGAAACCGGCCTTGTGGAGCGCCGTCATGAGCTCTCGGCCCGTCACGGAAGGGATCCGCGTCATGGGGCAACACCCACTTGATGTACCCCAACAAAATCCAGCGTCTCCATTTCCTCGCCTTCCACCTCCAGACAGAGTTGGATGGCTTCCTTGATTCGGCTCATGAGCTCATCCAGGGATCGGGCCTGGGTATGGCACCCGCGGAGCGCCGGCACCGTGGCCACGTAGTAACCTTCCTGGTCTTTTTCGATGAGCACGACAAATTGTTTCGGCATGGTGCCCCCCTCATGTTTCGTGCGTTGCAAGAGCGCTTTGCAATTCAAACTATAATGAACACCCTGAATCGGGTAAAGCTCTTCAACCTGCCGAAGGTTTCGATGTGGCCCACGGCGGTTGTTTTTGCTATGGTGTGCCCGAAGGGTGGGCTTTCGGGCCGGGGCGGCGTCTCAGCGCTCCGGCCCGAAACTCCCCAAAAGCCTCTGCGAACTCTGCGCCTCTGCGGTGAATTTTCCTTCCCGCCGCACCGGCCGCTCACAGCCGCCTCAACGGGGGACACCATGCTCATACTGACCCGCAAGGTGGGGGAAGCCATTCGGATCGGGGACGACATCCAGGTGGTCATCACCGCCGTGGACCAGAACAAGGTGAAGGTGGGCATCAAGAGCCCCCGGCACGTGCCCATCTTCCGTGAGGAACTCTACCAAAAGATCCAGGAAGAAAACCGGCAGGCAGCCGCCATCGGGGCCGACGACCTGGACGACCTCCTTCAAGCCTTACCGACCCAGACCGAGAAAACCTGAACCTCAAGGGACCCGGCGCGCAGTCACCCAGACCATCGGCCGCCCCGCATGCAAGGAACATTGTAACTCATGAAGATCGAGACCTCCCGATTCGGCACCCTGGACCTGGACGAGAGCACCTTCATCCACTTTCCGTGGGGCATTCCCGGCTTTGAAGACCTGAAGCGCTACGTGCTTTTGGAACACCGCCAAGGGCCGTTCAAGTGGCTCCAGGCCGTGGATCACCCGGATGTGGCGTTCGTGGTCTGCCCGCCGGATGTCTTCGGCATCCAATACAAGGTTCCTGAAAAGCGGGCCTCCCTCCTCGACCTCCACGACCCCAAAGACCTGGCCATACTTCTCCTGGTGTCCGTCAACAGGGCCACCCGGGCCGCGCGCCCGCATGTCAGGGCTCCTCTGCTGCTGAATGCCGCCAACCGCCAAGCCTATCAATGGGTTCTTGAGGAGACGGAGCGGAAGACCGCTATCGAAGTCCTTGAGCCTCAAAGAAAAGAAAAATAGCAGCCCCCCGTCCCCATCGAGAGAGGGGGGCAGGGGGCTTGATTGTGGTCCCGCCAGGCGTGGGTCGGCTTATCCCAGTGCGGCGATTTTCTGGTATTGCTTGGAAGCAGACTTCGTTTTCCGCATCCCGGCCAACAGGCCCTTGACCCGGCCGGAGGCCCGGGCGAGTTCTTCCTGACAGGCTGAATAACCATCAAGCAGGTCCGTGAGAAGACGCCGAAGCTCCTGGTTGACGACTTCCCGATGAGGTCCCTCCGGCTCCAGGGAAGATGCCACCAGAGCCACCAGCCTCGAGAAGGACTCCCCGCACCGGAGGGTCGCCCGGTGGATCGCCGCCGCATCGGCGTTCCGGCAGGCGAGATCCCGGAGATCCCGCAGGTCCGAGCGAAGCCCCTCCGCCGCCAGGACCAAAGATTCCAACTGTTCGGCCGAAGTCAAGCGGCCCTCCCTTGCCCTGGCCCCGTCTTGGATTTCAGGCGCTGATGGACCGGGCCCAATTGTCTCGCGTTTCGAGTGGGTCGAAAACAAGTTCGCCCCGGTCGTACTTCCGTTTCACTTCCTGCCATGCCTCCCGTAGATCCTCCAGGATATCGATAAGGCCATTATAGACATCGGGGCTTTTCATGGAGTTGATTCCGATGAGCTCACGGAGCAGGTAGTTGTAAATGCGGGAGAGGTTGACCGCGATCTCTCCGCCACGCTCGAAATCCAGGCCCACCAGCAGTTCCGTGATCACGTCCTGCCCGTGGCGGATGCGTTCGTAGGCGGCGTCCATGCGATGGGAGGCGTGGTACTCCTTGGCCTTCCGCAGGTCCTCGATGGTCGCTTCATAGCACATGAGGACAAGGCTGGCGGTGTCCGCCGTCGCCACATTCGTCTTCCGATAGGCATCCTGAGCCCTGTTCAACACCATCTATCCACCTCCACATCAGTTCTTCATCATCTAAACAGCGCACGCCACCTGAACCCATGCGTCGCGGAGCTCACCGGTCATGGAGATCATGCGGTCCAGGGTTTGCTGGGCATGGGAGTCCCGGATGGCCACCAGTTCCCGAAGCATGTAATTGTAAATCCGGGCAAGATTTACGGCGATCTCTCCGCCCCTTTCGTAGTCCAGCCCGACGAGAAGCTCGGTGACTACGTCCTGGGCGTGGCGGATGCGATCCATCAGAAGATCCTCATCCCCTTGGACGTGGGCCTGCTTGGCCTCTCGGAAATCCCGCAGCATGGCATCGTAACAACGCACGATGAGATCCAGGAAATCCGCATGGGAAACGTCACTTTGTTGGCAGGCCGACAAGGCGTAAGAGGTCATTTTTTCCTCCTCCAGGCAAACTCTTCCCTGCTCGGAGCATCAGGAAAGGCTCGACAGCAGCTGGGAAAGGGTTTCCATCTGAGAATTCATGTTGCTTATGGCCATATCCATGGCTATGAACTGTTCCTGGAGCCGCTCCATTTCGGCGTCAATCCGATCCTCCATGGCCAAGATCCGATCATCCAGCGTATCGATCTGGTCCTCCACGCTCTTGATCTGTTTCGTGACCGTACCGTCCACCGAATCGGTCAGATCGTCGAGAACTGTTTGCAAGCTCTGGGCCAACCCGTTGAACTTCGAAATCGTCCCCGCATAGTCCTTGGACAAGGCCTCGGTGAACTCGTCGGCATCGAATTCCAGCGTTCCGTCGTTGGAGAAGGTGACCCCGTGGTTGAAAAGTTGTTTGCTGAGCACGGTGGTCTGGATCCGGTTCTTGATGGAGCGCAACTGGGAATCGCCGAAGAGAACCCCCCCGGCTTCTTCGTCCAGAGCGTTGTATTCAAACTGGTCGTTGATGTAGTCCACCACGCTGTTGTAAGCATCGACGAACGTTTGAACCTTTTCTCTGACGGCCTCCTCATCCCGGTCGATGCTTAATGAAACCGTGGTGGCCGGGTCCTCGCCGTGCAGCTGAAGGGTGACCCCTTCGATGGCATCCGTGATGGTGTTGGACGATCGGGTCATGGCGATGCCGTCGATGGTGAAGGCCGCATCTTCTCCCGCCTGCAGGGTGGAAAAGTAGTCGCCCGGAGCATCCGCAAACTGGATCCCCGCCGCCCCTTCTTCTTCGCTCGTGAGAATGAGCCGATAGTCGGAATCGGACACCTTGAGGATGCTTGCGACCACGCCGGTGGCATTGGATCCCGTATTGAGGGCGTTGATCTCGTCCTGGAGTTCGTTCAGGCTCTTGCCGTCCAGGGTCACGTCGTGTCCCTCGATGGTAATGGTCCCCGTCCATCCGGCGGAGTCCGAGGCCGACGTCACCGAGGTGGACTGAAGCTTTTCGGCCTTTGCCAGGTTGGTGACCTGGATGTCGAAGCGGCTTTTGGCCGCACCGGATCCGACCGTTACCGTCAGAAGGCTTTCCGCGTCCACACTGCTGGAAGAACTCAACGAGGTGGTGAAAAGGTCGAAGTCGTCCGAGTCCTCCATGTCCTGGACCGCACTGAGCAGGGCGGACAATTTGGTGGACACCGTGTTCCAGGCGGACAGGACTTCTTCCTGGCGGTCCTTCTGATCCTCCAAGGGTTGGATGAACTGCTTCTCTTCCACCTCCCGCAGCTGATCCAAGACGGTCTGCCAGTCAAACCCACTTCCGACCCCACTGAGACTGATTCCCATGTGCGCACCTCCCGTCGAGTCCATCCGGCGGACGCTCAACCGGCATGGTATCCGTTCCGCATAACGTTCCGCCCGCCCTCCTCGCCTTTCTTATGGGCCAGGGCTGCTCGGGGCCTGGCGGGATTCACGAACGGATCCGGTTCACAAAGCTTTCAGCAAGAAAGGGGTGGCCCCCATGGAACCACCCCCCCTCCTCGGACTGGTAGAATATTTGTGAATTGCGATGCTTAACCCAGGAGCTGGAGAATCTGCTGCGGAGCCGCGTTGGCCTGCGCCAGCATGGCCATACCGGACTGCTGCAGGATCTGGTTTTTGGTGAACGTGGTGACTTCCGCGGCCATGTCGGCATCACGAATGGCCGATTCACTGGCCGAGTAGTTCTCGATCATTATGTTCAGGTTGTCCATGGTATGCTGGAGCCGGTTCTGGTAGGCGCCGAGCTTGGACATGTAATTGTTGATGCTGGAAAGGGCACTGTCGATACTGGTCATGGCCGCCTGAGCGCTTGCCAGCGTTCCGATCTTGGCCGCGCTCACACCCAGGGCCGCCGTGGAGACCGAGTTGAGCTCGACCACCAACTGATCATGACCGACGTTTTCCGCGCCGATCTGGAAGGTGAAGGTCGTCTTGGCGCCCGATCCCGTGCTGTAGACCAGCGTCACACCGTTGTACTTGGAAGTCTGGGCAATCCGGTCCAGTTCTCCCTGGAGCTGGACAAATTCCGTATTCAGCAGCTCCCGTTCGCTGTTTGTGATCTGATCACCGGCAGCCTGCGTGGCCAGTTCCTTCATGCGCACCAGAATGCTTTCGATCTCATGGAAGGCGCCGTCGGCCACCTGCAGCATGGAATTGGACTCCGTGGCGTTCTGATAGGCGACCCTCAGAGAAGCAATCTTGGCCTTGAAGGTGTTGGCCACCGCGAAGCCGGCCGCATCATCCGCAGCCCTGTTGATCCGGTAGCCCGTGGAGAGCCTCTCCAGCGATTGGGAAAGGTTCCGGTTGTTGATGGTAAGGTTCCGCTGAACGGTAAGAGCCGTTACGTTGGTGTTGATGCGAAGTGCCATGGTCATTCCTCCTTGAACGTGGTGTTTTTGACTTCCCTGCCAAAAACCTTTCTACCAGTCCTCTTGTGCCTTCACCTTAGCTATCGGCAGGATAGCGGACGGGCATTAACATTTTTTCGGAACCAACACCCCGTGCTTGATAAGCCAGTCCAAATGCAGGAGGGAGGCATCCCGATCCAAGCCGTATTCGTTACGGCCCACGTGGAGCAGATCCGAGATAGTCGACTCACCAAGACTGGAAGTCCGCCGGACCATGGCCTCCAGAAGCCCTTGGTTGAGGAGCAGGGCCATCTCGACGTATCGAATGGGCCGGAAAAGCCCCGAGGAAAACCGGGCGCCGTTGGGCCCCGGAACAACCAGAGACTCGTCTTGCAGGACCGTGGATGGATAATGGGAAAAGATCTTCGGAACCGAGGGGGTGATCAGGGGCCTGACCCTTGTTCCGTCGGACGATTCCGACCGCGCCCTGGAAGCCAGGTCCTCCCACAGATCCAGGTATCCCGCAATCACCCTCGACCATCGGAAGTTCTCTACGCGGCGTCGGGCGTTTTCCGCCAAGGTCCTCCGGATGTCCGGTCTACAGACCAAGGTTTGCAGGGCCTTGACCAGAAAGTCCATATCGAACGCGACCTTTTGCGCGCGGTAGAAGCGAAGCACGGACGGCTCCAGGATACCTGCCAGTCCGTCCCACGGCTCCTGGCTCCCGCTGGCGAAAGTGGGCACGAGAAACCCCGTTTCGCCCGGGATGACCAGGTCCTTGTAGCCGTCGAAATCCGATGCGATCACGGGTAGCCCCGCATCCATGGCCTCCAGGAGGGTCAGCCCGAACGTTTCCTGGTAATTGTCCACCAGGGAACAGAAAAGATCCGATGTGGCATACAGCTCCTCCTTCTCCCCCGCGGACAGATTGGCCCTTACCTTCACCACGCCCGCCAATCCCAGCGTTTCGACCATCTCCGAGATGAGGCGCACGCCGTCCTTGCGGCCCCCGCCGGCCACAACCAAGGTGACCGCCGGTCCCCCCCGGGCCTCCAGATCGTTCAGGAACCTCCCGAAAGCCTCCAAGAAGGGACTGAGGTCCATCTTGGTTCTCGGCGACAAACGCCCCAGGCTCAGGATGACCACGTGGTCTTCGGGAATCCCCAGCCTTCGGCGGGCCTGCACGCGGGCGGGCACGGGCTTGCGCCGCTCCGGGATACCGAGCGGAATATGCACGAGCCGGGGGGGCTCGGGAAGAAGGCCGCCGTACTTCTCCCTGAATCCCTCGCGAATCTCGCCAAAAGATTGACGAAGCATCTCCACGGCACAGCGACTCGTGCAGACGACGGCATCGTAGGGTTTGGGGCCCGCCAGCAACAAGGAAATGAACTTGGTGTAGAGCGTGGCCGTGTCCAGGGAATGGGTCACGCCGGTTATGGGGAACCGCAGCGAAGCGCTCAAGCGGTTCCGCCATTCGATCAGGTGGGGCATGTAGTAGGTGAAGTCGCCGTTATGGACCACATCCGGGCGGCAGGCGCGGACGGCCATGGGCAAGGTGGCTTGCGGCTGCACGCGGATCCGGTCGGCGGCCCAGGGAAAGCGGCCCTTCAAAATCCCGAAAAGACGCTCGGCTCCCGCCCCGTCCGTGGCGAAAAAGCGATAGCTGGAGCATCTTCCATGTTCCAGAACGGCGCGAAGAAACTGCTCGTTGGCCACAGGCATGCCCATTCTTTGTTGCCAAAAGGGATCGTCGAGCATGAAAGAGTCCAGCGTAGCCCAATGCATGGTGAATTCTTCCCCGCCTTTCATTCCGGATGCGCCTGCCCGCCGACCGACTTCTCCCACCGGGCGAGGCGCCGGGCCAGCCGCGCCAAATCCTCCTTGCCTTCGTCTTCCAGGTGTCGGGCCAAAGACAGGAAGATCGAGGGAAGGGCGTCCGTCTCCCGCCGTCTCCCATCATGCAGGAAAACCTCAAGATTCTCCCTTATGGACGTCAGAGCACCTTCATCCTTCCTTTCACAGGCCATGACTCCATAAGCCAGGAGTACCGGGACCTTGCAACATCCGTTGCGGACGATCCGCCCGAAGATTTCGAAAGCCTCATCTTTCCTGTTCTCGCGCCACAGAAGGTTCGCAAGGTGAATGGCCGCCCCCTCCGCTCCCCCGTCCATCCTCAGGGCTTTTCGCCAGCACTGTTCAGCCCTTTGGGGGTCACCGATGCGGTCCCAAACCACGCCCCACTGCTCCCAGCCCGAAGCCGTCAGTCCCCCGAGGCTCAAGGCCCGCTCAAAGGCCATGGCCCCCAAGCGGTAGCGGCCGGTTTCCGCGGCCAGGATTCCCGCGATCTCCCAGGCTTCTTTCCTGTCTACGGGGTCGGAAAGCGACCGGATCTGGTCCAAAGCCTGATCCCGGCGTCCTGAACAAAAGAGGCTGAGGGCGATCCGGGCGACCACATCCGTTCTGCGAAGCTTGGGAGAAGGAAGGACGGTAGGGGTCTGTTTGTCCGGGTCCACCCGGGCAAAGAATTGCAAGGCATCCTCGTGCGCGTTCAGGGATTGGTAAAACGCCCCGATCCGAAAAAGGGTGAGAGGGTCCGGATCGGGCTCACAGGACAGCTTGGCCAATAGGCGTCGAGCGTCGCCTCTTCTTTCCAAGCCGAGCATTTCCTGGACCAGAAAGAGCTGTGCATCCAGCCGGAAGGTCCTGAGCGTCTCCGCCTCACGGCCGTGCGCATGAAAGGACCTTTTTTCCAAGTCCCGGAGCGCCCGGCCCATGTGGTCGATGGCCGCATGGCGATTTCCTATGTGGCTGAAGGACATCGCCAGATAATAATGGAGCGTGGCGTCGTCCCTGCCCGCCTCGCATTCCATCTGGAGGAGTCGAATGTTGCGGTTTATCTTTCGACCCAGCAAAACCGGGTCGTCATAACCATGGTGGGTGACGACGATGTCCACATTGACCGGTATGAGTTCATCCTGCACCCGATCCCAGTCAATGCTTTCGTGGATCCGCCCCTTGAACCGCACATCCTGCCGATTCGGGATGCAGCGGATCTGCATCAGGGAACGAAAAGGAGCTCCGTTTCGGATGTCGTGCAGCTCAAAGGCGAACGCCCTCCGGCCGTCGAACTCCCGCTTAAGGGCATTGATCTTGGCGGCGTTGAGGGCGTCCACCCGATCATCGGCATCCATCCAAAGGCAGTAGGCACCACCGGCCTTCTCCAGGGAGAAATTTCGGGCGGCTGAAAAATCATCGTGCCATGTGCAGTGGTAGACATGAGGTGTGAAAGAGAGGGCCAGGTTGGGCGTTCCGTCCGTGGATCCGGTGTCGACGACGATGATTTCATCGGCGAAGGCGGTAAAGGATTCCAGCGCTTCGCGAATATTGGACGCTTCGTTCTTGACGATCATGCACACGGACAGGGAGTGCGGAACATTTGCCATTCAGGAAAACCTCGTAAACCGGGAGCGACAGCCCCATTCCAGGGCGCTACGCGGGGATTGCCCGTCGAACCCTTTCGCCCTATGGGCCGCCTATGGGGCGGCGGATGCCGTGCCGTCCCGGCGGTATGAACGCAACAGGCGAGCGGCCATGGTCTCGCGGCCCAAGCGGACCCAAACGGCAGCCAGGCGTCTCCTCACCTCCAGGTTCCCGGGATCCTTTTCCAGGAGGGCATCCAGCGCTGCGGCCGCCTTCTCATAGTTTCCCGACTTGATGTGGCAGACCGCCAGGGCGTCCAGGACATGGGGAGGCACATGAGCGTTTTGCGCAATGCGCTCTAAAGCCCGTACCAGAGGGCCGATCCGCGAGGATTCAAAACACCGCTCCACCAGCAAGGCAAAGGTCTGCTCTGCGTTCTCGTTCAGGAAAAAGGACGCACCCGCCTCACTTAAAACGGCCAGGGCGTCGTCGAGGCGGCCCAATTGGAGAAGCCCATAGGTCCAGGGGGCTCCAATCTGCTGCCAGGAAGCGCCCAGCACCTTGGCATGATCGAAGTGGGCAACCGCGGAACGGAAAGACTCCAGGGCGAGAGCCGTCAGGCCCTGCAAGGTGAGGGCGGCCGCATCCGATCCACCGGATCGGGCCAGCCTCTGCAGAAACTGATGCGCCAACGGATAACTTCTTGTTTCATAGGCACTGCGGGCCACGGCCCAGAGGAGTTCCTTTTCTCCGTAAGAATGCTCCAGGCTGATGTCGCTGCGCCTTCTCTCCAGAGGAAGCCTTTGGAACTGATAGGCACTCTGCAAGAGAGGAAGTGCCTCGGCAAATCTTTTCTGGTTGTAGAGGGCGATCCCCAGAAACATCTTGGCGGTGTGCTGCTGCGGGGTGATGGCGAGGGAGCGCCGGGCCCACTTTTCAGCTTCCCCATAGTTGCAGCGATGCAGCTGATGGTAGGCCAGCATGTTCGCCACCAGGCACTCCATATTGGGCGTCTCGGGCCCGAGCTCATAAGCCCTTTGCAGGTGGTGGAAGCTTCCCTCGAAGTCCTCCTTCCCGACCAGCGTCATCCCGATGTAGTAGTGCACGTAGGAGTTGTTCGGGTCTCGTTCTAATTGGGCTTTGAGCAGTTCCAGGTTCCGATCCAGCTTCCTTTGCAGTTCGGCATCCGTAACGGCGTACCCCCAGTGCCGAATGGCCACAGGGGATCGTTCAATGCGGGCATTTTGCCGAAGCAGCCAGTCCCCGACGCTCTCGTGGGCCTTTCCCTCGAATCGGATCCCCTCCAGTTTCCGGAAAAAGCGCACGGCATAATGGGCCGTGAAAGAACCGTCCAACCGCATGTTTTGGACCGGCACCAGATAGGCCTCCGCGGTCCCCGAATCCGCCATTTGCTTCAGGGTCGATCCGTCCGGAGCCTGCAGCAGCTCTTCGTCGGCGTCCAGCCACAACACCCAGCCGCCCGAGGCGTGATCCAGCGACACATTCCGGGCGGCGGAAAAATCACCGTTCCAGGGGTGCGTCAACACTCTGGCGCCATACTGAGAGGCCACCTCCACCGTTCGGTCCGACGAGCCGGTGTCCACCACGATGATCTCATCCACCTGCCCTTGGACGCTTTCCAGGCACCGGGGGAGGTTTTTCTCCTCGTTTTTAACAATCATGCAAAGAGATATGAGCGGTCTACCCACCCAGACCACCTCCGGAACACACCGCGCACGGCTCTTCATCTTCTTCCGGCGTTTCCCGGAGCCGTTGACGAACATCGGCAAGGGCCTCCGCCACCTCTTGGTTGTCTTCATCCAATGCCTGAGCCTGTTCCAGCAAGGCCAAGGCATCCTGCATCTGGTTCAGGCCCATGTGCAGCAGGGCGAGTTGCTGATAGCCTTCCACGTTTTCGGGATCCACTCGCACGGCCCGGGCCAACGCCTCGGCGGCCCCCTGAAGGTCTCCCGCCTCCGCGAGCCGTCTCCCCATCTCCACGTACACCGCAGCCACTCCCGAATCCAAATGGTCGGGTTTCCAGGACTGCGCACCCTGGCGTACCAATTCCCTGTACTCACCCCACACATCCGTATCGTCGGGATGTGCCGACAGATAGATCTCCAGCAGTTGGGAAGCCGTCTCGCAGTGGCCGGCCGCGCCAAGGGCCCTTGCGGCATTGCACAGGATTTCCCCATCCGTGGGAGCCAGATCCAAGGCCCTGTCGAAACAAGCCAGGGCGGCATTCAGATCCCCTTCCTGCCAGGCCAAAACTCCCAGGTTGTTGTGGGCCTTCGCATTGCCGGGGTCTTTTTCCAGGGCCATTTCGAAACAGGTGCGCGCCCTTTCCATGTTCCCCTTTTCAAACTCCTCCTCACCCAGCCCGACCAACAGGGCGGCCGCCGACGCTCCGCTGTCATTTGGTTGACACGGCCTTGCTTCCCCGATCTCAGCGCTCTGCAGCCGGTCCATATACTCCTTCACATCCCCATCCCAGGGGTTTCGCTGCAGGTAGCTTTCAAGAACTTGGAGTGCATCCTCCCGGCGTCCGGCTTCCCAGAAGACCTGAACGCAATCCTTGATCACTTCCCCATCATCCGGGTCAAGCTGGAGCGCCCTTTCCAGGGTCTCGGCCCCCTCCTGCCTTTCCCCACTCTTCCACAGGGCATAGCCCAACTTGCCGATGGCCCTGGTGTCGAAAGGCCGCCGTTCCACCATCGGTCGAAGCAGGGAGATCGCCTCGTCCCAGCGGCCGGATTCCATGGAATGAAGAACCTTGCCCAGATCTGCACTCATCTGGCCCACCTCTATCATGTCTGACTCCTCTCCCGGTGACTCGGATTGGGTTTCACGTCCACCTCTGTCTGGCCCAAGAGTTAGCAAGATGGATACCAAGGCAAGGCACCGTCCGCCGCCCATGCAGACATGGCCGGATTTCAGGCCTTGGTTCCTGGGCGGAGCTGACCGCGGAGCCGAAAGAAAACAACGGCTTCGGCAATCAATGTGGCTGGAGCCTGGCGACCGGCTGCCCAACGATGTGTCGAATCCTCTCTAGAACCTGATCCGTTACTCTTTGCCAGCTGTAATGACAATGGGCGTGCTCAGCCGCCTTCTCGGCCTCTTCCCGGGCTTCGTCACGGTGTTCGTAAACGTGCCGCAGGAGCCGCTGCAGGTGCCTCTCGTCCGGCTCCAGGACCCATCCGGCTCCCCCGGCGAAGTTGACGGCAGGCGTGGTGAGGCTTCGGCGAGTGGCTTTGATCCGATAAGCGAAGCGCGGCAGGCAGAAGTCGTCCGTCGCTCCGCCTTCCGTTACGATCACAGGCAGGCCGCAGGCCATGGCTTCCAAAACGGGCATGGCGAATCCTTCGCCACGATACGGATGGACCAGACAGTCACACGCCCTGTACAAACCGGGCATTGAACGTTCATCGAGGTCATCGGAAACATATAAAATCTCCGGTCCCGTCGGGTCCCCCTGTATTTCCTTGATGGTCTCCACCGCCCCTTGCCCCTTGTAAAAGGAGTCTTGGCCGAAGTCTTTGATGACAAGCGCCACATCGTCCGAATGCCGGAAGACGCTTCGGTACGCTGCGAGCAGCACATCGATCCCTTTGCGCCAGATGGTTCCTCCCACAAACAAGAACTTGAAGCGCTTCCGGGTGTCCAAGGGGAGGGCCTGCACGTCGGGCCTGAAGATATCAGGGTTCACACCGTTCGGGACGACATGGACCCGTTCGGCTGGAACACCGCTGGATACATAGGTCTTCCACACATGCCTGCTGGGAACCCATATTTCGTCGACAAGAGTGCTCATCGGCCTCACCCATTCACGCGGCAACCGACCGTATTCCCACGGCTGGATGATGACCCAGTGGCCGCGTTCGGGCGGGGAAAAATTGGGCGGCCATTCGTGTCTTATGTGTACACAACGACTCATACCGATATGTCGATGAAAGCACTGGACAAGCCTCTTGATCTTGCCGTCATCTTCCGGTTCAAGCTGGCGGGGATCATTGGGATGAATGGACAGGGACACACCCTCCCGTTCCATGAGGCAGAGGCAAAGCTCTCTGTTGATGTTGGCCAATGAGCTGTAGATGAGCTGAGGACCCTCCCATATCACTTCGATGCGATCGGTTTCCTCCGGGAGATGCCCCACCCCCTTCGGTCCGCCCCCCCCCTTTTTCAAACTGCACGTTATCTCTTCCAGGCGCTTCAGGGCCTCTCCTGCGGCCATCTGCCAGTTCCACTTTTGGACCACGTCTTGGCGGGCCCTGGCACCCTTCAATCGCGCTTCATGGGGATGATCATACACTCGGCGCAGGAGGGTCATTAGGCTGGCGAGGGAAGGCGCCGCCCAGCAGTGGCCGTGATAAAATCCGATTTCCATCTGTCCCCCCACCCCCTCCAGGCCCTCAATGTCCACTAGGTAAGAATTGTCGGAATTCATGAAGGCCAGATTCCCGCCCCAGCGGGTCCCGATGACCGGCAGACCGCAAGCCATGGCCTCCATGTACGGTCGCCCCCAGCCCTCTCCCCGTGAAGGGAGTACGAAAGCATCCGCCGAGGCGTAAAGCCGTGGCATGGCATGCGCCGGGATCTGCGTTCCCAGCACAATGATGGGAGCCACATCGCGGGGGGACTTGCCCAGGTCTCGGCGGAGGAAACGATCAATCCAGCCCTGGATGATTTGCTCCACATTCCCGGAATCCAGGGCGTTGATGGGATAAGTTCTCAGGATCAGGCATACATCCTCGTTGGGCGAAAACGCTTCCGCCCAGGCTTTCAGCAGCAGGTCCCAGCCCTTCCGGTGCGTCCACTCGAAAACGGACAGGAAGGCAAAACCGCGCCGGCCGGGGATGGACAGCGGCCTGAGGCCGGGCCTGAAAAATTCCGAGTCAATGCCCTGCGGCACCACATGAACCGGAACGCGCACACCACTTCGGCGGAATGTTTCCACATTGAACGCCGTGGGCACCCAGATCTCATCCATCCGGTTGCACGCCTCAACCCATGGGGGAGGGATGCGATCCGTTTCGAAAACCGTTCGGCCGATATTGTAGAGGGCCTTCTCATCGGGACAGAAGGCATAGGCCGGCAGGTGGGTCACGCTAAGGTATTCGTCGGACAGGGGTTGTTTCTGAAGTCTCCCGAAAAGCTGTCGGTCCTCATGGCTCATGCCCCTCACAAACTCTTCCGAAAATCGACCCGCCGGCTCCACACGAAGAGGCCAGAAACGTTGCACGGTCTTGATCAGATGGCGCGCCTCATCACCGTAGCCGCTGGGATCGTAAACGGGCGCTTTCCAGAAAACCACCGGCCTGCACCCGGGCAAGACGGCTTTCATTCTCGGCCCCTCCTTCTTGTGGCCTCAACCGGTCCTCGTCATCAGGAAGTGATCCACGAGAGCCTGGACAGGAACCAATGGGCCGATTGTTCCATGTTCCAATGTCTCACCACGTGCCGCCTGGCCTCATGCCCCCGTCGGCGGGCTTCGGTCTTGTGGTCAAAAACCCGCCTCATCAGCTCCGCCGTGTGAGAAACGGAAGGCTCGGCCAATTTCTGGTCGCCGGTGTAATAGGTGCTTTCTGACGTCAACCGGCCGTTCACCGGCAGCAAGTCCTCCACGTCGATCAGAAAACTGTTGGCGTCATTCATGAAGTCGAGATGCCCGCCCCAGCGGGTGGCTATGACGGGCAGCCCCATGGCCATGGCCTCCAGGTAGGGCAGGCCGAAGCCCTCGCCCCTGGAAGGCAGCACAAAGGCATCCGCGGCGGCGTAGAGCGAGGGCATGAGATGTTCGGGAATGAACTTGTCGATCAGGATGATCGGAGGGGTCTCCTGTGGATTCAGCCCCAAGCTCCGAATATAATCCTCGATGCGATCTCTGATGGGCGGTTGTTGGATCCTGTAAGGATAGGTCCTGAGAATAAGGCAGACATCATCCTGGGGCGAAAAAGCCGACAGGTACGCACGCAGGAGAATATCCCAGCCCTTTCGGTAGGTCCATTGAAATACGGAAAGGAAGGCGAAATCCCTTCGGTTTCCTATGTAAAGGGGAGAGACACGGAGAGGGTCAAAGGCGTCCGCGTCAATGCCCGTGGGAAACACGTGGATCCTCTCCGCATCCACGCCCCCCCGCGCAAAGGTTTCCTCGTTGAAGGTGCTGGGCACCCAGACTTCATCCATGCGGTTGCAGGCCTCCGCCCAACCGGGGGGCAGTCTGTCGGTCTCGAAGGTTGCCAATCCCACATAGGTGCGAAAACCTGGATTTGCCTCGCGCCAGGCGGCGAAGACATCCGATCCGTCCTCCAAAGAGGGAACACCGAAACACAGGTAGGCTCCTTGGCCGACCGGCTTGCGCATGAGATCCCGCCACAGGGCGACCTCCGATGGAGTCAGATGGCGGATAAATCGCTTGTCCGCCGTTGTGGGCTGGACGGACACAGGAATCCCCGTTTGCTGCAAGGCCGCGATAATTCGTCGAGCGTGGGATGCATGTCCGCTGAAACTGAGAACCTGACTCTGCCACCTGATTCCCCGAAGGGTCTTGGCACTTGCCGTGCCGCATGCCTCAACCCGGCCCGTCCTGCGCGGAGAGGGCGAGAGCCCGTTCTTCTTCCCCAAGGGAGCGCGGGCGTTGAGCACTTGACCCCATCTTTCATGGAATTTCCTATAGCTTTGGTTATTTAGCCTATCAACCACACATTGATTGGGTGACGACTTGCCCTCGAAATGAATCACCACGCTCTCGGGACAATAGATGACTCTTTTCCCCAGACTTCGGACCTTCAGGTTCAGATCCACATCTTCAAAGTACATGTAATAGGACTCATCAAAGCCCCCCACTTTCTCAAAAAGGCTTTTACTGATGAGCAGGCAGGCTCCGGTCACTGCATCCATCTCTCTCCGCTGATTCACTTGGGGGGCGGTCAAGGGCACCCCTCGCCAAAGATGAACGGGCCATGGATAACGAACGCCCCCTGATTCAATCCAGCGAAAACCTATTCCGGCGTGTTGTATCGTCCCGTCAGGATAAAGCAGTTTGGCGCCGACAATACCCGCCCGTTCCTCTCTCGTGTGGGCATCGACAAGGGCCTCAAGCCAACCCGGGAGCACCACGGTGTCGTTGTTCAGGAAAACCAAGAGCGTGCCGCGCGCGTGCCGTGCGCCCACATTGCATGCTTTGGCGAATCCGTGATTGTGTTCCAGATGAACAACCCTGAGGAACGGATGGCGCTTTCTTGCCTCATCAAGAAAACACTCCGTTCCATCCGCAGATCCATTGTTTACAACCACCACCTCGAAAGACACCTTAGCAGAAGCGCACCGGGCAATGGACCTCAGGCATTTGTCTGTGTATTCCCATTGATTGTGAACCGGTATCACGATCGAGCACAGGGAAGCTTCAGGGTTCTTTCCCCCGGAAAACAGCCGGGAGGATTTGCCGGGGACACCGCCCATGGAATCCCCCACACCCGCCTCTTCAGGCTGGGTACGCGGAGTCCGAAGCCGGCCACCGTTTCCGACTGGGGTTTCGGAAAGAGGAACTGACCACACACGCCCCAAATCTTGCTGCGTGACACATCGTCCCCGTGATGAACCTGAGTCCTCGGCAGGGCAAGCCAGTTTTTCGGCGTTCTCTCTTAATCTTTCATAGAGGTCAATGACGTGGGCCATCCCGCTGGGGATATCCGTCCTGCATCTCTGATGATTATGATGTCTTAAATCCGTTCGGACAGTCCGGATGGCTTCCAGCATCCTTCTGCGAGGGACAGATATCTTGGCCCACCGAAACAAAGCAAATAGGACATCGTAAGGTTTTTTCAAAGCATTGTCGTATTCCAAGAAATAAAAGGAATCGTCCAACTCCTGGTACAACTTCATGTTATACACATACCACAACTGCATCCCTCGGACCAGGTCCAGGCCGTTGCGGCGCTTTAGACTCTGGGCCACCTCCAGAGGGTGCCGGAGCGGCACCACGACTTTCACTTCAGGAGCAATCGTCCTCCAGAATCGAAGGGTGAGAGAGTTTCGAGGGTCCTTCCATCCTGAAAAGAAGCGCACCCTCAGTGGTGCAAGGAGGCGCTTCGCCTCGCAGCGGATCGGCTCCAGATGAACGCTGTGAACCCAGTTTTCGCCCATGTCGGGAGGATCCATCCAAGACCCACCCAGAGATGCCAGAAGCCGGTCATTGAGCTCCACAAAGCCTTTGTTTTCCCAGAAACCTTCCGGATTGTCCGGCTGGGGAGGTAGGAGGTTGCCTTGTCTTCCCAAGTACATCCCGGAAACGTGGAGAAGGCGGGTGATCATTGATGTCCCGGATCGATGCATCCCGGCGATACAAAACAGCATGGTCAGTGGCTCCCATTATCTTCGCGCCCGAATATTAAGAGTTCAACGGTCAGCGAGGGAGAAAATCTGATTCAAATACTGAATATCCTCTTGACTCAGCTCCTCGCGGAACCCTCCTATCTTCCCTTTCCGTACTTTTGGTGCATTGTTTCTCGGCTTGAGCCAGGGATGAGGAAAGACCTTGGATTGCTCCAGGCGTTTCATCTTTGCAAACTCCGCATTTTCCACGGCTTCCGAAATCGCATTCCCGGGCACGCTGAATCCATAATAGTCAAGCACCCTTGCAATCACGGATTGCATATCCTGGTGGCACTCTTCGTAAGTTATTTTTAAGAACCCAAACCGTTCAACCATATGATTCCATATATTTCGGTATCTTTCTAAATTCTGTGCCCCAAAATAAGGGTCTCGAATAAAGTCTGAGATCGAGCCTGTGTAGTTGAAAAACTCTTTGAACCGGCCGCTGATCTGCGCATAAAGACTGACCATAATGTCTCTGGGATCCCGCTCCAAATAGACAAGACAGTCGACACATGCGTAGCGTCTGATGCGCTTCTCAACGTCGAAGTCATGAGGCGGGCAGGATCCATCGTTGAACTCAAATCCGTCATGATGAAACACTATCTGGTTATCAACCTTTAGTTGATTCAATATATAGCGCACCCAGGTGCGCCCAGATTTCGGATAGGAGACAAAATGCCTTGACAATGGACGTGTCCTCCTAGAGCTGCTTGCCCACTTTTCATAGATTTTGAGCTCTCCCATGCCCGGCCATTTTGCCCCGCCCGCCCCGCTCCCCGGGACCGGGCGAAAACCTTCGGCTAAAAGTCGATCTTCCAGGGCATCTTCAATGTAAAGTTCGTCAGTCGTACGGATCGCGAAATACCGGGAAGCCAGTTTGAGAAGTCCGAGAAAGGCTTTCATGCGAGAGTGCGCAGGCAGGTGGTGATGAACTCCCAAATAGAGAACGATGTCATAGTGGTCCTGCAAGAGATCCTGATGGCTTTCACAAAATTTGTCCCAATCGGACAGATCCCCGCATCTGAAATGCCCGTTATCCCATTCTGCGCAGATGGCCTGCGCAATGGCGACTCTGCTGGGATCCAGCTCGAAACCGTGAACACTTCCCGCACCTCTTTTGAGGAACTCCCTTGCGATAACCCCTTCCGCCGCCCCCACGTCGATGACGCTGAGGCCGGAAGCCCGGGCCAACAGAGGTTCAAGACCCGAAAGCCTCTGGGAAACAGGCCATTTTCCATAAAGGCCGCTTGAGGGGTCGTGCGTGTAGTGGCTACGCCCGTCATGGCGGATCAAACGCAGCAATTGGCGGGAGTACCGCTCCCATCTATAGGATGAAATGACCTTCCGCGCGGATTCACTCAACAGTCGGCACAAGTGGGGATCCTTCTGCAGCCGCAGGACACCGTCGGCAATGGCTACAGGGTTCGGTCGTCCAATCACCAGGGCCGTTTCGCCGTGACGGGCAACACCGCTGGTGCCGTGGGGGGTGCACACCACGGGAGTACCGCTTGCCATGGCCTCGGCCACTAGGTTGGACCAACCGGCATGGGTCTCCGTCATGACCACGCAGTCAACCATATGGTAGAATTTAAAAAGGTCCTCGTTGACAAGTTCCCCCAGGAGCCTCAAACGCCCTTGGCGGATCAGTCCAGCATGCCGCTGGGCCACCCCGTGACAATCCTCTCCGTAGAGCCAAAGCGAAGTATGGGCAGGCAGGTATTGAAGGGCGGCAACAAGCGGCTCGGGGTTTTTGGAAGCTAGGCCGCCGATAATCCACTTGCCGGGCTCCAGGGGGTGAGACCTGTAGGTCGGGGGATGGAAAGAACATGTGTCGATGCCCCCCAAGAGGACGTGAAATCGATCTCCACCGAAGTCTGTAAATGATCCGACAGACCATTGGTCATTGTTGAAGATCACCACATGCGGACGGAAGTGTTGGTTGACCATTTTGAAGTGGAGACGCCTAGATTGGTCGTTGAGTATATGCTGCACTCTGGTTCCGAAGTTTTCTTTCTGGAAGACCGAAAAGCCCCTGATGACCTCCTCGTCAAACCCGGCACCCGGAACCATGACGGCATCCCACCGCAGGTGCAAGGCTTGCTCCAGGGAAAGAACGGGCAGGACGGGGTTCCATTTCCAGGTATCTCGCCTGGTACCGGCCAGGTCCACATAGGCGACTTCATGCCCCCAGTTGCGGAGAACGGTCCCTACTCGCTCGAACCTCAGCAAGCCTCCGTTGAGCGTGAACCCGGAACAGACAACCAGAAGACGCTGCGGGACAGACGGAACTCCGTCCGAGGCGTCCAGATCGTGCCTTATCTTGCGAATAACGGTTATCTTCCCCTCGGTCTCAACATAGCGGAACCGGCCTGTCTCCAGGATTTCGTCAATCACTTGAGACGGTCCGCAATCGGGATCGGTGGAATCGTCAAAGGCAATAACCCCTCCCGGCAGGACGTGAGGCTCCCAACATTGAAAGTCCCTTTTGACACTTTCGTATCTGTGGTCGCCGTCCACGAATAGAAGGCCTATGGGTTCGCGCCAGCACGGGCCCGCCTGCTCGCTGCTGAGATTCACCAGGGCGACTTCGGCGAAGGCCCCGGTGGCCACCATTACACGGTAAAAGGCCCCCCGGTCTTCCGGTCCGAATCGGCCTCCATAATAACCCCTGAACTCTTGATGTGGCTCAATACAGTAGATCTGGGGCTTGGGGTCCCGAGGATTCCTTCGCACACCCAGTGCAAGCGCAACGGCGGACTTCCCCCTGAAAGAGCCGATCTCAACAATGCAGCCTTCGAGCACATTGGAAGCCAGTCGGCCAAGAAGACCACATTCCTGGGGGGTCACACCCCCCTCCAGATCGGAAAATAGATCCATCGCGGCTTGTTCATGTCTTTCAACGTTTGCAGCCATCGCCAGTCCAGGCCTCCTTGAACGTTGGTGGAGGGAAACCGCACCATTGCCTTGATTCGGGCGCGAAGTTGTCGCCCCAGAAATTCCTTTTCAAACGTGTGGACACAAGGTGCCTATACCCACGGCAGCGAACAAGCAAACTTGGTGCCATTTAGCGCGGTGCAGCGGGTATCCCGCTCTCCCGGCTTCCCGACAAGGATTCCCCCGCGTTCTGCCCCTCGACTCCCCCGCAAAGGAACAGCCAACACCTTAGAGCTTCTGGCCGCCAAGGATTTGCCACCCTTGTAAATGCCTCCTGAAAGAGATCCTCAAGCACTCGTCGAAGGGGGTAATGACAGAAAAACAGCGCTGAAATCGTGCAAAAGGGATCCAGAACCCTTCTTTCAGTGGGTCAAGACGTGTGTCACTTGCTATAGCTTTAGAGTATGATTTTTAGTATCGTGCAGGGCAGAAGGCTGCGACATCAGCCCAGCAGACGGAGGCGCCCCACGTTCCAGGCTTGAGCAAAAAGGGCACACAGGCTATCCAGTGGGAAAGTGAATGAAAACGTTCCCGGGCTGGGCAGGCCGTCTGGCCCGCAAGCCCAGCCGCCAACGGGAGGAAAGAAGCAACGAGGTGGTGGCCCGCAAGCGCGCCCATTTCGCAGCGAGACACATGGGGCACCACCACAGTCAAATTCGTGACAAGGGGCGGCCCTCTCCGCGCCGGGATGGACTGTTGAAGAAGAGGCATTGGACGGAGCATCCGCCGGCACGCAAGGGACGAAAGGCGCTCCGCGTGGATGAAAAAGCATAGCAGATGAATTCGAAAGTGGATGTCCCTTCAGGGAACCTGCGGGTATTGATACTCACCTCCACCTTTCCACGGTGGCCTGGGGATCGGGAACCACGGTTTGTTTACGATCTCTCCCGGCGACTGACCGAAAGCTTTGAGGTGCATGTGGTCACCCCCCACGCCCCCGGGTCGAAGCTCGGGGAGCGGATGGACGGTCTGACGATTCACCGATTTCGGTATTTTCCGGAACGCCTGGAGCACCTGGCCCATGAAGGGGGCATTCTGGAAAAGATCAAGAGAAGACCTTGGGTGCTTTTACAGGTTCCCTTCTTCCTGGCGGCCCAAGTTCTCTTGATCCGACGGCTGACGGCGGATCGCTCCTTTCAGGGCGTTCACGCCCATTGGATCCTCCCTCAAGGGCTGTGCGCCGTCCTGGCTCAGATGGGACGGCGGGACGGAGTGCCCATCCTCTGCACCAGCCACGGCGGCGACCTCTTCGGACTTCGAGGTCATCTTTTTGACGCCCTGCGGCGCTGGGTCCTTCGGCGCTCCGCCGCCCTGACGGTGGTGAGCCGCGCCATGGCCGAAAAGCTCCGGGCGGCCGGAATCCAAACACCCTGCCACGTGATTCCCATGGGAACGGACCTCAGCACGCTCTTCACGCCGGACGCGCGAGCGCCACGCCGAAAGGCGACGATTCTCTTTGTGGGAAGGCTAGTGGAGAAGAAGGGAGTCCGCTACCTCATCGAGGCTTTCGGACACGTTCGCCGCCGCATCGCCGATGCGGAACTCTGGATCGTGGGTTCCGGCCCCGAAGAACCGCTTCTAAAAAAACTCGCGGCCTCCATCGCTCCCGTCCGGTCCCTTGGGTCAGAGTTGGAGGCCAGTGCCCCTTCGGATTTGCCTCCCCATCCCGGCGCCATCACCTTTTTCGGTCCGGTGGCCCATGAGGATCTTCCCCACTTCTATCGCGCCGCCACCGTCACCGTGGTGCCGTCGGTGGTGGCCCGAAGCGGCGACCAGGAAGGCCTGGGGCTCGTCATGGTAGAAGCCATGGGCTGCGGCTGCCCCGTCATCGCTTCCGACCTTCCCGCCATCCGCGACGTCATCCGTCACGGGGAAACGGGCCTCCTGGCTCCACCGGAGCAAAGCACTTCGCTGGCCGACGCAATCTGCAGGGCGCTAACCGATCCGGGCCTCTTGAAAAATCTTTCAGATCATGGAAGGGAATGGGCTCGCCGTCATTTCGACTGGAATGAAATCGGCGAAAAGTACAAACGGCTTCTCAACCGCTTGCAGGGCTCGCCTGAAATCACAAGATGCGGTCGTAGCCGGGCATCTAGGCAATAGGCGGAAGGCTCCAGCATGGATTCCACACGAGGCCTGGGAATAACAAGAAAGAACGTTTCGCAACCCGCCGTCTGGTTGCCGACGATCCGCGCAGGCAGCGGCACGGATGTCTTCACGGAGCGCCTTGTGGAAGGGTTGCGACGCCGTGGCATCCGAGCCGAAATCACGTGGCTTCCCCTTCGCGCGGAGTACGCCCCGTGGACGGTGCCCGTACCGAAGCCGCCGAACTGGGCCAATATCGTCCACATCAATTCCTGGCTGCATCCCCGCTTTGTGCCCAGGAATCTCCCTACCGTGGTGACGGTGCACCACAGCGTTCACGACCCGGCCTTTATGCCTTACAAGACCCTGCCGCAAAAAATTTATCACCGTTTCTGGATCCGGCCGATAGAGGCTCGCAACCTGGAACGTGCCGCCGTTGTCACGGCCGTCAGCCGGCATGTGGCGGCTCAGGTGAAGAAACTTTTCGGCCGCACGGACGTGGTCGTCGTTTACAACGGCATCGATGTGGAGAACACTTTCACACCGGGATCCGAGCGTGAGCCTCACCGCCCTTTCCGCCTGCTCTATGTGGGAAACTGGGTCAAGCGCAAAGGCGTAGACCTGCTCGGGCCCATCCTGGAAACACTAGGACCCGATTTTGAACTCGTCTATACTGCGGACAGGTCCGGTGCTCACACCCAATACCCCTTGCCCCCCAACTGCCGCTGCATCGGTCGCCTCGCTCCCCACGACCTCGCCCGTACCTATCGGAACGCCGATGCACTGCTCTTCCCCTCCCGGTCCGAAGGCTTGCCGCTCACCATTATTGAAGCGATGGCCTGTGGCCTTTCCCCCGTTGCGTCCAATATCCCGGCTGTTGCTTCCATTGTACAAAACGGAGTCACTGGTTTGTTGTGTACGCCAAATGACATCAGGGCGTTCGAGAGGGCGGTCAGGAGTCTTTCAACGGAGAGAAAAGCTTGGCTGGCCATGCGTCTCGCCGCACGTGAACACGCCTTAAGAGAATTTTCAATAACAGAACAGACAAGAGCTTACTTTCACCTTTATCTTCGTTCCATACCCTGGAACGAGCGATTTGGCATTCGAGACTCGTTGCGCACTACGGATTGTTCGAGCTTATCAGAACCCTGGGCTGAGAGATAATGATTCCAACATCTGGAACATTCGGCTCCCGTACCGAAGTCTGAACAAACTTGCCAACAACAAGTCCGCTTGTTGTTTATAGCTGGCGTCGTAGTATCGTAGCAAAAATGATTGCCTGTATTCATTCACGACCCGCGGGCCGAGATGAGTCGCTCGGATGCACACGCGCAGCCACTGCTCTGCGACCACACGCTTTGCTTCTTCCTTCTCTTCAAAATACAGACACAGAGTTTCTAGCCAATTGCGGTATGCCCTTAGTTCCTCGAAGCTTGCGACCGGTTTCGGATATCTTAGATAACCATGAAGGTAGACCTGTTCGGGATCAGCCGGAATTTCCAATGCACGCAGCGCCTCGCGCCTAATCCTAGCCGCGCTTTCCAGTTGTGTCCTCCTATGAAGATTTGATACTTGGGATTTGTGAACCCTATACAATAGCAAGACTTTGGGAACATTGCCCATTCTATAATATTTTGCAAGCTGAACGGCCAAGTCATATTCCTCAGCGTGAACAGCATCTGATCGGTATCGAAAGCCTGCATGGATGATTTTCCTTCGCATCACTAGGGTTGGATGAGAGAAAGGCGTCTGAAACAACAGCAATGTCTTGAAGCCAATATCAGTCTCTGGAAAACAAATCACCCTCTTGCGTATTGAACCCAGTAGGCGAATCCAGCATCCGCAGAAGTCAACATTATGTTCTTTCATGAACTCGATTTGTGATGCCAGCCTGTCTGGCAACGATATGTCATCAGCATCCATTCTGGCGACATAAAAGCCTTTCGATTCCAATAGTCCCTTATTTAAAGTATAAATCAAACCCCTATTTTTTTTGTTCCTCAGTGGCCGTATGCGACCATCTCGTGATGCAGCAGCCCTTATTTTCTCCCAGCTTCCGTCTTCAGAACCGTCATCAATCACAATCAGCTCAAGATCATTTGCTGTTTGACTAAGAATGCTCTCAATAGATTCTTCGACAAAATTTTCTGCATTAAATACCGGGAGTATAACGGATATGAGCGGGTTACTGGATTCTCTTGACGTCATATTCATCGGCTAAACTCATGATACTAAATTTATTTATATATACACATTTGATATTTAGACATGCCACATAAAAATCTAGACCTCACATAATTTATCCGCTGTAGCATTTTTGGTATATAAATACGATGCACAACACAATCATTCAACCCAATGAGTCAGATCACGTTCCACATACTCACTCAGCAATTTCACATCTTCCCGGAAAAATCCCTTCATTTCTTGAAGTAACTCTTCTGATATTCTGTCAGTGGGCTGAGTAACGACATTGAACTTCTTGACGACATTGTATATACCCAATCCGCGAGTTATGCCCACTCTTCTTTTGAGATTACCCAAACGCAAGACTAAACTCTGTAGCCACTGAAATCGGTAACCGCGGCGAGGATTAACTCTTTCAAAGTTCTCTCGCCCATCCGACGGGATCCCAAGAAATTCTAGCAGCGTTTCATATACTTTCTTGGCATTTTGAACAAAGTCATCAAATATAATTACATGAACCCTATCCTTAGACACATACCCATAAAGCCTTTCAATGTGTCGACCTAACAGGCAGGCTTCTCGATAATAGAGCATTTTAGGTTCTATGCAGATTTCAGGAATATATTTACCTCGCTTCCTGTAAGGTTCCAATCTCCACGCACGCTCAAAACCCACTTGATCGTCATACCCTTCATATACATACTGAGAATGTAAGGCGACAATTATTTCACATGGGTTTCGCAACATCACGATAAACTTAGACTCAGGATTAAATTCAAGAATATTTTCAACTGCTCTTTCGGACTGAAGATAACGGGTTGATGCATCCATAAAATACATGCAATCCGACGAGGCAGCAGAAAACAAAGATAAATACTTTTCTAAATTAGTGACATAACGATTAGAGAAATCATCATTAAAATAGTCGGGCTCCTTGGGATCGCACAGAAATATATTGGGATGATCGCCCAGATACTTTGACATCGCTGTTGTTCCCGCCTTTGGTGCCCCAATCAAGAAGAGATTAGGTATTATCTTTTGGTTTTTCATTATCTATTGATTCCTCTGCTCTGGTCTTATGCTTTATTGGCAGGATGCCTGATAGTTCCGTCACTAAAAATAAACATTACCCACACCAATACTCCCATGGCCATCTCTGCAATGTAGGTGGCCGCAACTGCCCCTCGCCATCCCCACAACGGAATGGCCCAAAGGTTGGCCATCAGATTGAGCACTGCACCGAAGACGAGAACCGCCAAACTACGCCGCTGCCAACCGCTGGAGGATAGTGTCATCTGCCCGAAACGGCGCGGAACACTGAGTAGAGGCAACCAGACCAGCCAACGAATCACATCTACGGCAGCCGAAAAATCCGGTCCCAAAAAGACAGGAAGCAGAGATGCGGATGCAAAGAGCACCACACATGAAACTAGCACATAAAGCATTGGTACGGGCATGACTTTCAATGCATATATAAAAACACTACGCATTCCTTCTTTTCCAAAATCGAAAAACCTCGGGGCGACCGCCGAGAAAAATGCAAATACAGGCACATGGACCATATCGATTACTCTGTAGGCTCCCGCATACGCACCAGCAGTCTCCAAAGTGGACATCTTGCTCAGCATGATCTTGTCAAGGTCGGCATATAGTTTGTCGGAAGCTCCTCCTAAAGAAAAGGCCCATCCTTCGCTGATGTTATGCATAAGTCCATCCCATTTCGGTTCGAGACCTATTTTGAGGTCCCTACACGTCAACCGTAAAGAATAAATAGCGCTTGCGACCGCAGCAAGAAGATAAAGTATTGCCCAGAGGACCAAACGTGAAGGTTTCGAAATGTAAAATGCTGACAATAACAACATCCCCGCTGCAAGCAACCTCGGCATAATCGGCGCAAAGGCTAACCGAGCTGCCCTGCCGATACAGCCATGACCTTGAAAAGCCCGTAGCGTGAGCAACACAAAGGGAGCCACAACAATTTCGGCCAGACCTACGAAAAGGACGACGCTACCCTCAATGCGCTCAGGAAGGACGCTTACGGCCAGAGCCCCGTAAAGAACCAGCAGGATGGGAGATGTCAGCAGCCACGCAGCCAAAGCCCTCCCCCAGCATTCTTGAAAGACGGTCGCATCACGAGCCGTATCCTTCAGCATGACGACGGAGACCCCCAAGCCGTTGAAGTTCCCTATGGTCATGGCTAAAGCAAGAACGGCGGCGTAGGCGCCGTAGGCTCCGACCCCCAGGGTGCGGGCCACTAGGAGAAAAACGACGGCTTGGCCAAAGATCCGTGCTGTCATCCCGGCCGTCATGGCTAGGGTCCCTTTGAACAGTCTGCCCGGGCGATAATCAAGCATCAGAGATATGGCGAGACGGATATGAATAGCTAAGGAAGCCAAAGAAAACCGACTGCTGTTCCCACCTTCCATCTGCGCAATTCCTCAAAGACTTCCAATGGGCAAAATCATCCGCCGTTTTCGACGCGGTCGTAGCGGAGCTGGGTGATCTGTTCGCTGATGAGGCCCAGCATGAAAAGGAGCACCGACGTGATGAAAAGAAGCGCCGACATGTTGGTGAAGCGGTGGGCCGTCCAATAGGTGTAGGCATAATTGACCACACCCATGAGGAAGAAGGAGCCGCTCACGGGAAGAAAGATGCGAAGGGGCGAAAAGAGCGTCGTGATCTTGAGGATGATGAGAAAGAACCGAACGCCGTCCTTGAGCGGCTTGATCTTGCTTTTGCCTTTCCTTTTCTTCGCCTGGATGGGCACGTAACACACCGATCGCCCGCTCCTTAGGAACGCCAGGGTGATGGTGGTAGGATAGGAAAAGGTGTTGGGCAGAAGGTAGAGATAGCGAAGCGCCGTTTCCCGATCCAACACGCGGTACCCCGACGTCAGATCCTTGACGGGGAACTTGGTGGCATAGCGGGCCAGCCGGTTGTAGGCCGCATTGGCCAGGCGCCGGAAGGCATTGGCATGGGTCTTGGGATCCCGGGCTCCCACCACCATGTCGTACTTTTCGGCGGCTTCCAGAAGCCGGGGAAGATCCGCCGGGTCGTGCTGGCCGTCGCCGTCCATGAGGACCACCTTGTCCCGGGACGCCATGCGGATTCCGGTCTTTACGGCCGCGCCGTTTCCGATGTTGTAGGGGTGGGACCACACGTAGGCACCCGCCCTTTTGGCTTCTTCGGCCGTGCGGTCCCCGGAGCCGTCGTCCACCACGATCACTTCCGCTTCGGGAAGGATCTGAAGGATCCTCTCGACGGTCTTTCCGATGGCGTCTTCTTCGTGGTAGGCCGGGATGACGACCGATACGTCCGCACCTCTTTGCACTGAGCGTTCTCCTTCCCCATTCACGTGTCCCCTGCGCGCTCACAAGGCAAGCAATAGTCGGGCCAATATGGGGTCGTCGGCGGGCCCGTGACGGGGGTTCATGTGAAAGAAAACCGCCAATGAACGCCAATGGACGCAAATGGAAATGACCGGTGGGTGGGAGTGGCGAAAGCCGTGATGGGGGTGCCCGGCAGTCCAACAGACACGCGATCGTTCAAAGAAAATCGTGCCTTGCGGCGCTCCCACAAAAAGCCCTTGCCCCAACCCTCTCTTTCATCCATGCGGGATGGCGAGTTTTGCCGTGATCGTTCGGCTGTCTTTTTTTCAGACCCGAACCGAACGATTTTTTCGTCGGGTGTCTCTTCCACCGCGCGATGACCGGGCGGGGATAAACCCCGCCCCTACAAGATCCCCGCTACCGCGGGCTGACGGCATCCATGCAGGAAAGGCCGCCTGCCCGTCTCCGGCCCGGCCTTCCGAACCGGATTCCTTTCTTTTGACTCCCCTTGGGGCGTGTGCTAGTCAAAGGGCGTTTATCGCCCGAAAGAACTCAGCCGGAAAGAACGGAGCCGCCCCATGACCGCCCCATCCGCTTCCACGCCCATCCCCCGCAAAGGCTACCTCTTCGTCATCTCGGCCGCGGTGCTCTGGGCCGTTTCCGGATCGGCCGGAAAGTACCTTTTCAACCACGGGGTCACCCCCTACCAGGTGGTGCAGATGCGGGTCACTCTGGCCGCCGGCCTCCTCTTTTTGTGGCTCGCCGCCCGGGACCGCCGGAAGCTCCGGATCGCCCCGCGGGACATCGTCTATTTCATGATCCTGGGCGTGACGGGCCTTGCCATGGTGCAGTTTACCTACTTTTACACCATCAGCAAGATCAAGGTGGCCGCGGCCATCCTCCTGGAATACCTGGCCCCGGTTCTCATCGCCATCTATTCCGTGACCATCGCCCGTGAAAGACTCACCTGGCCCACCATCGTGGCCGTGACCGGCGCCACCCTGGGCTGCTATCTGGTGGTGGGTGGATACAACCTGGACCTTTTCAACATGAACAAGGCGGGCCTCCTGAGCGGGCTGGCGTCGGCGGTGAGCTTCGCATGGTATTCGGTCCACGGCGAGCACGGCATGCGCCGCTACAGTCCCTGGACCGTGCTCTTCTACGCCTTCTTCTTCGCCGCCGTCTTTTGGAACATCGCCCATCCGCCCCTGGAATCCTTCCGCCACGACTACGCTCCCATGGAGTGGCTCTGGATCCTCTACATCGCCATCCTGGGAACACTCATTCCCTTCGGCCTGTACTTTCATGGGATCAACCTGATCCGATCCACCCGGGCGAGCATCACCGCCACCCTGGAACCCATCACGGCCGGGTTCGTATCCTACATCTTCCTGGGAGAAACCCTGGAGGGGCTGCAGATCGTGGGCGGCCTTCTCGTCATCGCCGCCGTCATTTTTCTCCAGATCCGTCGGGAATTTGACGATGCCACGCCGGAGCTTTTGCGAACGCGGCAGCAGCAGGCGTCCTGAGGCGGGTGCCGGTCAGGGTCCGATCGCCGCGAGCGCCCTTCCCAGACGAGGAAGGACCCCTCACGACTTTCATATGGATCTCTCACAGAGGCACAGAGAAACAAAGAAGGAAAGGGTGATCGAAACGGCATGGCACCCGTCATCACGCTTTTGACGGACTTCGGCCTGCAGGACGGCTACGTGGCCGCCATGAAGGGCGTCCTGCTGGGGATCGTTCCGGAAGCGCGCATCGTGGACATCACGCACCTCATTCCGCCCCAGGACGTCCGCTGGGGCGCTTACGTGCTCAAGAGCTGCTACGCCGACTTTCCTTCCGGCACCGTCCACGTGGCGGTGGTGGACCCGGGCGTGGGAACGGACCGTCGCGCCGTGGCCGTTCGCACCCCCCGCCACCTCTTCGTGGGACCGGACAACGGCCTCTTTTCTTTCGTGCTGGAGATGGAAAACACCGCCGAGACCCGCCTTCTGGAAAACCCGGCCTTTTTCCGTCGGAAGATCAGTTCCACCTTTCACGGCCGGGACATCTTCGCTCCGACCGCCGCCCACCTGGCATCCGGAACGCCCTTCGAGTCCCTGGGGCGCCCCGTGCAGCCCATGACGGCCGAGTGGGTTCGCCCCCAGGTCACCCCCGACGCCATCCGGGGAGAAGTCCTGGGATTCGACCGTTTCGGAAACATCGTGACCAACATCCGGCAAAGCCACCTGGCGGAGTTCGCCGGGGAAAAGGCCTTTCAGGTCTTCCTGGAAGATCAACGAATTCCCGTCTTTGCGTCCACCTACGGGGAGCTGCCGCCGGGGCATCCGCTGGCGCTCATGGGAAGTTCCGATCATCTGGAGATCGCCGTCAACCAGGGAAGCGCCGCGGATTTTTACAAGGCCCGTGCGGGACAAGAGGTTCGGGTGGTCCAGGCCCGCGAGGCATTTCCTCGGCCCCCGATTCCGCAGCCCTAAAGGGCTGCGCTACGACAAAATCGGTCACCCCCAGCGTTTTCCGGCAACCTCCTAGAAGCTCGGACAGGAATCGTTCAAGAAGCCGGCACGTTCTGCCGATTTGTGAAGTGAGCGGAGCACGGACTCGGCGGGAGACTTCCGATTCCTGCCACTTCCTTACCATCTTTACGACGCCCCCCGCCGTGCTTAACATACTCATGGAACGAACGATGACTCGCCAAGGAGGTTGCCATGGAGAAGAATAAGGTTTTGGATCTGCAGCTCGATTTCCTCAAGGGAAGCGACATCGGCAAGGAGGGGCTTCAGGCTCATGACGTTCTGGATCCGACCGCGCCGAACACGACTCCCGTGGAAAAGGACGCTACGGCCAATGCGGAAAACGATGTGCACGACCGGAAGCTCCGAGAAAAGATCGATCGGAGCATGGACGCCGTCAAGGAATTCATCCGGAACATCGATATCAACCGCTTGTAATCCTACTCCGACTCGAGCGAGCCCGGCCCCTCCGCCCGCCACCGGTGCGAGGGGCTTTTTGCGTGCGCCGAGCGGTGGATCCTTGTTGAAGCCGATCCCTTGTGATAGAAGCCCGGAACGGTAGAAGCGGAATCGCCTTTTCACTTCACGCCGAATAGCTGACCAATCGAAGGATTGTGGATGGACACGCTTTCCGCCGTGGCGCTCGGGGCGCTGCAGGGAATCACCGAATTCCTCCCCGTGAGCAGTTCGGGCCACCTGGTCATCGGCCAGCATCTTCTGGGCTGGCAGGAACCCCACCTTTTTTTCGACGTCTGCCTTCACGTGGGAACCTTTCTGGCCGTGGCCGTCGTCTTCCGAAAAGACATCGTCCAACTCGTAATGGGCGGTTTCTTGTGGCTCCGATCTCCCCGGAAGGCGCTCAATCCCTCGCCGGACCCGTCGGTGCGGATCTTCTGGCTCGTGGCCCTGGGGACCCTCCCCACCGCCTTCATGGGCTTTGCCTTCAGGGACTTGGTGGAACAGCTCTTCGGATCCCTGATCTCCGTGGGCGTCGCTCTGCTGCTGACCGGCACCGTGCTCTGGCTCACCCGCCGTGTTTCCGACCGCCCCGGCCGTGACGCGCTTCAAATCCGCTGGTGGGAAGCGGTGCTGGTGGGCGTCGCCCAGGGGTTTGCCATCACCCCGGGCATCTCCCGGTCCGGGACCACCATCGCCGTGGCGCTCTTTCTCGGCTTCCGGCGCGAATGGGCGGGACGTTTTTCCTTTCTGCTCTTCGTTCCGGCCGTGATGGGGGCGACTCTTTTGGAATTTTTGGATCTCAAGGTCCTTCCCGCGTCGGAAATCGGCCCCATCGCCGCGGGGACCTTCGTCGCCGCCGTCACGGGCTACGGGGCCCTTCGCGTACTGCTGAAGGTGGTGAAGCGGGGCCGGTTTTACGTGTTCGCTCCCTACTGCTGGGCGCTCGGGGTGCTGTGCCTCGTGCGGGTGTGGGTGATGTGAGCGCAAATCCAAGGAAAATTCACCGCAGAGGCGAACCTTTTCATGCCGGGGCGCCGAGACGCCGCCCCGGCATGAGACGCCCCCTTCGGGGCTATCCTGTTCCCGCGACTACCAAGACGGAGGCTGACGCCGGCCATGACCAACGCACTCCACGACATGGTGGCCTGGGTGATCGCCTGGGCCCATACCCCTCACGCCACCACGGCCCTGGCCGTCCTGGCCTTCGCGGAATCCAGCTTCTTTCCCATCCCTCCGGACGTGCTCCTCATCACCCTGTGTCTCATCAACCCGGCCCAGTCGGTGTGGTACGCCCTGGTATGCACCGCAGCCTCGGTGCTGGGCGGCGCCTTCGGGTACGGGATCGGCCGCTACGGCGGCAGGCCGCTTCTGGAGCGGTTCGTGAGCGAGGAAAAGATCCAGGCCGTCGAGCGCTACTACAAGCGCTACGATGTCTGGGCCGTGGGAATCGCCGGCTTCACCCCCATCCCCTACAAGGTCTTCACCGTCAGTGCAGGGACCTTTCTGCTCGACTTCAAGCGCTTCCTGCTGGCGTCCGCTCTGGGCCGCGGCGGCCGCTTCTTTCTGGTGGCGGGGCTCTTTTTCTTCTTCGGCGAACCCATCGGCGATTTCGTCAAGAAATACCTGAACCTGCTGTCCGTCCTCTTCGCCGTCCTCCTGGTGGGAGGCTTCGCCGCCGTGCACTGGTGGAGCCGCCGCCAGGGCGGCGATACCCGCCAGGGGACCGCCGCCCGCAAGCCGGAGCCTTGACAGGACCCGGCACGGCCGTCTATTCGGAAGGTCTTGAAAGAGGGGCGAAGGACCGTTCGCCCCTGCCGTTGAGCGGCCTTCAAAGGGGCGTGTCATGCTTTGCTCGGAAAAACCGCGAACGGACGCCCATGGACCCGGCGGAGGTGGCATGCGGACGAGAACGGAAAAGAGCAACAGGAAGCGCACGAACGGGCATCTTGCCAAACACCGGGCCGCTCTTGCGGCGGCGGTGCTCCTGGCGGCGGTTCTCATCGGATCCGCCCCCCGGGCCTGGTGCCAGACGCCCGCCACCGCGCCCGCTTCCGGAACGTCCCGGCCGGCCGACGGAGACTGGCTCATCGTGCACCTGAGCGCCGAACCGGCCACCCTGAATCCCATCACCGCCACGGACGCCTACGCGTCGCGCATCAACGACTACATCTACGAATCGCTCCTCCGGCGCGACCCCGAAACCCTGGAACTGGTGCCGGTGCTGGCCGAATCGTGGGAAATCTCCGACGATCACCTCACCTACACCTTCCACCTGAAGAAAAACATCCGCTGGCAGGACGGCACGCCCTTCACCGCCCGGGACGTGCTCTTTTCCTTCCAGCGCATCAACGACCCCGCGGTGGACGCCGCCCACCTTCGAAACTACTACCGGGACATCGAAAAGCTGGAAGTCCTGGACGACTACACCCTCCGCTACCACTACCGCATCCCTTACTTTCGCGCCCTGGAATTCTGCGGCGGCATCCCCATCGTCCCGGCCCACCTCTTCCAAGACGGCCGGGACTTCAACCAGCACCCCATCGGCCGAAGCCCGGTGGGAACGGGCCCCTACCGGTTCGTGCGCTGGGAGACGGGAAAGGAGATCGTGCTGGAGCGGAACGAATCGTACTGGGGCGAAAGGCCGCACCTGGATCGCATCGTCTTCAAGATCATCACGGACAACACCGTGGCCCTGCAGGTACTCAAGAAGGGCGGCCTGGACCTCATGGGCCTTCGCCCCATCCAGTGGGTCAAACAGACCCAAAGCAAGCGCTTCCAGGAACGGTTTCGGAAACTCAAGTATTATCTGCCGAGCTACAGCTACATCGGCTGGAACCTGCGAAAACCCCTCTTCAGCGACCGCCGGGTCCGCCGGGCCATGACCATGCTCCTGGACCGCCAGACCATCCTGGAACGGCTCCTCTTCGGGCTGGGAACGGTGGTGACCGGAAACTTCTACGTCAACAGCCCCGACTACAATAAAGCCGTCCGGCCGTACCCCTACGACCCCGCCCGGGCCGTGGCGCTTCTCAAGGAAGCCGGCTGGGAGGACCACGACGGGGACGGCGTCCTGGACAAGGACGGGACGCCCTTTTCCTTCGAATTTCTCATCTCCGCCGGGTCCATGTTCGCCGAGCAGCTGGCCACCATCCTGCAGCAGAACCTGAAGGAGGTGGGCATCCGCATGAGCATCCGCAAGCTGGAATGGGCCGTCTTCATCCAGAAGATCCAGTCCCACGACTTCGACGCCTGCACCCTGGGCTGGAGCCTCAGCTGGGAGTCGGATCCCTACCAGATCTGGCATTCGTCCCAGGCGGACAAGGGATCCAACTTCGTGGGGTTCCGAAACGAGGAGGCGGACCGGATCATCGAAGAGGCGCGCCGCGAGTTCGACCCGGAAAAGCGCCGGGCCCTCTACCACCGCTTCCACGAGATCATCCACGAGGAACAGCCCTACACCTTCCTTTTCACCACCGAGGCCCTGGTGGCCGTGGATCGCCGTTTTGAAAACGTGAAGGTCTATCCCATGGGGCTGGAACCCCGGGAATGGTGGGTCCCGCTCGAACGGCAAAGGTACGGAACCGCCCGGCAATAGGAAGAGGGGAAAGCCCCATGCGCGCCTATCTCTTGAAGAGACTCCTGCAGATCGTTCCCACGCTGCTGGGCATCACCTTCATCACCTTCTGCATCATCCAGCTGGCTCCGGGAAATCCCGCGGTGCTGAAGCTCCAGATGGCGTCCCAGGGCGAGATGGCCGACACGGCCTACGCCAAGCAGGTGATCGAGCAGACCAAAAAACTCTACGGCCTGGACAAGCCCCTGCCGGTCCAGTACCTGCTGTGGGTGAAACGGGTCTTCACCTTCGACTTCGGCACTTCCTTCAAGGACCACCGCAAGGTGTGGGACAAGATCGCCGAACGCCTTCCCATCACCATCCAGATCAACGTGATCTCCATCTTCCTCGTCTATCTCATCGCCATTCCCTTCGGGATCTATTCGGCCACCCACCCGGAGACCCTGACGGACAAGGCCCTGACCCTGCTCTTTTTCTTCCTCTATTCCCTGCCCAACTTCTGGGTGGCGGTGCTCTTGATCATGCTCTTCGGCGGAGGGGACTTCTGGGACGTCTTTCCGGTCTACGGGATCGCTTCCGTGGGGGCGGAAACCTGGCCGTGGTGGCAGCAGCTCCTGGACCGACTCTGGCACCTGGCCCTTCCGGTGACGTGCCTCACCTACGGGGGCCTCGCCTACCTTTCCCGACTCACCCGCGCGGAACTGCTGGAAGTGATCCGGGAAGACTACGTGCGCACGGCCCGGGCCAAGGGACTGAGCGAGCGGGTGGTGATCTTCAAGCATGCCTTCCGAAACGCCCTGCTTCCCATCATCACGCTTCTCGCCTTTCTGCTGCCGGCCATGTTCGGCGGAAGCGTCATCATCGAAAGCATCTTTTCCATCCCCGGCATGGGCCAGCTGGGCTTCGAAGCGGTGCTCTCCCGGGACTACCCGGTGATCATGGCCATCACGACGCTTTCGGCCCTGCTCACCCTGGTGGGCCTGTTGCTGTCGGACCTTCTGTACGCCGTTCTGGATCCCCGGATCCAGCTGGATTAGACACCGCCGATCAGGGAGCGACCGGATCCGTGACACACGCCCATCCCCACGATCAGCCCATGAACGACCGCTTCCAGGAAACGGCGTCTTCCACCTACTGGAAGACCGTGTGGCGCCATTTCCGAAAGAAGCGCCTGGCCGTGGCGGGCCTGTGGGTCACGGCCTTTCTCATCGCCGTGGCCGTGCTGGCGCCCCTTTTGGCCAACGACCGGCCCATCGCCGCATCCGTGGGGGGATCCCTGGTCTTCCCCGTCTTCGATCCTACGGCCAAGCCCCCCCAAGGATCGTGGAAAGACCTTCGGGACCCGGGCGTTTTCCTGTGGCAGCCGAACCCGGACGGCCCCGGCTCCTGGGCCCTCTGGCCGCCCGTTCCTTATTCCCCCACGGAATACGACCTGCTGGAAAACCTGTCTCCCCCCAGCCGCTCCCACTGGTTCGGAACGGACGACCGGGGCCGGGACGTGCTGAGCCGCATGATCCACGGTGCCCGCATCTCCCTTTCCGTGGGGTTCGTGGCCGTGGGCATCGCCGTGGTGATCGGCATCTTCCTGGGAGGCCTGGCCGGATACTTCGGAGGCTGGGTGGACGCGGTGATCAGCCGGCTCATCGAGATTCTGCTCACCATCCCCACCTTCTTTCTCATCATCGCCATCATCGCCTTTCTGCCGCCCAGCATCTACAACATCATGGTGGTGATCGGCCTCACGGGCTGGACCGGCGTGGCCCGGTTCGTTCGAGCCGAATTCTTCAAGCTGAAGAACCTGGACTTCATCCAGGCCACGGCCGCGCTGGGAGCCGGCCATCTGCGGATCATCTTCCTGCACATGCTGCCCAACGCCATGGCCCCGGTACTGGTTTCCGCCGTCTTCGGCATCGCGGGCGCCATCCTCACGGAATCGGGCCTGAGCTTCCTCGGGTTCGGCGTGCCGCCCCCCACGCCCAGCTGGGGCGACATCCTGAGCCAGAGCCGGGACTACATCGAATTCGCGTGGTGGCTCACCACCTTTCCCGGCCTGGCCATCTTCCTGAGCATCACCGCCTACAACCTGGTGGGCGAAGGGCTCCGGGACGCCATGGATCCAAAGCTGTTTGAGTAGATCGTGATCCGCGAGGCGTGAGTCGTAAGGCGTCAGGCGGGAGGCGTTAGGCGTCAGGGGTTAGGCGTCAGGGGTTAGGAGTTAGGGGTTAGGAGTTAGGGGTGAGGGGTGAGCGGTTGGGGGCGTGGCTGGAGGCGGTGCCGCCGAAAGAATGCGGGCCGCAGGATCCTTCTCCCCCCTTTTTCAAAGGGGGGTCGGGGGGGATTGCCCGAGAGCGGATGTCCGCGATCCCCAAAGGGTGATCCGGACACCGCCATGTTCCAACGGCAGTCTGTCTGCTATAAGGGTAGGGACATGAAAGAACTGTTTTTGAACACGAGATCAGGACGCCACGACCATGCCCGTCACCGCACCGTTTGATCCTCTCACATCCCCCGCCGTCTTGACGGTGAGCCAGCTGAACGCCCGGATCAAGGGCCTGCTGGAAGCCCAGTTTCCTTACGTGTGGGTCCGGGGGGAAATCTCCAACCTCCGGATCCCGGCTTCCGGCCATGCCTACTTCACACTGAAGGACGAACGGAGTCAGATCCGGGCGGTCATGTTCCGGAGCCAGTTCGGCCGCCTGAAATTCCGCCCGGAAGACGGCATGGCGGTGCTCTGCCAGGGGCGCCTCACCGTCTATGAGCCCCGCGGCGACTACCAGATCATTGCGGACATCCTGGAACCGGAAGGCCTGGGCGCGCTCCAGAAGGCCTTCGAGCAGCTCAAGGAAAAACTCTACAAGGAAGGCCTCTTCGACGCCGAGCGAAAGCTCCCCCTGCCCGTCCGGCCCCAGCGGGTGGCCGTGATCACCTCCGCCACCGGCGCGGCCATCCGGGACATCCTGAAGGTGTTTCAGCGCTGCCCCTTCCCGCTCACCGTCACCCTGCTTCCGGTCCGGGTCCAGGGAGCGGAAGCCGCCCCCGAGATCGCCCGGGCTCTCCGGACGGTGAACGACCTTCGGCACGACTTCGCCTGGGACGTGGTGATCGTGGGCCGGGGAGGCGGGAGCCTGGAGGATCTTTGGCCGTTCAATGAAGAAGCCGTGGCCCGGGCCATCGCCGACTGCGCCGTCCCGGTCATCTCCGCCGTGGGCCACGAAATCGATCTCACCATCTCCGACCTGGTGGCCGATTGGCGCGCTCCCACCCCCACCGCCGGCGCCCAGTGGGTGGTGAGCCGCCTGGAAGATCTGGAACGGCACCTGACCGACCGCATCCAGCGCATGCGCGCCGCGCTCCTTTCCCTGGTGGAAAGCCGCCGGAACCATGTGCGCCGGCTGGAAGCCCGCCTGAGAGACCCCCGAAGGCGCCTCATCGACTGGCGCCTGGCCGTGGACGACCGGCTGGAACGGCTCACCCGGGCTATGGGAAACCGGCTGCATCTCTGCCGAATCCGCATGGACCACGCCCGACAAGACCTGGAGCGTCTCCATCCGGCCAGGCGGATCGCTGAACTCCGCCTGCGCTTGGAAACCCTGAGCCGGCAACTCCTTCAGCTCCACCAGCGCGACCTTCGGGAAAGGCGCCTGCACCTCCAGAAGGCGGCTGCACAGCTGGAGTCCCTGAGCCCCCTGGCCGTGCTGAAACGGGGCTACTCCATCACCTGCAAGCTGCCGGAAAAGACGGTGATCACCGACGCGTCCCGGGTCCACCCGGGCGATACGCTCCGGATCCTGCTGGCCCGGGGGGAGGTGACCGCCGAGGTGGTGGAAACGAGGGAGGAAGGATTGAAGGATTAAGGATTAGAGGATTAAGGGATATGGGGGAGATCAGAAACAGGGAACTGTAGGGGCGAATGATTATTCGCCCCTACGGCCCACGTGCATGGACGGTGGAGGGGCCTGTCTCGCACCAAATACTTGAAGATCCGCAGTTTGGTTCCCCGATGAAGCCTGCGAAAAGACGGACAGGGAGGTGACACGATTGACGGCACGCAAGAAGAAGAAGATCGAAAAATTCGAAGACGCCATGAAGCGGTTGGAAGAGATCGTGGAAAAGCTGGAAAAGGGGGATCTGCCCCTGGAAGATGCCATGAAGGCCTTCGGAGAAGGGGTGGAACTGGTCCGGTTCTGCCACGAAAAGCTGGAGGAGGCGGAAAAGAAGGTTCAGACCCTGGTTCAGGCGGAAGACGGCAGCTGGCACACCAAACCCCTCGATACCCAGGATGAATGAAGGCCGGCAGCGGCTCCCTTTGGGGTCGATTTCGTACTGGAAAGCCGGCAACCAATCGTGATACAAACCCACGCACTCGGGCCGCCCCGATAACATCACGGATATTCGAAGGTCGTCATGAATCGGCACTCGTCACCCATCACGCGTCACTCATCATTCGATCTCAAGGCGTTTCTGGCGGAATACCGTCAGCGGGTGGACGCCGCCCTGGAACGCTTCTTCCCGGCGTCCGACGGGCTGGAAAAGACGGTGGTGGAAGCCGCCCGCTACAGCCTTTTCGCCGGCGGAAAAAGGCTTCGGCCCATCCTGTGCCTCACGGCCGCGGAAGTGGTGGGGGGATCCGGCAACGAGGCCCTCACGGCGGCCTGCGCCCTGGAGATGGTCCACACCTATTCGCTCATCCACGACGATCTTCCCGCCATGGACGATGACGACCTGAGGCGGGGACGGCCCACCAACCACAAGGTCTACGGAGAGGCCGTGGCCATTCTGGCGGGAGATTTGCTCCTCACGGAGGCCTTCGGGGTGCTGGCCGACGACGCCCTGGAACCCAACGCCGCCGTCCCCCCCGAAAGGCGCCTCCGGGCCCTGGCCATCCTGGCCCGGGCTTCCGGCGGCCGAGGCATGATCGCCGGCCAGGTCATCGACCTGGAATCGGAAACCCGGGAGGTGGACCTGGCCACGGTGGAATACATGCACATCCACAAGACGGGAGCCCTCATCAGCGCATCGCTGGAGATGGGAGCCGTCCTGGGCGGCGGAACGGACGGCCAGATCCAGGACCTCGTCCGCTACGGACGCCACCTGGGACTGGCCTTCCAGATCACCGACGACCTTCTGGACATCGAGGGAGATCCCCAGGTCATGGGAAAACCCGCCGGATCGGACCAGGCGAAGAACAAGAAGACCTACCCGGCGCTGCTGGGCCTGGCCCGGTCCCGCGAGATGGCCCAAAACCACGTGGAACGGGCAGTGGAGGCTCTCGGCGCCTTCGGTGGGAAGGCGGATCCTCTGCGGGCCATCGCCCGCTACCTCCTGGAACGAAAGGCTTGATTGGAACGGCTTCATCCAAGAAAACCATGAACCGCAATGAAAGAAGGCAACCGTTGACCCGGCAGGAAGAAAAGAAGATCGAAGGAAAGGAGCCGGCCCCCTCGCTCCTTTCCGCCATCGATTCGCCTCAGGACCTGAAACGGCTTTCCCTGAGGGAACTGGAACGCCTGGCGGCGGAAATCCGAAGGACCATCATCGAAACCGTGGCCTGCACCGGCGGCCACCTGGCCCCCAACCTGGGCGTGGTGGAACTCACCCTGGCCCTGCACTACGCCTTCGACAGCCCCAACGACCGCATCATCTGGGACGTGGGCCATCAGTGCTACACCCACAAGCTGGTCACGGGACGGCGCGACCGCTTCCGCACCCTGCGCCAATATGGCGGGATCAGCGGCTTTCCCAAGCGCGAAGAGAGCCGCCACGACGCGTTCGGGGCGGGACATGCCAGCACGTCCATCTCCGCCGCCCTGGGCATGAGCGCCGCCAAGCACCTCAAGGGCTGCTCCAGCCGGATCGTGGCCGTGATCGGCGACGGCAGCCTCACGGGCGGCATGGCCTTCGAGGCCCTGAACCACGCCGGCGACCTGGGCAAGGACCTGATCGTGGTCCTGAACGACAACGAAATGTCCATCTCTCCCAACGTGGGGGCCTTCTCGTCGCTTCTGAGCCGAAAGCTTTCCAGCCGCACCGTGATGAGCCTCAAGAAGGAACTGGAAAGCACCCTTCGGGCCATCCCGGGCGTGGGCAACAACATCCTGCAGATTCTCAAGAAGAGTGAGGATTCCTTCCTGGCCTTCTTCACGCCCGGCATGCTCTTCCAGGCCCTTCGGTTCCACTACATCGGCCCCATCAAGGGCCACCGCCTGGACCGGCTGATCGAAACCTTCGAGACGGCCAAGAACATCCGAGGCCCGGTCCTCATCCACGTGGGCACCGTGAAGGGCAAGGGCTACGAGCCGGCGGAATGCGATCCGGCCAGCTTCCACGGCGTGGGCTGCTTCGATGTGCGCACGGGCAAGAGCAGCGGGCCAAAGGAGGCTCCGCCGTCCTACACGTCCGTCTTCGGCCGATGCCTGGTGGAACTGGCGGAAAAGGATCCCAGGATCGTGGCCATCACGGCCGCCATGCCCCAGGGTACGGGGCTCGTTCGCTTTTCGGAACTCTACCCCACGCGGTTTTTCGACGTGGGCATCGCCGAACAGCACGCCGTCACCTTTGCGGCGGGCCTGGCTGCGGAAGGCTACCGGCCCGTGGTGGCGGTCTATTCCACCTTCCTGCAGCGGGCCTACGACCAGATCGTCCACGACGTGTGCCTCCAGAATCTTCCCGTGGTCTTCGCCATGGACCGGGGCGGCCTGGTGGGCGAAGACGGCCCCACCCACCACGGGGTGTTCGACCTGTCCTACCTGAGGCACATTCCCAACATGACGGTCATGGCCCCCAAGGACGAAAACGAACTGCGCCACATGCTGAAGACGGCCCTGCACCACAAGGGCCCCGTGGCCGTCCGCTACCCCAGGGGCCGGGGACAGGGCGTGCCCCTGGACGAGCCGCCCCGCGCCCTGCCCGTGGGCCGTGGGGAGCTCCTCCGGGAAGGTGACGACGCCGTCCTGGTGGCCATCGGCCATCCGGTGGCCGCGGCCTGCCGCGCCGCCGAACTGCTGGAAGAAGAGGGCCTCCGCGTGGCGGTGATCAATGCCCGCTTCGTCAAGCCGCTGGACAAGGACCTCATCCTGGACTGGGTGGAACGCACCGGCCTTCTGGTCACCATCGAGGAAAACGCCCTGCAGGGAGGCTTCGGGAGCGCCGTCCTGGAATGTCTGGCCGATGAAGGCCGCCTGCCGCGCCGGGCGGTGAGGATCGGAATCCCGGACGCCTTCGTCCAGCACGGCAAACGGGACATCCTAAGAAAAGACGTGGGACTGGACGCCGAAAGCATCGCCCGAACCGTCCGGACCGCTCTCACCCGTCCCCATGGCGCCCCCATCCGTGCGATTGGATAAGCTGCTGGTGGAAAGAGGCCTGGCGGCAAGCCGCGACCGGGCCCAGGCCCTCATCATGGCGGGCCGGGTCCTGGTGGACGGCCGCCCCGTCACCAAGGCCGGTCACCAGGTGGCCGTGGACGCCCACCTGGAACTGCGGGGGCAGGACATCCCCTACGTGAGCCGCGGGGGCCTCAAGCTAGAGCACGCCCTGGACCATTTCGGGCTCGATGTGAGGGGGCTCACCGCCATGGACGTGGGCGCCTCCACGGGAGGCTTCACCGACTGCCTGCTCCAGCGGGGCGCCGCCAAGGTGTACGCCGTGGACGTGGGCTACGGGCAGCTCGCCTGGACACTTCGCCAGGACCCGCGGGTCGTGGTCTTGGAGCGCCAAAACATCCGATACCTGGAGCGAAGCAAGATCCCCGACCCCATCCAGGTCGCCACCGTGGACACCTCCTTCATCTCCCTCAAGCTGGTCCTTCCACGCGTTGTGGACTTCCTGGCCCCGGGCGCCCGCCTGGTGGCCCTCGTCAAGCCCCAGTTCGAGGCGGGCCGGGACAAGGTGGGAAAGGGCGGCGTGGTGAAGGATCCCGCCGTGCACCGGACTGTGTGCCAGGCGGTGGTGGAGACGGCCCAAGGCCTGGGACTGGAGGTGCTGGGGGTCGTCCCGTCTCCCATCCTGGGCCCCAAGGGAAACCGGGAGTTCCTCCTGGCCGCCCGGCACCGCAGCCCCGGTTCGTCGCAGGATTGAAGGTGTTCAAGAAACACGGGATGTAAGGGCGAATGATCATTCGCCCCTACGATTCGTGCTCCGGACGGCGAATGCCATCCTCCGCCGTTGCAACCTTCCGCGACGAGGGTTTCTTCATAGCCGCGGGCTTCACCCCTGCGGGGACAGGCCACCGTAGCCCGATGAGGCGACAATGATCAGCGGGCGGGGATAAACCCCGCCCCTACCCAAGGGGTCCGTGCCTTTTTGTAGGGGAGGGCTTTACGCCCGCCCTTCAGGACCTGCCAGAGAACCGCGAATGAACGCGAATAGACGCGAATAAGTCGATTCGGACAGAGAAACATTTTTAGAGAGACTCCCGGGAAACAGCCGAGAGCATGAAAATTCACCTGATCTTCGTGGGAAAGACCGTCTTCCCGGAAATGGAAGCGGGCATCCAGCGGTACCTGGACCGGCTGCGGCATTACGCATCGGTTGAGGTGCACGTGGTGAAGCCTGAAAAGATCGGAAAAAGGGCGGACGAGGAAAGCGTAAAGGTTACAGAGGGCCAAAGGATCCTCAAGCTCCCGGCCCCGCAGGACGTGCTCATCGCCTGGGACGAGAGGGGCCGCCAAATGGATTCCCCGTCGTTCGCGGCCCTCCTGGGCCGAATCCAGGAATCGGCGCGGGATCTCTGGATGGTCGTGGGAGGTCCCCTGGGGCTTTCCGAAGAGGTTCGTCAGAAGGCGAACCACATCCTGGCCCTTTCCAAGATGACCCTGCCTCACGATCTGGCCCGCCTCGTGGTGGCGGAACAACTCTACCGAGCCTTCACCATCCTCCGGGGCGAGCCGTATCACAAGTAAACGAATCTCACGACCCGCCTACACCGCCACCACCTCGGTCACCGACGGCACTTCCTGGCGGATGATCCGCTCGATGCCCGCCTTCAGCGTCATCTGGCTCATGGGACACCCGTGGCACGCCCCGGTCAGGCGCACCTTCACCACGGACCCCTCGATATCCACCAGTTCCACGCTCCCGCCATCCCGTTCCAACATGGGGCGAATCTTCGCCAGCGCCTTTTCCACCTGATCTCTCATCGTTCTTCTCCTTTTTTCTTTTTGGGCCCTGCCGAGTTCATATAATCCCGATCGGGCGCCGATGCAAAGACCAAAGCGGCCCCCCGTTCCGGGGGGCTTTGCTTATTGTGAATGGTTTTGAAGAGTTAACCGAAGGAGTCGATTGACCTTTGCACCCGTTTCCGTTAAGTTGATTCCGTTTTTGCTCCGAAATAAGCCGCCGAGCGGCCCCGTGAGAAAGGAAGCGGATGAAACCACACAGGCTGGTACCCAAAATCTCCTACGACGAGATCCAGCAGAAGGTCCGGGAGCTGGCACAGCAGATCAGCGACGAGTACCAAGGCCGGGAAGTGGTCCTGGTGGGCGTACTGAAAGGGGCCTTCATCTTCATGGCGGACCTGGTCCGCCATCTCAGCATTCCCGCGGAAGTGGACTTTATACGCGTCGCAAGCTACGGCAACGCCACCCAAAGCAGCGGCCGCGTGGTGTTGAAAAAGGACGTGGAGTGCTGCATCGAAGGAAAGGACGTGATCGTGGTGGAAGACATCGTGGACTCCGGCATCACCCTTTCCTGGCTCCTCCGGCATCTTCAGGAGCGAAAGCCCCGGTCGCTCAAGGTGTGCACCCTGATCGACAAGTACGAACGCCGCGAGGTGGAAGTCCCGGTCCATTATGCGGGCATCCGGATTCCGGGCGGCTTCGTGGTGGGCTACGGCCTGGATTTCGCCGAACGCTACAGGGAACTCCAGGGCATCTATGAAGTGGAATTCGTGGAGGAGGCTTCCACCTCCTGAAAGCGACGGGGTCGGCCATGATCGTCAGTTGCGAGTTATGTGGAACCAAGTATCGGTTGGATCCGAGTCGTATCCACAAGGACAGCGCCAAGGTTCGTTGCTCCCGGTGCGGTCACACCTTCGTTGTCAAAAAAGACGACTTGTCCGAGGCGCCTGTGCCCGCTGATGCGGCCCCATCGGGGCGGGAAGCGGACCAGGAGGAGACCCTCGCGTACGAACAGCCCGCGCCGAAGCCGCTCCGCCCCCAGGCGACCCCCAAGAAGAGAGGCGCCCGCCGCCTGCTGCTGGGGCTCCTGTTGCTCGCTATCGCCCTGGCCGCTGCAGCCTATTACCTCCATTCCACCGGCTTTTGGAAGGCGGCCCCGCCGGAAGAAGCCGCCCCACCCGCCCCGGCCCCTGCGGCCGTTCCCCAGGTGAGCATCGAAGAGAACCTCCAGGCCTACTTCCTGGAAAACGCCTCGGTGGGCCAGATCTTCGTGGTGGAAGGCAAGGTGGTTAATGAGGAGAGCCGCCCCGTGAGCTTCGTGCTCCTGGAAGGAAAACTCTACACCGGGGACAGCCAGCCGGCTCTCGTGCAGCGGGCCTATTGCGGCAACGTCCTTTCCAAGGAAGAACTGATGCAGATGGACATGGCCGACGTCCAGAACGCCATGATGAACCGGGAAGGCAAGGACCTGACCAACGTGCACATCCCCTCCATGGGCAAGGTGCCCTTCATGATCGTGTTCCACAACCTTCCCGACCTGGACCTGCTCAAGGACTACAGCGTGGAGGTGGTGAGCGCCCAGGTGGATCAATAAGGCAGCACGAAGGAGCCAACCCATCGAGGTTCCTAAAGGATTTGACAAGCCGTCGCTCCGGGAGTAAACGGAAAGTTAATCAACGTCTTGATACATTTATGGAAACCCGATCCGAACCCCATGCAAACAGGTTCTGAGAAGCGCTAAAGGAAGACCGTCATGCTGGATCTCAAGTTCGTGCGCGACAACGTGGATCGCGTCGCCCGGATGCTCCAGGACCGGCACATGGCCATGGACATGGAGCCCTTCCTGGAGCTGGACGCCAAGCGGCGGAAGATCCTGGCGGAAGTGGAGGAGCTCAAACACCGCAGGAACCAGGCGTCCGAGGAGATCGCCCGCCTGAAGCGGGAAAAGAAGGACGCCGGGGCCCTCATCGAAGAGATGCGCGAGGTTTCCCAGCGCATCAAGGACCTGGACCAGGAACTGGGGGCCATCGAAGAGCGCTTCCGTGAGTTCCTGATGCTCATTCCCAACATGCCCCACGAATCGGTCCCGGTGGGAGCCGACGAAAGCGCCAATCCCGTGGTGAAGACCTGGGGGGAGGCTCCTTCCTTCGACTTCGAGCCCAAGGCCCACTGGGACATCGGCGAAGAGCTGGGCATCCTGGACTTCGAACGGGCCGCCAAGATCACCGGCGCCCGCTTCGCCCTCTACTGGGGGGCGGGAGCAGCCCTGGAACGGGCCCTCATCTCCTTCATGCTGGACGTGCACACGACCCGGCACGGCTACACGGAGGTGCTTCCGCCCTTCATGGTGAACCGCACGGCCATGACCGGAACGGGCCAGCTGCCCAAGTTCGAGCAGGATCTCTTCAAGCTGGAGGGCTGGGACTACTTCCTGGTGCCCACGGCCGAGGTTCCCGTGACCAACATCCACATGGGCGAGGTCCTGGAAGAGGACGATCTGCCCCGCTACTACACCGCCTACACCCCCTGTTTCCGCTCGGAAGCCGGATCCTACGGCAAGGACACCCGGGGTCTCATCCGCCAGCACCAGTTCAACAAGGTGGAACTGGTCAAGTTCGTGAAGCCGGAAACGTCCTACGACGAACTGGAAACCCTGCTCGGGAACGCCGAAACGATCCTGCAGGAACTGGGGCTCCACTACCGCGTGGTCACCTTGTGTACGGGGGACCTGGGCTTTTCGTCCGCCAAGACCTACGACATCGAGGTGTGGCTGCCGGGCCAGAACGCGTACCGGGAGATCTCGTCCTGCAGCAACTTCGAGGACTTCCAGGCCCGGCGGGCCAACATCCGCTTCCGGCGCAAGGGCAAGAAGAAGACGGAACTGGTCCACACCCTCAACGGTTCCGGTCTGGCCGTGGGCCGGACCCTGGTGGCCATCCTGGAAAACTACCAGCAGGCGGACGGCAGCGTGATCGTTCCCCCGGTGCTGAGACCGTACATGCGCGGGATGGAAAGGATCGTTCCCCGCACGTCGTAAAGACCGTTCAACGGAAGACAAGGAGCAAACGCGATGACCAAAAGCCAGCTCATCGAAGCCTTGGCCAAGGCGGAAGGCATCACCCTCAAGGCGGCGGAACTCGCCGTGAACGTGGCGTTTGAAAGCATGGAAAAGGCCCTGATCCAGGGGGATCGGGTGGAAATCCGCGGCTTCGGCAGCTTCAAGGTGAAGGACTACGAGGGCTACAAGGGTCGAAACCCCAAGACCGGCGAGCTCATCGAAGTGAAGCCCAAGCGCCTGCCCTTCTTCAAGGTGGGCAAGGAGCTCAAGGAACGCGTGGACAGCGGCGCCCGCTGAGCCCCCCACAATCAGCCCAAAAAGGGAACGGGCCCACCGGCGCAAACCGCCGTGGGCCCGTTCCCTTTGGATAACTCCCTCCGCCGGCTTATCCCCCCACCCGCCTCCCGGATCTCTTGCGCCGGCCCGGTCGCCCGCCGCTGACCCTTTCGCGCATCAAAATCCACCCCGGCCTCGAACCCGGCGCATCCATTCGGTTTCTTCACCCCCCTGTGAGAAGTGGCCCCCAGGAGGCTGTCCGAGAACTCCGCCAACCGTCACTCCCGCGCAAGCGGGAGTCTATAACCTACTGGAACTTCTGGTTCCCCGCTTCCGCGGGGATGACGAATGGGCGTTGAACGAGGCAAATTTGCCGTTGTCGGACAAGCTCCAAGCAGGCTGTCTGAAAACGCCGGAGATGACCGCCATTTTCGTAGCGCAGCCCTTTAGCCCAAGTTTGTCACTTTTGTGTGTAAGTTACTGATTTTGTTGTAGAGTGCTTTCAAATTCTACACTACAAATTTTTCATTCGATGACGGTCAGCCTCCTTAATGGCCGTACCGGCAGCCCGAGAGCATTGTAAATTTTCACGTGAACCGGTTCCGGCTCGGAGGTG
>NZ_FQVB01000075.1 GCF_900129305.1 Desulfacinum infernum DSM 9756 | reverse complement strand
CTTTTGCCCAGGCACAGGAGACCGAGATAGGTCTTCACCACATCCCCGTGCGAAACCCTCGGCTGCCCGGGAACTTCCTTTTCCAACCGTTCGCACAGGCTTGTATAGCCGTTGATCAGGTTCCCTACCAGAGCCAAACCCGAGTGGCTGCTGTAGAAGGCTTTCGAAGACTGTTCGATCACAATTTTCTTCATGCGAGCACCTGCCAAGTGAAAGGTTGACAGGAGACTCTATAGCACAAAACACGTGTAAATTCAAAACCCTAGATAAGGTCTGATATTTGTTTGGTTAAAATCACACTCACGGATTAAGGGCTATTTCTCCGAAGAATCCGTGAGAAATTGCTTGGGCGAATCCATCCCGACGGCGATCATTCACCAGCCGCAGGAGGCCGCCTGCCGCGGCCTTTACGAATGGCTGGGCGTGGCGAACCGGCCCCGTATTTCAGACTTGATAAAGCGTATCCGAAAAATCGCGCCGCCCCTTACGCAGCCGATCAACTTCAGGTGATAACCTCCGTCATCTCCCACCTGGGGGAGCGGTTTCAGCATGAAGAGCCGCCTTCGGACCTTGAAGTCTTGCGGGAGTTACGCTGGTTGCCGGCGAGAGACCGAAACGATCGTTGGTATAAGCCCGATGAATTGTTCGCCGTTTATCAGGATTATCTCTTCCAAACCCAGGCCCTTTTTCTCGATATACCGCGGCATATTCAAAATTCGGCGAGCGGCTTCCTTCAATTTCTAGGCGTTCGGAAAACACCCGAAACCCGCTTGGTGGTGAAACACCTTCTTTACAGCGCTGAGAAGAATCTTCCCGTCCACGAAGAAGTCTATCGGCATCTCAACAATCATGCAGAAGATCCGGCGATTGAGGGACTGCAAGGAAATAAGTGCCTGTATTTGAGGGAGCGGGAGTGTTACCTCACGCCGGATCAAGTCTTTTGGGCGGATCACCCCTTCGGCCGTTATCGACACCGCCTTGACGAAAGCCTGCGAGTTTACGGCGGGCTTTTCAAAAAAATCGGTGTCTGCGAGAGGCCGGATCATACGGACGCACTCTCCGTGATCAAAGAGATCTCGGCTGAGTTTGAAAAAAGAAAGCAGCCTGTTGACGAACAAGACCTCGCCGTTCTGAGGGCCTGTTGGCGGCTCCTGGAGACGGCCGTTGAAACCGAATGCTTCACGGAAAAGGAAGCCGGGACTCTTCGGGGCATAAAGTGCGTACCCAACACGCAAAGGATGCTGTATCCCCCGGAATGGATTTTCTTCGAAAACAGGGCGGGATTGAGCGGAAAATTCGGAGACTTCCTGGCAGCGAATGTGATCCCCAAGCCGTTGGACTCGGCTCGCGCCATGGCCATGGCCGGCGTGAGGCCTTTGGGAACGGCTGTGAAAGTTCATGTACTGGAATGTGAAGACCCGGTGGAGGACAGTGAATTGGCCGGCATTATCCAAGTACGCCGTCAAGCCATCGCTCGCATCTTGGATGCCCGGATCGGCTCCGACTTGATATCCGGCGTTCTGGAACGTTTATCCGATATCCGGTTTCAGTCAGCGCGATCATTGATAATTCGTTATCAACTGCGCGCGTTCAATCGAGAACTGCAAAGCGGCCCCGAATATACGCCGGCCCTTTATCTGCCCGATGAGGCTCGGCTCGTTTTCACCAAGCCCGATTCAAAGCCCCCGTGGGCCGCGATCGCCAGGGAATTGGCGGTGGCCATGCTCCCCGAGCAAGACCCCGGAGGAATCGCCGCCGGGATCAAAGAGGTGCTCGCCGCCGAAACCGCCGAACTGGCGGACCGAACACTGGATGATCTGGGATACCCTCGGCTCGATACGACGACCTTCGAGCCTCCACGGCCCACAACTCCAATCAGCGGTTTCGGGACACCGGATACCGGAGGGGAAACCCCGATCGACGAACCGAGCGACGGCCTTCGTGCCCTTCCGGGCGGCACATCCTTGAACGACGAGCAAGATGATACAGCCGCCCCCGAAGCCGGCACGCCGTGCCCGACGGAGCCCACCACCGGCGTCACCGCCGTTGAGCCCACCACGAAAAGGCCGGAGCGGCCTTCGGGAACGAAGAAAAGGAAACGCCCCGTTCTAAGAAGTTATCTGCCGGCGCCTGATCCTACATCCGAGGCCGGAGAGGCGATGGAAGGAAAAACCGGGAGATCACAAGTCGATGCAGCCGGAATCGAGCGTGTGCTTGATTACGAAAAGTCCCGCGGTCGAATCCCTCAAGAGATGCCCCATCACAATCCGGGATATGACATCGAGTCGCGGGTGGTTGTGATAACCCAAAATTGACCAGGAAAAGGGGCGAGTGATAACCGAAAATTGACCATCCTGGGCGGTAGTCCTCCTGTTAAGTTGGTGCA
>NZ_FQVB01000047.1 GCF_900129305.1 Desulfacinum infernum DSM 9756 | reverse complement strand
TCCGAGGGTTCCTTTTGAGAGGACTTGAAAAGGTGAAGGGCGAGTTTGCCCTGATGTGCGCTGCTCACAACATTTCGAAGGTTGCAAGGGCTATTCTGGGCGGCATCGTAGATCTTAGGGAAAGGCGAATGATGCAGCTGGCCGCCTGAGGAGGCGGTTCGAGCCCGCTTCGACTGTTTTTGGGGCTCCGCAGATGCCTCCAACGCTCCCTGAAGAGGTGCTCGACAGGCTATCATAGCATTTCCGCCCATATCGCCTTCTCACAACTATGAAGTTGTTTGATAAAAGCAGCGTTCTCGGACAGCCTCCTAGGGGCGAATGATGATTCGCCCCTATTAGGCCCCGAGCGCACGAACGAAACGAGGACGGGTTTCATATGAACATTGGACGATTTCTCCCCCATGGACAGGTCCTGAAGGGCGGGCGGAAAACCCGCCCCTGCCAAAACACTCGGACCCCTTGGGTAGGGGCGGGGTTTATCCCCGCCCGCTCGTCACTTCTTTTGCCACGATCCGTCGGGACGCTGAATCATCCATCCCGGACGCGCCGTCTTCTGCCACTCCTCGGCAAAAACTCGCGCAATCCGCGGGATCTGGCCTGGGTCCACCTGGAGCGCCCTGGCCACTTCGGCGTAGAGGGCCTTTCGGTCGGCATTGACCGACTGGACCAGGCGTGTCACCCGGGCGCGATCCTTGATGGAGAGCGTTTCGGGATGAAGCAGCACCACGTAGCCATCCGCCCCCTCTCCCAAGACCCCGTTGGCGAAGTAGGGAGCCAACTGGGCGTCCGACCGGGCCAGGCGGCTTTTGAGTTCCCGAATCGCCGCATTGGACACCTGCACCTCCTGAGCGGCAAAGGCGTTGGGCACCACCAGGCAGAACCGGATGATTCTCGGCACCATGCCCTGCTTGTCCCCCGAAGGCGCCGCCGGCGGCTGCTCCGCAGGTTCCTTGCGGATATCCCCCACGATGTCTTCCGCCGCCTTGCGAACTTCCTCCGCCGGAAAGTAGATGTTGATGGTCACGCAGGAAACAAGGAATAGAACGAGAAAACCCACTGCCAGCTTGCCCATGAACGACCCTTTCATCGCGCACACCTCCCGTTTCTACTGAACCCGAGCCTTCCCGGACTTGCCGATCCGGGAGAGCCTTGCCACCATGTCGTTCCAGGATATGCGGTTGCGCGGGTTCTGGTTGATCACGTTCACCCCGCGCACAAGCCCGCGCCGAACCAGGTACTCCCGACCGCCTTCGTGCACCAGCCCGCGGATCGTGAAGTAATCGTTTTCCAGCCTACACCGGATGCCGATCTTTTGGTACGGGAAATCCTTGAAAAAGACCTTGAGAAGAGACGCCATCCCGACAAAAGGCGACTGGGCGGTGCCCACCTGCGCCAGATTGTCGATGGCGGTCACGCTGATCTTCCTCTCCACCGGGGAGTCGTCCTGGCTCTGCAGAACCAGGTCAAAAGCGATGGGAGCTCCGTAGGCAAAACGAAGGTTGGTGATCCGCCCCTTCAGTTTGCCGGTGACCCGCCCGAACGCAGTGGCACGGGTCAGTTCCTCGAGATCCACGTCGGTCCAGGAGGCGTCCAGAATCCCTTCCCGAGCCTCACTGAGCACGTGGCGCACCTCCAAACGCTCAACGTTCACAGTGCCGGAAAAGAGATCCACGGTGAAAGGGCGGGCCGCGACGATCCGTTCCCCCTGGAGCCTCAGCTCCTGATCCGCCAGATGCACCACCGGTCGCACGGCACCTTGAAGAGACGGCGGCAGCAGGGGGCTTAGATCCAGTGGAACCGCGTGGATCCGGATTTGGCCCTGCCGGTTGGAGGTCCAAACGTCTTGAGCCCCCCCGGGCCCCAAGAGAACCGTCTGCCCGTCCCAGGGGATCCGTACGGCCTCCGGAAGGCGCATCCCGTTGGGGAGCGCTTCCAACCGCAAAGTCGCAGGCCCCAGCTTTAATCCCGAGAATTCCGCTCCCTGCCAGGAAAGACGGCCCACGGGTGGCGACGGCCCATCTTTCGGCGGCACTCTGCCCGGCCCGGACCCCGTTCTTTTACCGGAAGGGGAGGATCCGTCGGCGGCGGATGGGGCGATCCTTTCATACCATACGGGACATTCCAGATGGAGGCCGGTAAGGTTCACGCCCTTTTCCGGTATTCGGACGGTCCCGTCCTGCAGCCGGAAGATGCCGAGCGCCCGTTCCAGGCCGGCGCCGATCCACAGGTGAAGGTCCGCACCCAGGCGGCCCGCCCAACGAACGGCGGCCAGCCAGGGCACTTCCGCCTCCAGAGGCTGGCGCAAAAAAAGATCCAGCAGAGGGCCCACCTCCTGGTCGGCAAGGGACACGTGGAATCGGCCTCCCAAAGGGGCCAGGGCGCCGGAGCTGTGGAGCAGCCGGATCACCGCCGCTCCCTGGACCGCCAGCGCGCCGCTCTGGACACTCCAACGACCGGCGGCAGGATCCACGTCTCCCCGCAGTTCCATGGAAACGGGATGCTTGGACAGGTTCAGGTAGAAGCGGTCCCAAAGGATCTCACCGGCGGAGGCGCGTGCCTCCACACGGCCTCCCAGGATGGCGCCCGATCCACCCTCCAAGCGCCAACGGATGCTCCCGCCCAGCCCTTCTCCTGCATGGAGGAAGAGGGAATCGTGAAAAGAGGCCTTCTCCAACCGGAGATGTCCGCTGATCTCCCAGGATCCGGACGCACCTTGCACCCATGTCGCCTGGAGGTTCGCAGGGAAGAGGAGCTCCCAATCCCTGCCGGGCTCCAGCGGTCCCCGGAGCAGGTGGCGCAGCTGAAGTTCGAGGCCTTGAAGGTCCAAGCGAAGGCTTTTTCCGGGCACCGCCGTTCCGCGGATCACAAGAGCACCCACCCGCGGCAGGCGGATCACCAGCTCCTCCAATGTCACCATGCCCGACGGCTTGGAGATCGCGGCACGCACCTGAAACGATATATTTTCAATCTCGAAGGATCCTTTTGAGCGTACGCCATCCCAGAGCAGACGTTCCAGGAGCCCGTCATCCACTTGGACGCGGACGCCGGCAGCCGTCCGCTCCAGCGTTATCCGGGCCCGGACCCCTTCCAGGGCGAACGGCCCGATCTTGTAGGACGCCTCCTCCACGTGTAAGGTGACGCCGGGTACGGGATCCGCCATCGCCAGCAAGTGATGGGCTCTTGCTGCAGTAGTGTCGCCATTGGAAATCGTCGGACGAACTCCCTGGACGGACGGTGCCGGCCCGATCAGAGCCGACAGAAGAAGGCACGCCGCTGGCAGGAGCCCTCGACAACAATTCTTCTTCAATCGGCCTTGTCCGCGCGGCATGTGCCTTTTCCTTCTATTCGCCAACGAAAATGAACGTCTTGCCATTACGGTAGGTTACGGAGACTTTCATGAAAACTGAACGTTTTTCATCGGGTTTCATGATTCCAGCGCGAATTGCGGGCGGGGATAAACCCCGCCCCTACCCCGGAGGCCTGTGCGGTTTTGTAGGGGGGGCTTCATGCACGCCCTTCAGGGCCCTACCCGGAGGGAAAATCGCCCCCATTGGGTTAATGAAAAAGAGAACCGCGAATGAACGCGAATAGACGCAAATCATTTTAGTTGTAGGAACTGCGAAGGCCGCAATGAGGGTGCCCGGCAATGCAATGGGCGCGCAATGACTCATAGAGAACGGCATATTGCGGCGTTCCGACAAATGCCCTTGCTCCGGCCCGCTCTTTCATCCATGCGGGGTGGCGCAAGGGGAGCCATGACTGTTAGGTTGAAATACAACACATAGGTGAAATCGCAAGAACCATGAGCCACAGGGGCGAAAGATCTTTCGCCCCTACGGTCCCACGGCTTCCCGCATATTGCGTCAGGTGAAACCCTTCGTTGCAATGACCCGACGGGAATGAAGTTAGACGGAGCGCACCGGCGATGAAAGAAAAATGTGTGATCGGCATCGACATCGGCGGCACCCACATGCGATCGGCTCTGGTGGACCGCAAGGGAACGGTGCTGGCCTTCCGAAAGGCCCATTCCGAGTCCCGGCAGGGCCCGGATTCCCTGGCACACCGGCTGGCCCAGCAATGCCTGGCCCTCCTGGCCGACGCAGGCCTCCCTTCCCACTTTCTCTGCGCGGTGGGGCTGGGGGTGGCCGGCAAGCTGGATCCGGCTTCCGGGTCGGTGATCTTTTCCCCGAACCTGCCGTCCTTGGCGGGCTTTCCGTTGGCCGTGAAGCTCCAGGACGCCCTCCAGGTGCCCGTGGTATTGGAAAACGACGCCAATGTGTTCGGCTTGGGCGAAGCCTGGCTCGGCAACGCCCGCAATCTCCCCCATTGGATCGGGGTGACTTTGGGAACCGGCGTGGGGGGATGTTTCTTCGCCCACGGGAGGCTCTGGGAAGGGGATCGGTTGGGATTTTCGGGCGAGATCGGCCACGTCATCGTGGACCCGGAGGGGCCGGAGTGCGCCTGCGGTCAGAAGGGCTGCCTGGAGGCCCACGCATCGGCCACCGCTCTGGTCAAAGGAATTGATCTCGCCCGGAAAGAGGGAAGAGCCCTGTCCCCCCTGCTCAACGAGGCGCTGCATGCGGGCAAGCTCACCGCCCGGATCGTCCATCAGGCGGCCGTCCAAGGCGACCCGACGGCCCGTGGGCTCTTTTCCCGCATGGGCTGGGCCCTGGCCCTGGCGCTCTCGAACCTCTTCACCTTCCTGGGGATCTCCACTGCGGTGATCGGAGGAGGCGTGGCCGCTTCGTGGGACCAGTTTGCTCCCCCCATGGAAAATTACATCCGGCGGGTGCCCAGCATGCTCGATCCTCACCGCACTCGTATCCATCGCAGTGAGTTGGGCGACATGGCCGCCGTCTTCGGTGCCGCATCCCTCGCCTGGCAGCGGGCGGAAGGACGGTAGCGGGTAATTGGAAGTCGTGTGTCCCTTGGGCGTGTAGGGCGGTTCGCGAACCCCTCATTTCCATTTGCGTCTATTGGCGTTCATTCGCGGTTCTCTTTCACGTTAAGGAACGCCGCTTCCGGGAAAAGGACCGGCAGACCGATGACCAGGGCGCCTCATGCGTTTTCAAAAAAGCTTCTACCCGCCGATGGCGGACATGGGGCGGCCGATGCACTTGCGGGTCACGGCTTCGTCCATGTGGTGGCGCTTGGGTTTGCGCGCGGTGGCCTCCAGGATGGCGGACGCCAGCTTGGCGTCGGACGCCCCGGATCGCAGAAGCGCTCGCAGATCCGTTTCTTCGCTGGAAAAAAGGCAGGTCCTCAGGCGTCCCTCGGCGGTCACCCGCAGCCGGTTGCAGGTGGGGCAGAAGTGATGGCTCACCGGACTGATCACACCCACCTTGCCCGGCGCTCCCGGATACTGGTAGTAGCGGGCCGGCCCGTTGCCGTTTTCCGGCCTGGCCGGCTGCAAGGGACCCACGGCCTGCAGGCGATCCAGGATGGCGTCGCTCGACAGAAACCGCTCATGGAAGGCATCGGGCCGGAAGGGCATGAATTCGATGAACCGAACGTGGAAGGGATAGTTGCGGGTCAGCCCCGCCAAGGCCTCCACCTCGTCGTCGTTCACGCCCTTCATGGCCACCACGTTGATCTTGATGGGGAAATGGCCCACCTCATGGGCCCGGAGGATCCCGGCCCACACCCGGTCGAAGGCGTCCACGCCGGTGATGCGCGCGTATCTATCCCGCTGGAGCGTGTCCAGGCTCACGTTGATCCTGCGGACCCCCGCGTCGAAAAGGCCCTGGGCGTAGGCTTCCAGGAGAAGCCCGTTGGTGGTCACGCTCACATCCTCCAGGCCCGGCATGGCCGCCACCCGGGAGCACAGGTAGAGGAAATTCTTTCGAACGAAGGGCTCTCCGCCCGTGATCCGCACCTTGCGGATCCCGAGCTCCACGGCCACCCGCACCAGCCGGAGAATCTCCTCGTAGCGCAGGATCTCCCGGTGGGGAATGAAGGTCACCGCCCCGTCCGGCATGCAATAGACGCAACGCAGATTGCACCGGTCGGTGATGGAAATCCTCAGGTAGTCGATCCGCCTTCGGTGGGCATCCACCAGGGAGGCACCGTTTTCCGGCGTCACCTTCGATTCCTCCATTTCGTCAGCCTTTCGCCCCTGCTGCTCCGTCATCCGCTCTTCTCTCCCTTTCGGGTCTCATAAGGCTTCCCGGATCGTTATGTCAATAGCGGAATAGCGAAGCACCGCCAGGGACGCCGCGCAAAGGCGCATTGTGCCCCGAGGCGCTTCATGGTATCAAACCCGATGTGTACAGGCTTCATTCTCTGCCGGTTCCTGAGGGTCGGGGAATATTCACGGCCGGGCGGCTTTCCGCCGAGGACCTTCCGGTCATCTACGCACGCTGCCGAGAAAGGAGAGGAACATGCCGAGCAAGACCGTGGGAATCACCGTGACGGAACATCTCCTTCGTCAGCAAAGGGAAAACCCGAGGGCGACAGGCGCCTTCACGTTGCTTTTCAACGAACTGGTGGTGGCCGCCAAGCTGATCCATCGGGAACTCAACAAGGCCGGGTTGAACGACATCTACGGCTTCACCGGGGACACCAACGTGTACGGTGAAAAGGTCCAGAAACTGGACGACTACGCCCACCGCACCCTCATCCGCCGCCTCACCCAGGCGGGGCAGCTGTGCGCCATCGCGTCCGAAGAGGACGCCGACGTGATCGAGATCCCCGCGGAAGTTCCCCGTGGACCTTACATCCTCCTCATGGATCCCCTGGACGGATCGTCCAACATCGACGTGAACGTGAGCGTGGGGACCATCTTTTCCATCTATCGCCGCAAGAAGGAAGACGGCCCCGTGACCTTGGACGAAGTGCTTCGAAGGGGCTCGGAGCAGGTGGCGGCGGGCTACTTCATCTACGGTTCCAGTACCATGCTCGTCTACACCACCGGCCGCGGGGTGCACGGATTCACGTTGCATCCGGCCATCGGCGAATTCTTCCTGAGTCATGAAAACATCGCCATGCCTGCCCGGGGGCGGATTTTCAGCGTCAATGAGGGGAACTATTGCTACTGGGACGAAGGCGTGCGCCGTTACGTGGACCATTTGAAGTCGCCGGACGTCCGCCAGGGGCGCCCGTACACGGCCCGCTACATCGGGTCCCTCGTAAGCGATTTCCACCGCAATCTGCTGAAGGGCGGGATCTTCATGTATCCCGCGGACACCAAGGACCCCAAGAAGCCCCACGGCAAGCTGCGCCTGCTCTTCGAGGCGGCTCCCATGGCCTTCGTGGCCGAACAGGCGGGGGGAGCGGCCACGGACGGAACCCGCCGCATCCTGGACCTGGAACCGGAAACATTGCACGACCGCGTGCCGCTGTTTGTGGGCAGCAAGGAAGACGTGGAGGAAGCCCGTCGCTTTGTGGCCGGCGAAGCCAACGCCCCCGCCGGGCCGGAAGTGGACCGCCCACAGGAAAGTTCCTGACAACGAACCAGCCGGACGGACGTTTCATGCTCATTTTGGGAATCGAGACATCGTGCGACGAAACGGCCGCCGCCGTGGTGCGCAGCGGCCGGGAGATCCTCTCCGACGTGGTGGCGAGCCAGATCGCCGTCCACAGCCCCTACGGCGGCGTGGTGCCGGAGCTGGCATCGCGAAAGCATGTGGAAGCCATCCTACCGGTCATCCGCGAGGCCCTGGATCGGGCCGGGTGCTGCGCCGGGGATCTGGACGCCGTGGCCGTCACCCAGGGCCCGGGGCTGGTGGGCGCTCTTTTGGTGGGGCTGAGCGCCGCCAAGGGCTTGGCCTACGCCCTCGACAAGCCCCTTTTGGCCGTGAACCACCTGGAGGGCCACATGGAGGCGGCCTTTCTGGACAAGGAGCGCCCCGAAGAGCCCTTCATCTGCCTGGTGGTCTCCGGAGGCCACACCTCCCTCTACCTGGTCACCCCGGACGGCTCCAGCCGCTGCGTGGGTAGCACCCGGGACGACGCAGCCGGGGAGGCCTACGACAAGGTGGCCAAGCTCCTGGGGCTCGGCTATCCGGGAGGGGTGATCATCGACCGGCTGGCACGGCGGGGAAACCCGGCCGCCTTCGACTTTCCCCGGTCCCGGCTGGAAAAGGGATCCCTCGATTTCAGCTTCAGCGGCATCAAGACGGCCGTGGCCTATTTCGTCAAGCGCTACGGGCCTCCCGTTCCCGAAGGAAAGGGGGAGACCCCTTACCGCCTGGAGGACCTGGCGGCCAGCTTCCAGGAAGCCGTGGTGGACGTCCTGGTGGAAAAGACCCTGGAGGCCGCCGAGCGCTACCGGGTGCGACACGTGGCCACGGCCGGCGGGGTCGCCGCCAACAGCCGGCTCCGCGAGCGGTTGGAAGAAGAATGCGCCTACCGGCGCCTGCAGCTCCATGTGCCGTCCATCCGCCACTGCACGGACAACGCCGTGATGATCGCCGCCGCAGCCTACCGCTTGTGGCTCCGGGAAGGCTTCACGCCGGACCCCCTGGACCTGGACGCCGTTTCCCGCATGTTGTGACGGAGCCTCCCGTGGATCTTTTCCCTTCCCCCCATGAGTATTTCCGGGATCAGCAGGGGCGCCCGCGAAAGCGCCTGGGCCAACACTTTTTGGCGCAGCCCAAGACGGCGGAAAAGATCGTGGAAGCCGCCCACGTGGAACCGGACGACGTGGTGGTGGAGGTGGGCCCGGGCCTGGGAGCCCTCACCGCTTTTCTCGTGGGCCGATGCGCCCGTCTGCATCTGGTGGAACTGGATACGGACCTGGCCTCTTTTCTTTCGGACAGGCTCGCATCGCACGGCCATGGAATCCGGGTGCACTCCATGGACGTCCTTCGGTTCCCCTGGGACGCCTGTGCGCGGGAAGCCGGCCGCCCGCTGGTGGTGGTGGGAAATCTTCCCTACAACATCAGCTCGCCCCTCATGTTCCGGCTGCTGGAAAACCGGAGCCTTATCCGCCGGGGGGTCTTCATGGTCCAGCGGGAAGTGGGGGAGCGCCTGGCCGCGGGCCCCGGCACCAAGGACTATGGCGTCCTGAGCGTGCTTCTCAGCATCTACGGATCGGTGGAGCCGCTTTTTAGCGTGGGCCCCAAGCAGTTCTATCCGCCCCCCAGGGTGGATTCCCTGGTGGTTCGCCTTCGCTTTCACGACCGGGAGCCCGACGTGCCCTTCCAGGACATCCGGGCCATCGTGAACGCCGTTTTCCAGAAACGTCGAAAGACCTTGGCCAACGCGCTCATGGGCGCCGTGCCCGCTTCCGGGGAAACCCTTCGCCGGGCCATCCTGCGCGCCGGCCTCAACCCCACCGATCGGCCGGAACGCATCCCCCCCGGCTCCTTTCTCGAGCTCGCCCGGGCGTTGAGGGAGGAGGGCTGAGGGATGGGGGATGGACGGATGGGGTCGGTTCCCAAGCAGCCCCAGCGGTCCTGTCCGCACCTATTCCAGCGGGATTTCGATGATGAACGTGGTTCCCTTGCCCTCCTCGGTTTCGAAACTCAGCCGCCCGCCGTGCTTGTCCACGATCACCGAATGGCTGATGGCCAAGCCTTGGCCCGTTCCCTTCCCCACTTCCTTGGTGGTGAAAAAGGGATCAAAGATCCGGTGGCGGATGTGCTTCGGGATGCCGGTCCCGGTATCGCTGATACGCACCTCGCACACATCGTCCCGGTAGCGGGTTGTGACGGTGATGGTGCCCTTCTCCCCGCGCCCCCCATCCAACGCATCCTTGATGGCGTGAGCCGCGTTGACGATGATGTTCAAAAAGACCTGGTTTAGTTCCGCCGGGATGCAGGGGACGGGGGGCAGGGTGGGGTCGAAATCGGTCACCACGTCGGCCACGTACTTCCACTCGTTGCGGGCCACGGTGAGGGTGTTTTCCAGCGCGTGGTTGATGTCCAGGGGAACCTTCTCCTCCTGACCGGGATGGGAAAACTCCTTCATGGCGAGAACGATCCTGGCCACCCTCTGAACCCCTTCCAGACTCTGGGAGATGGCCTGGGGAATTTCTTCCAGCAAATAATCCACGTCCAAGGATTCTTCTGTCTGGGTCACGGCCTCGGCCGCTTCCCGCAACTCTTCCACGGTAAGAGCCCTGGAACACAATTCCCGGTACTTTTCCATGAGATCTGCCAGATCCGTGAAGGCATCCTGCAAAAACCGGACGTTGTCTCCGATAAACTGGGTGGGCGTGTTGATTTCGTGAGCGATGCCGGCAGCGAGCTGCCCTATGGATTCCAGCTTCTGGGCCTGAGCCAGTTGGCTTTCCAGGAGCTTTCGGTGGGTGATCTCGGCCCCCATGACGAGCAATCCCATCCCCCGGTTTTGGTCCAGCTCCACCGGGTTGATGTTCAGGCCCAAAAAACCGGGTTGTCCGTCCACCCGCGTGTAGCGAAGATCGTCCACCCTCTGGGACTTCTTTTTGGCCCGGCAGCATGCCATGGCCTGACGCACCCGATCCCACTGCCAATCGATTCCCAATTCGTCCAGATCCCGCCCGACCACGTCTTCCGAGTTCAAACCGAAGACATCCTCGGCCATCTTGTTCCAGCGAAGGACGCGGCCCTCGGCGTCCAGACCGATGAGCACCGAGGAGATGGCCGAGAAGAGCTGGTCCAGTTCGCGATGGGCGCTTTTCAGGGCCTCTTCCGCCTTTTTTTGGCGGGTGATGTCCCGCAATACTGAGACGTAGCCGGTAACGTTGCCTTGACTGTCCGGGATGGGGGCGCTGGTGGCATGGAAATACGCCTTCAGCTTCTTGTTGTAGACCTCGGTTTCGTAGACGCGCTCCTCTCGGTGCCCCCCATTGGAAGGACATTTGTCACACATTCGGTCGCGATCGTGGAGAACCGTGTAACAGGGCTTCCCCACAAGGTCCGATTCCAGCCCGCTAACCCGTTCCCGGAAGGCCCTGTTGACTTGCTCTATGTGAAGGTTCTTGTCCATCACCGCGATCAGGTCCGGCACTGCGTCAAAGGTGCGCTCCCATTCCTCCTTGGCGCGCTCCAGGGCCTCCTCGGCCCTCTTCTGCGCCGTTATGTCGAAGATCACCCCGGACATGTAGTCGATCCCCCCATCGGGCTTTCGGACGATTTGACCCCTGTCCTGGATCCAGCGCTCCCTGCCTTTCGCATCCTGGATCCGGTATTCGCGAACGAAGGCTCCCTCTTCCTTGAGGGCTTTCTTCACCGCGGCCCTCAACAGCGGAAGATCCTCCTCCAGGATCATTTCGTGCCACCGTTTTCCGCCGGAAAGAAAGGCCTCCGGGGGATACCCGGTAATGTCCATGACCCGCTCCGAAACAAAGGTGACCGTCCAGTCCGGATTCCCCACGTAGACCACGCACGGCAGGGTCTTTACCAGGAGCGCGTATTCTTCCTTCTGTCTCAAAAGTTCCCGTGTGCGCTCGGCCACCAGAGCTTCCAGGTCTTCCCGATAGCGCCGGTTGGCGACTTCCAGGTCGCGACGGCGAAGGGCGCTTTCCACATCGATTTGGATAGCCGTAAGATCGAAAGGCTTGACGATGTAGCCATAGACCCCCAGATCAAGGGCCCGCCTGGCCACCGCAGGGTCGTCCATCACCGAAACGAGCAAGGTGGCGGTATCCGGATGGGCCCGAACCACATATTGTATGAAATCCAGGCCTGATTCGCCCGGCATGTTCACATCACTCATGACGAGATCAAAGGTCTCGGTTTCCAGGATCTTCCGGGCCTGTTCTGCAGAGGCGGCCGCGGTGCACTCATAGCCCACCTTTTCCATGGCCTTGGCCACCAGCGCCCGAACAGGTGCCTCGTCATCCACAATCAGGATGCGTCTCATGGTCCACCTCGTCTCAATGTCTGTCTCCCACTGCTTTACCTTGAGTGGCTCTCTAGTGGTTAAGATCGGATGTCGCAACGCAGCGCTTGAACGGATTCGCCCCACGCTCCTTTCAGTGGATATTTCGCTCATGGAGTGAATTGCTGATGCCGAATAAACCAACAGCGGGGAAGAAGACGATCAGGCAAGGAGGAGCGCCAAGTGGAGTGGAAGATTCTGTTCGTGGACGATGAGCCCAATGTCCTTCAAGGCTTACGCCGCATGCTGCGACCCATTCGCCGGGAATGGACATTTCACTTCTGTGCGGGCGCCCAGGAGGCTCTCCAGCTCTTGGACCAGGAACCCGTGGACGTGGTGGTTTCCGACATGCGGATGCCCGGCATCGACGGTGCGCAATTTCTCCTGGAGGTCAAAAGAAGGCACCCGGACATCATTCGGATAGCCCTTTCCGGCTATTCCGAAGAAGACCTTATCCTCAGGGCCGTCCGGTCGGCGCACCAATATCTGGCCAAACCATGCGACCCCGAGAAACTCAAGGCAACCATCGAACGGGTGAAGACTCTACGGGCTCTCCTGGGCGAGAGGGCCCTGCGAGAGCTGGTTTCCAGTGTTGAGACCCTGCCCAGCCTGCCTTCTCTCTATGAGCAGATCATGGAGGAGTTGGAGTCCGATGACCCCAGTCTGAAGAGGGTGGGGGAGATCATCTCCCGGGACGTGGGCATGACGGCCAAGATTCTCCAGTTGGTCAATTCCGCTTTCTTCGGCCTGTCCCGCCATGTGGGCAGTCCCGAGCAGGCGGTGACTCTCCTGGGACTCAACACCGTTAAGACGCTGGTCTTGTCCACCCAGATCTTCAGCCAGTTCGAGGAGGGCCGTTTTCCCCCGGGCCATATGGATCAACTCTGGACCCACAGCCTCAACACGGCCCTTTGCGCCAAGACCATCGCCTTGGAAGCCGGGGCGGAAACAATGATCGTCGAAGACGCCTTTATGGCCGCCATGCTCCACGACGTGGGCAAGCTGATCCTCATGCACGCTCTTCCCGAAAGGGAAGCCCTGGCCCTGGAGCGCTCCGCAGCCACGAATGACCCTTTGTGGAAGAGCGAGGAGGAGCTCCTAAACGCCACGCACGCGGAAGTGGGCGCCTATTTGCTGGGGGTGTGGGGACTTCCCGACAACATCGTAGAGGCTGTGGCCTTTCATCATTTCCCGAGCCGGTGCCCCCACCGCGAGTTCAGCGCCCTGACCGCGGTTCACATTGCCGATCTGATGGATTACGCCCTTCATGGAGGACCGTCCTACCAGGGACCCAACCTGGCGGACCAAGTCTATTTGGCGGACTTGGGAATTCTGGGCCGGCTCAAGGAGTGCAAAAGGGCTTGCTCCGAGGTGTTTCAACAGCAATAGGAACGAGACATGGCCGAAAAGATCCTTTTTGTGGATGACGACCCCAACATTCTATCGTCCTTCAAAAGGACTTTGAGGAAGCACTACGCCATTGAGACGGCCCTGGGGCCCGAGGAGGGCCTCAGGGCGGTGCGAGGCAGTACTGCTTACGCCCTCATCATTTCGGATCTACGGATGCCGGTGATGGACGGCATCCAGTTTCTTACCAAGGTGCGCGAGATCTGCCCGGACACCATTCGGATGATCCTCACCGGCAATGCGGATCTCCAGGCCGCCATGGACGCCGTCAATCAGGGTAACATCTTTCGCTTTTTGACCAAGCCGTGCCCTCCCGAGACCCTGGTCATGGCCATCCAGGCGGGCTTGCAGCAGTACCGGCTGGTCAAAGCGGAAAAGGAGCTGCTGGAAAAGACCCTGCGCGGAGCCATCCAGGTGATGGCCGACGTACTGAGCCTGGTGAACCCCGAAGCCTTCGGGCGGGCCTCCCGTATTCGGCGCTACGCCAGGGACATCGGCACAAGACTTCAGGTACCCAAGCTCTGGCAGTTGGAGACCGCGGCCATGCTGAGCCAGATTGGATGCGTGATCCTCACGGAGGAGGCGCTGCAGAAGGTCTTTACGGGTCAGCCCCTCTCGGCCGAAGAAGAGCAGCTCTATTCCATGTACCCGTCGGTGGGAGCGGATCTCATCGCCAAGATCCCCAGGCTGCAGGACGTGAGCGAGATCATCGCCTACCAGGAGAAACGCTTCGACGGCTCCGGTGTGCCCAAGGATGAGCGATATGGGGAAACGATCCCCCTGGGAGCACGGATTCTCAAGGTGGTGCTGGACTTCGACGCCCTGGAATCCTCGGGACTTCCGCGGGCCGCCGCACTCCTGCAAATGAAGAGGCGCCGAGGCTGGTACGATCCGCGGGTTCTCGAGGCCCTGGAAGACGTCCTGGGAGACGAGGCAAGGTTCCAGGTGAAGGAGATGGCGGTACAGGACCTGCAACTTGGAATGATCGTGGGCCAGGACGTGCTGAGCTTGAAGGGGGTGCTCCTGATCAAGAAGGGACAGGAAATCACCCCGGCTCTCCTGGAACGGCTCAGGAACTTCGCCAAGACGGTGGGCATTCTGGAGCCGGTCCGGGTGCTTCTGCCGATCAAGTGAGGTGAGGATCAGACATGAAGAAGACCGTTCTGTTCGTAGACGACGAACCCCACTTCACCAGTGCGGTCAAACGCGCGCTGCGCCAAGAGCCCTACCGGATCCTCACGGCCAATTCGGCCATGGAAGCCTTGCGCATCCTGTCCGAAGAGGCGGTGCACGTGGTGGTTTCCGACGAGCGGATGCCGGGTATGACAGGGTCCGAGTTTCTGGCCGTGGTTCGGGATCTGCACCCGGAAACCCTGCGGATCATGCTCACGGGCTACGCCACCCTGGAAGCGGCCATCCGGGCCATCAACGAGGGGGAGATTTACCGCTTTCTTACCAAGCCCTGCCAAGCTCAGGATCTTTCCCAGGTGATCCGCCAGGCCCTGGCCTACCAGGAAGCTCTGGAACAGTCGTCGAGAGAAAGGCAAGGGGAGGCGACCCCTTCCGACGCCTCGTTGCTCATGGACGAATTGGAGCGGCACCACCCCGGCATCACCCGCCTCAAGATGGACGAAACGGGGGCCATCATCCTGGACGACGCCGACCTGGGGCTGTCGCAGGAACCGCCCCCCCGCGGAAACCGAACCGACGGCTAGGAGGCTGTCCGACAATGGCTCTCCGGTTCAAGATGCCGGAGATCTGGCATCCCTTCGTAGCCGCGGGGCTTCAGCCCCGCGGGAGACGGCCATCGCAACCCCATGAAGTGACGGGCAATAGCCGATGGCCCATCCGACGCCCGGCAGTCTTCCGCAGCCCTAAAGGGCTGCGCTACGAGAAAGGACATGGTCCCCGGCGTTCTCGGGCAGGTTCCTAATAGTCCATAGAAAGGACGTTCAGGGCCTTCATGCCCCTGCTGGCACAGGCCATGGCCATCTTCCCCGCCACGGACATCTGGGCGAACCCGCAGTAGCACATGTAGTAGAGGCGGTTTTCGAACTGGGGCCGGTAGTAGATGCTCATGCGGTGCTTGCCGCACTTGGGGCAGCGCTGCTTCCTGAGGGACATGAGGGGACCGCGAGAATCCATGATGTGAACCTCCGTTTGAGCCGTTTGCTTCCGCGTTCGGGTGATCATTGAGTTTCGGCCGCTGCCGAACGCGGCGGAACATAATCCCTCTTCTTGTCGTTTTCAAGGGGGCGGAAGACCTGCAGCACCCTCGGCGAGCGAAGCCCTCGCGGGAACTCTTTCGTTGCCGCGGGCCCACGCCTGAATGTGGGATTGAACCCTGAATCCCGGACTTCCAACTTGCTTCTCCTCCCCGCGCCTTGACAAAGGAACCACGTCCTGATAAGGAGGCGGCGGGTATTTCCAAGCCGCCGACTCCGCTTGGATCCCGGAAGGGACCGAGACGGAAGGGTGTTCCCACCGGCAGCGTGCCAGCGGTTGACGTTGTGGACGGAGGCCTTCCGGACGACGGTCTAGAAGGCCTTTCTTTTGTGGGGCGCAAGCAGGGAAAGGAGGAGCCATGCGCGTCATCGACACCATCGCCGAGATGCAGCAGCAGGCCGACCAGTGGCGCCGGGACGGCGTCCGCATCGGTTTTGTGCCCACCATGGGCTTTTTCCATGAGGGGCACCTGGCCCTCATGCGGCATGCCGGGACCCTGGCCGACAAGGTGGTGATCAGCATCTTCGTCAATCCCACCCAGTTCGGCCCCAATGAAGATTTCGAAAGCTACCCGCGGGACATGGACCGGGATCTGGCCATGGCCCGCGGCGTGGGGGTGGACGTGGTTTTCGCCCCCAGCGTGGAAGAGATGTATCCCGAGGGCTTCCAGACGTATGTCACCGTGGAGGAGGTCACCCGCCCCTTGTGCGGGGCTTCCCGCCCGGGACACTTCCGGGGTGTGGCCACCGTGGTGGCCAAGCTCTTTCACATCGTGAAGCCCCATGTGGCGGTCTTCGGCGAAAAGGACTACCAGCAGCTGCTGACCATTCGGCGCATGGTTCGCGATCTGGCCATGGACGTCCAGGTGGTGGGCCATCCCATCGTGCGGGAGGAAGACGGCCTGGCCATGAGCAGCCGCAACACCTACCTCTGCGAGGAAGAACGCCGGGAGGCCCTCCTGCTCTCGCGGTCCCTGGAAGAAGCCCAGCGCCTCGTGGGGAAAGGGGAGCGGAACGGCGAGGCCATCCTGGCACACGTTCGCCGCGTCCTGGGTGCCGGACCCCGGGTGCGCATCGACTACGCGGAACTGCGCGATGCCGAGACCCTGGGGACGGTGGAAACCCTGTCCCGACCGGCCCTCCTGGCCTTGGCCGCCTACGTGGGCAAGGCCCGACTCATTGACAATACGGTCTTGAAACCTTAAAGAGGGCCATCCGGCAAGCCACGCATTCGCAAGGAGAAAACCATGCGTCGCATCATGCTCAAGAGCAAACTGCATCGCGCCCGGGTGACGGATGCGAACCTGGAATACGAAGGGAGCCTCACCATCGACCAGAATCTCATGGAACTGGCGGATATCCTTCCCTTCGAACAGGTAAAGGTCTATAACGTGACCAACGGTGCCCGCTTTGAAACCTACGCCATCTGCGGTCCGCCCGGTGGGGGAGACATCTGTCTGAATGGGGCGGCGGCCCGCATGGGCGCCCCGGGAGATCTTATCATCATCGCCACTTATGCCGAATATGAAGAGGGCGAGGCGCGGGACCATGAGCCACGCGTGGTCCTGCTGGACGGGACGAACAAACCCAAGAAGCCGGAGATCGTCAAAGGTTGGCCTTCCTGAAGAACCTGCGAACCAAGATCCGAGCGTATTTCATTGCGGGGCTGCTCACGGTGGTCCCGCTCTCCTTTACGTTCTACGTCATCAGCCTGCTCTTGAAGCACGGGGACAAGATCTTCAACCTGATCCCCGAGCGCTTCAATCCGCGCACCTACATCCCGTTTCCCATTCCGGGGTTGGGCATCGCCCTGGTGGTGCTCCTGGTTCTGCTCACGGGCGTGCTGGTAAAAAACTACGTGGGCGGGCGCATCGTGGAGTTCGGGGAGCGCATCGTCTATCAGATCCCCCTGGTGCGCCCCATCTATATGGCGGTCAAACAGCTTCTCATCGCCATCTTTTCCCAGTCCGACGACAGTTTCAAGCGCGTGGTGCTCATCGAGTATCCGCGACGCGGCATCTACGCCATTGCGTTTGTGACGGGCGTGCCCAACGGGGAGGTGCAATCCTTCCACTCCGAACGCATGATCAACGTGTTCCTTCCCACCACGCCCAACCCCACGTCGGGCTTCTATCTTCTGGTTCCGGAAAAGGAGACCATCCCGCTCACCATGACGGTGGAGGATGCCTTCAAATTGCTTATCTCCGGCGGCCTGGTCAGTCCGCCCGACGCCCGCGCCGGAAACCGCAGCAGGGCGTGCCGGCCGTCTCCGGCATCGCCGGCCGGCACCAACGATTCCAAAGAGTCTTAGAAGGGAGAAAAGCCATGTCCATGAGTTCTTTCCTGTTCACCTCCGAATCGGTGACGGAAGGCCATCCTGACAAGGTGGCCGATCGCATCTCCGACTCCATCCTGGATGCCATCCTGACGGAAGACAAGGCGGCCCGCGTGGCCTGCGAGACCCTGGTGACCACGGGTCTGGCCTTCGTGGCCGGCGAGATCACCACCTCCGCCTGGGTGGACATTCCCGAGATCGTCCGCCAGACCATCAAGGACATCGGGTACAACGATTCCGCCATGGGCTTCGACTGGGCCACCTGTGCGGTCATCTCCTCCATCGACAAGCAGTCCCCGGACATCGCCATGGGGGTGAACGAGGGCGAGGGCCTTTTCGACGAACAGGGAGCCGGCGACCAGGGCCTCATGTTCGGATTCGCCTGCAACGAAACACCGGTGCTCATGCCCATGCCCATCTACTATGCCCACCGGATCACCCGCAAACTGGCGGAAGTCCGCAAAAACGGCGTTCTCGACTTCCTGCGCCCCGACGGCAAAAGCCAGGTGACCATCGAATACGTGGATCACAAGCCGGTGCGCGTGGACACGGTGGTGGTGGCGGCCCAGCATACGCCCGAAGTGAGCTACAAGACGATCCAGGAAGGGATCATTGAGGAGGTGATCAAGAAGGTGATCCCTGAAGAACTCCTGGACGACAAGACCCGCTTTTTCATCAACTCCACCGGCCGGTTCGTCATCGGCGGCCCCATGGGCGACTGCGGCCTCACGGGCCGAAAGATCATCGTGGACACCTACGGAGGGCAGGGGAGCCACGGGGGCGGCTGTTTTTCCGGTAAGGACCCCAGCAAGGTGGACCGAAGCGCTTCCTACATGGCCCGTTACGTGGCCAAGAACATCGTGGCCGCCGGCCTGGCCGACCGGGTGGAAGTGCAGGTGGCCTACAGCATCGGCGTGGCCGAACCGGTGTCGCTCATGATCGATTCTTTTGGCACCGCCAAGATTCCGCCCGACGAGATCGCCAAGATCGTGCGGGAAGTCTTCAGCTTCAAGCCGGCCAACATGATCCGGGATCTCAAGCTGCTTCGCCCCATCTACAAGAAGACCTCGTGCTACGGCCACTTCGGCCGAAACGATCCGGACTTCACCTGGGAAAAGACGGACAAAGTGGACATCCTGCTGGAAAAGGCCGGGAAGCTGGGGGCCTAGGAGGCCCTCCGAGCGAGCTCCATTGGTGCTGCTGCACGAGACAGATATGGACAGGAAGGAGAACGATCGGATGGATTTTCATATCAAGGACGAGGCCCTGGCCGAAAAGGGCAGACTTCGCATCGAATGGGCCGCCAAGTCCATGCCCGTTTTACGCTCCATCAAGGAGCGTTTTGAAAAGGAAAAACCGCTGGCAGGCGTTCGCATCGCCGCCTGTCTCCACGTGACGACGGAAACGGCCGCCCTGGCTCAGACCCTCCAGGCCGGAGGCGCCGATGTGCGCCTTTGCGCCTCCAACCCCCTGAGCACCCAGGACGACGTGGCGGCATCCCTGGTGGTCCATGACGGCATCCCGGTTTTCGCCATCAAGGGCGAAGACAAGGAGACCTACTACAAGCACATCCACGCCGCCCTGGCCCACGAACCCCACATCACCATGGACGACGGAGCGGACCTGGTGAGTACGCTCCATTCCGAGCGCCAGGACCTGCTGGCCCACATCGTGGGCGGCACGGAAGAGACCACCACCGGGGTCATCCGTCTTCGAAGCATGGCGGAAAACGGCGTGCTGCGCTACCCCATCATCGCCGTCAACGACGCCGACACCAAGCACCTTTTCGACAACCGCTACGGCACGGGACAAAGCACCATCGACGGCATCATTCGAGCCACCAACCGTCTGTTGGCCGGGTCCACCTTCGTGGTGTGCGGCTACGGATGGTGCGGAAGGGGCGTGGCCATGCGGGCCGCCGGCATGGGAGCCAAGGTGGTGATCACCGAAGTGGATCCCCTGCGGGCCTTGGAAGCCGTCATGGACGGCTACCAGGTGATGCCCATGGCGGAAGCCGCCCGCATCGGCGACTTTTTCTGCACGCTTACGGGCGACATCCACGTGATCCGCCGGGAGCACTTCCAGGCCATGAAGGACGGCGCCATCGTGAGCAATTCCGGCCACTTCAACGTGGAACTGGATCTGGAAGTCCTGGAAGCCATGGCGGTTTCCAAGCGGACGATCCGCGACTTCGTGGACGAATACCGCCTGGAGGACGGGCGCTGCATCTACGTGCTGGGAGAAGGCCGCCTGGTGAACCTGGCGGCGGCCGAAGGCCATCCCTCCAGCGTCATGGACATGAGCTTCGCCAACCAGGCCCTCTGCGCCGAATACATGAAAAAGAACGCCGCCAGCCTGGAAAAGAAGGTCTACGGTGTTCCCGAACACATCGACCGGGAGATCGCGCGGTTGAAACTGGCCAGCATGGGTGTGAGGATCGATACCCTGACTGAGGAGCAGGAAAAGTACCTGAGCTCCTGGGAAATGGGGACTTAGGTGCTTGTCTGAAACGTCAGGGATGACCGCTTTTTTGCGTAGCGCAGCCCTTCAGGACTGCGGAGAAATCTGCGATCTTCGGGCGGACCTCGGGGATTTCGTTTCAATTCATGCGGCTACGATGGCCCCTCTCCCGCAGGGCTGAAGCCCCGCGGTTACGAAAGATAGCGAGTCCCTTCTCGGGTGAGGAAAGGGACCCGTTCTCGGAGGGGCTCCCCGACCTTTCCGCCCTCGTTCCGCAAAGACCTGAAACCCTCCGGGGCACGCCGCCTGGCCGTGCCCCGGGCCGTTTCAAAACCCGGAGCCTCACTACGCCATGGCCATAAAAACCCCCGATTCAGCCTCCATGTCCGGCATCGCAGTCGACAAGATCCTTCGATTCCACCGACGGGTCACGGCACTCCTGGCCGCGCTCCTCTTCCTGGCCGGATGCGCTCCCAAACCCCCACAGGTCACGCCATCCAAGCCTCAACTCTCCCGGGTGTCGTGGGACACCTTGGCCGGCGCAGAAGACGACCTGCAACTGGAAGGCCTGGAACAAGCCCTGGCCCGATCGCTCAGCTATTTTGAAAGGGGCGGGCGGGAGATCTCCTTCCTGGTGGAGGGCCGGAAGGTGTCGGCCGATCGGATCCGTCGCACGCTTCTGTTGCTCAGGGAGATGCTCGCAAGGGGCGAGCTCCGTCTGCCGGCGCTTGCCCGGCGCTTTGACCTCTACGCATACCCCAGGCAGGTGCACTCAGGTGGGAACGTCCTGGTCACGGGGTATTACGAACCCGTGCTGGAGGCGCGCCTCGAGCCCGACCATGTCTTTCGTTATCCGTTGTACTCACCACCTCCGGACCTGATCCAGGTGGCCCTGGAGGAGTTTCCCTGGCTTTCGGCTCCTGAGACCGGGCCGCGCCGGGTGCTGGGAAGGATCGAGGGCAATCGTCTGGTGCCTTACTTCGATCGCAGGCAGATCGACGGGCAGGGAGCCTTGCAGGGGCGAGGGCTGGAATTGGCCTGGCTGAAGGATCCGGTGGACGCCTTCATCCTCCACGTGCAGGGCTCCGGAGTCCTGCGGTTCTCCGACGGGACGACCCGACGCGTGGGTTACGCCGCCGGCAACGGACGGCCCTACCGGAGCATCGGAGCCTACGCCATCGCCCGGGGCTGGATTCCTCGCGAAGAGATGAGCCTTCAGACGCTTCGCCGGCTCCTGAAGGACCATCCGGAACGGCTCCAGGAGATCCTTTGGCACAACCCCAGCTACGTCTTCTTCCGGTGGGTCGAGGAGGGGCCTCTGGGAAGTCTTAACGTCCCTCTGACCCCGGGCCGTTCCATCGCCGCCGACAGCGCCTGGTACCCGGACGGCGTGCCGGCCGTCCTGACGGGGCGCCTGCCGCTCGGGGACGGAACCCACCGGACGAGGCCGTTTCAGCGCTGGGTGGTCCACCAGGACAGCGGCGGTGCCATCCGCGGCCCCCATCGCGTGGACCTTTACTGCGGCACCGGCGACGCGGCCGAAGCCGTGGCCGGCCGACTCAAGCATCAGGGGAATTTCTATATCGTGCTCAAGAAAATCGACGAACCTGCCGATATCCTGGATTAAGCAGTCCCCGGCCGCCGCTACACCCTATTCCGAAGCGGGCCCTTCGGCGAGCAGTCGGTGAAAGAGGAGCACCAATTCGTCAAAAGACCGACACATGGCGGCGGCCGCTTCCCGGACATGTTCGGCGGGCGCTGTAGCGGTCTCATCCGAATAGAGGTGGTTCAGAAGAACCTGTTGTGCGGTTCGGAACCGATCGGTGGCCCGTTCGCCCATGGCGATGAGACTGGGACGAAGCTCCCGAGGGGGAACTCGGGCCGCCAGTCCGTCAAGCTGTTTCTGTTTGGATTCGTATTCCTTGGCCAATGACAGCAGCTGTTCCAGGGCTTTTTTCGGGGGGCGGGCCATTTCGGTCTACTCCTTGCTATTCTAGATGCCCGTAGGGGCGAAAAATCCTTCGCCCCTACGGAGATTGCGGATCTCACGCGCCGGGGAGCCAGGACGCGGTCCGGAACCAACGCCGAGACGGCGTGCCCGGTGCCGAGGCCTCGTGCCGGGAGCCATTTGCCGCACGGGCCTGACACGCTCCGAGCAGTGACTACCTTAGGGAGGCGGAGAAGGCAAGCTCCGCAAGAGGGCGAAACCTTCTTTCTTCGTGATTCGGGAGAGGTGCGGAAGAGGCTTTCTTAAACCATACTTTTTTTGTATAGTTTGTTTAACGGGCTCAAAAAGACTGTGCGATTTCACTCTCAAAAGGATCTTCGGAAGCATCATGACCCCGCGCAGATATCGAGAGCTCGAATTCCCATGGAAGGTGGTTTGGTTCCCATGTATGCAAAGACCCTCAAGATTACGGTAGCAGAAAGAATCCGAATTCCCTACGGGGATGTGATTCCGCCCGTCATGCGAAAGATCCAGGAACGTTTGGTGTTCACAAACCCCGAGTATGAGGCGCGGCACCTCCGGGGAGAGTGGATCGGCGGCATCCCGCCCCAGATCAACTGCATCCGCAAGGCCGGTCGCAATTACCTGCTCCCGCGCGGATTCCTGGATCAGCTCCTGGAGCTCTGCCGGAAATTTAATCAGCCCTTCAAGCTGATCGACCGCAGACGGACCTTGGACCCCGTCGAACTGGAATTCCACGGCCGTCTCAAGGAGTATCAGCTCCAAGCGGCGGAAGAGATCCTGAGCCGCGATTCGGCCACTCTCATCGGCGGCTACAAGAGCGGCAAGACCGTTACGGCCCTCTACGTCATCGCCCAGCGAAAGCAGCCCACCTTGGTCCTCATCCCGCGCATGGACCTCCTGGAAGGCTGGATGACCAAGATCGTCAACTTCCTCCAGGTGCCCTTGGAACAGATCGGCGTCTTCGTCCAAGGGCACCACAAGCTGGGGGATCGGATCACGGTGGCCCACACCGCGGAGATGATGCGCGCTTGGAAGGACGTGAAGGAAAAGGTGGGCTTCGTGGTACTGGACGAATGCCAGCGTAGCCCCGCGAAGGTCCTGACTCAGCTCATCCCCAATTTCGACAGCCGGTATCTGTTGGGACTGGCCAACACCGCTCAGCGCCGGGACAACCTGTCCCGTTTCATCTACTTCTACATGGGCGATGTGGTGTACAGCATCAGCGAAAAGGACGCCCGCGACGGCAAGGGCATCATCCGAGCCCATGTGGTGGCGCGTCCCACCGATTTCGATTACCCCTACGCCGGTGAAGACGATTACTCCCCCATGCTCAACGCGCTCATGACCGATGAAGAGCGAACGCGACTCATCGCCGACGACATCCAGGAGGAGCTTTCGGCCGGGGAGAGGCCCCTGGTGGTGATCTGCGGGGGAGACGCCCAGCAGAGGGTACTGGGACAGGAACTGGAACGGCGCGGCATACCGGTCCATATTCCCAGGCCGGCGTCCCCGGAACTGGACGAGGAAGAAGCGGACGACGACCAACCGGGGCGGGAAGCGCCCTCCTGTTGTCTGGACCTGCCGGAGGCAGGCCCAACCGCCATTCTTTTCACACCCCAAAGCCTGATGCGCTGCTACCAGCAGGTGTCCACGGACGTCCTCTTCCTGGCCGTTCCCCTCTTTTTCAAGAAGGGCTTGGCCCATGCCATCCGGAACCTCTACAAGAACGGTGACGGGGGCAACGGCCACGGGGGCAACGGAAACGGCTCCAACGGACGCCGCTTGAAGATCTACGACTACGTGGATCAGAAGGTGGGACTGCTGGAAAACTATTTCCGCATGCGCAGCTACAACTACGGGGTCCATCCGGACGTGCTGCTGAATCCCAATTGATGGGGCGGCCTGTGGGATGGGAACGACGCGAACCGGCGGCCGGAGCGGCTCCTGCCCGTTGGGGGCGCGTGGTGGCTCTGGCCCCTTTTTTGTCCCATGTGGCCGCAGTGCGGACCCTTGGAATCCGGCCGGCTCCGGCCGATTACGCCCCGGACGAAAGGGATGCCATCCTGCGGGCCGAATGGATTCTCTATCCCACGCCGCGCCTGGCCCCGGTTCTGGAAGCGGCCGGATGCCGCTGTTTCCCCACCGCCTTCACTTACACGATTTGGAAGGACCGTCCCCTGCAGTGGCGAGCGGCAGCCTATGCCCGAATTCCCGCGCCGCCGCACCGGATCTGTTATGGACAGCGGGCCAAGGAGCAGACCCTGGAACGCCTGGGACTTCCCTTGAACGCGGCGGGGCCCAACGCCGCCAAAGACCCGGTGATCCGTGCCGCCCGCCCGGACCAGTGGCGGGACGCCTGCGCTCGTCACGACCCGCTGGTGGTCTGGAAGCCCGTTCCCACGCTCGGCACGGCGGAGGTCTATTGCGTGCAGGGTAGGGCGGTGGGCTCCCGCTTCACAGCCCCCGAAGGCCGCTCGCTTCTCCCACCCGGATTCTCCTTGGACGGAGCCGTCCACATGGCCCTGCAGCTGTGCCGAGAGGTTCTCCTATCCGAGGCCGTGGTGCGTTTCCAATGGTCGGAAGACCGATGGTTGTTTGCGGGCCTTGCCCGGCCGCCCCGGTATTGGCATGACGAAGAAGGCACGCTGGATCGGTTTGCAGTCGTCGCCCATTTCCTGGAGCGGGGAATTCTTTGATGGGGACTTGATGTTAATATGAAAGAACTGTACTTTCGGTATCTTGCAGGAGCATCGGGAGCTCCAATCAACACCTAACAGGTGCGGCATCACCTGTGGGAGCACCATCACCTGTGGGAGCGGCGAAAGCCGCGAAAGGGATGGCCAGCCGTTCCGTGGCGTTGCAGCCGGCCGTTCCGTGGCGTTGCGGCCACCACCCCATCGCGCCTTGCGGCGCTCCCACAAAGACTCCTTGCCCGGCCGGTTCTTTCATCTGTGCGGGGTGGCGCAAGGGGGACCATGACCGTTAATATGAAAGAACTGTGTTTTCGATCCCTTGTA
>NZ_FQVB01000049.1 GCF_900129305.1 Desulfacinum infernum DSM 9756 | reverse complement strand
ATTTGGAAACTGCCGAAGCAAGGTCACAATATAATCTCGATAGGCGTCCAGCTGCTTGCGCCGTTCCCGGTGGCTTTGCTTCACCTCAATGGCCGCCTCATCCATGCGCAGATATTTCCTGACCGTGTTGCGGGATAGGCCCAGCTGGCGTGCGATGGCCCGAATCTTCAGCCCGTTGCCTTCATCGTAAAGCGCCTTGATCTTATGAATCACGACCCACTCCTTCAAAGTCTGCCTCCCACCTCCTTTTTGATTTTTCAGAGATGGGGTTGTACGGCCAAATCATCGCCAATGCATCCTCAAGGTGGGTCATTTTTGATGGCCGTAGGTGGGTCATTTTAGTTGGCCATTAACATTTTGTTTTTGCGACAAATGGCTCCCTCTCTCATACGTGGAAGCCGTCAGGCGGATATCGTGATACATTTAAATTGTGTTCTTGACTTGGACCAGGAATTCATTTGCGGGTATCAGGGAGAGCATTTAAGGCCTTCAATCACCTTTCTCGCACAGCGCACGTATGCACCGTCCTTGAAACGTTGAGATCCCACAAAATGGAGAAAAACACTGTCGTAATTGGCGTCGGGGCGGTAGCCGGAATATTTGGGAAATGGCAAAACAAAACCATCTTTGACATTGGCAACCAGATAGTTGGTTGTCACCTGTTCGCTTCCCCAGTCTCGCCACTTTTCTCCGATGACCCTCTTCATTTCTCCGGAAAAAGACTCAACCTCTTCGAGGCTGAATGATTTGGAACCAAACCCAGCAAACGCTGCGCATCCACGCACGTAATTCAGTTCCTCATAACGTTTCAACTTTTCGAAATTCTTCTCCGCAACCACTTGCACATGATTTCCCTCTATCTCTTTCACACGATCAACAGTTACTTTCATCCTCTCTATTTTTTGCCCTTTCCACGTTCCAAGAGTGAAGCTCCGATTCTCGGCAACAGCCCGAACGACTTCCGAAACCGGTCCCAAGGTCACCGTGTCGGAATCCACTTGAATCACATAATTATTCTGCACGAGCTCAACAACATGTAATAGTCGCTTCCAGCTAACATCATCGGGCGTCTCGTCGGAGTATACGGAATCCACGTGCAATATCATACTCGGTGACACGTGTTCAGAGAGAATATTCTTATCCTTATGAGTCAAAGTCCCATCATCTATGACAACCACCTCCCCCATTTTAAGAGAGGAATAGAGCGACTTGATTGCCACAAGATACATTATGAGGTCCGTATGACAGACAAGACTGAGAATATAGGGCCCGCCTTTTACAGTCTTCAGCGGAGGCGTCTCTAGGATTCCCCGGCAATAAAGATCAAAGGACATATGCTTGATTTTCTTCTTTAGTTGAAATAGCATGCATTCCTCCAGACAATATCGTTAAAGCAACTCAACCATCATTCATGACTCGTTGTCTACTTCGCCCGCCAACAACTTTTGCGACGCCTCGTGCATTTTTTATATACTTTACCATACTAGCAGAAGCCATGGAATACATAGGGCTATATTTGTATATTTCACGATATCCATTCAGACCACATATATTTTATATTTCCCAACTTTGTATCCCATGATTATCAAATCGAAACTCCACCACCTGGCCGTCCAACTGCTCCAGGCGCTCGGCGATCAGGTGCTTGCGGTCGAAGGGGCAGTAGAGCAGCAGGTAGCCTCCGCCGCCCGCTCCCAGGATCTTGCCTCCCAGGGCTCCCATCTTTCTCGCCTCTTCGTACATGGCGTCGATCTGGGGATTGGTGATGGCGGTGTCGAAGCGCTTTTTCATCTCCCAGCCCTGGTGCAGGAGATCGCCGAAATCGTCCAGCTTTCCGGTCAGGAGCGCCCGCTTGAGCTCGAAGGCCAGTTCCTTGGTGGCGTCCAGGGCCGCCACCACGTCCTCTTTTTTCTGCTGGTAGCTGGAGATCTGCCGATCCAGGATGTTGGCGGAAAGCCGGGTCTTACCCGTGTAGCAGAGCAGCAGGCGGTACTCCAGCTCATTCACCAGGTCCTGAGGAATTCTCAGGGGGTTCACCACCACCGCATCGCCGTGAAACTCAATGAAATTGAATCCGCCGAAGGTGGCCGCGTACTGGTCCTGCATGCCGCCCTTGATGCCCAGCTCGATCCGCTCGATCTGGTAGGCCAGCTGGGCGATCTCGTAGGGAACCAGGGGCTTCCGGAGCCACCTTTGAAAGAGTCCGATGAGGTTCACCACCACGGTGGAGGATGTTCCCAGGCCGGAGCCGGGCGGAGCGTCCGTGTGCATGAAGAGCCGAAAGCCGGTGGGGGCCCCCAGGTTCCGGATGACGGCCTTCACCAGGTCCAGCTCCCCGTCGTAGGGCAACCGGTCGTCGGTGTGGTACTTGGCCACGATGTCGTAGTCCAAGGACTGCACCTCGATGTGCCCGTCGCCGCCGGGGACAAGGGACGCGTAGGCGTACTTGTCGATGGTGGCGCTCAGAACCGCCCCTCCCCTTTCCTCGGGATAGGGAGGAACGTCCGTGCCGCCGCCGGCGAAACTGATGCGAAGCGGAGCCTTGCTTCGAAAGATCATGGCAGATACTCCCGTTCTTTCTGGGATTTGAAGAAGCTTTCCGGCGTGCCGATATCGATGAAATAACCCGGGGCGGCGAAGCAACCGACGGCCTCACCGCGCTCGATGAGACCCGGAAAGACCTCCTGTTCCAGGGATACGGGCCGCCCAGCCGGGATGAGGCCCAGAACGCGCCTTTCGAAGAGGTAAACCCCTCCGTTCACCCATCCCGGCGCTCCCGGGATTCCCTTTTTTTCGTTGAAGGAAAGGAGCCTTCCCCGGAAGTCCTTTTCCACCAGGCCGAACCGGCCGGCGTCTTCCACCCGGGTCACCGCCATGGTGGCCAGCCACCCGTTCTCTTCATGGAAGCGGGCCATGGCGGCCAGGGAGACGTCGAGGAAGGTGTCTCCGTTCAGGACGAAAAACGGCCCCTCCACGTGCCTTTCGGCATTTTTCAAGGCGCCGGCCGTTCCCAGAGGCGTTCGCTCCACCGAAAGGACCACGTCCAGCCCCCACGGGGCGCCGTCCCCCACATAATCCGCGATCCGCTCCCACAGATGCCCCACGCACAGCACGACCCGCTCCAACCCCTGGGCCTTCAGCCGACGGAGCAGCCGCCCGAGAAAGGGCTCACCGCCCACCTGCGCCAGGGGCTTGGGCCGGTCCGACACCACCGGCCGCAGCCGAGTGCCCAGTCCTCCGGCCAAAACCAAGGCGGTTCGGAGAGGCTGCCCTCCACATCGTCCGTGGAATGTGCTCATGCGGCCCTTTTCTCGTAACGATCCAAGATTCTTTCCAGCGCCTTGAGCAGGAGAAAACCGGGGACCACCAGCCCGGTCAGGCACGCCCAGGCCCTCAGGATTCGATCCTGCCAGATCCGCCGAAGGATGGCCCTGAGCCTCGGCAGGAGTCTCCGTTCCCTGAAGGACGAATGAGGTGAAGTCAGTGCATGGGCCAATTCCGCCGTGGTCAAGAAGACCACATCGCCGTATCTGTTGAGAGCAAGATGGTAGAGGCGGTCCAGCTCCCGGAAGGTCCTCCTGCAGGTTTCGTCGTCCCGAACGAAATTCCACCGATGGGTCTCCACCAACGTGGGGCGCCCCGCCAGGCGATCTCTTTGCAGGGCTTCCAGCACCTTTTCGGCCTTGTGCCCCAAGGAGGGCTCGAAGTAGGTGTTTCGAACCACGTAGATCTGACCGAAGCGGTTCCGAAGGCCGTTATGGATCAGGCCCGGGCCCTCCGGCACCGGGCGATCGGCGGCATCACGACCTCCGTATCGCCTTCCGGGCGTCACCACCACCCGCACCCCCCCTCGGGCCCACCCCTCCTCCACCGCATCGTTCCAGATAAAGGTGGGCGGCACGGCCACGATAGGAAGCCGCTCCAGCTCGCGGGAGAAACTCAAGGCTTCCCGGTAGGCCGCCCCGGCGAAGCTTTGCCGGCGGGCAGCTCGATCGTCACGCTGTCCATTGGGCAGCCATCGACTCTGGATCCTGGAAGGAAGGAGCTCCGAACAAAGGAATCCATCCCTGAAGAGCTTTGCGGCAGCTCGACCGCACCCCTTGAGGTAGTGCTCCACATCAGGCTCCCATCCGTGCGCCTGTCCATGAAGCTGCACCGAAAAGATCCCCTCCCCCGCGCCCCTTCGCACGACCTGCAGCAAAGGCGCACAACGTTCATGATTAAGACCGGCCCAGGATATCCTGGGAAAGCATTCAGGATCGGCTCGACTCAGAACCGGCGTTCGCAGCACGAGTCCCAGGGTCATGACGGGGCGGCGTCCCCGGTGGTCCCGGTGAGCTTTCAGGAGAGTCACGAGATCGTCGAGCACACGGGCATGGCCGGGGGGGCCCGGGCCCCAGTCATCACTTTCGACGATCAGCACCGTGCTCGAAAGGACCGGCTCGGCCAGGACCGCCCGAAGTCGTCGCACCACCTCGGAAAAAGGTCGATCTCTTCCTTCTCCCATCCTAAAAGAACCTGTAGTCCTGGATGGCCATGTCTTCTCCCGCCTTGTGCCTTTCCAGGAGCACTCGGCACAAGACGATGATTCCCACCAGGTGATAGAAGAGATCGAAGTAGGCCAGTCCCAGAAAAGACCCTCCCACCATGTACCCCACAAGGCTCACCTGAATCATGGATGCGGCATCGGCAAGCCACTGGGTCCGGGAATCCCCTCCGGCGTTTTTCCTTATCCAGCCGGCCGACCGCCACGTCATGAGGATCAAGGCCAGATAGAGGCCCAGGCCGATGAAGCCGTGTTCTCCGAGCACCTCGAAAAAGATGCTGTGGGCGTCGTGCACATCGTTGGGATTGGGCGCATAGCGATCGAACAGCCAACCTCGAAAACACTCGAATCCTCCCCCGATGGGCCGGTCCTTGGCCAGGTTGAAGGCAAACAACCAGGCATTGATGCGTCCCATGGCGGAGCCATCCTCTTCGTAGGTTTCGATGGTGTGCATCCGCTCGGCCCAGAAGGAAGGCATGAAGGAGAGGATGCCGTAGGCGGTCGCGGCCAGAAGAAGGGTGTAGAAAAATTTTCTCCGGGTCTTCATGATGAGAAAGAAGCTCATGGCAAGGGCTCCGAGAAACCCGCCCCGGGAGTGCGTGCCGATGACGGCCAGTCCCGTGAGGGCCATGGCGGCTCCCAGCCCCACCCGAATCCACTTTTGGGGCGTGGTGAGCTGAAGGTAGCGCATGAGGGGGATGGTCATGTTGAGGGCCAGAGCGATGCCTCCCCGGACGCCGATGAAGGTCTTCTCGGGACCGAGAACTATGAATTGCCCTCCCGTGACCAGGGTGAAGATGCCGCCCTTGACGCCGTAGAATCCCAGGGAGAGGGCGGTCACCCACAGGAGCATGTGGATCCGCTTGGGGGTGTTCATGACCATCATGGTCACGTAGGTCATGAGCATGATCTTCCACACCTTGTTCCACTGCTCCCAGGCCCCTTCGGGGTTCAGGGCGAAAAAGGTGGTCACGAACATCCACAGGGTGAAGACCAGGAGCGTTTTGGTCTCCCGGGTCCAGGGGATCCGCTTGGGCTCCTTCCAGGCCATGAGGGAGACGAGCGTGGCGATGGCCACCGTCTGGGCGAACGGAAACGTTTGGGCGAAGCCCCAGCAGAGCTTGTGGGGGTTCATGAAGCCCAGCCAGCACCAGGTGAGCACCCCCACCACGGGATTCACCAGGATGAAGGGGATGAGCCCGAAAATGACGGCGCTCACAAAGAGGTCTCTCATACGACCCGCCCTCTCTTGTCTCTTCGGTGCCGCGCGGTGCTGCCCGCGATCTGGCCCAGGAAGTGGCCCAGGATCATCTCCCGGCGAAGTGTTTGGGGCGGCTCACACCGGAGCGCCGCTTCCGCCCACAGGCCCAAGGCCCGAAGGGTCTGGGGCAGCAGGTAGAGCGGAACACCGGCCATCTTCCTTCCGGCGGGGAGCCCGTCCAGGAATCCCTTCTGGTATCCCGCGTTGAAGTGAATCCTTCGGAAGTAAGATCGCCGCAACTGGTGAGGCTCCACCTTGTGGTAAACGACCAGGGCGGGCTCATAGAAGATCTTTCCCCCCAGGCCGGAAAGCCTCCTGAAAAAATGGGTCTCCATCCCCTTGAAGAGTTCCCCGGCCTTCCTGCCCTCCCCCTTGCGGCCGTAGGACGTGTCGAATCCTCCCACGCGACGAAAGGCCTCCCGCGTGACCCCCATGTTACCCCCGAACGGGTAGCGCTTCACCCCGTCCAGGAAAAAGCCACTCTCGCCGTAATCCTGGTAGCCGAGAAACCCCCGAAGCTCCCCGTCGATCCATTCCGGCAGGGGGACGCCCGGATCCAGGTGGATGCGCCCCCCCACCGCATCCGCCTCCGAAGCCTGGAAGGCGTCCCAGGCCGATCGGAGCCAGCGGGGAGTCACCCGGATGTCGTCGTCGATGAAGAGGAGATACCGGCCGCGGGCCTCCCGGACCCCGCGGTTTCTCGCCGCGCTCAGGCCCTGCTCTCCCTCGAAGGCGTATCGCATTCGAAGGGGCAGGGTGTCGGCCAGGCGGGAGGCCACCCGGGCCGTGTCGTCGGTGGAGTTGTTGTCCACCAGAACCACTTCCCAGTGCAGGTCGTCCGCATCCCTTTGCCCGGCCAGCCCTTGCAGGCACCGGGGAAGGTTGTAGCTTCGGTTGTACGTGCAGATGACGACGGACAGGTCCATCAGCTCCCTTTTCCGATCCATCGGGCCAGGGCCCGATTCCAATAGTACTTGAGGGGATAGAATGGAGAAGCGTCGTTCATGGCGAAAGTGAGCTTCTGAGCCAGCCGCCATACCCGGTCGGTGCCGTAGACCTCGATTCGACGGAGCAGGAACCGGTCCGTCTCCCTTCGATTGAATCCGGACCGGGTGGAACACCCCAGGCCGTAGCCCGCGCGCTCCACCGCTTCCCTCACCGCGTCGGTCACCAGGCCGTAGGGGTAGGCGAAGGAGAGCACGGGCTTTCCCAGTCCGTCTTCCAGGACGCGCCGGCTGGAAACGAGCTCGTCTTCCACCTGCACCGGGGAAAGCTCGGTCAGCCTGGGATGGGAGGCCGTGTGGGAGCCGAAGGACACCCCCCGGTCGCTCATTTCCCGGACCTGGGCCCAGGAAAGCATCCGCCGCCGGGAAAACCCGCGTCCTTCCATCCAGTGGTTGGTTCGACCCACGGCGTCGGTCACCAGGAAGACGGTGGCCGGAATCCCGTAGCGTTCCAGGACGGGCCAGGCGTTTTCGTAGTTGTCCGCATAGCCGTCGTCGAAGGTGACGGCCACCGACCGGTCCGGCAGGGAAAGGCCTCCGGTGAGCGCGCTGTGGATCTCTTCGAGGCTCACAACCCGAAAGCCGCGGCGAACCAGGTAGGCCATGTGCCTTTCAAAGAGCGCCGGCGGACAGGCGAACCGGGCGTCCCGCCGCTCCTTCGGCTCGCTAACCATGTGATACATGAGCACCAGAAAGCGGCTCATGGGCCGGTCACCGTCACGGGATCGCCGTCGGCGGGAAACCAGGTCACCCGGCGGGGCAGCCGCACGCCCCGCAAAAGCCCGCGCCTCATTTTCCGCTCCAGCTCCCTTTCGTGCCGCCACAGGCGGTCCTTCACCTGGTAGAGGCGCCCTCGCTCCCTTTGAGCCGCCCCGAGCCTTTCCCCCCGCTCCAGGCGGTCCGTGAGCTCCGCGTAGACCTCCGCGCTGTCCCTTACGCCCCGCCAGAAAAGGGTGAGCTCGTCGTCGCCGTCCCGGACTTCGGGACACACGTGGGCGACAAGCCGGCCCGTGTCGATCCCCCGATCGATGTAGTGGATGGTGCAGCCCACCCTGTGAGGTTCTTCGTTGTAGAGGGCCCAGAAGGTGCCGTCCGCCCCGCGGTAGTGGGGGCTGAGTCCCCCGTGGAGGTTCACCATGCCCAGGCGCCCCTTGCCCAAGAGCTCCCCCCGGATGAGGGAGGTGCCGAAGACCGCGATCAGGTCCGGATCCAGCTTGTCCACCAGATCCAGTACGCGGGGATGGTTGATGTGGGGCACTTCATGGAGCAAATCGGGCCGTTCCAGCCGGGGGCGACCGTCCGGGAAGAAGAAGGCCGCCTCCCTGCCGCCCCGGTAGCGGCGCCGGTCCCGAATCCAACGCCACCCCTTGCGCCAAAGAAGACGCGGATTCTCGGCCCACTTGCGAAACTTTTCCGCTTTGAGTTCGCTTCCCGTTTCCTGGACCACGGCCAAGGGTTTCGCGGCCCGGCAGAGCCGGTTGGCCACATAGAGATGCCGGGGCGAGCGTCCGCACAGGATCATGATGCGGAGATCGGACATGGGAGTCCTTCCTTTGGGGGTCTTGTGTCGGATGGAATGGGGAGATCGGAGCTTTTCATCAACAGGGCGTCGGCGAAGAACTTGGCGGCCCAGTTGGGAAATTCGAACCGGGAGTAGGCTCCCCAGATGGGGTGGGAACCGGCCACGGCGCCGTCGTCGGGCCCGCCGGTCCCCGTGATGCGATGCCGGGACTTGAGATAGTTCACGGCCCTTTCGAAGGCCGCCTCGAAGCGCCCGTCCTCGTCCATCCCCACCTGCACCCATCGCTTCCAGATGATCGCAACCTGGGCCACTCCCGTGAGGCATACGTAGCGGCCCCGGGGCCGCCATCCTTCATCATAGGCTCCGGCCAGGGACCCGTCCTTTCGCTGAAGCCGCACGAGAGCCCTGGACGTCCGCAGGGCGGCCGCCACATAGCGGTCCCTGGAAAGGATCAGGCCCGACTCCTGGAAACCCCGCACGGCGTAGGCGATGGTGTGGGTGAACGGCGGCCGGTCGGCCACGAAGGCGTTGTCGTGAAACCAGCCCGCGGGATTCTGTCGGCCCAAGGCCCAGTCCAGGTTCCTTTCGGCCGCCTCCACCAGGGCCTTTTCGCCGGAGATCCGCCCCGTCCTGGCCAGGGCCCATGCGGAGCGGGTGTTGTAGGTATGGGGCACGCCGTTGTGGACGCTCCGGCGCCAGCATCCGTCCGGATCCTGGCGGCTCACCATCCACCGGCAGGCCCGCACGGCCGCCTCCAGGCATTCCGTCCGGCCCAGATGCACGTATCCCGCCAGAAGGCCGTGGACGATCTGACCCGTATTGAAGATGACCGGACGGCTCCCCGGTTCGCCGAAATGGCCGGGAAAAGCCCCGTCCTGGTGCTGCAGCGAAAGCTCCCAGTCCAGAATGCGCTCGGCCCGCTCTTTCCATTCCATCTGCCCGAGGACGGACGCGGCCGCCAGAAGGGTCTCCACCAGATATCCGCTGGTTTCCGGATAGCTGGGAAGCCAGCCGTCTTCGAAACTCCAGCCCGCGGACACACCGCCCTCGTCCGGCATGCCTCGGCGCACATCCTGTGCCCGGCGGATCCAGCCCAGCACCGCATCAAGATGCGCCCGGTCGTCCCTTCCGGCCCCGTTGGACGTCGGAAGGAGGTCACGGCCCACGAGCCGAAGGTGCTCCGGACGCCACGGCTTGTACCGGCGCCATGCTTCATAAAGAAGCCGCACGCTCACCCCCGTTCCTTCCCGGCACTCTCCAGCGCACTTCCGCCTCCCCACTCACCACTCACCACTCACGACTTCACGAAGCCCCCCCGGAAGGGGCACATGGCTCACCACGTAGCGGTGCTTTCCCGACGCCTCCGCCGGAATGTCGTCCACCAGGCGGATCGTCACCTTCACATCTTCTCCCAAGCGGGCTTTCAGGCCTTCCACCACCTGGCTCCGGCGCGCCTCGTCCCATTCCGGACCCGGCACCACCAGCACCTCCACATCGTCCACGGCGTGTTGGATGAATTTGAACCGGGCGACCCCCGGCGTGGCCCTCAGCACGTAGATCACGGCCAGGGCGTGCATGATGGTCCCGTCCGGTCGGGTGACGAAATCCGTGGTCCTGCCCGAGACCTCGCCCAGCACGTGAAGCCCGCGGCCTTCCCGACACGTTTCGTCCGTGTGGCGGACCACGTCCCCCGTGCGATAGCGGATGAAGGGTTGCGCCTGGGAGCACAGGCCGGTCATGACGGCCTCGCCCAGTTCCCCGGGTTTCACAGGGCGGCCGTCTCCATCCAGGACCTCCAGGATGATGCTTTCGCTCATGAGCAGCATCTGTCCCGCCGGGCTTTCGTGGGCCGTAAACCCCACATCCCGGCTTCCGAACTCGCTCGCCGCCGGCACCCCGAAAACCTCCTGAAGCAAGGCCCTCTGATGGGGATAGAGGGGCTCGCCCGTGGTGAAGACCGCCCTGAGCTCCCGAAGGCGCAGGTCCACGCCCTTTTCCCGGGCCCGGGCCGCCAACAGACTCAGGCTGCTGGCGTAACCGTACAGGCTCTTCGGGCGGAAGCGCCGGATGGCCTCGATGTAGGCGTCCACGTTGGGAAGGGACATCTCGAAGGCGTTGAGAAAGAGCTGGTTCACCAGGCGATCCCGAAAAAGCTTGATCCTGTCCGTCCGGCTGGGCTTGACGCCCGCGCCCCACAGCCACACCTGGGGATCTCCCGGTTCCACGCCCCACCAGCGCTGGGATCGAAATCGGCCGGCCGTATCGGACGCCTGGCGCCATCTTCCGAAGTAGAAGATGAGGGGCTCGCCGCTGGATCCACCCGTGTTGTAAAGATAGGCGCCTCCGGGGACCCCGAGCCAGGCGATGCGGTCCCGGTTTTCCCGGGCGTCCTTCTTGTCCATGGTGGGAAGGCGGCTGAGATCGGCCAGGGTCATGGACTGCACCGCCCTTTCGTTCAGCCCGGCGCCCCGGATTCTTTCCGCATGCCACGGACAGTGCCGAAGGGCGAGGGCAAGGAGCGCTCTGAGTTTCTCCGTTTGGAGGGCCTCGATCCGATCGCGGGAATCCCATTGGGTCCGCTCCAGTTCCTCCAGGTAAGCGAACGTGGGGCGTCCCAAGAGCCGCTCGTGCACCCGGTAGAGGGTTCCGTAGAGTTTTCTCGACCCGTTTTCCCGTCCCATGGTCACCTCACAAGACCGGCTTGAGGTTTACTACATACATCTGGCGGCTCCCGGTGTGCGCCGAATCGATGCAGACGGCGGTCCCGTCCCTGTTCCAGCGCGGGTGCAGATCGCAGCGGGTCTCGCCCCTGTATCGGGCAGGAGAGTGGAACCTTTCCAGGTTGATCCGTCGGCCCCGCTGCAGATCGTAGAGATAGAGCGTTCGCATGCCGTAGCCGTCCGGGTAGGTGTCGTTGAGGATCCATCGACCGTCCGGGGAAAAGCTGCAGTGGCCGTCTTCCTTCATGCAATCCCGCCCGACGACCCGGCACCGCCCGGTTTCCACGTTGTAGAGGTGAAAGGCGGGTCGTCCTTCCGGCCCCAGGGCCCATGCCAGAAGGTGCTCCTCGTCCTGCCAGTCGTAGTGGGAGACCACCCCCGTCGCAATGACGGACCGGAGACGGGTGCCGTCGGCTTCCGCCGCCATGAGCCGGGTGGCCCAACCCTTGGCGGGATGGTACCAGCGGTGCAAAAAGGCAAAGCGTGTCCCACGGGGGCTGAACTGCACGTGGTTCACCCAGTGCGGCACGTCCGTTGGGTACATGCGGGGTTCCGCGGCGGCGATCTCCTTCAGGGACAGAAAAAGTTCCGACGAACCGCTGCGCAGGTCCATCCACCACAGCCCGTCCCGCTCCGGAACCGATTCCCCGGCCCACGGGTCCGGCACGCCCGGATAGCCGTAACCCGGCCGAAACCTGTGCAGGCGGGAGAAGTTCAAGCTGACCGCGCTCGAACCGTCCGGACGGATGGCGTAAAAGGGCCTTTCATAGCGGGCTTCCACCGCCCCCTTCAGGTTGCGGACGAGCCCCACGAACCGTCCCCCTTCCCGATGATTATGACAAATAAGGGTATCCGGATCGCTGGGGTGCCACCGGAGCATGCATCCCTGTTGCCAGTTCCAGGCCAGAGTCTCTCCCAGGGGGATGAACCGGCCGTTCCCGTCGGGAGGGATCCAGCCCACTTCGGCCGCATCGTTTTTATCGGGGGGGCGGTCGGCGAACGGCACCCGGAGGGCCAGCAGCTTGTCTCCCGACCGATTCCACGGCGACTTGTCGTAGTAGCCGAAGAAATGGTGCATGGGTCCGAAGGTGACCGGCTGGATCAGGTTCCGGAGACGTCCGCAGTGGAGGCCCCGGTACAAGGCGGGCAAACGGGCACGCAGGGGCCCCTCCGCCCAGTCTTCCATCCGCCGGGCCAGGCGCCACGGCACCCAGGAAGACCGGAAAAGCAGGTTGGAAGGAATCATGGAGTCGTCCCTTTTTCTGGGGGCCGGGCGTAAATCACACAGATGCGCGGCCGGTACGTCGAAGGTCGAGAAACTTTAGCAGGCGCACGTAAACCGTGGAGGGCAGCAGTGCGGGAAGAAGGTACTTGAGGTCGCGCCGGCTCCAGGATCCATGCCTCAGGACGAATCGGAAAACCGTCCGGGCGCCGGCCAGGTCTCTTTGCCAGTAACACCGGTAGCCGCGCGCCAGGAGCGCCCCGTTCAGGTAAGAATCCAGAAGATCCGAGGGCACGTCAGCGAATAGTTCCGGGTGACGTTCGATGAATCTCTTTTTTACCACCCACACGTTGACGGCCTGTCTTCCCTGACGATCGGTCAACTGCCCGCCGCCGTGATGCCTGTAGTAGGCCAGAACCTTGGGCACCCGGACAATGGGATGAAAGAGGCCGATGCGAAGCCACAGGTCGTAATCCATACAGGTGAGCAGACTTTCGTCGAATCCGCCGACGGTGTCCAGGACGTCCTTTTTCACCAGAGCCGCATGGATGGGCCAGGGAGACGCCGAGCGGAGAAAGGCGTGGAGTTTTCCATCCTTTTCGTAGTCCGGCGGCACGTAGGGTTCGGCGCTGGTGCGCACCGCCCCCACGTTCTGCCATCCGCAGTAGGCCAGCGCCGCGTCCGAGCGCTGCAGCGTCGCCACCATCTCTTCGAGAAACGTGGGGGCCCAGTAGTCGTCGGCGTCCAGAAACGCCACATATTCCCCTTGAGCCTGACCGATCCCCTTGTTTCTGGCAGGATACGGACCTCGGTGATCCTGGCGCAGCAGCTGAACTTGGGGATACTGGGCGAGGATCTCCAGACTTTCGTCGGTGGAGCCGTCGTCCACCACGATCAACTCCACGCTCCGGTGGGTCTGACCAAGGACGCTCTCCAGCGCCTCGCGGAGATACGGCGCCGCGTTGAAACAAGGCATGATCACAGAAACCAGGGGGGAGTTTGTTTCGGCTTTTTTCATGCGTCTCGCTGTCGAATCCAACGGTTTATTCCTATTATTTCGAAATGTTGGGACGCACGACGCGCCTCAGAGCGCCTCGCCGCGAGCCATGGCCACGGCCAGCCCGGCCAGCAACCGTCCTCTTTTCAAGGGGGAAAGGCACAGTCCCCGCATGAGCAGCGCCAGGGCTCGGAGCTTCTCGCCACTGCGGTACTCCCACTTGGCCGCGTCGGAGAGGGCGGCCGCGCAGGACGCCCTCCAGAAGCCGCCGCGCAGTTGCCTGGGGAGCAGCCCCCGGTTCTTGTGAAGCACGGCCAGAGTGGCCTCCCGCATCACTTTCCCGTTGCGACTCATCCCGGAACCGTGGCGGACGACCACCACGAGGGGTTCGTCGAGGCAGGCATAGGAGGTGACGGAGGAGAGGCGAAGCCACATGTCCACGTCTTCCACGCTCCGGAGACCCTCGTCGAAAAGGCCCACACGGTCGAAGATTCGTCTTTGAACCACCACCCCGGACCCGCTTCCCGGCACGGCCGAGAGCCGCGAAAAGATGACGGTGGTCAGGCAGGATCCCTCTTGGGGACAACGCCACACGCTCAGAGGCGTGCCCTCTTCGGTCACCACGATCGCCGCCGTGGAGGTAAAACCGAGGGGAGGATCCGCCGTCATGAGGCTCATCTGGCGGGAGAGCTTCTGTGGAAACCAGAAATCGTCGGCATCCAGGAAGGCCACGTAATCGCCCCGGGCCGCCGCAATCCCCGCGTTCCGGGCACTGCTGAGACCGCCGTTTTCTTTCCGGATCACCCGAACTTCGTTCTCATACCCTTCCAGGATGCGGGGCGTCTCGTCGGTGCTGCCGTCGTCCACCACGATGATTTCCAGACGAGGATAGTCCTGGCCCAGGACGCTCCGTATCGCCCGTTCCACGCACCAGGCCGCGTTGTAGGCGGGAATCACCACCGAGACCAGCGGCAAACTAGAAGGCATAACCCAGCTCCCGTAGCGTGGGGGCCAGAACGTCCAGGACCCGTTCCACGGCTTGAGGATTCTGTACCTTCCACTTTTCCAGGCGCGGTGGGCCGCTCACCAGGCTGGTCTGGTGCTCCAGCAGGGCTTCGCAGCGCCGACGGACGACATCTTCGAAAGGAAGCCCCAATCTTTCAAAAACGCCCCGGAAGACGGACACCGGATCCACGAAGAAATCCTCATAGCGGATCCGGATCCAGCGGTCCCCCGGCACGAGCTTCTCGGCGTCCAGGGCCGCCCGGTTGGCGCTCACCCACTGGTGGGCGCACACCCGTTCCAGGGGCGCATCGTTGAACCGGCGCCAGTCGGGCGGCAGGAAAAAGGACCAGTCGTCGAAGCGGCCGCCGTCGATCCGGACCCGTTCCGGGAGCGGGCCCAGGAACTGACGCAGCGCGAAGCGCGGCGTCTGCTTCCAGCCTTCCATGAGCGAATTCACGTTATCGCGGCCGTCGCGATGGATGTAGATGAAGAAGGCCTTGGGAAAGAGCCGATGCAGGTAGGGAATCCGCAGGACGTTGATGCAGGTTTTATCCAGCACCCAGCCCGGCCCCAGCCTTTCGTAGAAGAATCGGAAAGCGGCGTTGCGGTGGCGGGGATCCGCATGGTGCGCCTCGGCCCCCTCCGAATGCCAGCCGTTGTGGTGAGGTCCCCACAATCCGTTCCAGAAGGTGGGAAGTTCGTAGCCGAAGGAAAGAAGTCGGCTTGACAGCCGAACGGTTTCGTAAGTCACCGATGTTCCAGCCCGCGAGCATCCCACGATGAAGACCGGATCCGGCATTGGCGGGCGCAACAAGGACCAGGCAATCCCCCGCAGGCCGAAATGGAGCGCCCGAAGATTTTTGGCCCGGATTTCGGGATCCTTCAGTTTTGCCAGTTTGTCAAAAGAACTACACAAATCCACCGATGCCTACTCTTTCCCCTTCCCGATTGCGGACAAACTTTCATCCCTGCGCCTCAATCGATAGCCGTGAATCTCCCCCAGCGCGCCGGCCAGGCGCATGGCGTAAAAGCGGCGCCTGGATGCATCCGCCGCCGAGACCACCAACCGAACGAGTCGGTCGAAGACCTTGATCCACATGAAACGAGGAGGTGCGGTCCCATCCGAGGGCATGGATCTCTCCAATCGGACCACGGATGCGGATCTTTCGAAGGATTTTTTCATGAGATACGCCAGCCGGAACCGGTCCGGATCCACGTAGTGGTACTGAACCATACCGGGAACGTATTGTAACCGTTCCCCTTGGGCCAGGGCCCGGCGCACCCATTCGATATCTTCCGCACCGCCCAGGTTGTGCCCCACGGGCCCGAAGTCCGAACGAAACGGACCCACGCGGCGGAGCACCTCCCGGCGGACGGCCAGGTTTCCCCCGCCGGGACAAGGCCCGTCCACGCCCAGCGGTCGCTCTTCGTCTCCCAAGTCGAAACGGGGCACCGGCAGGGGATAGAGCCTGTACGGGCCCGTATCGTGAACCCAGGCGGGCTCGCGCCCGTCCCAGTCGGGAAGGATTCTTCCGCAGAAGAGCCCGGATTCCGGATGGCGCTCGGCGGCCTCCACGAGGCTTCGAAGGTACCCGGGATCCACCCTGTGATCGTCATCCACAAAGGCGATGAGCTCCGCCGTCTCCAGGGTGCGCAATCGGTTCAGGGCGTGCGCTTTTCCCAGTGCGGGTTCCCGGACGTGGCGAAACGACCACCCATGTGGACCCGCACCGTTAACCGCCATGTCCGTCAGCCACTGCTCCGTGCCGTCGGAACACGCATTGGCCACGACAAGAATCTCCCCCCGGCAACCGGCGGGCCGTTGCGCCGCATGGATCGATGCGATGGTGCGGCGAAGGAGGTCCAACCGGTTGTGGGTGCAGATGGCCACCGTGACGGCGTCCAGACTCACGAGGCGCCTCCACCTGGTTGGAAGGTCCGCAATTCATCTAGCAAGGCTTCCAGGTATCCGTGGCCGTAGCGCAGATCCGGCTCCATGTAGTTTCCTTCCGCCCACTCGTTCCAGGACTTGAGGAAGACCAGACGCTGGTCGTCTGCCCGGTCTTCCACAAAGCGGAGCGCATCCCGGACGTTTCGACGAAAGAGCTCGGGGTTCGATTCATGAAAGACAAGACCGCGCACTCCGCTTCGAGGCGTATTGTCCCAGTTGGGAATCACGCAAGGGTATGCGTCGAACTTCGGCTGCGAGCGCGGAACGAAGAAGGGCACGAGATCTTTGTAGGAATAGACGGTGAGTTCCTTGGGTACCCGATGGAGCATCTTCTTGAGCGGTCCCCAGGCCCCGTTGGACGGCTCGCCGTACACGTTGCGGTAAAAAGGCGCCAACCGTTGCAGGACCGCCCCGTCGTACCCCAGGGGCCGCAGATCCTTGCCGCTCAGATGCAGAACGCCCAGGAGATAAATTCCCTTGAAGCCGGCCTTCACGGCATTTTCCCGCCAGAAATCCGTCACTCTTCGGGCATCCGGCAATTCATCGGGGTGATACACAATAAAAAGCGGCTTTCCGTCCACCTTCACGTAGCGATCGTCCTCAAAGGCCCGGAGCAGGAATCGAAAGTGCTCGGCATGATCTTCCATGCCCGGATAGGTCTGCTCCATCAAGATCTTGTCGGAAGCCCCCTTCCAGATCCCGCTCCAGGTCTTGTTGGCCCAGCATAGGCAGAAGGGAAAGCGGGGTTCTCCGGAAGTGAGCACTTCGTTGAAGGGCCGCTCCAGGAGTCTTCGGCCGTTTCCGAACCAGTAGTGGTAGTAGCAGAAGGCCTCGATTCCATACCGTTGAGCCATCTCGGCCTGGGCCTCCCGGACCTCGGGAAGCCGCAGATCGTAGAAGCCCAGATCGGCGGGGATGCGCGGCTGGTAGTGACCGGGAAAGAGAGGCTTGGCCTTGGCCACGTTGGTCCATTCCGTGAATCCCTTCCCCCACCAACGGTCGTTTTCCGGTATGGGGTGAAACTGCGGAAGGTAAAAGGCGATGACTCTGGCTCTCATCTTCGACACCCAATCCGTCTCGCTTCGAGTGTGCTCGGCACGCGGCGGCTGCCGCGGATCAACCACTCGCACCTTGCATCCCGAAGTTTCTGAGGGTATTTCCTTTCCACCGACTCAAAGACAGAACCCGTTTCCGCCCCCCCTAGCCACGGAGATCCAGTGCACCATGGAAACCCAGCAGCCCAAGATTTTCGGAATCGGTCTTTCCAAGACGGGAACCACGAGCCTGGCCAACGCTTTGGCCATTCTGGGCTACCGAGTGAAGGACAACCCGGGCCTTCGGCATTACACGCCGGGATCGCTGCCTGACGAGTTGATCACCGTAGTCGATGCCCACGATGCCGTCACCGACACGCCGATTCCCAGTTTCTTCAGGCAACTCGATGAACGGTATCCCGGCTCCAAGTTCATCCTGACGGTTCGTGACCGTACCGCCTGGCTGAGATCCTGCCGCAAACAATTCACCCAAGCCCACGCTGAAAAGCAGAGTGAAGCCCACCGGCGGCTTTTCATGGATCTCTATGGATGCGTCACGTTCGACGAAGACAAGTTTTCTTCCGGTTATGAACGCCACCTGAACCGGGTGCTTGAATATTTCAGCGACCGTCCCGAAGATCTGTTGATCCTGGACATCACTGGGGGCGAAGGGTGGGAGAAGCTGTGTCCGTTCCTCGGACGATCCATTCCGGACCAGCCGTTTCCCAAGGCGAATGTCACCCGCATCAGCTGGCTGCCCATGGATGCCATAGCCGACATCGTGCAGGAAGCCGCAGAAAGTCTTTCTCCGGCTCTCCCCTGGCCTTGGAGACGACTCCGGGGAGCCCCCCTGAACCCCACACGCGTGGCGAAAATCTTTCTTGCCTCGGCGGTGAGGATTCTGAACCCTCTTGGTCCCGACCTGGTCTGCAGTTATCTCCACCGATTGATCTCCAGACGGCTGGAATCCGTTGATCCGAGCATCCCCATCGTCTCCCCGCTTTCCCCCGTGCCCGCATGGGAACAGAGAAAACGCTGGAACCACCTGTGGTACGTGGACACCGGTATCCGCGTTCTCCCCGGCGCAAAGGCCTCCCCAGCGGGACGGATAAGCGTTGCCCTGATTCAGGACGGTCAGCCCCTCATGGGGGCGGTCTATGATTTCCACAAGGACACCCTGATCTGCGGGAGAATCGGGAAAGGCGCGTTCGTACAAGACGCCACCGAGGGCCGTAGAAACCTGCAATCCTTCGGGGAATCGGCTCCGACGGCCGTCGTGGCCTGTCTGGGAAAACACCTGGGTACCGGCTCCGAAGACCCCATTGTCAGGGCCGGCACCATGGAATGGGAGACCGCGCCTGTGCATGCCATTTTGAGAGCCCTCGGAATGGAACTCCAGGAAGCCGCGACGGGCAGGACCCTTCGATACAATAAACGGAGCCTTGTCAATCCGGCCGTCCGAATCGCAACATCTCCCTGACCCAGGCCCAGCGCCCCGCCCTGTCTACCCCTCGGATCAGCACGGAGCGGGGGCCCAGGCGTCGGGCGTTTTGAGCCACGTATTTTTCGGTGAGCAACAAGACGGTGAGGGTTCGCGACGGGTGCCTTTCCACCTTGCGGACAAAGGACTCCGGGGTAAGGTGGTCTTCATAATACCGAATGGCATGGCGGCGCATGGCTCGTGTGCGCTCCGATGGCATTTCCAGTGCGCATTCCACCGCGTTGATAAGGCTTCGGGCATCACCGAAGCACAGGCACTCGACGCCGTCTCGGAGATCGGGGTCGAACCATTCGGGGTAGTTGGTGATGGGCACGGTCCCCACCGCCATGGCTTCCACGATGTTGTGGCACATGGGCATCACGATCCCCGGCGGTGCCAGAAAGAAATCGGCCCGGGCCAAGACCTCCAGCCAGATTTTGTCGTCGATCCAAAGCCGGCTGGTATCGAGCAGCACACATTTACCTGCGCAACCGTTGATTAAGAGCGCATCCAGCTGGGATCGCTCGTGCACAAAAAACACCCGACCAGGAAGCTTTTCCCGAATAATTCCAACGATCCTAGCCCTTGGGAGCTTCGCCTGCGGATAAGTCACCCACGTCTTGTCGTAGCCGCGGAAATCCCCTGAAAAGAGAATTCGAATGTCCTTCTCAGACGATCGAAGAGTTTCGATCCTTTCCGTCGTCCCGTGCTCGTAATGAACAGGATGAATCGGGAAGGGCAAGATCAACGGTTTTTGGAAATGGTATGCCGAAAAAACATCGAAACCCAGCTGGATACTTTTGGACCATTTCTTTCCGACCAGCTTGGGATCAGGCATATCAAAAACATATAGCGCTCCCTCGCTCTCCCTGGGCACCTTGTCAACGATTTCTACTTCAGGCAGCTGCACCGCTTTTTCAGCGAGCCGCGGGATATCCCTATTTCCATAATCCATTTGAACGAAGCATTTAAGTCCAGCCTGAACAAATGTGTTTACAACCCAGTAAACCAACCTTCCCTGCTCAGCCAGCATGGAGTCTGTGGAAAACCTGAGGTAGCAGATCCTTTCCCCTGAATTCACCATTCGCACGATCGCTTAATAAGGCCCTGAATCAGTGAATAGAAAGGCGGCAGAACGACGGTGGGGCACTCAAAATCCATTTCGCGGCTGATTGACGGCCGGTTATCATTCCCCCGGCGGCCTCCTGACCGGTCCACTCTGACCGGCGCTGAGGGGCCCCGGCCTGGAGCACGCCGGACAGCCAAAAAACCTAACACATCCTTAACCCAGGGGGACCATTTCTAAGTGTCGTTAGGGGACCGGTTCCTCGTGTCGCTTGACATACAGGCCCAAATCACGCGCGACATTCACCCACAGCCCCGGGTCTCAGTCTTTCCAATGATAGAGGGCTTTAGTCGTCAGCCGAATCCCCCTTTCACGTCTGTCCGTATCGCCAATCTCTCTCGAAAGGAAGCCTCCTCTGGACATACGTGTTTGCCACGGAAAACGAAAACTCAGGGAAGTTTTTTGGGGCTTCCGATGGATCCAAAAGGGCCCGCAACGGCGTTGACATGTGTTAGGAAACCGTCAGTTTACGTTGGCCGAGAATGAAAACTGAGAACTCTTTTGAGGAGGGGGAGAAGTGCGAAGCGTAATAGATGAGCTCTCCTTTTTTGAACTAATTCTTTGAAACATTTAAAGGGATCTGATAATATATTTTCAGACATCACAGTGCCCACAAATTCATTTCTTAATTGAATTGTGGAAGACATCAGAATATCGAATAGAGACCTCAATAGCCCCCCCCTGTTGATAAGTTCTTTATCATATTTGGTATTGAGATCAGCGCAAAACTTCATCGCCCGATCTTTATCGCCGCATATCAGATAGACACTGAGCCAAGCCACATCTCTTGCAATGTCGTTATAGTACTTATTTATAAGTTGACTCATGACTAACATATTAATCCTATTATAAGATGCATTGTCATTCTTCCACCTGTATTCCGCCACATCTTTTGGGACATGCAAGAATTCGCATTCCCGGGCCAGGCGCAAGAAAAATTCCCAATCTTCCATGCACGGAAGCTCGGAATTCACAAGCCCAGATCTTTGAACGAGACTCCGTCGGAAAAGTATGGCGTTTACAGGTATGAAATTGGATCGTTTCAGTTTCTCGTAGCTATAAGTCCACTCTTCCTCCGGCTTACGGACCCTGTAGTATTCGACAAACTCCCCGTTGCTCCGGGTACCGTAGACCCTCGGCACCGTCCCGTAAACCAAACCCACCTGTTTGTTTGCCTCGAGCGCCTTAACCAAAACCTCTAAATGCCAAGGGTAGTATATGTCATCATCATCCAGAACTCCGATGTACTTTCCACGGCACGCTTTCAGTCCGCTGTTCCAGGCCTGCGAGGGACCGAGATTCTCACTGTTGGCAAGATAGCGCACAGCATCACTGGAAATCGATTCAACAACAGGCCTTGCGGCTTCCTTTCCGCTATCGTCAACGACGATCACCTCAAAATCAGGAAAGGTTTGGTTAAGAACACTCCTAATCGCCGTCTCAAGCTCACGCGGGCGATTCCCCACGGTCCTGATGATCACGGAAACCGTGCAAACAGGCTGAGTAAAGGAGAGGGGCTCTCTTTGTGAAAATGCCCTTTCAAATTCCCCGGCCCTCTTCTTCAGGATCTCCCACCCTTGGGACTGTGCGGGATTTTTAGCCAACGAGTCCACCAAGCACATGAATGACAGCCTTTTCTTGCCCTCGTCATAATAGAATTCTGATAATTCGAGGGCCGCTCTCCATTTGTCGTTACCATGAACATACTCTAGTTTTAAGTTTGTTGCTCGGTCCGAAAAATCTTTCAGCCCACCTCTTTCTCGATAGGCCTCGCCCGTTTGAACAAAGTATGCCCCCAGCACCTTATCCCTCGGGCGCACACACAACAATTCAAAGATCTTGCGCTGATAATCCACCCTGCTGTGAGTAAACTTTTCAACATATTTTTGGCGGAGACGCTCTAACTCAATCCGATCATCGGTCTTCACACCTTTATTTTTCCGCACAACAAGAACCTCTGGAACGTTATCAATTTGCGCAACTTCGGATACCCTTATGATGAAGTCGTAAATACAAGATCCGTCATGAGCTGCCCTCAAACCCTGTACCTTTTCTACAACGTCCCGGCGCACCAAGAGAGATTCCCAGGCCACAGGGACGCCAAAGAACAGAAAATCCTTCACCTTATTCGCCCCGCTCGGAAAATAAGACGACGCATAAACACGACCATCTCGTTCCCAATAGCCAACCCCAGCGCCCAAGACGCCCAAATGCTGGTTCATGGCGGCAGCTTTAACTTGCCTTGCCAAACGATGAGGCAATGAAACACTTTCTGGATCCTGGACGGCTATGTAGGGGGACTCTGCGCTCTTTAACCCGACATCAATAGCCACATATTTGTTGTCCCCCTCATACTTGACCAACCGGAGCCGATCGTCCCCAAAGTGCCGCAAAAGGGTCTCCGCCGCTTCCGGGGAGCCTACTAGCAAGCATTCAGTCACATCAATCGTCTGAGCTAGCGCGGACTCAAGGCTCTCCAGGACAGAGCCAATGTCAAAAGGGAGCATACAAATAGGGAACACAACAGACACAGCGAAGCTCATTTGCGCTTTCCTGGGCAATCAGCCTTGACGATATAATTAGCAAGAATTACACATAACGCTGCTGACTATTCTCCGAAATTATCTTCTTGCATAATATCTTATATAGTTACAAATAAGTTCCCGCAGCGCCTTTAAAGCTTTTCTTGATAGAATACTGCACATTAAGGATCGACACAACATCTTGTTTGCTGCTTTTTTCTCACCTGCTTTCGTTAGAATGTAATACCAATCAAAATATTCATTTCCCAGGGTGTTTCGTGCACCAATCAAATTTGCCCACATATTGGGAAGGATTAGATTATAGCATAACTTGGTTTCTTCAATTCGATAATGCTTAGCCATTGCCAAACGACATAATTTAGCTGATCTATGTTGAAGCCTTAACTTCTTTGCTGATAATTGCAGCGGATGGATTCTATAATAAGTGAGGAATTCTTCGACGTTCAAACCTATCCCGCATTGCAATAACCTTAACCATAGACAATACTCCTCAGCGTAAGGATACCTGGAATCATAGCCACCAACTGCCAGAGCATATTCCCTCTTAAAGAGAACAGCTGAATGACAAAATGGATTTCGATAAATTATAGTCTTTCCGATATGATCCGGTTTTGAAGGGGGTTTCAAGGGATGAAATACTGTATCTTTCGAATCAATGAGATGAATCCAGGATCCCACAATTACATAACGAGGATCTGAATCCATTATTTCAAACTGCCTTTCCAACCGTCTGGCATCCCACATGTCATCCTGATCTATAGGCGCGATGTAGAAACCTTTAGCCTCAAAAAGCCCCCTATTCCTAGTTCTGGAGATTCCTAAATTCTTATCATTTCTAATGATCTTAATGCGGGGATCGTCAAAAGAGCATAAAATCTCCAAGGATTTGTCAGTCGAGCCATCATCCAACGCGAGGAGTTCAAAATCATTGTAAGTTTGCGATAAAACAGATCGGATAGATCTCTCTAGAAATCTTTCCCCATTGCAAACAGGAACAACAACGCTTATTCTCGGTCCCGTCATTTGAATACATCCTCAGATTAGTAAATATATTTTGATGAATATTTTAGATAAATCAATATAATCAGGACATACACGCACAATTTATATACATCAATAGCAGCAAGGCAGCTACATATTGATGTGAGGAGACTAGGAGAACCTATGCTATGTTATACATTCAGAATCAGGGGCGGACACAGGAATAAGAATAATTTAGGACTTCGAAGGATTCGGAAATTGCAACGGTATGTTGCCTGTGCCTTGCCCCCTCTAGAACAGAACTTTTAAGCGCTTTCGAGCAGTTCACGGAGCCGAAGGTCACAACTACTCTCGAAAGAAAAACCCGTCGGGGAAAATGGGTAATGCACTCATTCCGAGACGCGAGTGACGATCGTATCGTTATTCAGAATACACAGATATTCGCAGCCGATTTTTAGGGCATACCGGATACCCACGTTGTTGCCGCCGGCGTAGCCGAGATTTCGGCTGTTTCGCAGGATCACAACCTCGGGGAAGGCCTGTCGTATCGCCTCAACGGAGCCGTCGGACGAGGCGTTGTCCACCACGATGAGGCGACAGCGTGGATAGTTCACCCTGGATAAGGAATCGAGGCACTCCAAGGTGTCTTCCTTGCCGTTCCAGTTGAGCACAATCACTGCGATTTCCGGCTGTTTCATGGAACGGATCCTTTGTGCGAAGGAGCTTCACCTCGAGCTTGACGGCGGCGTCAGGCAGGTCGCTGCAAGGTCTTTCCGTTTGGGAATCGGCAGAGGGCATAGGCCTTCAACGCCCGTCGCAACGCCTGCTTTTGCGGGTCCCCAAGATTCCTCTCGAGATTTTTTCGCCACGTCAGCACCTGCCACCACGTTCTTTTCAACCAGTCAGCGTCCCTCATGGAACCCCATGAAAACCTCGGTACCGTCGCGTTGAAGGCCCGCTTGAATTCTCGGATGAGAATTTCAAGCCATTCTTTCCACGAACAATGGGTTTCGGCCCAGAGCAGTCTCCCCAAGACCCCTTCGAATATCGTTTCAGGCGTCTTGCGGGACCCGGGCGGGCCGCCGTACGGCGCCCAAACCTTGGCGGCGGGAACGTACGCGCAGCAATACCCCGCACGCCTCACCCTGTAACAAAAATCATGAACCTGCCACTCTCCGCCCATTTTCCCATGTGTTAATGGCCAACTAAAATGACCCACCTACGGCCATCAAAAATGACCCACCTTGAGGATGCATTGGCGATGATTTGGCCGTACAACCCCATC
>NZ_FQVB01000067.1 GCF_900129305.1 Desulfacinum infernum DSM 9756 | reverse complement strand
AGGACTGTATTGCTCTTCCACACTGGATGTGTCGAGCATCTGAAAAATATCATCAAAAACAAAACATGGGTGATCCTTGGGCAGCAGGTCGAATATATAAGTCGGAAAAAGTTGCCGTTGCCGGAACTGAATCGGATCAGTCTTGAATGGAATCATAGTGCCGCTCCCCCAAATGAGTCTAACGCTCATGGGAACAACATATCAGCGTAGCACTATACTGTCAAGTACAAATAGCGTATGCATATGAGATTAACATCTCATGTGTATCAATTCTCGGACAAGCTCCTAGGAGGCTGTCCGAGAATGTTTTTCCGGCTTGGAAGGCCGGGCCCCCCTCTCATCGTAGCCGCGGGGCTTCAGCCCCGCGGAAAGGCCCATGGTAACCCCTTGAAGTCGCAGCCCCTATGCGATGGCCAATCCGACGACCGGGGATTCCGCCGCAGCCCTTTAGGGCTGGGAAAGGCTCCGCGGCTGCCAATACCCCCATCCCGGGGCCCCCGGCACAACGAAGGATGAAACCACCTTTGGAAAGCAGGTCTTTGTAGGCGTGAATGATTATCGGCCCCTTCAGGCTGCGGGCACGAACAGGAGAAGGCCGCGTTTCAGCATATAAGAAGGCAGGTCCTTTTGCCAGCAAGCTCCTTGAGCCGTCTTCAGCTGAGCCGGTCGGCCGGCGATGCTTGCTCGGCTTGCTTTTCCTGCTGCTTCATTTGGTAGAGCCTGTCCAGTACGCCGTTGACGAAGGCCCGGGAGTCTTCGGTGCCGAAGCGCTTGGCCAGCTCAATGGCCTCGTTGATGGAAACCCGCGGCGGAATGTCGTCCCGGTGGAACATCTCGTAGAGGGCGATCCTGAGAATGTTTCGGTCCACCGGCGACATGCGTTCCACCCGCCAGTTTTCCGAGGCGTCTGCAAGGCGAGCGTCGATGGAGTCCCGGTGGAGGCAGACGCCATCCACCAGGAGCTTGGCAAAAGCCCGAGGCTCCCGGGGCGCCTCGAAACACCGGCACACCAGCTCAAAGGCCTTCTCGGGCGCCATCCGGTTGAAGTCCATCTGGTAGAGCACTTGCAAGGCCAATTCTCGGGCCTGGCGCCGAATTCCCATGTTTATCCACACCTAAACGTTTTTCAGGAGATTGACCATTTCCACGGCGGCCATGGCCGCTTCGAAACCCTTGTTGCCCGCCTTGGAACCGGCCCGTTCGATGGCCTGTTCCAGGGTGTCGGTGGTGAGCACCCCGAATGTGATGGGAACGGCCGTTTCCAGGCTCACCGTGGCGATCCCCTTGGAGACTTCGGCCGCCACGTAGTCGAAATGGGGGGTGGCTCCACGGATGACGGCCCCGAGGCAGATCACGGCGTCGTAACGGCCGCTGGCCGCCACCTTCTTGGCCGTGAGCGGGATCTCGAACGCTCCGGGAACCTTGTAGACATCGATATCGGCCTCATTGGCGCCGGTTCTCGTGAGGGCATCCACGGCCCCGCCCAGCAGCCGCTCGCAGATGAAATCGTTGAAGCGGCTGACCACGATGCCGAACTTGAGCCCTTCCGCTCGCAGGTTGCCTTCAAACACTCTCATGCTTTTTCACCTCTCGGGCTGATTCCAGACAATGCAGCACATGTCCCATCTTGGTGCACTTGGTCTTCAGATAGTCGTAATTGCATTGGTTGGGTTCGATTTCGATGGGCACCCGCTCGGTGACGGTGATGCCGTAGCCTTGCAAGCCGACGATCTTCTTCGGGTTGTTGGTCATGAGGCGCATTTTTCGCACTCCCAGGTCCACCAGGATCTGGGCGCCGATCCCGTAGTCCCGGAGATCCGCCTTGAAGCCCAGCGCCTCGTTGGCTTCCACCGTGTCGTAGCCCTGTTCCTGGAGGGCGTAAGCCTTGAGCTTGTTGACCAGGCCGATGCCGCGCCCTTCGTGGTTCCTCATGTAGAGAAGGACGCCCTTGCCTTCCCGGTCGATCTGCTGCATGGCGGCCCGCAACTGGTCCCCACAGTCGCAACGGAGAGACCCGAACACATCCCCGGTGAGGCATTCCGAATGCACCCGCACGAGCACCTCGTCCTCGGGGTGGATCTCCCCCTTGACCAGGGCCAAGTGGGTGTATTCGTCGATCACGTTGGTGTAGGCGATCACCCGAAAGTCCTGCCCGAAGCGGCTGGGAAGGCGCGTTTCGGCCGCACGCTGGACGAAGCTTTCCGTCTGCATGCGGTATTCGATGAGATCGGCGATGGTGACGATCTTGAGGTTGTGTTCTTCCGCGAACTTCTCCAGGTCCGGCATGCGGGCCATGGTGCCGTCGTCCTTCATGATCTCGCAGATCACCCCGGCGGGCTTCAGGCCGGCCAATCGCGCCAGATCCACGGATCCTTCCGTCTGGCCCGTGCGCACCAGCACGCCGCCTTTCTTGGCTCTGAGCGGGAACACATGGCCGGGGCTCACCAGGTCTTCGGGTTTGGCGTCGTCGGCCACGGCCGTGAGGATGGTGTGGGCGCGGTCGGCGGCGCTGATCCCCGTGGTGACCCCGGTTCTCGCTTCGATGGAGACGGTGAAGGCCGTCTCGAAAGGACTCTTGTTGTCTCGGACCATCATGGGGAGCTGCAGACGGTCCACCCATTCGGGGGTGAGGGCCAGACAGATGAGGCCTCGACCGTACTTGGCCATGAAGTTGATGGCCTCCGGGGTGACCTTTTCGGCGGCGATGCACAAATCGCCCTCGTTTTCCCGATCCTCATCGTCCACGAGGATGACCATCTTCCCCTGACGAATGTCTTCCAAGGCTTCGGGAATGGTTGCCACTGGCATGATCGGCTCCTTCCGACAAAGGAATAGGGAGTCGGGGAACCCGCTCCCGAAAAAACGCATCCCGACCCGGTCGGCGGGTCGGGAGACCTATAACATGATGTTTCCCGCGATACAAGAAAGGTTCGCCCGCTAAAGGAACCCGTGCTCCACCAGGAAGGCCGTGTCGATGCCGCGCTGTTCCCCACCTTTGTCCCCGTCGGGTCGGTGACCCTGGAGCATGCGCTCCACGTATTTTCCGATGATGTCCGTTTCGATGTTCACCCGGTCTCCGATCTGGAGGAGCCCGATGGTGGTCACCTCGGCCGTGTGGGGGATGACGTTCACAGCGAACCGGTCGGGCCCGCAGCCGTTGACCGTGAGGCTCACGCCGTTCACGGCGATGGATCCCTTGGCCACCACGTAGCGGGAAAGTTCCGGGGGGATGGAGAAGGTGAGCCTCCAGGATCTTCCTTCCATGGCCCGATCCTGAAGGGTGCCCAGGCCGTCGATATGCCCGGTGACCAGATGGCCCCCCAAACGGTCCCCCAGCCGGAGGGCCCTTTCCAGGTTGAAACGGCTTCCGGGACCCCTGGTTCCCAGAGTGGTTCGGGAGAGGGTTTCCGCGGACACGTCCACGCTGAAGGTGCGGCCCTCGAAGGACACGACCGTCAGGCACGCCCCGTCCACGGCGATGCTTTCTCCCAGCGTAAAACCTCCCGGGTCGAAGTCCGCGCGGAGGGTCATCCGCGCATCCGGTCCCCTGCGGTCCACCCGGAGCAGGGTCCCCGTTCCTTCCACCAGTCCCGTAAACATGCGGTTCTCCTTGCTTTGCGACAAAGCCGAGGTTGTCCCGGAATGCGCAACTTCCTCACTCCCGCCAAGCCTGCTTTCGGCCTGAACGGGAAATTTCACGTAGGGGCGAAAGATCTTTCGCCCCTACCGTTCGCATCCCTGGAGATTTTGCCGGTCCAACAGACCCATTCGCGTCTATTCGTGGTTCTCTTTTCACGGCCTCAAGGGCTGTGCTGGGTCGGCAACAGACAGATGCGGAACGCTCAGTAGAGCTCCTCACGAAACCTTGCAGTGACCAACAAATCCGTATCGAACCTTCGGATCCTGACGCCGTAGAGACCCGCGGCTTCCTGCATGTTCAGCCGAGCCCGGCCTAGGAAGACGGGGACCCCCTCCGCGTCACCCAGGATCTTGGGTGCCAGGAAGAGGGCCAGGGCGTCGGCCAGGCCCCGGTCCAGGAAGGATCCGTGCACGCGGGCTCCGCCCTCCACCAAGAGGCTTGTGATCGACCGGCTTCCGAGTTCCCGAAGCAAGGCCGCAAGGTCGCATCCGGACTCCGCACGGGGAAGCGCCAGCACCTCCACACCGAGATCTTCCAAAAGCCGGCGTTTTTCCTTCGGTGCATCCTCCCCGCAGACCGCCAGCACGGGCGCCTCGGCGACGGTTCGAACCAGCTGGGACGATTCCGGCAGGCGAAGTCTTCCGTCCAGGACGATCCGAAGGGGCTGACGGCATCGGCTGCCGGAAAGACGTGCGGTGAGCAGAGGATCGTCGGCCAGTACCGTACCCACTCCCACCAGGATGGCGTCTAACCAGTGTCGCAGGCGATGGGTGTGGCGCCTCGACTTCTCATTGGAGACCCAGCGGGCGTCGCCCGTGCGGGCGGCGATGCGCCCGTCCAGAGTGGCTGCGGCCTTCAGGGTGACATGGGGGATGCCCCGGGTCACCCACTTGATGAAGGGTTGGTTGAGTGCCCGGCATTCTTCTTCCAGAACGCCGGCCTCGACTTCGAGGCCCGCCGAACGGAGTCTGTCCAGTCCGCCTCCCGAGACCCTCGGGTTGGGGTCCGTCATGCCCACGACCACCCGGCGGACTCCCGCCGCGAGCACCGCTTCCGTGCACGGGGGCGTCCGGCCGTGGTGGTTGCAGGGCTCCAGGGTCACGTAGAGCGTGGCGCCACGGGCGGCCTCGCCGGCTTGGCGCAAGGCGTTCACCTCCGCGTGGGCTCCGCCCACCCGTCGGTGGTACCCTTCGCCGACGATTCGGCCGTTGCGGACCAGCACGGCACCCACCATGGGGTTGGGGCTGGTCCAGCCGGAACCGCGAGCGGCGAGCCGGAGGGCCCGCCGCATGTAAGTCTTGTCCGTATCCGTAAGGTTGGCGTTCATTCCGGAATCGTTCCGTGTCCGTCGTATTTTTCCTATCTCCGCGTGATTACCGGGCGGGGATGAACCACGCCCTCACTCAACAGGTCCGCCTGCTTTCGTAGGGGCGGGCCTTATGCCCGCCCGCCGGAACCTCACGATGGGGAAGAACCGTCCAATTTAGGTAAAGGAGCCATCATAACGCCGGCCCTCATTATATTTTACTACCCTTGGGCCGAGAGCGCATGGGCGCGGGTGCCGGGGTCGTGAAGGGGAAAACTTTCGCAGAACGCGGCCACATCGGCCTTCAGTACGGCCAGCCGCTGGGAATCGTCCACCGCCGACAGCGCCTGGTGGATGAACCGGGCGATCTCCACCATGTGGGACGGCTCCATGCCCCGCGTGGTCACGGCCGCGGTGCCGATCCGGATGCCGCTGGTGACATGGGGCGTCTGGGGATCGAAGGGGATGGAGTTCTTGTTGACCGTGATGCCCGCCTTGTCCAGGGCCTCCTCGGCCTGTTTGCCGGTCAGGCCCTTGTTGCGCAGATCCACCAGCATCATGTGGTTGTCGGTTCCGCCGGAAACCAACCGATAGCCGTGGGACAGGAGCGCCTCGGCCAGGGTGCGGGCGTTCTGGACGATCCGGCGCTGGTATTCCTTGAAGCAGGGTTGCATGGCTTCCTGGAAGGCCACGGCCTTGGCGGCGATCACGTGCATGAGGGGGCCGCCCTGGATTCCGGGGAAGATCTGGCTGTCCAGCTTCCTTCCCAGTTCGGCTCCGGCCAGAATGAGGCCTCCCCGGGGGCCCCGAAGGGTCTTGTGGGTGGTGGAAGTCACCACATGGGCGTGGGGAACGGGGTTGGGGTGGAGCCCCGCGCTGATCAGTCCGGCGATGTGGGCCATGTCCACCATGAGGTATGCGCCCACTTCGTCGCAGATCTCCCGGAACCGGGCAAAGTCGATGACCCGCGGATAGGCGCTGGCCCCGGCCACGATGAGCCGGGGGCGGTGTTCCCGGGCCAGGCGGGCCAGCCCGTCGAAGTCGATGGTTTCGGTATCCGGCTTGACCCCGTAGGAGACCACTTTGAAGAGCCTTCCAGAGAAGCTCACCGGGCTTCCGTGGGTCAGATGGCCGCCCTGGCGGAGATCCATCCCCATGATGGTGTCCCCGGGCTCCAGAAGGGCGAAATAGACGGCCATGTTGGCCTGGGATCCGGAATGGGGCTGCACGTTGGCGTATTCGGCACCGAACAGCCGGCAGGCGCGTTCCTGGGCCAGCCGTTCGGCCACGTCCACGAATTCGCACCCGCCGTAGTAGCGCCGGCCCGGGTAGCCTTCGGCGTATTTGTTGGTGAGCACCGAGCCCTGGGCGATTCGCACGGCGTCGCTCACGAAGTTTTCCGAGGCGATGAGTTCCAGCTTGCTCCGCTGGCGGTGCTCTTCATCGCGGAGGACCTGCGCGATTTCGGGATCCATCGACTGGAGTGAATGAATGTCCATGATGTCCTCGTGCGTTGCGAGCGTCTGGAGTGACGATTCCTCAGGCCTCTTGGGGCCTTTGGTCCAAAAGGTTCACGCGGCGGCTGTGGCGGCCCCCTTCGAAGTTTTCGGCCAGCCACGTGTCCACGATTTCGAAGGCCAGGTCCTGGCCGGTGAAGCGCCCGCCCAGGCACAGCACGTTGCTGTCGTTATGGCGGCGGCTCATCTTGGCGGCATAGGGTTCGGACGCCAATACCGCGCGCACCCTCGGGATGCGGTTGGCGGCCATGGACATGCCGATGCCGCTGCCGCACACCAGGATGCCCCGGTCCACCCGGCCGGAGGCCACAGCCCGGGCGACCCGGAAGGCGTAGTCCGGATAGTCCACCGATTCCGTGCCGTGGGTCCCGATGTCTTCGACGTCATAGCCGGCATCCTGCAGCCGGGTGACGATCTTCTGTTTCAGTTCGAAGCCGGCGTGATCGGCCCCTATCATGATCTTGAACATGGCTGTCCACTTTCTTCGCTGGATTATTCTTCCGACCACTTCCGGAAGACCACCGTGCCGTTGGTGCCGCCGAAACCGAATGAATTGGAAAGGGCCACCTTGGGGTCGGCTTTCCGGGCGGTGTTGGGCACGTAGTCCAGATCGCAGTCGGGATCCGGGGTTTCGTAATTGATCGTGGGGGGCAGGATCCCGTGGTAGAGCGTCAGGGCCGTGTAGGCTCCTTCCACGCCTCCCGCGGCCCCCAGCAGGTGGCCTGTCATGGACTTGGTGGAGCTGACGGCAAGCTTCCGGGCGTGATCGCCGAAGACGGTCTTGATGGCCTGGGTTTCCAGCCGGTCGTTGAGATCCGTGGAGGTGCCGTGGGCGTTGATGTAGTCCACCTCGGTGGGATCGATGCCTGCATCTTCCAGGGCCGCTCGCATGCAGTTGGCCGCCCCTTCTCCTTCCGGTGCCGGCGCCGTCATGTGGAAGGCGTCGCCGGAAGCGCCGAAGCCGATCACCTCCGCGTAGATCTTGGCACCTCGGGACCGGGCCCGTTCGGCCTCCTCCAGGATCAGGATGGCGCAACCTTCGCCCAGAACGAACCCGTCCCGGTCCTTGTCGAAGGGGCGGGAGGCCTTTTCGGGTTCGTCATTGCGCGTGGAAAGAGCGCGCATGGCATTGAAGCCGGCCACACAGAGCGGGGTGATGGTGGATTCCACGCCGCCCGTGATCATGATGTCGGCCACGCCGTCGCGGATGAGGTGAAAGGCCTGCCCGATGGCATGGGTGCCGGCGGCGCAGGCAGTCTGGATGGACAGGTTGGGTCCCTTGGCCTTGTGGTTGATGGAGATGAGGCCCGGGGCCATGTTGCCGATGAGCATGGGGATGAAGAAGGGACTGATTTTCCGAGGCCCCGATTCGAGCAGCGTTTTGTGGGAACTTTCAATGGTGCTCAAGCCCCCCAACCCGCAGCCCAGCACCACGCCGGCGCGGGTGCTTTCCTCGGGGGCGATCTCCAGTCGCGCGTCCTGGAAGGCGAGCTGGGAGGCCGCCACGGCGTAGGTGAGAAAGATGTCCATCTTGCGGATGTCTTTCTTGGGGATGAAGTCTTCCGGGTTGAAGTCCGACACTTCCCCGGCGATTCTGGTGGCGAACCCGTCCGTGTCGAACCGCGTGATGGGTCCGATGCCGGAAATGCCGTTGATCAACTTGTTCCAGTTCTGTTCGATGCCCACACCCAGCGGTGTCACCAGTCCCAATCCGGTGATCACCACACGACGGCCAGTGTTCCCCTTCATAATCTCCTCACTTGCTCGGAAGGCTTCCGCCCTGGATTAACCCATGTACATGCCGCCATTCACGTGGAGGACCTGCCCGGTGATGTAGGCGGCCTCCTCCGATGCCAGAAAGCGAACGGCTGCGGCCACCTCTTCGGGCCGTCCCGTGCGACCCGCCGGGATCTGCGTAAGGAGGGCTTCCCGCGCCTTTTCCGGCAGGGCGTGCGTCATTTCGGTTTCGATGTATCCGGGAGCCACGGCGTTCACCGTGATGTTTCTCGAAATGAGCTCCCGGGCCAGGGACCGGGTCAGGCCCATGATGCCGGCTTTCGCCGCCGCATAATTGCATTGACCGGGGTTACCTGTAAAGCCCACAACGGAGGTGATGTTGATGATCCGGCCGTAGCGCTGCTTGAGCATGGGGCGGACCGCCGCCTGGCAACACAGGAAGATGCCCTTGAGGTTCACGTCCAGCACCTGGTCCCAGTCTTCCTCCTTCAGGCGGGGAAAGACGTTGTCCCGGGTCACACCGGCGTTGTTGACCAGCACGTCCAGTCGGCCGAGCGAGTCCACCACCTCCTTGAAGCCGCTCTTGACCGCTTCGGGATCGGCCACGTCGAAGGGGCAGAGAACCGCGCGGGCGCCCCTTTCCTCCACGGCGCCGGCTGTCTCCTGGGCGGCGTCCTTCCCGGAACGGTAGTTGACCACCACCGTCGTGCCGGGTTCCGCAAAGGCCAGGGCCACGGCGCGTCCGATTCCCCGGCTGGCTCCCGTCACCATGACCACCTTGGTCTGTTCCATGCCCGCCTCCTTTAGCTTTCCCTTAACGATGGGGGGCGCCCTTGCGCCGCTCCGCACGGATGAAAGAGCGGGCCAGGCAAGGGCGTTTTGTGGGAGCGCCGCAAGGCGCGATTTTCTTTGCGTGATCGTACGCCTGTTGGATGGCCGGCCACCCTCGTCGCGGCTTTCGCCGCTCCCACACACCGGTCATTGCCATTGTCGCCCATTTGCGTTCATCGGCCGTTCTTTCACCTTAACGGTCATGGCTCCCCTCACGCCACCCCGCATGGATGAAAGATGTCGTCAAGGGAGAGCCCTTTCTCTAGGAGCCGGCTTGCCGGCGATCCCAATCGCGGCCAATGCCGCTCCTACAAGGGATCGAAA
>NZ_FQVB01000050.1 GCF_900129305.1 Desulfacinum infernum DSM 9756 | reverse complement strand
CGGCTCCAGGTCGAAGTTTGTGTTCTCCGTTTCTCGCCCTTTCGTCTGCGAGTGCCACAGTATCTCGACCATACCTTGCCGCTTTGACACGGTCTGGACTTCGTCCTTCCCTAGGAGACTCGTCGAGTCGTAAGGCCGAATCGCGTTCGTCATCCTGCGGACTGTGTGTTCGTCTCCGGTTGCTTCCCACCCCGCCTCACGGCGACGCAGTTACCTTCGACTACCGGGAGCGGGCATCTCCCGGAAGAGGACTTTCACCTCTCTGATCACGCCTGCTCCCAGGCGCACTAGGGGCGAAGACTCCTTCGCCCTTACAAGCGTACTGATTATCCGTTCCTCCCAACATGGGATCCTGTCCGACAACGACCCCGAAAGCCTCTTCTCCCGGGAGCTTGTCTGAGAATGGGAGTCCGGACGAGATGCCGGGAAATGTACGTTTTCTTCACAGCCCCATCAATTGGCAGGTGATACCCGATGGCCTGTCCGAAGACCGGAGGCTCTTCCGCAGCCCTAAAGGGCTGCGCTACGAGAAAGCAAGAGGTTCCCAGCGTTTTCGGACAAGCTCCCAGGCCGCCCGAACATCCCCGCCCTGCGGAAGCCATCTCGCCCGCGCACGACGCCGTCCAAGACCTTCGTTGACGCCCCCAGTCGGGTTGGGTAGCGTAGCTTGAACCCATATTCCAGCCTGTCGGAAAGAAAAGGAACAGACCATGACCAACCTGCGCGCGATATCCTCCGGCATCGAAGGACTCGATACGCTTCTCGGAGGCGTTCTCATCGGAGACAATGTGATTTGGTACGACGACGCGGGCAGCCTGGCCACCGTCTTCTGCCACCGCTTCCTGGAAGCCTCCTTGCGGGACGGCAGGCCCGTGATCTACGTCAGTTTCGACCGGTCGCCGAGAAACCTTCTGGACCGCCTGGGAAACACGGCCCAGCACAGGGGCCTCATCGTCCTGGACTGCTTCACCTTCGGCAAGGGACGCGGCTCCCCCACCTTTCTCACTTTCTACGACCGCGACGTCAACCTGTGGCCCTGCCGGATCGAGAGGCTCGACACTCCGGAGGACATGAACGCCTTCATGGAACGGCTCTACGGCCTGCACGCCGAGCAGGAAGGGGACGTCCGCTTCATCTTCGAAAGCATCACGGGGATGCAGGAACTCTGGGGGGGCGAGGACATCCTGGCGCGGTTCTACACCCATTCGTGTCCCCGGCTCTACGAACTGAACACCGTGGCTTACTGGATCATGGAAAAAAAGGCCCACTCACCCCGCCTTCGGGCCCAGCTCAACCAGATCGCCCAGGTGGTCATCGAATTGAACATCAAGAGGGGAACCACCACACTCACGGTGGTCAAGGCGGAAAGGCGGGAGGTGGAATCCCTGGGAGAGCCCGTCCATTACTGGACCAAGGGAGCGGAGGTGATTTTCGAACACGACGGGGCCCTGGCGGACCGGGCCGGCATCGGCCGGCGCCTCAAGAACCTGAGGATCCAGAAGGGGCTTTCCCAGACCGAGCTGGGGCGACTGGTGGGACTCACGCCCAGCAGCATCAGCCAGGTGGAAAGCAACCTCATCTATCCATCCATTCCCGCCCTGCTCAAGATGGCGGAAGTCCTGCAAGTGCCGGTGGGTTCCTTTTTCGGAGAAGAGGAAGAACAAGGGCCCTGCCCCGTCCTTACGGAAAGCGAGGCCTCCATCCTCAAGCCCTCCCACCTGGCGTCCGAGGAAGTAACCATCAAGCTGCTCACCCCGCTGGACAGGAACTCCCCCCTGGAACCCTATCTGGTGGAGCTGGCCCCGGGAGCCGCCCTGGGCACCCATTTTTTCCGCCGAAAAGGCGGTGAGATGGGCTACGTGTTGGAAGGCTCCGTGGCTTTTCGGCTGGAACAAGGCACCTGCACCGCCCAAAGGGGGGATCTGATCCACTTGACCTCCGAAATCCCCAGCCAGTGGCGGAACACCGGAAGCGAGACGGCAAGGCTGCTGTGGGTGTTGAGCAAATGAGCGGAAGCTGAAGGACTCACGCAAAGGCGCCAAGACGCAAAGAGAGAATTCCGCCGCGTAGGGGCGAAGGATTTTTCGCCCCTCCGAAATGCGTTGATCCCTCGGGTAGGGGCGGGGTTTATCCCCGCCCGCTCATCCCTTGATGCTAGACAAACCCGATGATCCGCATTTTGCAGGAACATCGGGAACTCCAATCAACACCTGCGGGAGCGGCGAAAGCCGCGAAACGGATGGCCGGCCATTCAGCGGCCGTGCGGCCACCAGCTCATCGCGCCTTGCGGCGCCCCCACAGGGTGGACACCACCAGTGAAAACCACTCGCTTTTTCATGTGAAGAGCAAACGCCCGGCGAGGTTCCCCGCGGGGCTTCAGCCCCGCGGCTACACCGGACCTCACCAAATCCCTGCAACCCACATGGAGCGCGGGCCTCGGTCCCGCCTCTGGTGCGGGCGAGACGCCCGCGCTCCCAGGAAACCGGTGCGGGAAGGAACTGGGCGTTCGGGCTTTAGGCCGCCTTGATAAAGGACGCGGGAGCCTTGTTTTGGAGGACCTTGAATCCGAAGGCGACGCACGCCCGGTTGCAGGAGCCGCAACCGATGCACTTTTCCGTGTCCAGCACCATGGTGCCGTTCAGTTCCGTAATGGCGTGCACGGCGCACACATGTTGAGCGTAGCAGGACTTGCACAGATGGGCGCAGATGTTTTTGGACATGACCTTCTCCTTCCTTGAAATGGGGCGGAAGCACCCCCGGGCGTTCCGGAGGCGCACCCCCGTTGGGGTCGGGACGTTCAGCCCAGGATCTTCTCGATCTCTTCCCGGTCGCAGTCCATGACGTAGGGGATCCCCGAGATCTCGGCCGCTTCCCGGGTGAGAGCCACGATGTCGTTTCGGTCGATGTATTTCAGGGCGAACTTGCGCGCTCCGGCCATGAGCTGCTGCAGGCCCTGGCGAAGCCGGTCGATGTAGGAATACATGCCGATGGCACCGGCGGGGATCTTCGCAAAGTCGTCCCCGTAGCGCTCCTTCAGTTGGGCTCCCACGGCGAAGAGACTCAGGTAGCCCTCCTCCACGGAACGGCCCTGTTGCTGCATCTTTTCGGCCATGAGCTTCCCGTGAGTCTTGCCCACCATGGCGGCCGTCATCATGGCGCGCCCCAGACAGATGGCCTTCACGTAGGGGGCTCCCAATGCGATGGCCTTGAAAAGATGATCCTCCAGGCTCAAGCCGCCGGCGATGGCGATGGGGGGCACATAGGCGCCCTTGGCCCGAAGCCTTTCACACATCTCGTAGGCCAGGCACTCCAGATAAACGGTGGGGATGCCCCACTCGTTCATCATGCGCCAGGGGCTCATGCCCGTGCCGCCGCCGGCGCCGTCGATGGTCAGAAGGTCGATCTTGGCTTCCGACGAATACTTGATGGCCCGGGCCAGATCCACGGGACGGTAGGCGCCCGTCTTGAGGGTCACGTACTTGGCGCCCACCTTTCGCAGGCGCTCCACTTCCTTGTAGAAGCCTTCCTCGTCCACCATGCCCAGGCGGGAGTGGCGCTCGAACTCGCTGATGCCGCCCGCCTGGAACGCCTTCTGCACGGCCGGCCGGGTGGGATCGGGCAGGACGATGTAGCCGCGCTCCTTGAGCTGCAGGGCCCTCTCCAGGGTGGGGAGCTTCACCTCGCCGCCGATGTCCTTGGCACCCTGGCCCCACTTGAGCTCAAAGATCTCCACGCCCAGCTTCTCGATCACATATTCGGGAACGCCCAGCTTGGTGTCTTCCACGTTGGCCTGGACGATGATCCCGCCCTTTCCGTCGTACCAGCGCTTGAAGGCGGAAACGCGGCGCTCCATCTCGGGGGATTTCACCACCCGGCCATTCTTGATCTCCGCCTGGGGATCCATGCCGCAGATGTTCTCTCCGGCCACCACCAGCACGCCGGAGATGGCCGCGCCCACCGCCATGTCCTCCCAGTTGATCCGGGCGATGTCCGTGGATCCCACGGCGCCGGTGAAAACGGGGAAGTCCAGCTGGATGGACCCGTCGGCTCCCACCTCCGTCGTACAGTCCACCGCCGGAAACGTGGCCACGTCCGGATCCGCATCCACCCCCACGGCTCCCACACAGGTGCCCTGAATGTTGAAATGGGAAAAATCCACCGGGTAATCCTTGTCGGCTCCCGCCGTGATCTTTCCAAAGGGCTGGGGATAGATCATTTCCCGGCCCTTGAGCGCCGATCGACCGATTTCGCACGGCCCTTCGCAACCGTCCAGGCACGTGACGCAAATCCCCGAGATGGGGGCCGGCTCCACGCGGGTGGTGGTGAGGGTGGCGGCACTGCGGTTGGGTCTGCTGTACGACATGGGGGGCTCCTCCTTTCGCGACGTGGTTTTCAGTGCACAAAAAAAAGGCGCACGAAACCCCCTTTTCCAGGAGACTCCGGACGCCTTCGTCCTATTCTACTCCGGCCCGCACGCCTTTGTGCACCGGAGTATTCAGCTTATATTATAAAAGCGAATGTATTTTTAGCGGTGCTGACAGCTCGCGTCAAGGGAAAAGTGAAATCATGCGCAAACGCCGCTTGAAATCCGCGGATGTCACGCAGTCGCCCATTTTCGTTAAAGTAAGTATGATATGGCTTTGATCGCCCATTGACGCCTCCGCTCAGCCGGGGAATCCGGCCCTTTGGGCAGACTAAGCCTGCCACCCGGTCTCCGACAAGGAAGCGGGGCGGCCGAAACCCTCTGGTGGGGTGATGAAAGGAAGGGGTTCCGCTGAGTGGGAGGGCTGGAAGATCGGCTCCAGTACCACTTAGAGTTCCTGGAGCCGATCCTCTTCTCAGAAGTCCTGGAAGTCTTCGTCAAAGGGAATGAGTTCTTCCGGCCTGGTTTTTGTTCCCTTTTCGGGCGCAGAAGGGTGGATCCTGTCCTTCGCTGCTTGGTTGCCCGATCCAGCAGTGCCCAATCGGGGCGTTGGGGATTGGGGCCGAGAGCCCGCTTTTCCACCTCTCCTTCGAAGCCCCCTCAGTCCTCCATCTTTTGCCCTCCGCCCCACGAGGGCCACGAGGTCTTCGACGTAGGCTCGCAGTTGCGCTGCTTGTGCACTCATCTCCTCCGCGGCGGAAGCGGACTCTTCGGCGTTGGCCGCGTTTTGCTGCACGACCCTGTCCATCTGGGAAATGGATGTGTTTACCTGGCCGATGCCTTCGCTCTGCTCGTTGGAAGCCGCCGCGATCTCATTCACCAACTCGGCCACCTTTCCCACGCTCTCGTGGACCATGGCGAAGGCCCGGTTCGTGGAACCGGTCAGATCCGCCCCCTGCTTTACTCGAACCACGGTGCCCTCAATGAGCTGGGCCGTGTTCTTGGCCGCTTCGGCCGCCCGCATGGCCAGGTTTCGCACCTCATCGGCGACCACGGCGAACCCCGCTCCGGCCTCTCCCGCCCGGGCCGCCTCCACCGCCGCGTTCAATGCGAGAAGATTCGTCTGAAAGGCGATTTCGTCGATGGTCTTGATGATCTTCTGGGTTTCCGCGCTGGAGCGGGAGATCTCTTCCATGGAATGGAGGAGTTCCCCCATGCTCTTCTTGGCTTGCTCGGCCGCTTCGGCCGCCTGCCTCATGAGACCGTCGGCCTGGGCGGCGTTGTCCGCGTTCTGCCGCGTCATGGAAGCCATCTCTTCCACGGCGGAGGAGGTTTCTTCAATCCCCGCCGCCTGCTCAGAAGCACCTTCCGCCAGCTGCTGGCTTGCCGAAGCCACCTGGCCGGCCGCAGACGCCACCTGCTCCGCGCTTTCTCCCAAATCCTCTATGGATTTTCGAAGCACGCCATTGATCCCCCGCGTCACAAGACCCCCGAGGATGGCTGCCAGCGCAAGGCCGGCCAAGGCCACACCCGTCATCACGGTCTGCATTCGACCGGCGGAAGCGATCGATTTTTCGGTGACCATGCCTCCCACGTCCTTGTTGATGTCCACGACCTTTTGCAACAGGGACACGGCAACACGCTGCTTCTCGGTCACCGGACCCAGCAATTGCTCCTCCAGTGCGTGCATGGTGGCAAGGGCCTCGTCGGCCACACCGGCGAAGGCATCCATATGCCTGTGCGTTTCCTCGCGAGCCGGGCGGACGCCTTCGTCAAAAACCTTTCGGGCCTCCTCCGGACGCCCCGAACGCACCAACTGCTTCATCTGGCGCACGCCGTCATGAAATCGGCGGTGCGGCTCGGCCACCGCCGTCATGATCCTTTTCAGTTCCGGATTTTCCGAAGAAAAACCGGAAAGCCACCTTCCGAACCTGCAGGCCTCAGGATCGTCCCCGCCTTCAAAGCTCCGGCCGCTCAGCATCAGATCGTAAAGGGAAATGATCAGGTTATAGTGATCCGCCTGAAACGTGGACACCTCGTTTTTGAATTCATCCGGATCGTTGATCCCCATGGCGTCGAATTTCTTGGCCATTTCCATTGCCTTGTCGTTTTCCTGTTTCCAGGCCTGCAGGGCTTCCCTAAACCTCTTCCACAGCTCCGCTTCCTCCGGTGTCCGGGGAAGCAGCTCGTAGACCTTCATGGCAGCCTGGTAGGTCTCGCGGGCTTCGACGATGTTGTCGTATTGGCTTTGACGCAACGCCGGATCCAGCCCGGAGATGGCCAGTGTGCGAAGACTTCCCTTGATGGCTTCCAGCCGTTGAGCCATCTCTTGGGTGGACATCACGCCGGGTAGTCGCACACGGCCCACCTCCCGCAAGGCCTCGGCGCCCTGATGAGCCGTGAAATATCCGACGCCTCCCAGAAGCGCCACGACCGCGCATACCGCGGTGAAACTCAGAGCCAATTTCCTTCCCACCGTCCATCGCTTTTCCATCAAGGTTGCCTCCTCCTTTCCCATTCTCACCGTGCGATGCCGTACGCCAGGACGCCAACGCCCCCGGCCGCATAGGTGTCGGACCCTCTCCTTGCAACACCGGGATTCCCCCGGCAGCGGATCCTCGCACCCGCCCGTAATTTAATTCGCCTTGCGTAATCTTATATCTCATATTGTAATTGATCGGATCCTTGGAACGAAAACTTTAGCGAGATTCCGTCCCAAAGATGGAGTGAATCCTTTTGCCTGGAAGAAGCGGGCGCGGCGGCAGGCGGGGCGGCTGCCAGGGCCGTGACCCCAGAGGGTCCCGGGGCGGGCAAGGCGGAACGCGTTCCTTGTGGAGCAAAACCGTCCGGCAGGCGCTCTGCCACCTTGGCGGCGGCGACAACGCCGGGATCGTCCACTTATTTCGACGGGGAGAAACGCTGTTCGGGCGGGAAAGGCATCCTGACACGGGGGACGGGACAGCGAGGGCTTTCGAGATCCGAGAGTCCGCTCATTTCCCCAGGAGCCAGTCCGCGCCCTCTTCCACGGCCTGGAAGAGATCGCCGCGGCCGTCGAGATCCCCCGGGTGGCGCACCGCCAGGGCATGGACCAGGCGGGTTTCCGTGAATCCCAACCACCGCAGGACCTCACGGTAGCGGGGGAAGACGGGGTAGGGCTCCGGTCCGCCCTGGACCAGGATGAAGAGGGCTTTCCGCCCCCGCCCCAGCCGGCTGGGGATCGGGTTGGTGAGGTAGTCCGGGACCAGAAAAGAGTAGGTCCGATCGATGAAGGTTTTCAGTTGGGCCGTCACGTCCATCCAGTAGACCGGCGTGGCGAGGACGAGGGCGTCCGCGGCGCGCACCGCCTCCAGGACGGGGGTGATGTCGTCCTCCAGGACGCAGCGGTCCCGCTGGGTCTTGCACAGGAGACAACCCTGGCAGCCGCGGAAGTTCCGTTCATTGAGGGAAACAAGATCCACCGCCGCGCCACCCTCGCGGAGTCTTTCCACCGCCCTTCGAGCCAGCGCGGCGCTGTTTCCCTTGGGACGGGGACTCGCCAACAGGGTCACCACATGCATGAAAACCTCCTCCTTGTTTTCGCCGGCCGCCAGTCCGGATCACGGGCCCGGTTTTTCGTCCGAAGGCCCCGAACCCGGGCGGCTCGGCCGGCACGGCAAAGCGATCCAGTAACGGTTGAGCGGCACACGATCCACTCGCAGGCCTGATTTTTCCAAAGTCTGCACCACCCGGTCCACGTTGTCCCGCCGCATCAGGACCAGGGGCGCCCGTCCGGTGGCGGCACTTTCCTCACACGCCCCCGCCAGCTCCGAAAAGCGGAAGAAGCCGGGCTCGGTCACCTTGTCCGAAGGATAAAACCGCTTGAGAGCCTCCGCGAAATAAAACCGGAGGGCGTAATGCGGACGATGGGATACGAGGAAGACATCGCGGCCGTCGTCGGCGGGAACCCGTACTTGAACCGCCCGGGCCACGGCGCCCATGTTCCTCTTGGAAGGCCATCGGCTGTAGACGCCTTTTCCCGCCACCAGGAGGAGGGCGCTCACCAGGGCCGTGGTCAAGACGGTGCGAACGGTCAGCCTGCCGTCGCGCACCATGGCCAGAAGGCCCCGAGCCAGCGCACACGCCACTGGGGCGAAGAGGAAGAGAACGTACAGGGGAAGGCGGGAACGGCTGAGAGAAAAGACCACCAGCGGCACGGCGATCACCACCACCACGAAGCGCCACGGCTCGGGAAGGTCTCGAAAGGCACCGGCCACGGACCGCCAAACCCCGACCCCTCTGAGCCGGGACGTTCCCGGACGGCGCACGGACCGCCGGGCATTCCAGCCGAGGAGCAGAAGCCACGGACACGACCCGCCGATCAGGAAGGGCCAGTAAACGGTGAAGGCTTCGTACCAGTGGGGGTGGCGGCCGAACTTGCTGGTGAAGATCCGACCCACCACCTCGTCTCCCAGCCAGTAACCGAGAAGCCCCGGGTAGCGCCACACGCAGTAGAGGTACCAGGACAGCGCCGTCGTCAGGAAGAGACCCAGGCCCAGGGGCCGGAAAAGGTGCGGGCCGGAACGTGTTCTGTCCCTTCCGACCAGCCGGAAGACGAGGACCGCGGCCAGGGGCACCAGGGCCGGCGGGCCCTTGGTGAGGAACGCCAGGCCGAAAAAGAGCCACATGGCCGTCCACGGCGCCGCCCTTTCCGTGCGACAGCCCCACCGGAAGGCCGCCACGGCGAGCACTTCCCACAGGACCAGCAGGGAATCGGTGTTGACCGTGTGGGCGGCCCCGGCGGGTCCCCACAGGGTGGCGTAGACGAGGGCGGCCAGGGCTCCGGTGGACCGGTCCCACAGGCCCCGGCCCAGCCGGTAGACGCCGAAAACCGTGAGCACGAAGACAGGCACGAGATAGGCCCGGGCGCCCCATTCGTTCATGCCGAACAGGCGAAGACCCGCCGCGATGGCCCAGTAGGTGAGCGGCGGTTTGGTCCAGTGGGGTGCAAAGTCCAGGGTCGGGCGCAGATAATCGCCTGAGACCATCATCTCCCGGGCGCATTCGGCGTAGCGGCCTTCGGTGGAATCGAAGAGCCCGCGGCTTCCCTGGAAGGCCGCCCCCACCAGCAACGCCAGGCAGAGCGCCAGCCAGAGGAACCGGCGCCCGTCCACAACGCGATCGTCATGCACAGCCGTCATCCTTGCCCATGGAGTGGGCTCGGGGTTTCCGCCGGCCCGTCTTGTCCCCGGTTTCCGTCCCCGCGGCTCTTTTCTCTGTAAATCAGATAGAGATTGCGGGAATAGATGATGAGCCCCGTTCCCTGGCCCAGGATGAAGACGGGATCCCGGCGCCACAGGGCGTAGGCAAAGAGGAGCGCGCCGCCGAAGAGGCTCAGGAACCAGAAGGCCACCGGCACCACGCTCTTGTGGGCCCGTTCGCTGGCGATCCACTGGACGAGGAAGCGAGCGGAAAAGAGGGCCTGGGCACCGAAGCCCACGCCGAGCCAGACCTTTGCCGCCGTCACGAACATCCCTCCTCCGGAAAGGTTTGAACGATTCGGTAGCGGAACGCCCGCCTTCTGAGCCACCAGACTCCGAAGGAATCCAGCAGCCCCACCCACAGCCGGTTGTGGATGCCGTATTTGGTGACCCCTTTTCTCCGCGGCCGATGTCCCACCTGGGTTTCCGCAATGCGGTACCCGTACAGAACCGTCAAAGTGGGCAGAAACCGATGCAGGCCCTTGAAGGGCGGAAGGTGTTCCACGCATTCCCTGCGAAAGACCCGGGTGGAACAGCCCACGTCCCGAACCGTCTTGCCGGTCACCCAGTTGCGGAACCCGTTGGCAATGCGCGAAGAGATCTTTCGCACCAGGGAATCGCGCCTTTTCGCCCGGTACCCGTTGACCATGTCATAGCCTTCGCGGCGCAGCATGTCCACGAGTCGCGGCAGGTCGGCGGGGTCGTTCTGACCGTCGCCGTCCAAGGTGGCGATGAGAGCTCCACGAGCGTGGCGGAACCCCGCCCAGAGCGCCGCCGACTGGCCCGCATTCCGTTCGAACCGCAGAAACCGGTGCCGACCTTTGGGATCCCTGGCGGCGATAATGTACAGTTTGTCCGCGGTCCCGTCCGTGGACCCGTCGTCCACCCAGAGGCATTCCCAGGTGAGGCGGCTTCCTTCCAAGGCCCAGTCCACCTCCTGGGCCAGTTCCTCCACGTTACCCTCTTCATTGAAAACAGGGATGACGATACTGAGTTCCATGATCCGTTCCTTTGCCCTTCCAGGGCCATGGCCGACTCCCAGGGATGACTCCCCCCAACACCTGCCTCACCATGTTCCCTTGTTCCTCACTTCGTCTCCGCATGGGACTGCCGATGGCTCACCCCGGTAGTCAGAGGGAGATGAATGAGAAAGGCCGTACCCCCCAGAGGAGATTCCTCCACGTGGATATGCCCCCCATGGGCGTCCACATAAGCCTTGGCAAGAGAAAGTCCCACGCCGCGCCCATCGGCCGCACCCGGCACCTCCGCTCGGAAGAACCTTTCAAAGATCTTTGTGCGCATGGGCGGGGGCACTCCCGGGCCCGAATCCTCCACACCGAGGACCGCTTTCATGTCACGGATCCGGACCACCAGGCGGATCCGGCCGCCCGCTGGGCAGAATTTCACCGCATTATCCACGAGGTTGGCCAGTGCCTGAATCAGCCGGCCGCGGTCCGCTTCCACCACGACAGCCTCGTCTTCAACCAGATCCACACTCAGGTCCAGATTCTTGGCGCGGCATGCCCCTTCAAAAAGTCCGGCCACCTGCCAGGCCAGATCGTTCAGATCCACCCGGGTCCGTTGAAGGCGCAGCAGTCCGGCCCGTGCCTCCGAAATATCCAGTACGGCATTGATGAGGGACAGGAAGCGGTCGGTTTCCTCCATGATCTGAACCAGGTTGCCCTGAATTTCCAGCGGGTTGGTTTCCATAAGCGCCTCCTCGGCCAAGGACCGAATTCGAGCCAAGGGAGTTTTGAAATCATGGGCCGTGTTATCCATCATATCGGAAAGCTCTCGGAGGTAACCTTCAATGCGACGCAGCATCATATTGAGTGTCCGGGCCAATTCGTCCAGTTCGTCGCCGGTTCCCCGAACCGGCACGCGCCGGGTCAGGTCGGACCCCGTTACGATGGACCGGGCCGCCTGGTCGATGCGCTTGACCTGGACCAGGGAGCGCCTGGCAAGGGCCCACCCGGCCGGCACCGCGATGAGCAGCGTCAACAGGGCGGCCGTGATTAGGACCCGCCGAAGACGGGCCAGGAGTCTCAGGTCCCACTCCAAGGAAACCACTTGCTCCAACACATAATCTTGGAGCCTTACGATCATGAACCGGGCCTTCAGATTGCCTCGACGGGTAACGGACACACTTCCGACTTGCCGGTCCCCCCGCCACGGTCCTGTGGGCGAAGGGACGGAAAGGTCGCCCCAGGACTCAGTATCGCTGGAAAAGACAAGACGCCCCGATTTTGAGTAGAGGCGGATGAGGAGATTTTCGGGCCCTTCCTCCGCCACTTCCGCCAGGGCGTGAGCGCGGAACCCCGCAAGCCCCCCTTTTTCCAGGGCGGCTTCCATTTCATGGAACTCCTCCAGCATCTCCGTATCCACGTTTTGGAAAACCGCACGGGCCACCATGAAGTAAATGACCAGGGACAGGAGACCGTAGAGCAGGCCGAAAACCGCCGCATGAAGGACGGTGAGCCGCAAGGACAGGCTTTTGGTCCATGAGCCTTCAAGCCTCAAAGACATAGCCCACCCCCCGTATGGTCCGGATCAGGCGCGGGTCCCCCTTGTCCCCCAGTTTGTCGCGCAGCCGACACACATGCACATCCACCACGTTGGAACCGGGATCGAATTGGTAGCCCCACACCTGGTTGAGAATCTGAGTGCGGGTCAAGACCCGGCCCGCGTTCCGGGCCATGTAGACGAGCAGAGCGAATTCCTTGGGCTGCAGATCCACCTGCCGCCCATGGACGGACGCGGTATGACGCACCACGTCCACGGTCACCGGCCCCACCTGGAGAACGGTGCTTTCGGACACCAAGCCGACCCGGCGGCCCAGCGCCCGAATCCTCGCCAGCAATTCCGAAAAGGCAAAGGGCTTGGTGAGGTAGTCGTCCCCCCCTATTTCCAGTCCCTGCACCCTGTCGTCCACGGACCGGCGAGCACTCAGGACCAGAATCGGCAGCGAAGGCTTGGCCCGGCGAACCTCCCGGATGATGGAAAATCCATCGAGGCGCGGCAGCATGATATCCACGATGAGGATATCGACCTCCGATTCCAGCGCCATGGCGAGCCCCGCGTCGCCATCCCGGGCAATCTCCACCACGAACCCCGAAGATCTCAGGCCCCTGGCCACGAAGGAGCTCAGCACCTCGTCATCTTCGATCATCAGAATCCGCATACGGCCTCTTTCCTTCCTCCAAAATCGCTTTGCCATTCCTCGTCCAGGAGCCTGTCCGCCCATGGTCCTCCGGCTCACGAGGCTGGGAACTTCCCGGTTTTTTCGTAGCCGCGGGGCTTCGGCCCCGCGGAAAGGGGCCATCCTAACCCCATGCAGTGAAGGGACGCGATGGCCCATCCGACATCCGGGGATTCCTCCACAGCCTGCCATCCTTTTATGATCAAAACATGATCGAAAGATTAAGAAAATTTCATGCACCTTTTTGAAAGGGGCGAAACATCTTTTCGTGGGCAAGGCTGCGCTCTTCTGATAAATCCTTACCCTGAGCGATTCTTGCATCGCGTTCCTCCATCGCCGCGCGCCTGGCGGGGGGGATAAAGCCCGCTCCTACCCAAGCGGTCCATCCTCGGGAGGGGCGAATTTGACAGGGCACAGGCATGACCGGAGACGGGACAACGAAGACGAACGGGGAGGTCGAAGGAAGCGGAAATCACCAAAAACGGCGCCGATGGAGCTCCCAGGTGAGGGTCTTCTCCAGTCTTCGGGTGCGCCTGCTGCTGGTGGTCTTCGCGGCCTTCGTCCCCACGTGGCTCACCCTGATCCATGAAGTGGGGGTGCGGCGTCAGGAAGCCCTGCAGAGGATCCTGGCGGACAGCCTGAACGCGGCGGAATTGGCGGCCGTGCGGGAAGAGCAGATCATCGAGGCCACGATGCAAACGCTTCGGACCATGGCCCGGGCCGTCTCTTCGAGTCCCGCCGGATGCGAGGTGCTGGCGGATCTGGCCCGGGACGCCATGGCCTCCTCGGATCGGTATCTCCATTTCGGCCTGGTCTCCTCCGCGGGGCGCGTCCTGTGCCGCGTCGTGAAGGAGGCCGATGCCGGGGTCGTCTCCCACAAGATGTGGATCCGCCGTAACGGCACTGGAAGCCGACTGTCCATCTTCTACTATCGCAGCCCGGCGATCCACCGACCCGCCCTGCTGGTCGCCGTCCCCCTGGGTCCGGACTCGGATGCTCCCGGCGCCTTTCTCTTCGCCTCCATCGACATCTCCCGACTCACCCGCTCCAGCCTTTCCGGAAAATGGGCCCAGGATCCCGCAACCGTCTTCGCCCTGGTGGACGAATCCGGGCCGTTGGCCGGCCGAACGCCGGGTCAAAGGGATCTGGCCGACGCCCTCAACCGCACCATGACCGACCTGGGAGCGGGAGACGAGGCCGCCGTTCGGGTGGTGCGGGACCCCTCGGGAGAGTCCTGGGTCTGCTCCCGGGCTCCCATCCACGGCCGTTCCCAGAACGCCGCCTTGGGGGTTCTTCTGGCCGTCCCCAAGGATCACGCCTTCCGGGACGTGGACGCCGCCCGGACCCGAGGTCTTCTGGTCATCCTGGTCGTGACGGCCCTGGCGCTCGTGATCGCTTGGATCATGGGCGGACGGGTTCTTTGGACCCCGCTCACGCACTTGGTGGACGCCACGGGCCGGATCGCCTCGGGCGATTTGACCGTTCGAAGCCGCATGGCCCAAAGGCGGGATGAGCTGGGGCTGCTGGCCCGGGCCTTCGATGCCATGGCGGCGGCCCTGGAAAAGCGCGAGCAGGACCATCTGCGCGCCCAAGAGGCCATCCGGCAAAGCGAACAGCGCCTGCGACGGCTGGGGATCCACCTGCAGCAGATCCGCGAAGAAGAGCAGAAAAGGCTGGCCATGGAGATCCACGACGACATCGGCCAGATCCTCACGGCCCTTCGTTTCGATCTTTCCTGGATCCGAAAGCACACCCCCGCGGAAAACCCCGAAAAGATTCAGGAGCGGATCGCCCGGATGTTTTCCTTGCTGGACAGCGGCATGGAAAGTGTGCACCGTCTCTGCGGACAGCTCCGGCCCCGCATCCTGGACGATTTGGGACTCGCCGAAGCGATCCGCTGGCAGGCGGAGGAATTCACCAAGCGGACGGGGATCGACTGCGACACGCGCGGAGTGGACGGCGCGGACCTTCCCGCCGAACACGCCTTGGCCCTCTTTCGGATTTTCCAGGAATCCCTGACCAACGTGGCACGCCACGCGGGAGCACGCCGCGTGGAAGTGGGACTGACCGTGGAGGCCCACGAGGCGCGGCTCACGGTTCGAGACGACGGGCGGGGGATCGATCCGGAGGCCGCCGTGAGCCCCGGGGCCTTCGGCCTCATGAGCATGCGAGAGCGGGCGGCGGCGCTGGGAGGATCCTTTCGCGCGGGCCGCCATCCGGACGGGGGAACCGTGGTGGAGGCCCGCCTGCCGCTTCCTGCCGCGGCGAGCGGGGAAAACCACACGACGGAGGAGAGCGGCACGTGATTCGGATCATCATGGCGGACGATCACCCCGTGGTCCGGCGGGGCCTCAAGGAAATCATCACCGAAGGCCTGCCTTCGGCCCGGGTGACGGAAGTCTCGGACGGCCTGGAACTGATGCGCCGCATTCGGGAATCCGACTACGACATCGTCATCCTGGACCTGAGCATGCCGGGGGCCGACGGGCTGGACACCCTGGGAAAGCTCAAGAGGGAAAAACCGGGCCTGCGCGTCCTGGTCCTGACCATCCACCCGGAAAGGCGCTACGCCGTCCAGTGCCTCAAGCTGGGCGCCGACGGGTACCTGACCAAAGACACCGCTCCCGACGAACTGGTCCTGGCCATCAAGCGCATCGCGGCGGGACGCCGCTACATCAGCACCACGCTGGCGGAACAGCTCACGGAAGAACTGGTGGGCCCCACCGGCCCGGCCCTGCACACGGCCCTCACCGACCGGGAATACCAGGTCTTCGTCCTGATCGCCTCCGGGGAACGGATCAAGGACATCGCCGACAAGCTCCACCTGAGCGCCAAGACGGTGAGCACCTACCGGAGCCGCATCCTGGAAAAGCTCCGCTGCAGGAACACGGCGGACATCATCCGATACGCCATGGAAAACAAGCTGGTGGAATAGGCCCACCCGTGTAGGAAAAATCCTACACCCGCCGTCGGAACAATCCCACAGCAGAATCAGACAAAGACCCATTTCGGAGGCCCCTCGAAACGCTTAGGGTAAGCGCAACGGAGGCGGCCATGCGATGGATCTACGTGGTGGATGATTCCCCGCTCTTTGTGAATCGCGTCCGGGAAGTGGTGGACGAGCTCCCCGACGCGGCCCTCTTGGGCCTGTCGGACAACCTGAAGGACGCATGGATGGAAATCCGGGAGTGGAAGCCCGACATCGCCGTGGTGGACCTGCAGCTGGGGGAAGAAAGCGGATTGGTGCTCCTGCGCCGCATCAAGAAGGAACTGCCCGACGTGCGCGTGATCATGACCACCGGATCCCTTTTTCCCCAGTATCGGGAAAGGTGCCTCCAGGCGGGTGCGGACGGCTTCGTGTCCAAGGGAGGCGATCCGGCTCGGGAACTGGCCCGAGCCCTCCGAGCCTGCATGGAGGGATGAAAGGGGACCGTGTCTGCCAAACGGGATGCAGACGTCTCCGAAAACGGTGAACAGAGGAGGTCAAGCGATGAAACGACGAGTCGGAAAGGTGCGATCGTATCCATTCTCCCGATGGGCCCTGGCCCTGCTGTGCGCGATGATTCTGACGGCGGGTCCCGCCGTGGGATCCCACGCCGCCGCGGCTTCCCCCGACGGGCTGCCGGACCTGGCCGAACAGGTGAAGCACAGCGTGGTCAACATCTTCACCACCCAGGTGGTCAAGGCGCCCATGAACCCCTTCATGGCCCCGGATTCCCCCTTCCGGGAATTTTTCGGCGATGATTTCTTCCGCCACTTTTTCGGGGACATGCCCCAACGGGAAATGAAAACCCACGCGCTGGGATCCGGTTTCGTGATCGATGCCGCCAAGGGCCTCATCCTCACCAACAACCACGTGGTGGCCAAGGCCACCGAAATCAAGGTCAAGCTGGACACCGGCCGGGAATACACGGCCAAGATCCTGGGACAAGACCCCAAGACGGATCTGGCGCTGATCCAGGTGAAACCGGACAAGGACTTTCCCAAGGCCCTGCCGCTGGGGGATTCGGAGGCCGTGCGGGTGGGCGACTGGGTCATGGCGGTCGGCAACCCGTTCGGGCTGGGACAGACGGTCACGGTGGGCATCATCAGCGCCAAGGGGCGCATCATCGGCGCCGGCCCCTATGACGACTTCCTGCAGACGGACGCGGCCATCAATCCGGGAAACAGCGGCGGTCCGCTTCTGGACATGAACGGACGGATCATCGGGATCAACACGGCCATCGTGGCCCACGGACAGGGGATCGGCTTCGCCATCCCCATCAACATGGCGAAGGAACTCCTGCCCCAGCTGGAATCGGGCAAGATCGTGCGCGGCTGGCTCGGCGTCACCATCCAGGACGTGACCCCGGAACTGGCAAAGCATTTCGGCATCCAGGAACAAAAGGGGGTGATCATCTCCGGGTTGCTGCCCGGAAGCCAGGCGGAAAAGGCGGGCCTGCGGCAAGGGGATGTGGTCGTCTTCTTTAACGGCCACAAGGTGGACGACGCCCGGAGCCTGTCCCGCATGGTGGCCGCCGTCCAGCCCGGCACCCGGGTCAGCCTGGGGATCATTCGGGACGGACGGAACAAGGAGATCGACGTCACCCTGGGAGAGATGCCCAAGGAAGGGGTGGAGACGGCCAGCGCAGAGGGTGAAGACTGGGGCCTCAGTGTGCAGGACCTCACGCCCGAGATCGCCGGTCGGCTGGGTCTGGATTCGAGCGCCCAGGGAGTGGTGGTCAGCGGCGTGCAGCCGGGAAGCCCCGCGGCCATGGCGGGCCTGCGCCCCGGGGACCTCATCGTGGAAGTGAACCGCCAAAAGATCAAGAATGTCCAGGACTATACGGAGGCGCTGCGGCGATCGTCCGCCGATAAGAGCCTGCTCCTCCTGGTGCGGCGTGCCGGAGGCAGCCTCTACGTGGTGCTCCAAAAGGATTAGCGGGCCGGGAAGTCCCCAAACCGTCACTCCCGCGCAAGCGGAAGTCCATAACTTCCTGCAGATCTTGGATCCCCGCTCCCCGTTCAGGCCGGGGACAAGCTTCGCGGGGATGACGAAGGGACATTCGCGGGCTTAGCGGGCGGGGATAAACCCAGCCCCTACCCAAGGGGTCCATGCGTTCATGCAGGGGCGGGCCTTACGCCCGCCCTTCAGGACCGCGCCATGGGAAAGAAAATAGCGGCTTGGTGGGAGGCAAAAAAGGTCTCGCGCAAAGACGCAAAGGCACAAAGAAAGCATCATGATCGGAAACGAGGGTGCGGGACATCCTGTTGTGAAAACAACCTTGGCTTGGGTCTCTTGTGGGAGCGGCGAAAGCCGCGAGGGGGGTGGCCGGCAATCCAACCATCGCCCGGTCACACAAAAAGCCCTGCCATGCGGCGCTCCCACAGAAGGCCCTTGCCTGGCCCACTCTTTCATCCATGCGGGGTGGCGCAAGGGGAGCCATGACGGTTAGGTCATTAGCCGCGAACGGCTCCGCACTCTTCGCCGGTAAAGACATGATGACACCGCACCCGGCCGCCAAAACCAGGGTGGCCCATCGCAGGTGCTGCAACACAAGCTGTTCGTTGCGCCCAAACCATTATCGCATACCGATCGGCACCAGCACCCACAGTCCCGCCGGCAGCGAAATACATTGACGGTTTCCCGTCCAACGGGACTTTTGCTGGAGACGCAGGAGGAAGCGAGGACTGGGGAAGAGACCGTTCCCGGTGGGTTTTGAACCCTCTATGGGTCTTTCATGCACCCAAATCAGGCTGAAGCTCCGTGGCGGCGCGCTGCGTCAAAGAGAAAGGAATACCGGCACCCGCAAGGGCTTCGCGCAGGGCGCCGAGCCGTGGCACAGACTTTGCCCGAATCAAGACTCTAAGGGCTTCCATTGAAAAAGAAGATCGGCATGAGTTCGGTGGACACCGCTGTGAATCCTGGAGGCCGACGAGGTGTACTCATGAGGATGGGAAATGGTTATGGGACGAAGAGAGGCGGAAAAGGGCGCGGACGTGGAGCGGGCCGAGGCAGGTGCCGTAGAGGCGGCGTGGCGGCTGTTTCCTTGAAATCCCAAGTCTTCATGGAACATCGGTGCATGGGCCCTGCCGAAATTCCAGATTTCGCAGACAACCACGGAGCGGAAGCGGGCTTGCCCCCGAAAAGCGTTCCGTGGATTCACGACGTCTCCCGGGATCGGGCGATCCAAACTCCGCCCCGCGTGGCCGTGGTGGATACGGAACAGTGCGCGGGATGCGGCCTGTGCAGCGACGTGTGCCCCGTGGACGCCGTAACGATCAACCACGAGGCCCATGTTGATCCCGACAGGTGCATCGGATGCGGCACCTGTTCTCGAGAATGCCCGCGCGGCGCCATCGCCCTTCGCTCGGTCGCTCCGAGACGATCCTGAGCAGCGCGGCCCCGTGGACGGCCAGTCCGCCGGGAAAAGAAGAATGCCCTTGAGCGGGCTTGAAGGAGAGTGCCATGGGATGTGTCTTCGGACCCGTGCCTTCCCGACGATTGGGACGATCCTTGGGAGTGGATCTTGTTCCTTTCAAGACGTGCACTTACGATTGCATCTACTGTCAGCTCGGGCGCACCACCCGCAAAACCGTTACCCGACGTGAATGGGTGCCTTTAGAAGATGTCCTTTCGGAACTGAAGGACAAGTTGACCTTTCAACCGGACCACATCACCCTCAGCGGATCGGGAGAACCCACCCTTTATTCCCGACTGGGGGAGCTCATCGAAGGCATCCGTTCCATGACCCAAATTCCCGTGGCGGTGCTGACCAACGGCTCCCTCCTGTGGGACCCTCAAGTGAGGCGGGACCTGACGGAAGCATCCATCGTCATCCCGTCTCTGGACGCGGGTACGGAAGACATGTTTCAGGCCGTCAATCGCCCCCATCCGCACATTCCGTTTGAGGAAATGCTCGAGGGGCTTCGCATCTTTCGTTCCGAATACCACGGCGCCTATTGGCTGGAAGTCTTTATCCTGGCAGGGCATACCGCCGTCTGGTCGGAAGCCCGCAAAATCGCGCGCTTGGCCAAGAGGATCGGGCCGGACCGCGTTCAATTGAACACGGCCTGCCGTCCCGCGGCGGAAGACTACGCCGTCGGGGTTGATCCATCGCGGCTTCAGGAAATTTCAAGGTTTTTCCATCCCCCGGCTGAGATCATTGCGGATTTTGAGGTGCCGGACCTTGGGAAAAGGGGTTCGGCGACGCGGGAGGCCGTTTACGAACTGCTCAAGCGACGCCCCTGCGGCACCGGCGACGTCGCCTCCGGACTGGGACTCCATCCCAACGAAGCCCTCAAGTACATCGAAGAACTGGTGCATCTGGACTTCGTCGAGCCGGTCAAGAAAGGCTCCAAGATCTTCTACAGGGCCCGTCTCTAACCCCCTCTTCCATCGCCCGAAAACCATTCGCATCCAACGGCGGGCGTCGCCTCCTCCGCCTCATGAGCCCGAGACCTTACGGCGAAGCATTTGGTAGAGATCCGGCGGGGTTCGGTCGTGGCCTTCCGCCAGGGCCTTGAGGGTGCTGGACGGGCCCGCTGCATACCCCGCTTCCCTCAACACGCCCAGGATCTTGTCCAGCGGGACGCCGTAGGTTGCCGCCAGATCCTGGAGGGAGAGCCGCCCCAGGCCGGCGGGAGGATTTTCCGGGAGGCCCTTGGTTGGTCGGGCGATCGGCATCTCCGGCTTCATGGCCAGGTAAAGCCCCTGGGGCGACACGCCGTTCAGAACGGCCATATCTTTCAGGGTCGCCTCCGGCGAAACCCCGACGAAGCCTTTGGCCTGGAGGCGCCGCAGGCTCTCTTCCAGATTCAGGCCCACCTTGGCCGCAAAGGAAGAAAGGGAAGACAGTTCCGCGTGGCCGTAAGGGGGAATGCCGTAACGGGCTTCCGCCTTCATCTGGAAGTAGTCGCTGCCTGCCGGGATCCAACTCAGAGGGGGCACGGCGGCCAGCGTCCCGGCCACCACGAGCGCCGTGACAAGCAAAGCCGCGTTGAAGTCCGCCGTGAAGATCCGCAACCGGCGGGCCCTGTCCTTCAGGTAGGCCGTGATGGCTGACCAGTTGTAGTAGATGTGGAGAGCCCCGGCGAGAAGAAAGAGCACGCCCAGGTTCAAATGGATTTGGGACCATTGCGTTTTGTCCAGGCCCAGCAGGCGCCAGTTGCTCCAATAGGCCACGCGGCCCTGGGGCACAATGTAAAGGACCACGCTGGTGACGAGGATCCCGAAAAAGGCGAGCATGGCAGTGAGCGAGGTGATGCGACGAAGCTTCATGGCGACCTTTCTCCTTGAACATCCACTAGTTGTTCCCATTTGGTTTGACAGCCCGGCACGCTGTTGCTTTCCGAGGAAGGTCCTTTCTCCCCGGAAGAACGAGTGGTGCCGCCTTGAGGGGCAATCGCCGTGCCATATCCGTCAATTACCGGTTCAACGCTCATGGCGAACTCGCCACTCCACAGGGATGAAAGAACCTGCAGCGGGCCGCTGTCCGCCTTGTGGGAGCGCCGCGGGGAGCGATGAGCCGGGAGCGGCCCCACCGTCATGGAACAGCCGGCCAACCGATTCGCGGCTTTCGCCGCTCCCACACCGCGTTCCTGCCTCATGGGGCGGAGACCATCCCCTGGAATGGTTCCCTTTTACCCAGGCTTCGGGCCATGCGGATGGGTGCAAGACGGAAGGTGGATCAAAATGAGCCAGGCCCTCCCGCACTTTCTAGAGCCAGGCTTTGGCGGGAGTGACGGTCGGGGTAGATCCCGGCCGCGCTCTAGGAGCGCTGCCTGAGAATGGGTTCCTTGCCTCGTTTTGTCTCCATCCGTCATCCCCGCGAAAGCGGGGATCCAGGATTCCCGAGAACCTATGGACTCCCGCTTGCGCGGGAGTGACGGTTTGCGGCCTCTTTTCTCGTAGCGCAGCCCTTTAGGGCTGCGGAGGAATTCCCGGTTGTCGGATAGGCCATCGCATATTTCTTGTCACTTCATGGAGTTACGATGATCCTTTCCGCGGGACTGAAGCCCCGCGGCTACAATGAGAAGGGGGTTTCCCGGCCTTCCAAGCCGGAAAAACATTTTCGGGCGCGCTTCTAGGAGGCGATGACCTTTTTGAGGTCGATGTTGTAGCGCTTCATGCGGTTCCAGATCGTGACGCGGCTCACCCCCAGGATGCGGGCCGCTTCGCTCTGGTTGCCGCCCGTTTGTCGAAGAACGTCGATGAGTTCCTGGCGTTGGTCTCGGGGGTACATGTGGCGGGGTGCTGGGGACGGGGCGACGGTTGCGCCCGGGGACGCGGGGACGGCGTTCGGGGCCGCCGTGGGTGTGGACGGTCGAAGGATATGGGGAGGCAGGTGTTCGGGCCGAATCTCTCCTTCTCCCGCCAGCACGCAGGCGTATTCCAGGGCGCTTTTCAGCTCGCGCACGTTTCCGGGCCAGGCGTACGCCATGAAGTGGGCCATGGCCTGGGGGCTCAGCCCCTGAATCCTTTTTCCCTTCTTCCGGTGCCGGGAAAGAAAGGCATCCACCAGAAGCGGCAGGTCTTCCATCCGTTCGCGCAGCGGAGGCAGGTGGATGGGGATCACGTTGATCCGGAAGAAAAAATCCTTCCGGAAGCTCCCCTCCCGCACCATGCGGGGAAGATCCCGGTTGGTGGCTGTGATGATCCTCACATCCACCGGGATCGGCCGATGGTCCCCCACGCGTTCCACCTGCTTGTTTTCCAGCACGCGCAGGAGCTTGACCTGGATGGAAAGGGGCACATCCCCGATTTCGTCCAGAAAGAGATCCCCGCCGTCGGCGGCCTCGAAGCGCCCCTCCCGGTGGCCGGTGGCCCCCGTGAAGGCGCCTTTCACGTGGCCGAAAAGCTCGCTTTCCAGCAAGGATTCATTGAGGGCCGCGCAGTTCACCTGGATGTAGGGCCCGTCCCGGTGGGGGCCCAGGTCGTGGATGGCCCGGGTGAAGAGTTCCTTTCCCGTGCCGCTTTCCCCGTAGATGATCACGGGGGCGTCGCTTTGGGCCGCCTTTTCGGTGATGTCGAAGGCCCTTTGCATGGCGGGCGAGGCGCCGATGATGCCGTGGAAGCCCTTTTCGCTTTCCAGGAGCCGGGAAAGCCGGACGATCTGCTCTTCCTTCCGATCCAGTTCGGAAATGTCCGTGATGGTCTCCACCGCCCCAATCACCCGGTTTCTTTCGTCTCGGAGGACCGAGGCGTTTTTCACGGCGTGGAGATACCCGCCGTCCTTTCGCATGATGAGGCAGCGCTTGTTGCGCATGCTGCCGGACACGAAAAGGGAGCACCACTTGCCGCCGCTTCCGAGCCGCTCCCCCTCGCAGCTGTCGCAGTTGAAGAGGGTGCAGGACTTTCCGAGGAGCTCTTTGCGGCCGTAGCCCGTCAGGCGGCACAAGGCCTCGTTCACCAGCAGAACCGTTCCGTCCGGTCCCACCACCATGAGCCCGTCGTTCATGGTGTTGAGGATTTCTTCCAGGTAGGCATGAATGTCCGGCATGATGAAGACCTGCCCCAGCGGTTTCCCCTTCATTTTTCATGACACCTGTCAAGAAGTATAGGCTTGCGGAACATCGAACGCAAGGGAGGGGCCGCATGGTACGCAAGGAAACCGCCACAGGAGGTCTGGAGCTTACCCCAAAACGGTCAGGCAGGCTTTTTCCTCGCAGCCAAGCCCTTCCGGGCTGCGAAAGTAGAGCCTGGGACGAAGGAGGACCCATGAGCGCCCCCGAAAGATCCCAGAGGGGAGCAGAGGATGGTTGGTGGGCGGGGATGAACCCTGTCCCTACGCAAAACCCGGTCCGCGCTCCTTCGTCCCTCTACCGGCGGACGTCTGGGGCCGCTCTCCACCGCTGGCGGCATTCGTTGCCGGTCACGCTCCATGGACCCATGCCTGCTTTTCAGTAGACCAGCGTAGCGTTGGCTTCCAGGATGTGCTGGGTGAGAGCCCCGGCGGCGGTGACCGAAGCACCCTCGATGAGCTCGTGCTCTTCGATGCGCCGCTCCTTGATGCACGGGCCGCAGACCAGGATCTTGCCGCCGGCCTCCACATAGCTTTCCACCAGGTTTTTCAAGGGCGGCAGCCCCGCCGCAAAGACGTGTTCCAGACACCCCTTGGTGGCCAGAAAGACGGCCGGGCCCTGCAGCACCACCACCGCCTCCACGTCCATGGCCTGGGCCGCGTTGGCCAGCACAAACGGAAGGCTCGCCCGCTCCGGATCATCCCCGGCGTGGGTCACGATGTAGACGATCTTTTCCGTATCCGCCATTTTCCTCTCTCCTTTCACCTTTTCCTAAACGGGCGTTTAACGGGCGGGGATAAACCCCGCCCCTACCCAAGGGAGCATTGCATTTCTTTTGCCTAATCTGAGCGATTTTTTCTTCGGGTGTCTCTTACACCGCGTGATTAGCGGGCGGGGATAACCCCCGCCCCTACCCAATGGGTCCGGGGCTTTTTGTAGGGGCGGGCTTTACGCCCGCCCTTCAGGAGCTGTCCATTAGAAAGAACCGTCCAATTCAGGTG
>NZ_FQVB01000052.1 GCF_900129305.1 Desulfacinum infernum DSM 9756 | reverse complement strand
GTCCTTGCTTACCATCTGCTGTGCGTCATCCAGAGGACGCTTCGCGAAAGCGGAATTCGTCACCACTGGGCCACCTTGCGAACGCATCTGAGTGGCCAGGTGCGGGTGACCACCAGCATGGTCAATGACAAAGGGCAGGTCATTCACATACGACACACGTCCGAGCCGGAACCGGTTCACGTGAAAATTTACAATGCTCTCGGGCTGCCGGTACGACCATTAAGGAGGCTGACCACCATCGAATGAAAAATTTGTAGTGTAGAATTTGAAAACACTCTACAACAAAATCAGTAACTTACACACAAAAGTGACAAACTTGGGTTACGAGGAGAAGATTCCATGCACGTTCCAGCTGACGTGACCGATCTCGCACTGGCTTCCGCAGGACGAAAAAGGATCGAGTGGGCGGCTCAAGCCATGCCGGTTCTCGCTTCCATCGAGGACGAATTCCGAAGGGAAAGACCCCTGGAAGGCGTGGCCCTGGGGGCGTGCCTTCACGTGACCACGGAAACGGCTCGGCTCATGCAAGTGCTCAAGGCGGGAGGCGCCCGGATCGCCCTGTGCGCTTCCAATCCCCTTTCCACCCAGGATGATGTGGCCGCTTCCCTGGTGGTCCATGACGGCATCAGCGTCTATGCGCGCCGGGGCGAGGACCGGGAAACGTATTTCAACCACATTCACGCGGTGCTGGATACCCGCCCCCGATTGACCATGGACGACGGGGCCGACCTGGTTTCCACGATCCACACGGATCGGCGCGACCTGATGGAGGGGGTTCTGGGGGGCACGGAAGAAACCACCACGGGGGTCATACGTCTTCGGAGCATGGCGGAAAAGGGGGTGCTGGGTTATCCCATCATCGCGGTGAACGACGCCGACACCAAGCACCTGTTCGACAACCGCTACGGCACGGGGCAGAGCACCGTGGACGGGATCATTCGGGCCACCAACCGTCTTTTGGCCGGCAGCACCTTCGTGGTGAGCGGCTACGGCTGGTGCGGACGCGGTGTGGCCATGCGCGCTTCAGGCTTGGGAGCCCGTGTCATCGTCACGGAAGTGGATCCCCTCCGGGCCTTGGAAGCGGTGATGGACGGATACACCGTCACCACCATGGACGAAGCGGCCGCCGTCGGGGACTTTTTCTGCACGGTGACGGGAGACATGCACGTGCTCCGTCGGGAACATTTCGAAAAGATGAAGGACGGAGCCATCCTATGTAATTCCGGTCACTTCGACGTTGAAATCGAGCTTCCCGCCCTGGCGGACCTGGCGGTCCAACGGCGGCAAATCCGGAAGGAAGTGGAAGAATTTCTCTTGGCGGACGGGCGCCGCATCAACGTGTTGGCCGAAGGGCGGCTGGTGAACCTGGCAGCGGCCGAGGGGCATCCGTCCAGCGTGATGGACATGAGTTTCGCCAATCAGGCGCTGTGCGCCGCTCACCTGGCCCGAAACGGTCACGGCGGAAGCCCCCGGGTTCTGCCGGTTCCTCCGGAGATAGATCGAAAAATCGCCCGCATCAAGCTCCGTTCCATGGGGGTGGTCATCGACTCGCTCACCCCCGAACAGGAAAAGTACCTGTCCTCGTGGGAGATGGGCACGTAGCGACAGGTCTCACGCCCCCTGCAGATCCGTTCGGCTGCGGGGCTGGGCCCCGCGGCCGAACGGAAGAATCTCGTCTAGTCGCGGGCCACGATGGTGGCCATGCCCATGCCGCCGCCCACGCACAGGGTGGCGAGCCCTATGGACAGATCCCGACGTGCCATCTCGTAGGCCAGGGAGATCACGATCCGAAGCCCCGTGCATCCCACCGGGTGACCCAGGCCGATGCCGCTTCCGTTCACGTTGGCGATGGCCCGGTCGAAGCCGATTCCCCGTTCGCAGGCGATGTATTGGGCCGCGAAGGCTTCGTTGAGTTCAATCAGTTGGATGTCCTTCAGGGTCATGCCCGCCTTCTTGAGCACCTTGTCCGTGGCCGGCACCGGACCGTAGCCCATGTATTCCGGTTCCACGCCGGCGGCCGCCGTGGCCACGATCCGCGCCAGCGGCTCCAGGCCCATCTCCTTGGCCTTGGCCCGGGTCATGACCAGCGCCGCCGCGGCCCCGTCGTTCAGTCCGGAGGAGTTCCCGGCCGTCACCGTCCCGTCCTTCTTGAAGACCGGCTTGAGCTTGGCCAGATCGTCCATGGTGAGGCCGAACCGGGGGTGTTCGTCTTGTTCAAAGACGGCGGTCTTTCCCTTGGGACCCGGAATCTCCACGGGAACGATCTGGTCCTTGAAACGGCCTTCCTTGATGGCCGTCTCGGCGTTGTGATGGCTCCGCAGGGCCACCTCGTCCTGTTCTTGGCGGCTGATTCCGTACTTTTCCGCCAGGTTTTCCGCCGTCTGGCCCATGATCATGGGGTTGCCCAGAAGCCGGCTTCCCGAATGGAGCATCTCCCAGACCGAATCCACCACTTCGTGGTTCATGAGGCGCATGCCCCACCGGGCATTGGGAAGGTAGTAAGGGGCCGAGCTCATGGATTCCACACCGCCCACTAGGACCACGTCCGCATCCCCCGCTTTGATCATCTGGGTGGCTGCCGCGAGGGCCTGCATGCTGGAGGCGCACTGCCTCTGGATAGTGTGGGCCGGAATCTCCACGGGAAGGCCCGCCTTCAGCATGGCCGTGCGCGCCGTGTTGGCCTCGTCGAAACACTGGGCACAGTCGCCCGTGACCACCTCGTCCAGAATGGAGGGATCCGGGTTGCCCGCCCTCTTGAGCACCTCCTTCATCACCAGGGCCAACAGGCTGGAAGCCCGCACGTCCTTGAGGCTTCCGCCGAACTTGCCGATGGGCGTCCTCGCCGCCGATACGATCACCACATCCCGGTCATGGCTCATCACTCACCCCTCCTCGTTCTCTTAAAAGCCTGATCCCTCAACGGAGCGCTCTTTTCATCCGGTCTTTCCGACACCTCGCGCTCAGCGGGCGGGGACCGACCCCGCCCCTACCCATGTGGTAAAGTCGTTCAGGTTATCATTTGCCATAGTCGTAGAAGCCCTTGCCGCTCTTCCGGCCCAGGTAGCCGGCCCGAACCATCTTGCGAAGCAAGGGCGCCGGCCGGTATTTGTCTTCCCCCAGCTCCTTGTGGAGGCCCTCCAGCACGAAGAGCAGCGTGTCCAGGCCCACCATGTCGGCCAGGGCCAGCGGGCCGATGGGGTGGTTGGCTCCCAGGGTCATGGCCCGGTCGATGTCCTCGGCGGACGCGATGCCTTCCGCGTAGACAAAGATCGCCTCGTTGATCATGGGGCACAGGATGCGGTTCACGGCAAACCCCGGAGCTTCCTTGACCTCCACGGGGGTCTTCCCGATGCGCTCCACCAGCGCCTTGGTGGCGTCAAAGGTGGCATCGTCGGTCACAAAACCGCGGATGATCTCCACAAGCTTCATGACCGGGACGGGATTGAAAAAGTGCATGCCGATGACCTTGTGGGGACGGGCCGTCACCGACGCCATCTCGGTGATGGAAAGGCCCGAGGTGTTGGACGCCAGGATGGCTTCCGGCTTACACAGGCCGTCCAACTCCTTGAAGACCTGCTTCTTGATGTCCATGTTTTCGATGACGGCCTCGATCACGAAATCGGCGTCCGAGGCGGCTTCCTTCATGTCCGTGGTTCCCCGGATGCGGCCGAGGACGGCGTCCGCTTCGCCCTGATCCATCTTCCCCTTGGAGACGGCGCGCTCCAGGTTCTTCTTGATGCCCGAAAGGCCCTTTTCTACGAAGCGATCCTCGATGTCCCGAAGGGCCACCTGGTACCCGGCCTGGGCCAGCACCTGGGCGATTCCGGATCCCATGATCCCCGCTCCCAAAACGCAGACCTTCTGAATCTCCATGTCCCCTCTCCTTTCTTTTACGACCTCATGCGGTTAACCGACTCTCGGAACCCCTGCCTGATGGGAAAAGCGCCGATACGCGTCAAGAGCCCCGCCACGGAAGTTGTTGCAAACGAGCGAGAGACCGTGTCCTTCAGAGCATGGAACCTTAGGAAGGAGCGAATGATGATTCGCCCCTTCAGACCTCGTTTATGGTACTTGCAGCATCTTTGTACAAGCCTGAGTCGGGCGATTCTTTGATGGGGTTTGTCTATCGCCGCCCGCTGAGCGGGCGGGGATAAACCCCGCCCCTACCCGCCTTGAAAAAGAGCCGTCCAGTTTGGGACAAACCGAGCGCCGGCCGGCTCACCTCGCCGTTCCGTGGGGCCCGGCACCCGGCGGATCGCTCCGGAACCGGGATTTGAGCGCCCCCACCGTGGCCTTGTAGTCGTCCCCCCGGAAGACGGCCGAACCCGCCACGAACACATCCACGCCCGCCTCCACCAGTTCGTCCACGGTGTCCGTATTGACCCCCCCGTCCACCTGCAGGAGCACCGGAAGATCCCGTTCGTCGATCCACCGCCGCAGGGTGCGCACCTTGTCCAGGACGGACCGGATGAACTTTTGGCCGCCGAACCCTGGATTGACCGTCATGAGGAGCACCATGTCCACGTCTTCCAGGATGGGCTCCACCCAGCAAAGGGGAGTGGCGGGGTTGAGGGAGACGCTCGCTTTTTTTCCCAGCTCCCGGATGCGCTGTACGGTGCGGTGCAGGTGCACGCAGGCCTCCACGTGCACCCCCAGCCAGTCGGCGCCGGCGTCGGCGAAATCCTGCAGGTACCGGTCGGGTTCGGCGATCATGAGATGCACGTCCAGGGGGAGACCGGTGGCCCGGCGCACGGCCCGGACCACGTCGGGCCCGATGGTGATGTTGGGAACGAAGTGCCCGTCCATCACGTCCACATGAATCCAGTCCGTTCCGGCCGCCTCCACGGCCCGGACCTCCTCGGCGAGCCGTCCGAAGTCCGCCGAAAGAATGGATGCCGAAAGCAGCCGCCTCCCGTTTCCTTTCACGATCTTCCTTTCCTGAAATTCATTGCACCCTAGGAGGGTGACCGACAATGGCTCTCCGGCTCAAGATGCCGGAGATTTGGGTTACGTTCGTAGCCGCGGGGCTTCAGCCCCGCGGAAAGGGGTCATCGTAACCTCATGAAGTCATAGGGAAAACCCGAAAGTCCGTCCGAAGTTCGCGGATTCCTCCGCAGCCCTAAAGGGCTGCGCTACGAAAAAAGCGGTCATCCCCGGAGTTCTCACACAGGCTCCCGGAAGGAAACGTTCCGGCCGTCGAAGATAATCCCCCTTCGGAAAAGGGGAAGTACCCATCACCCGTCACTCATCACCCGTCACTTTCCGAAAACGGGCGATGAAAAAGCCGTCCGTTCCGTGCCGGTGCGGCCAGGTCTGCAGGTAGGGTCCGTCCGCCATGTCCCGGCACGTTTCGGGAAGGTGCCGAACCACCGGTTCCGCTTCCCACCCGGGATGGTCCCTCAGGAAGCCGTCCGCCACGTTCCGGTTTTCGTCTTCAAACAGGGTGCAGGTGGCATAGACCAGGACCCCGCCCCTTCTAACAAACCGGGCGGCATGGCGCAACAATGCCGACTGGGTGCGGGACGCCCGGAAGGGCGCCTTCACGGACCGGCGCCACTTGATGTCGGGATGACGCCTCAGCACGCCGAACCCGGTGCAGGGCGCGTCCACCAGAACCCGATGGAAAAGCCCCAGACGGTCGGGGTCCAGGGAGAGGGCATCGGCGGCATGGGTCCGGATGCAGGTCAATCCCTGGCGTGCGGCGTTTTCCTGGAGAGCTTCCAGCTTCCAGGCCGCCTGGTCCACCGCCGTGATCTCCCCCTGATCCTCCATGAGGTCGGCCAGGTGGGTGGTTTTTCCGCCGAAGCCGGCGCACAGATCCAGCACCCGCTCACCGGGCCGGGGCGCCAAGGCCAGGGACACCAGCTGGGACGCCTCGTCCTGCACCTGGATCCAACCGTCCCGAAAGGGTTCGAGAAGGCGCACGTCCATGCGAAGGGACGGGAGGCGCAGGGCCCGGTCCAGCACCGGGGAAAGTTCCACGGCCAGGCCCTGTCGCTCGAACCAGGCTCGAACCTGGGCGGGAGGGGCTCTCCGGGTATTGACGCGGACCGTGATTCCGGCGGGCCGGTTGTTGGCTTCCAGGACCCGGCGGGCCTCATCGATGCCCCAGCGCCTGAGGGCGTATTCGGCAAACCAGTCGGGATGGGACGTTTCCACGGCCAGGGCCTGCACGGGCTGGGAGGCGGGATCCGGCCAGGGCCAGTCGTTTCCGCGCCGCACGGCCTGGCGCAGCACCCCGTTGACGAACCCCACGATGTGCTTGGGATGGGAAGTCTTGGCCAGCTCCACCGTCTCGTGGACGGCCGCATGGGCGGGCACCTTGGTGAGGAAAAGGATCTGGTAGAGGCCCAGGCGCAGCAGGATTCGAACCGGAGGATCCACTTTCTTTCCGCCCACCAGTACGTCCACGTGCCAGTCCAGCCGCCGGCGCCAGCGGAGCACCCCGTAGACCAGCTCGGTGAGCAGCGCCCGGTCGCGATCGTCCCCGGCCGCCTGGCGCTCCATGGCCGTTCGAAGGAGCCGGTCCGGATGGGCCGGCCGGAGCTCCATCTGCAGGAGGATCCGATAGGCCGTTGCACGGATGTTATCCATGGGGACCCTTTCGGTTCAGCACCTGTTCCAGCACGTCACGCACCCGGTCCAGGGGCACCAGGGTGTTGAAGCAGGGCCCGTTGGGACGTTGGTTGAACAGGCCGTAGACGGGAAGGGGCAGCGTGTCCTGGATGCCGCTCACCAGATCCCGCTCACAGGCCACGGCCACGATCAGTTCCGGCCGGGTCTGCACCACGATCCGGCGGGCGATGGTTCCTCCGGTAGCCACCGCCAGATCCACCCCGTAGGATTCGCTCAGCTCCAGAAGGCCTGCGATGGGGCACCTGCCGCACCGCTTGCAGTTGGAAATGTCGTAGGTGATGCGAACGGCGCAGTCGGCCCTTTGCAGACAGTGGGGCATGAGAAGGAGCACCCGGCGGGGCGGTCTTCCCGACCGACAGCGGGCCATGACCAGCTCGTTGTTGAAGGCCACGAAGGCATGCTGGACCTGTTTCTTGGAAATGCCTGCCAGTCGGCCCACGAAGACCAGGAGGGGAAGCAGGCCCTTGGCGGTGAAATGACGGAGGGGAGCGGAAAAGGGCACATCGCGACCCAAAAAGGCGGCGGTGGCCAGCAGGGCCACGGCCCCCAGTTGAGCCGCAGCGAGGCCCCCGAAAAGGAGCCCGGCAAAGAGGGGAAGTCTTGGATGGATCCGGGCGAACCCGTAGTAGGGAACGGCGAAGAGCAGCGCCAGCACCGCGCAGATGATGGCGCTGGCGGCCAGCAGCAAAACGATGAGAAGGGCCTTGTCCGATAGGGCGCGCGCCATGCGGGGAAACCTCATGGGAATCAGTGGAGAACGTCCCCTGCGGGAACAGCATGGCCGCGCAGGAAGTCGTGGGCATCCAGGGCTTTTTTCCCTTCCAGCTGAAGGCGCCCGATGCAGACCGCCCTGCCGTCCCCCGCCGCCACCAAGAGGCCGCCTTCACAATCGCCCAAGACCTCGCCGGGACGGCCGGAAAGGTTCAATCGGGACGGGCGGGCATGGAAGAGCTTGAGGCGTTTTCCTTGGTGGACCGTATAGGCGCCGGGCCAGGGGTCCAGAGCCCGAATGCGGTTCGCCACCTCCAGGGCCGGCCGGCTCCAGTCCACCCGGGTCTCTTCCTTTCGGATGGGCGGGGCCATGGAGGCCGAAGCGTCGTCTTGGGGGACAGGGCGGCAGCGTCCCGCCTTCCATTGGACCAGGGTGCGGCACATGAGATCCGCCCCCAGGACCGACAATTTTTCGTGAAGGGTTCCGGCGGTGTCCTCGGGTCCGATGGGCACCTTTTCCACGGCCAGCACGGGTCCCGTGTCCATGCCTTCGTCCATGAGCATGATCGAGACCCCCGTTTCCTCGTCCCCGTTCATGAGAGCCCTTTGGATGGGCGCCGCACCGCGGTACTTGGGAAGAAGGGAGGGGTGCACGTTGAGGGCTCCCAGGGGACAGCCTTCCAGAAGGGCTTGGGGAAGGAGCTGCCCATAGGCCACCAGCACCAGGCATTCGGCTCCGGAAGAAAGCAGACGCTCCACCGCCTCCGGATGACGGATCCTTTCCGGCTGATAGACGGGCAGGCCCAGCCTTTGGGCCGCCGCCTTCACGGGCGGAGGCGCCGGCTTCTTTCCCCGCCCCTTGGGGCGGTCCGGCTGGGTCACCACCAGAGCGACGTCCGCGCCCCGTTTGGCCAGTTCTTCCAGGGTGGGAACCGCAAAATCGGGAGTACCCAGAAACACAAGGCGGGGAAATGGCCCTGTCAGGCCGTCTGGGCTTCTTTGATCCGCTTTTTCCATTTCCGCTTGAAGATGTCCCGCTTGATGGGATTGAGATGATCGATGAAGAGCCGCCCTTCCAGATGGTCGATTTCGTGCTGCAACGCCACCGCCAGGAGGCCGTCGGCCCGGATTTCCAGCGGCTTTTCGTCGGCGTCGAGCCCTCGGACCACCACGGACTCATGGCGTTTCACATTGGAAAAGAAGTCGGGGACGCTCAGACACCCCTCCTCCCACACAATCTCCCCGGACGCCTCCACAATCTCCGGATTCACCAGGACGATCAGTCCGTGCTCGTCGTCCTCTCGCTGGAGATCCACCACGATGAGCCGAAGGGGCCGGCCCACCTGATTGGCCGCCAGCCCGATGCCCGGAGCGTCGTACATGGTTTCGACCATGTCGTCCATGAGTTTTCGGATGCCGGCATCCACCTTCGTAATGGGCTCAGCCTTCTGCCTCAGCACCGGGTCCGGATACACGCAAATATTCAGTATCGCCATCACATGCCTCGCTTTCCTTGGATGGCCGCGCAGGTCCCCTGCCCGCACCCGCCGACCTCCTGACTCTAAACATGTCGGGGCGGAATTTCAAGGCGAACCGCCCCTCTCACAGACTCGACATGGGATCCCGGTCCACCGCCACGTGGACGGTGCGGGGAAGTTTCCGGTGCGCGACCCAAGCCATCAGGGCTTCCAGGAAGGGCTGCAGGTGGGCATGGCTCCACGCCTTGATGTAGAGGTTCCAACGGTAGCGCCCCTTGAGCTTGTGGATCGGAGCCGGAGCAGGTCCCATGAGGGCCACCGGGCGGTCGTCGGCCGCGAAGGCTTCTTTCAATTCCTCCGCCGTGCCGGCACATTCCCCTGCGACCCGTTTCGCCGCTTCCGGATCCGGCGCGGTCACCAGCAGGCGGGCGAGCCGGGTGAAGGGCGGGTATTGGAGGGCTTGGCGGGAGGTCAGTTCCGCTTCGCAGAAACGCAGATAGTCCATGTGCACGGCGGCCTGGATGGCATGGTGCTGGGGATTGTAGGTCTGGATGAGAACCCGCCCGGGGGCGTCGCCCCGGCCGGCACGCCCCGCCACCTGCAAGAGCAGCTGTACCGTGGTCTCACCCGATCGAAAGTCGGCGACCTGGAGGGACGTGTCGGCATTGATGACGCCCACCAGGGTCACCTGGGGGAAATCATGGCCCTTGGCCACCATTTGGGTGCCGATGAGCACCCGGGCCTTCCCGGAGCGAAACGCGTTGAGATGTTCCACCAGCTGCCCGGGACGGCTCACTGCGTCCCGGTCGATACGGACCGTTTCCACATGGGGAAAGGATCGTTTGAACTCTTCTTCCACCCGCTCGGTCCCGAACCCGAAGGGGATGAGGGCATGCTTTCCGCACACGGGGCAGGCCCCGGGGATCTGCGCTTCCCAGCCGCAGTAATGGCATTGGAGGCGATCGCTACTCTGGTGGTAGGTGGCGCTCACGGCGCAATGGGGACATTGCAGGACGTAGCCGCAGGTACGGCATAGGAAGAAGGTGGCGAACCCCCGTCGGTTGAGAAAGAGGATCGCCTGGTAGCCTTGTTCCAAGGTCTCCCGCAAGGCTTCCTGCAGCTCCGGGGACAACACGCGAAAGGGCCCCCGGTGGCGGCGCATGTCCACGACGGCCACCTGCGGAAGCGGCCGTTCCTCCACCCGCTTTTCCAACCGGAGCAGTTCGTAGCGTCCCAGGCGCCAGTTGTGGATGGACTGGAGGGAGGGTGTCGCCGATCCGAGCACCACCGGAACGCCCACCAGGCGGGCCCGCATGACCGCCGCATCCCGCGCATGGTAGCGAAGGCGATCCTCCTGCTTGTAGGATCCGTCGTGCTCCTCGTCCACCACGATGAGCCCCAGATTCGGGAGGGGGCTGAAAACCGCCGAGCGCACCCCCAGCACCACGGGGCTTTCGCCCCGAACAATCTTTTTCCACTGATCGTCGCGAACCCCGGGGGAAAGCCCACTGTGCCAGACGGCCAGGCCGGATCCGAAACGGGACCGAAAGAGGGCCTCCAGTTGGGTGCTCAGTGCGATCTCCGGAACCAGCACCAGAGCCGTCCTGCCCGCAGCCAGCACCCGCTCGATCAGCGCCAGGTACACCTCCGTCTTGCCGCTTCCCGTCACCCCGTAAAGGACCAAGGGGTGGAAACCGCCGGAATCGAGAACCTCGCCGACCCGTCTCACCACCTGGTCTTGCTCCGGCGTCAGGCTCGCGGGGGCCGACGGCGGCATCTCCTGCGCCAGGGGTGATTCCCGGAGCACCTCCCGATCCTGGACCCGCAGGAAACCTTCTTCCGTAAGCTTTTGCACCCAGTAGTGGACGTTGGGCACCCGGGCGCGGATACGGGCGAGGGGGCAGGAACCGCCCGCTTCCAGAAGGACCTCCACGAAGCCCCGCAGATGGCGGCTTCGCGTCAGCCTTTCCGGCGGGGGCTCCCGAACCAGCTGGACGATCCGGATCACCTTTTGGGTCGGCTGGGTGGAGGGCCAGGCGAACTCTTTGCGAATCCAGCCTTTCTCTTCCAGCCTGTGGGCGTGGGCCTTCCATCCCCTGGGAAGGTCACGGAGTTCGCAAGCACCGAGCTCACCGGAGGCCGCCAGGGCTTCCTCCAGGGCGCGAGCCCCAGCAGATGGGGCGGCGGATCCGAGCAAGGCTCTCCTTCCCTCGTCGGTCAGCCGGTAGCGAATCGCGGGTTTTGCGGTAAGGCCCGGCGGAAGAGCCGTCTCCAGGACGGCCGGGAGGGGATGCAGATAGTAGGTCGCCATCCATCGGCACAACCGCAGAAGGTCTTCGGGCAGGACCGGCCGTTCATCCAGGACCGCCGCCAGATCCTTCAGGCCCTTTTCCAGGGACGGGTCGGGGAGGGTTGGCGTTGTATCGACAACGATTCCCAGGGCTTCCCGGCGCCCCAAGGGGACGAGCACGCGAACCCCCGGCCGGGCGGTCGGCTCCCGGAGTTGGGGAATGCGGTAGTGGAGCGGTTCGGCGGGGCCGTTGAGAACGGCGACTTGGGCGTAGGAGACGGCATCATCGGGCTTCATGGGCTGGCGGCGGAGGGCCGGTCCACACGGGCAACGGCGGGCCCTTGCAGCTTGGCCCAATATCGCTCGCGGGCGGCCTGGAAGTCGGCCATGAGCTTCTTGGGAACGGACCGGGTATGGGGAAAGGTGGTCTTTAGAAAGTCGACGGGTTTTCCGTTCTTATAGAACCGGAAGTCCAGGTGCGGTCCCGTGGCCAGCCCGGAAGACCCCACGTAGCCGATCACGTCCCCCTGCCTCACCTGATCCCCCACCTTCAAGCCTTTGGCAAACCGGGAAAGGTGCCCGTAAGTGGTCTTGTAGGTGGCGTTGTGCTTGATCTCCACATAGCGGCCGAACCCGCCCTTCCATCCCTTGAAGACCACCTTCCCGTCTCCCAGGGCGCTCACCGGCGTGCCCGTGGGAGCGGCATAGTCGATCCCCAAGTGCGGTCGGTAAATCTTCAACACGGGATGGAACCGCCGGTACGTGAAGGTGGAACTGATCCGACGGTAGCTTAAAGGGGCCTTGAGAAACATCTTGCGAAGGGATTGTCCCTTTTCGTCAAAGTAATCCCGGTATCCGTCCGGCAATTCGTAATAGTAGGCCTGGTAGGTCCGGCCGGAGACCTGCATGACGGCCGCCAGGATGGGGCCGGCCTTGACGAGCCGCCCGTCGCTCACCGTTTGCTCAAAGTAGACGGAAAACGTGTCTCCGACCCGGAGGTCGGAAGTGAAGTCGATGTCGAAGGCGAAAAGGTCCGCCAGTTCCATGATGAGCGAAGAAGGCAGTCCCGCGCGAAGGCAGGATTCGTAGAGGGTGTCGGTGATGGTTCCGGAAGCCCATTCCTGAAGGACGAAGGAGCCGGCTCCGCCGTCCCGGCACGTCCAGTTCTCTCCGGTCCGGACGAGAAGCGCCTTGCCTCCGTCCTTGCCGGTATGCACCACCCGCATAGGAGTACCGGACCGTTTATCTATATAAATATCGAAGCGATCCCCCGGACGGATCCGATCCGGGCGGCAAAACTGGGGGCAGGTCTTTTGCCATTCCAGGACGCATCCGGTCGGCAAGCCGCTTTCCTGCAGGATCTTGTAAAGGCTGTCGCCCTTGGCCACCCTATGGGTTCGCTTCTCAAAACGCTCCCAATAGCTCTGTTCCAATGCGAATATATCGTCGTAATACGGGCCGGGATCCGTCGCCGGAAGCGGTAGCGGCGAAACGGCAATGGAGGAAGACACCCGAGCCGGCCCCTGAGGCGGTGCCTGGGGAGGAATGGAAGGCGCCTGGTGCCATCCCAGGAAAGCGGCCGCCATCACAAAGGCGGCTACGCCCAAGAGCGTTACGGTCCTCGGGCCCCGGGAGGTGCGCTTACGCCATCGACTTGACTTTATGGGCAATTCTATACGGTCCATCGGGCGCGAACCTAACATAAAAACGACTGGAAGGTCAAAAGAAAGTATGCCTTGACCAAGTTACCGGAAGTATCAGGGGGCTTGTCTCAGGTCCTGTATACACAAAGCGAGGAAAGGCTGTAATAACATAAGCCATTGAATTTTTTGAATAACCCATAGACGCCCCTCCGCCGGGCGAAGAAAAAGGCCGGCGGTGCGAGCAGAATTTTCTTTATTTCATGCGGGTTTTGGCCGATTAAATACTTGCAAAGCCTTGTTGGGGCGGTATAATCTGCTTGCGTCTTGCGAAGTTATGCTCATGCGGTTCAACCTCCCGTCGAAAGCTGGACGCTCCCCCCCAAGGCATTCTGAGGAGTTGGTTTGTTTTTTGGAACCATGAACCAAAGAGGAGGAAAGAATGACGAAGGCTGATCTTGTGGCAAAAATGGCCGACGATGCGGGCATCACCAAGGCTGCCGCCGAAAAGGCGCTCAACAGCTTCGTTGACGCCGTCACGGAAACCCTGGCCAAAGGGGACAAGGTGACCCTGGTGGGGTTCGGAACCTTCAGCGTGGCCGAACGAGCCTCCCGAGAGGGCCGCAATCCTCGTACGGGCGAGGCCATCACCATCGCCGCCAGCAAGGTGGTCAAGTTCAAGGCAGGAAGCAAGCTGAAGGACGCCGTGCAGTAATTGGTTACCTCCTCAAACCGGTTCGGCGCCCTTGGCCGAGCCGGTTTGACCTATCTTCCTCCCGCCATGCCCATGGAAGCCCCCAGGTCCCTCATCGAGCCCCAGAAATCCCGGAAGGATCCTTCGCTTCCTCCCCATGCCCTCCTGGTGTTCACTCCCCATGACCTCCATGCATGCCTGTCGCTCCTGGACGGCTGTTGGGAAAAGCCGCACCGGCTTTTTCTGTCGGACGTGATGGTGGGCTGGTATGGCGGCACCCAGACAGCCGTTCTCGGCCCCATGCTGGGAGCTCCCCAGGCGGTACTGGTGCTGGAAAAGGCCATGGCCCTGGGGGTCCGCCGCGTGATCGCCTTCGGCTGGTGCGGCTCCCTGCAACCCCACGTGGCCATCGGCGACGTGATTTTGCCCACGGAAGGTTACTCCGAAGAAGGAACCTCGGCCCATTATCCCGTGGAGGAGCCGGTGGCGCCGTCCCCATCCCTAATGAAATCTTTGAGAAGTTCGCTGTGCGTAGCCGGGCTGACCGTCCACGAGGGAAAGGTGTGGTCCACGGACGCCCCTTACCGGGAGACGGAGGGGAAGGTCCGCGCTTACCAGGCCCGTGGGGCCCTGGGGGTGGAGATGGAGATGGCGGCCCTGCTCACGGTGGCCGCATTCCGGCGGATCGACCTGGCCGGGGCTCTGGTGGTATCCGACGATTTGTCCCGCCTCGTTTGGCGTCACGGATTCAGGGATCCCCGATTTCTCCAAGCCAGGAAAGTCCTTCCCGGGCGGCTCCTGGAAGCACTCACCGCGGAGAGCCCGTCCGGGAACAGATCTCGCTCAGGCAAGGGCTAGAAAGTCGCCCCGTGTTCGCCGTTGCGGAGCCTCGGCGCCACGGGAACGGGCCTTCCGAACTTTGCCCAAATTGAAGACCCAACGGTCATGGCGAGGCTCGCCACCCCCTGTAGGGGCGAATGATTATTCGCCCCTACAGGCCGCGCGCTCAAACCGAACGGGGGCGCGCTTCCTATATAAAGTTGTGCGCTCCTGAGGGGCTGTATGGAAACTGGTATCCGGTAGATGCGAATACCGATTCGCCCTGCGCGGTCCGGCGAAGGGCCCCCCGCTCCCTTGCTTCCCCCGTCCCGTCGCGTGTATCTTCACAGGTCGAATTGTGAGGCATCCCAGAGTGGAAAGGATGGAACCCCATGGAGACAACCCACGGTGTTTTGGCAGTGGACGTGGGAGGCGGCACCCAGGACGTGTTGTGCTGGTTTCAAGGGCAACTGCTGGAAAACGCCATCAAGATGATCTTACCCTCTCCCACGGTTCTGGTGGCCCGTCGGCTGGATGGACTCCGGCGGGAAGGCCGGGACGTGGTCCTGGTGGGGAAAACCATGGGAGGAGGCCCTTCCGGTCGGGCGGTCCAACGCCACCTTCAGGCCGGGTTGAAGGTCTACGCCCTTCCGGACGCAGCGCGCACGCTCCACGACGACTTGGACAGGGTTCGGGACATGGGCGTCCGGATCGTGGATGAGCCGCCCGCCGGGGTACCCCAGGTTGTGTTACAAGACCTGGACGTGGATCGGCTGGGAAAAGCTCTGGGCCTTTTCGACATTCCCCTGCCGGGCTCCATCGCCGTGGCGGTTCAGGATCATGGCTTTTCCCCCGCCGAGAGCAATCGCCTCTTTCGGTTCCGCTACTGGCAGGACTTTCTGGCATCGGGCGGTGATCTGAAGACGCTGGCCACCACCCCGCCTCCTGCCTATATGACCCGCATGCGGGCGGTTCGCGAAACAGCGCCCGGAGCCCTGGTGCTGGACACGGGAACGGCGGCCATTCTGGGGGCTCTCATGGACTCCCGGGGGGCCCGTTGGAACGAAGAGGGCCTCACGGTGGTCAACGTGGGCAACTTCCACACGGTGGTGGCCCTGGTGCGCCGTGGCCGGGTTCTGGCCATCTATGAACACCACACGGGCCGACTCACCCCGGAAAAACTCGCGGCTCACCTGGATGCGCTGAGAAGGAAGGAATTGACGGCTCGGGAGGTCTTCGAGGATAACGGACACGGTTGCGCCTACGGCGCCGGGGGCCTGGAAGGGGCGTTCCATCGGCTGCTGGTCACGGGGCCCAGGCGACGCCAGCTTTTTGAAGACCCCGGTCTCTTTGCGGCTCCCTTTGGAGACATGATGCTTTCCGGCTGTTTCGGACTTCTTCAGGCGGCGGCATGGGCCGGAGGGTTTCAGCTGGAACGGGAGTAGGGCCTGGGACTGTTCCACGGCAGTGCGGACGCCTCACCCGACAGCCAAGGTTTTGAAGGTGGACCCATGACACGGAACGAATCGAAGGATTCCATCCAAAAGCGCATCGAAGAGCTTCGCGAGCAGATCCGCTACCACAACTATCGCTACTACGCCCTGGACGACCCGGTGATCAGCGACGCGGAATACGACGCGCTTTTCCGCGAGTTGGTGCGCCTGGAAGAGGCCCATCCCGAATTGGCGTCCCCCGATTCCCCCACCCAACGGGTGGGCTTTGCGCCCCTGGATCAATTCGAACCGTTCGATCATCCCGTCCCCATGCTGAGCTTGGAAAACGCCATGAACCGGGAGGAGATGCTCGAATTCGACCGGCGGGTGACCAAACTCCTGGGGGTGTCGGAACCCATCGCCTACACGGCGGAACCCAAGATGGACGGTCTGGCCGTGGAGATCCTCTATGAAGAGGGACGGCTGCTCCGGGCGGGCACCCGGGGCGACGGCTACCGCGGAGAAGACGTGACCCCCAACGTGAAGACCATCCGTGCGATTCCCTGGCGGCTCTTTTCCCCGGCCGACGGCCCCCCGATCCCCCAGAGGCTCACCGTGCGGGGGGAAGTGTACATGGACCGGAAGGCTTTCGAGGCTCTCAACCGCGAGAGGGAGGAAGCCGGGGAGCCCCTGTTCGCCAATCCCCGGAACGCCGCCGCCGGATCCCTTCGCCAGTTGGATTCCGCCATCACGGCGCGCCGGCCGCTGAAGGCCTTCTTTTATGGCATCGGCCTTCTGGAAGGTGTTTCCTTCGAAACCCAGTGGGACCTGTTGCAGGGGTTGAGAAAATGGGGCCTCCCGGTCAATCCGCTCTCGGAGCGCTGCCTGGGTATCGAGCGGGTCCTGGCCTATTACGAGCGCATCGAGGAGCAGCGCCCTTCCCTCCCCTACGAAGTGGACGGCGTGGTGGTGAAAGTCGACCGGCTGGAATGGCAAAGAATTCTGGGCGAAAAGACGCGGAGCCCCCGCTGGGCCATCGCCTACAAGTTCGCCCCCCACCAGGCGCGCACGCGCATCGTGGATATCCAGGTGCAGGTGGGGCGAACGGGAGTGCTCACGCCTGTGGCCCATCTGGAACCGGTGACGGTGGGAGGCGTCACCATCCGACGCGCCACTCTCCATAACCTGGACGAAATCGAGCGAAAGGACGTCCGGATCGGCGACGAGGTGATCGTCCAAAGGGCCGGCGACGTGATTCCCGAAGTGGTCCGGCCCATCCGGGAAAAGAGAACGGGGAAGGAACGGCCCTTCCGCATGGTGGCGGAATGCCCGTCGTGCCACGGGCCGGTGGTGCGCCTGGAAGGGGAAGTGGTCCATCGATGCCTCAACAAGAGCTGCCCGGCGCAGGTCAAGGCCGCCATCCGCCACTTTGCGAGCCGCGATGCCATGGACATCGACGGCCTGGGACAGAAGATCATTTCCATGCTGGTGGACGAAGGCCTGGTGAAAAATCCCGCCGATCTCTACCGGCTGACCGAAGAAGATCTCCTGAAACTTCCCGGCTTCGCCGAGAAGAGCGCGGCCAACTTGATCCGGGCCATCCGGGAAAGCAGGCGGCCGGAGCTGGCCGACTTCATCAACGCCCTGGGCATTCAACTGGTGGGAACCCACCTGGCCTCCGTCCTGGCGGAACATTTCAAGACCTTTGAGGCCTTTCGGCGAGCCGGCCGCGAGGAGCTGACGGCCATTGAGGGGGTGGGAGACAAGGTCGCCGACAGTATCGTCCGCTATTTCCAAAACGAGGAAAACCGGAAGATGGTGGACGCCCTTTTGGCCGCCGGGGTCACCCCACGGGACGTGGAAGCCGCCCCGACGGAAAGCGCTCCCTCGTTCTGGCGCGACAAGACCGTGGTCTTCACAGGCACCCTGGCGTCCATGAGCCGCAAGGAGGCCGCCGACAGGGTGAAGGCCCTGGGGGCCCGTGTGGCTTCCAGCGTGAGCGCCAAGACGGACGTGGTGGTGGCAGGCGAAAACCCGGGATCCAAGCTGGAAAGGGCCAGGACCCTGAAGGTGCGGATCATGGATGAAGACGAGTTCCTTCGATCTTTGCCTGAGGGCACCTAACGGAAAGCTCGTCCGGAGGTGCTTATACTTTTCGCCTCCTCGTGCCTTGAACCTTGTACCTTGGGCCTTTTACCATGTACCTTGCCCTTTGACCTTCATCGGAGGAGAGGCCATGGCGAAAAAACGGGTGCACGTATGGATTTCGGGAAGAGTCCAGGGGGTCTTCTTTCGGGCTCACACCAAGGAAGCGGCACTCCGTTACGGCGTGAACGGCTGGGTGCGGAATCTCTCGGACGGACGTGTGGAAGCGGTCTTCGAGGGGGATGAGGAGGCCGTGGACGCGGTGGTCCAGTGGTGCCACAAGGGAAGCCCTTTAAGCCGGGTGGACCGGGTGGAAACGGTGGAGGAACCGTACCAGGGCGAATTCACCCACTTCGACGTCCGCCACTGGAGGTGAGCCTGTGAAAGAGTATTGGGACGCGTTCGTTCAATTCCTTAAGGAATACAACATGACCAAGGCGGGCGAGGCCATTCGTAACGTGGACTGGGGCCGAGTGCTGGAGCAGCCGGTCTTCTGGATCGCGGTGGTGGTCTTCCTAGGGTGGGTCTTTTGGAAAAAGGCCTTCAAGAGCCTCCTGGTGGTCTGCTCAATCGTCGCGTTCATATTCCTCCTCCAGCACACGCTGCCCCCTGCAGGTCAACCCATGACCCTGGAAAAGCTGGTTCCATTCGCAGGCGGATGCCTCGGGATCCTGGCCGTGAACGTCTACTTTCTCATCATCCGAAGCGACTAGGAGCCTGTCTGAGAGCTCCCCCCAACCGTCACTCCCGCGCAAGGGGTAGTCCATAAGTTTCCGGAAACCCTGGGTCCCCGCTCCCCGTTCAAGCCTGGGACAAGCTTCGCGGGGATGACGAATGGGCCATTGAGCGACGCAAATCTGCCGTTGTCGGACAGGCTCCTAGGGCCGGAACTTCTTTGGCTCGATTGGAGAAGCGAACCGAACTTTTATCCTGTCGGGCAAAACCCTATTGAGCGCAACCCTGCCCGCCTCAAGCGGGCTCTTGACCCCGTCGGTTCGGATTACATAGACTGGATTGTGTCAAGTGACCATGATCCGGAGCTGATCTGACTCGGGAACTCCCTCCGCCTGTCGCCCTGCGGGATCCTCTTACCGCGCTGCCGACCCTCCCGCACCATCCAGGGGATCATCCGGTCTCGCGTGCCTCGGCTCTGCGAATCCACGTGTTCCATCACACGGAATCCTTGGAACCGGGGAGAAAAGAGCGATGATCTCACCCAACATTTCCGATCTCTTCTATGCGTTCCGGGACATTGCCGGCGTGGTCCATTCCAGCACGGACCCCCGCGAGGTGTCCCAGCTGGTGGTGTGGAAGATCACCGAGCTCTTGGGCGCCAAGGGAGCCATCCTGAGAGTGATCAACCTGGCGACCCACGAAATGGAGCTCTATGCGGCCTACGGCCTCAGCGAGAAATACCTGGCCAAGGGTCATGTCTCCAGCCACAAAATGATCGCCCAGCTGTGCAGCGAGGATCGGGTGATCGTGATCGGCGACATCTTTCAAAGTCCGCGCGTCCAGTACCCGCAAGAGGCCCAGGCGGAGGGGATTCGCATGATGGTGGACGCGCCGCTTTGCATCCAGGACAACGTGGTGGGGATCCTCAGGATTCTCTTCCCGGAACATCGGAGCTTCAGCGAAAAGGAGCTGGACTTCATCGTTGCCGTCGCCCAACTGACTTCCTGCGCCATGGACAAGGCCCGCCTGCTGGAGATGCAACAGCGCCGGTATCATCAACTGGCGCTCCAAACGGAAAAATTCTCCGCCCTGGGGCGCATGGCGGCGGGGATCGCCCACGAGATCAACAATCCCCTTGCCAGCATCCTCCTCTACAGCACCAACGCCCTGAAGAAGGCTCCGCCCAACACCCCCTTGAAGGAGACCCTGGAAATCATCGTCAGCGAAACCATCCGTTGCCGAAGCATCATTCAAGACCTCTTGGAATTCAGCCGGGACAGGGAACCCCAGAAGTCTTTGGCCAACCTCAACCGCATCATCGAAAAGGTCCTGGTGCTTTTGCAAAACGAGTTCCGCCTGCACCACCTGGAACTGCGAAAAAACCTGGCACCGGACATGCCCGACACCCTTTTGGACAGCCGCCAGATGCAGCAGGTCTTCGTCAACATCCTGCTGAACGCCGTGGAAGCCATGAAGCCCGGCGGAGAAATCCGCATCAAGAGTTTCGTGGACAGGAGCAGGGGCCTCCAAGTGGCGGTCGTCCAGGACGACGGTTGCGGCATCGCCCCGGAAAACCTGGACAAGATCTTCGAGCCCTTCTTTTCCACCAAGCCCAAGGGAACGGGGCTTGGTCTGGCCGTGAGCTACGGCATCGTCAAGGCCCACGGCGGAGAATTGAGCGTGGAAAGCGAACCGGGCAAGGGAACCCGTTTCACCATAAGCCTGCCCCTGGGGTGAACATCGTGAGATGACCCATGAAATGTCCCAAGGCCGACTCCCCTCCCAAGGGAAGAATCCTCATCGTTGAAGATGAAAGGAGCCTGGCCCATGCGTGCCGGTCCATCCTGGAAGAACACGGCCACCATGCAGAGTTCTGCCTGACCGGGAGGGAAGGGCGTGCTCTTCTGCGGCGGGGCGACTTCGACGTGGTGCTCCTGGACTTGCGCCTCGGGGACATGGACGGCATGGAGATCCTCGAGGAAGCAAGAAGGCAAAACCTGAGGGTCTGTATCGTCATCATGACCGCCTTTTCCACGGTCCAAAACGCCGTGAAGGCCATGAAACTGGGAGCCTTCGACTATCTCACCAAGCCCTTCACCGATGATGAGCTCATCCTGTGCGTGCAGCGGGCCGTGGAGAAGAAACGGCTGGTGGAAGAAAACCTGCGGCTCAAAAAGGAATTGGTGGACCGCTACGGGTTTTCCAACATCGTGGGGGAAAATCCCAAGATTCTGGAAGTCTTCCGGCAGATCGAAAAAGTGGCTCCCACGGACTGCACCGTTTTGATCCACGGAGAGCACGGAACGGGAAAGGAACTGGTGGCCCGGGCCATCCATGCCCACAGCCGACGGGCCTCCCAGAAGTTCATCGCCATCGACTGCAGCACCCTGTCGCCCACCCTGCTGGAAAGCGAACTCTTCGGACACGTGAAGGGAGCCTTCACCGGCGCCACCCAGGACAAGCCGGGCATCTTTCAAGTGGCCAGCAAAGGAACCCTCTTTCTGGACGACATCGCCAACCTGAACCTGGAAACCCAGGGGAAACTGCTGCGCGTCCTGGAAACCCGGGAATACAAACCGGTGGGGTCCTCGTCTTTCAGGACCACGGAAGCGCGAGTGATTTCCGCCACCAACAAGGACCTGCGAACCCTGGCGGCCCAGGGCTCCTTCCGGGAGGATCTCTACTACAGATTGAACGTCTTCCCCATCTTCCTGCCGCCGCTGCGCGAACGAAAGGACGACATCCCCCGCCTGGCCTACCACTTTCTGCGCCATTTCTGCCGGAAAACATCCAAGCGCATCGACGGGTTCACCGAGGACGCCCTGGAGGCCCTGGTGAACCACCCCTGGCCGGGCAACGTGCGTCAGCTCAAAAACGCCGTGGAAAGACTGGTGATCATGACCGACACCCCCATGGTGGACCTGCTCACCTTATTGGATCACCTGGAGACGCGCCGCCGGTGGGGGTCGGATCCCATCCCGCGAACGATCCAGGAACTGAGAGACTTCAAAAAACGCCTTCTCATCGACCACTACGAACGCATGGAAAAACTCTTCCTCCTCAAGGCCCTGGAAGACCAAGGCGGAAACATCTCCAAGGCCGCCCAGGCGGTGGGCATGAAGCGCCCCAACTTCTCGGCGCTCATGAAACGGCACGGCATCCCTTCCCCCTCCCGGAAGCGCCCCGCCGTATAAGGCAAGATACAGTTGGCCGTTTTCCGGTCCACCGGGGATGGCGGCCTCCGGGGGCTCTTGCTCCGTATATCCGACCATACCTTTTCCATCCCCATCCCCAACTTTTCCTTCATGACCCGATTCCCCTGCAAATCCTTAAGTATTTGTTTCTACCTCTATTTTCCCACACGCGACCGTTTTCGCCTCCATCTGGTCTGTTCGGCACGCATCGTGCCCTTACCCCACGGCAGGAAGAGAGGGGAGAGAACCGAGCAGGCCAAGAGGGAGGAGACGCCATGATCGCCGTTCAAGAAGGGACCACGACACGGGGCGAAGTGCCGCCCCACATCCTTCTCATGGAGGATGAAACCAATGTGGCCAAGGGTCTTCAAATGATCCTGGCCGAGGAAGGCTACGATGTGGACTGGGCCATGACGGGCAGGAGCGCCCTGGAAAAGTTCGGACAGAAGGCCTTCGACCTGCTGGTGGCGGACCTCAAACTACCGGACATGAACGGCATGGACGTGATCCGCCAGGTGAAGGGGCGACGTCCTGAAACGGAAGTGGTGGTGATCACCGGCTATTCGTCCGTTCAGTCGGCGGTGGAAGCCATGAAGATCGGGGCCCGGGACTATCTGCCCAAGCCGTTCACCGAGGAGGAATTCCGAAAGGTGGTGAACGAAGCCTTGAAGGAACGCCTGGAGGCGTTCACCAAAGGGCGGTTGGAAACGGTGGAATCGCACGCGGCCAAGCTCATCGAACGCAGGGAAGTCATGCGCGTCTTGAACCGCACGGCGGACGACAAGGGTTTCTGGAGGGATCTCATGGAGCTGGGTGTGGAGGCGCTGGCCCAGTACGATTTGAGTGCCGAGGCCAAGACCGCCATCCTCACCGGGGACCTTCGATGGATCCACGAGCACATTGGGGAACTCACCCAGAAGCAGCTCCTGTTCCTCTACAAGCGCATGGAGATGGAAGTCTGGTAAGCCGCACTCGGGGAGGCACGGCCATGGAACGGCACAGCGGCAAGGTATTGCCCGTCGGGTCCGTCCTGGTGGTGGGCGGCGGGATCGCGGGGATGCAGTCGGCGCTGGATCTGGCGGAGATGGGCTACTACGTCTATCTGGTGGAAAAGGAGCCGTCCATCGGGGGGGCCATGGCCCAGCTGGACAAGACCTTTCCCACCAACGACTGCGCCATGTGAATCATCTCGCCCAAACTGGTCGAGGTCGGCCGGCATCTGAACATCGAGCTGTTGACGTTGAGCGAGGTGGAGGAGGTGAACGGGGAGCCCGGAAACTTCCGGGTGAAGGTGCGCCAGAAGCCCCGTTTCATCGATCTGGAAAAGTGCACGGGCTGCGGGGAGTGCGCCCGGGTCTGTCCCGTGGCCTTGAAGAATGAATACGACATGGGCCTGAGCGAGCGGCGGGCGGCCTTTCGACGGTACGCCCAGGCGGTTCCGGGGGCCTTCGCCATCGAGAAGCGGGGAACGAGCCCCTGCAAGGCCACCTGCCCGGCCCACATTTCGGTGCAGGGTTACATCGCCCTGGCGGCGGAGGGTCGCTACCGGGAAGCGTTGGAACTCATCAAGAAGGACAATCCCCTTCCGGCCATCTGCGGCCGGG
>NZ_FQVB01000056.1 GCF_900129305.1 Desulfacinum infernum DSM 9756 | reverse complement strand
TCAGCCGCTGGAGCAACCTTTCCTGTCTGGCCTCCACCAGTTCGTTGACCAACCCGTAGCAGGTGACAAAACGGGTCCGATAATTCTTTCGGCACGCTTCCATCCCCAGGGCCGTCGCCATGTGGGTCTTGCCCGTGCCGCTTCGGCCCAGGAAAATGACATTGCGCCGTTCGTGGATGTACTCACCCTCCACCAGCTGCCGAAAGAGCCTCATGTCCAGGTCCGGTACGGCCTCGAAGTCAAAGCTTTCGAGGGGCTTGAGAAGGGGAAATTTCGCTTCCTTGATTCGCCGATTGAGACGACTTTCCGCGCGCGCCTGGAGTTCGGCGTGGGTCAGCTCCAAAAGAAACTCTTCGCAGCCGATGCCTGCCTCTTTTGCCTGACGAAGGAGAACTTCCAGGTTGCGAGCCACTCGCGAAAGATTCAAGGCTTTCAGGTTGGCCTCCAGTTCCACCAAAGCACCCGGCCTCATAGCGCACCTCCCAGCTGCCCGTAGACGGACACATCCGCGGGAGGAAGCGATGACCAGGCCCTCAAGGGCTCCGAGGAGTGAACCTCGCAGGCCCTTTGCGCCAAAAGATGACGAACCCCGTCGCTCGTGCTCACTCGGTTTTTACCGGCCTGCTCCACGGCCGCTTCCATCTCATCGGCCGGATGTTCTCGGTACAGCATGAGCACCGTGATGAAATCCTTGATTCCTTTGGTCTCCCCCTGGGCCGCGCAAAACCGCTCCAGAAGGACATGAAGTCCATGGGGCCAGCTCTCGCGCCATTGCCGAATCGGTCTTGCACTATGGAAGGCCCTCGGCCGCTGCTGGATCAACTCCAGATAATGATCCGCCTGGAGGCACCACTTGTTGTTGCCGTACATCCGCTCATGAAGGGCCAGCTTTTTCCCGTTACTGAAAATCTCCACCCGATCCACGTAAAGCAGAACCTTGGCCTTGAAACCCGCGTAAGCGCTCGGTACCGAGTAGCGATTCTTGTCCGCAACCACCGTGGCGTACTTATCGACACGCCCCTCCAAATACCTCACGTTGCTGAACCCCTCCCTCGGAAGCGGCAAAAGGTGCTTCTTTTCCTCCTCGTACAAAGCGTTCACCGTCCGATCCCGGCCCGCCATCTTGTGCTTCCCGTAGGACAAGCACTGTTGCAGAATCTTCTCGTTGAGCTCCTCGAGGCTTTCGGCCTCCGGAATCGGCACCATGTAATTGCGCCGAGCCAGACCCACCAGGCCTTCAACGCCTCCCTTTTCATGGGCCTTGCCGGGAGTGCAAAATTTCGCCTCGAAACTGTAATAGGCCTTGAACTTGGAAAAGGCTTCTTGTTCCTGGCGGTCCTTGCCTCGCATGACCTTGCCCACAGCGGTGGTCAAGTTGTCGTAGATCAGAACCGGAAAAACTCCCCCGAAAAACTCGAAGGCGCGCATATGGGCGTCAAAAAAGGCTTGCTGCCGTTCGCAGGGATAAAACCGTACAAAGTGCTTGCCCGAATATTTGCTGCGCATGCAAAAAAACTTCAGCCGCTGCGTCTGCCCTGCGATCAGCGCTGTCGCTTGGCCCCAATCCACCTCCCCTTCGTAGCCCGCTTCTGGATCGCACGGGATGAAGGCACCGGGCCCCGCCAAGCCTAGCTGCATCTTGGCCAGCCTCACGTATCGGCGCACGGTCGATTCACTGCCCTTAAAGCCGTGTTCATGAACCAACCGATTGTAGATCCGCCGCGCTGTATGCCGCTGATTGGAAGGCTTGTCCTTGTCGCTTGCCAACCATCTGTCGATAATCTTCAGATAGCTCCCCAGGGCCGGAAACGGCTGGTGCTGCCGCTCCCCGTATCCCCAAGGTTCCCCACGAATCGCCTTCTTCACCGTATTGCGGGAATGGCCGGTCAGACGTGCCAGCTCACTGATGCTTTTCCCGTAGACCCGATACCCCGTCCTGATCAACTCGTATTGGTCCATCTTGAGCACTCCTCTCCTCCCGTCTTGTTGGCACCCGTTTGCACCAACTTAACAGGAGGACTACCGCCCAGGATGGTCAATTTTCGGTTATCACTCGCCCCTTTTCCTGGTCAATTTTGGGTTATCACAACCACTCTGGCAGCGGAGGCTGCCGTACTCGTTCCTGACGACCCTCAAAGGGCGGTCGAGATCTTTGCCGAAATCCTTTATGCGATCTCTCGCGTCCGATACTACCGACCCAGATCCCCGCGGCCCTCCCAACCCCGCGTGACCAAACGACCCCCCAACAAATGGTGCTCAGGAAGGAGGGAAAAGCTTAAAAATGCTTAAGTCAACAGCATTGACTTCTGATGCTGGGTCATGACAGTAGTTCTCGGTCTGCGTGGCAAAGCACGGGAAGCTAACCAGGATCAGGGCGACCAAGAATAACACGGTTGTCCGCACGATCCCCTCCTACAGATTAGACAGAAGGGACTCAACGTCCTTGGTTTCCTCTGGATCCACAAATGCACAGCCCACAACAGTGCCGGTCACTCGGCGAACGAGGAGGGCTTTCTGCATGATGGACCCATGCGCGTTGAATTCGATAAGCAGAATCTCGCCTCGTTTGAATGATGTTCTCCCATCTGCCACAGCGAAGCCCAATCCAGTGATCGAGAGATCGGTGACTTTTGCCTTGTAGTAGGCGCCTGCTGGATAAAGTCTCCACACGGTAGCAGGATAAGAGACAGAAACACGGGGAGCTGAACGGAAAAGAGCATTGAGCCCGTATCCCACGGCCAAGCGTATCACTTCATCCCGACCCCATCCGAGGTCTGGATTGCGCTGACGGAGAAACCTTAGCGCCTCCTGAAGCCTTTTCTCAAGGTAGGTGCCGAACTGCATCTCAATGTGCTGTCCAACTAAAGGTTTTACAGATGTGTAAAATATAGCAGAATGTGAAGGGTTTTACAAAGGAAAAAGGCCCGTTTCACCAATTGGCGAGAAAGATAGGAGTTTGCAGGTATAAACCAAGCGCGCCGTGGCTTGCTCCGGGACAAAAACAGAGCCCGCCGGCCAATCCGGCGGGCCCGACATCCCGGGATCCCTCCCGCCCGAAGGAGGATCCCATTTAATAATGACCGGCTCGCTTTCCGACCGTCAACCCCCCGGGAAAGATTTTCACCCGGCTGCCGCAAGAAGGCCGCAACTGTCGAAACCAGTTAGCTGCCAAACCGCCCGCCACCTGTTCACAAGGGAGGACTGGGCGGAAACCACAACAGCCGTCGTTAATTGTGACGAACAAAGCTCGGAAACGACCCCACCGCCTTTTCCAGCGCCTTTGCCGTCGTATGGACGTACCGGCTCGTCGTCGAGAGATTGGAATGCCCCAGAAGGGCCTGGATCGTCTTCACGTCCGTTCCGTCCATCAAGTATCGGCTGGCCCCGGAATGCCGAAGCAGGTGGGGACCCATGCGGCGCTTGACGAGGCCCGCGTGTTCCAGGGCCTTCCGGACCATGGTCTGGATCTGGCGCACGCTGAGCTTCCGGCCACGGGTCGAAAGGATTACCCACGGGCTTGCCTTCCCGGCCCAGTCTTCTCTTTTTTCAAGCCAACGATCCAAAAGATCCCGGATCTCCTCGTTCAGGGGGATCCGGCTTTCCTTTCCACCCTTTCTATGCACCCGGATGGCCCCGGGACGGGACGAAATGTCCAGGTCCTGAAGCCGCAGCCCGGAAACCTCGGAAACCCGGAGACACAGTCCGGCCAGGCAGGTGACGACCAGAAGGTTCCGGTCCACCACGCACTCGGAGGACGTGTCCACGACGGCCTGAAAGAACTTCTGGAGCTCTTCCTCGTTCAGAAAGTCGGCCTCCGGCGGGGGCGACTTGGGGACCGGCAGGGACTCCAGGACGTTTTCCAGCACGAGGTCCTCGTCCACGAGGTAATCATAGAACGCCGACAGCACGGCCATGATGGTCCGCTTGGTGCCGTTCGTGACCTTCAGGGCCCCCAGGTAGGCGGTTACGAGATTCTTGTGGGTTTTGTGAGGAGCAGTGACACCTTTCTTCCGGGCGAAATCGGCAAAACGGCAAAGCTCCAGGCGCCGGTTCGCAGCCGTGGACTCCCGAAACGCCCCTGTGGCCACCTGTCGCTCCAGGTACTCCTCGATGGCCTCATGGAGAGTAATGTCCCGGCAGGGCTTGTAGATCATCATAATTCTCCTTCCACCCGAAAAACGAAAACCTTTAGGCCCAATTTGCGGGCCTTTTGAATCATGTCTAACGTCCCCCGGCTTTCGCCATCCCAGACCGCCACCAGGGCATCGGCGTACTCGGCCATCTGGGTATTCCGAAGAACGCCAGCCCCCCGGCCGTATCTTTTCCAGTCTGCCCGGAAAACGCGAATCGGAACACCGTTCCTGCGGGCCCAGGCTTCACCCAGACGATCCACACCCCGGGCTCCGCCACTTACAAGCTCCGTGATTTGAAAGCCGCTCTGCCGGATCGCTTCAGAGATTATTTCGGGATCGTTGATGGTTCTGGAACCGGCCACAATTGTGCGCATTTAACCCTCGCTTATCACATCCTCCACCACCATCTCCGGAGCGCTCCAATAATCGCTCCACCCTACCTTGCCGATCACGAGGGCGTTTCCGAATCCTTCCAAGCGCCCCCGAAATTCCGCCCCGTTCCACCAGACCGCCCGGAGCCGGCGGCCGTTTTCGCCCAGGGAGACCTCCAGATGGTTGTTGAGGGCTCCCATGGTGCGAAGTCCGGAAATGGGAGCCTCAACGGCGAAGACCGGCTTGGGATTGCCGTACCCGTGGGGCTCCAGAACGGCCAAGGCGTCCACAAAACCCTTGTCGATGGCCTCAAGGGAAACCAGGGCATCCACGGTTCCCCTGGGAACAAAAAGCTCCGCCGGATACCCGGCCAGGACCTTCTCCAGCTCCTCCCGGAAGGCTTCCAGGTTCCCGGGGGAAAGGGACAGGCCGGCGGCCATCTTGTGCCCGCCCCAACGGCCCAGGAGGCCTTCACAGGCAAGGAGCGCCCCGTGAAGGTCCACTCCCGGAACACTTCGGCCGCTCCCGGAAAGCAGGCCGGTTTCCCGGTCCGGAGTCAGCAGGATCACCGGGCCGTAGTGGTGCTCGCCTTCGATCAGCTTGGACGCAGCGATCCCCAAAACGCCGGGCTCCCAGGAATCCCCCGCCATGACGAGCGCCCGGCCTCTCGGCGTGTCCCGCAGGCGCTCGATGGCGTCCTTCAGGACCGCATCTTCCAGCATCTGGCGCTGCCGGTTCGCCTGGTGGAGCCTGGCGGCATAGTCCCGGGACCGCTTTGGATCCCCTTCCATGAGGAAACGATAGACCTCCATGGGGTCCACCATGCCGCGTTTTCCCACGTTGAGGCGGGGAGCGATCTGGAAGGCGATCCTTCCCGCCGTGATCTCCTTTCCGGAGATCCCGGCCGCTTCCGCCAGGGCCTCCACGGGAAGGCTGAGGTCCCGGGCGATAGCCTCAAGCCCTTTGGCAACGAGAATCCTGTTCCCCTCGACGAGAGGCACCATGTCCGCCACGGTCCCCAGGGCCGCGAGGGCCTGGTAGCGGCCCCCCAGCCTGATGTCGCAACCGAGAGCGTTTCGGAGCCTGCTGAGAAAAAGGAGGGTGAGTCCGGATGCGCAAAATTCCTTGAAACGCGAAGGGCATCCCGGTTTCTTGGGGTTTACGAGAAAATCGGCGGGAGTCTTCCCGTCCTTTGTCTCGTGGTGGTCGATGACGATGACGCTCATGCCGGCCCGGCGGGCGGCGGATATGGGCCCATGGTCCAGGGAGCCGCAGTCCATGGCGATCATCAGCTTCGCCCCGGCGGCCTCCCGGACGGCCCGCATGGGAATGCCGTAACCCTCCTCCCGGTGGGGCACCACAATGGAAAAGTCGTGGCCGATCTCACGGAGAAACATGGAAAGCTGGGCTGCGGAGGTCAGCCCGTCGCAGTCGTAGTCGGCGACGAGGAGAACCTTGTGGCTGGCCAGGATGTGACGGGACGCCAGCTCGGCCGCCTCGTCCAGGCTGTCCATGTCGAGGTACGAAGCCAACGCGCCTAGGTCCGTCCGGACGAAGGACTCCGGGTCGTGACCCCGCCGCCGCAGAATCCACGCGGCCGGATCCCCGGTAAGCGTTTCACCGGGAAGCTCCCACCGCCGTTTCAACCCCTTCTTCATCAAGATTCTCCTTTGTCCCCATCAGGGACTGGAAAAGCGATTGCCTCTTGAAAAACGAATGCCGAAAGACGCCTTCCAGCTCATCGCAGTAGTCCACCACGACCGCCTTGTCCTTCCCGGGCGCAGGCCGCAACACCCGGCCGAGATACTGGATGACGCGCCCCGAGAAGCGAACGGGGGTCGTAAGCACCAAGGCATGCAGGTTCGGACAGTCGAACCCTTCCCCCACGAGCTGCCCGGTGGCCAGAAGGATTCGCACCTTCCCACGGTTCAGGGTATCCACAATCTTGGTGCGCTTTTTCTTGGGAAGGTCTCCCGTGAGAATGACGCACTGCTCGCCATGAGATCGAATGAGCTTGGCAAGAATCAACAAGTGGTCCTTCCTGTCGCTCAAAACCAGAATCGTGCCGGTGATCCGCTTGCACAAATCGAGCACATCATCGACGATGAGGGCGTTTCGCTCTGGATTCTGGGTGAGCTCGGTAAGGGCGGCGGGATAATTTTCCGTCGGGTCGGAAAAGGCCGTAAACGAAGTTTTCCGCACCACCAGCTCCGCCGGAAGGATCGCCCGGCTTTCCAGGAGCCGGTCCCGTTCCACCTCATGCACCTTGTCGCCCAAGAAGCAATAGATCAGTTTCGACAGCTTGTCCCGCCGCCAGGGCGTTGCGCTCAACCCCAGCATGTAGCGGCAATCGAAGGCCGAAACAGCCTCGGTGAACGTCCTCGCCGGAGCCCGGTGACACTCATCGACGATGAGGTGGCCGAACCGGGACGCCACCTCGTCGGCGCACTTGTAGAGGGTCTGCACCATGGCCACCGTAATGGGGGCGATGGTTTTCTTCCCCCCTCCGATCCGTCCCACTTCTTTCGCGGGAATACCCTGGAAGGACTCGATCCTGGCCACCCACTGTTCCGCCAATTCCCTGGTATGGACGATGATGATCGTCGGCTGCCGGCGCTTGGCGATCACGGCCAGGGCCATGACGGTCTTGCCCGACCCCGTGGGGGCCGTAAGCACGCCGAAATCCCGCGCCAGGATGGCACTTGCGGCCTCATGCTGATAGTCCCGCAGCTTCCCATGGAATGAAAACTCAACAGGCGGACACAAGCGGCGCCGATCGTCGATTTCACATGAGATGCCATCCCTCCGGGCCGTGGTGACAATCCACCGGGCCATTCCGCGCGGCACGATGAGATTTCGGCCGCGCTCCTTGAAGAACCGGAGGACGGGCGGAATGCCGCGAGTGGAACGCTCCATTCGCTCGGCTTCGATATACGCCGGGTTATCAAACGTCAGCGCCCGACGAAGCTCGGCCAGGAGCGGAAGCGGCCCCCCGATGATTTCAACATCCGACGAGACGATTATTCGCATCACGACATCCTTCTTTTTTGTTTTTATTCCTCTTCCCCTTTATACGGGAAAGGGAAAGGATGTTTCACCACCACAAAAAAAGGAGGCAGAAGATGAACAAGAAGGAGCTGATCGAAAAGGTTGCCGCGACTGCGAACGTTTCCAAGCAGGACACCGCAAGCGTCGTGAATGCCCTGCTAAACGAAATCGAAGCGGCCCTGAAAGCGGGCGAACAAATAGCCATCACGGGCTTCGGTTCTTTCAAAGTCGTGGACCGCCCCGCACGCGAAGCCAGGAATCCCAGGACGGGCGAAAAGATCACGGTCCCGGCGTCCAAGGTTCCCAAATTCGTTCCCGGCAAATCCCTGAAAGATGCCCTGAACTAGCTCGCCACTAGGCTGCCCCCTCCTCTTCCCGCCTGGAGCGGGAAGAGGGGGAGCAATCCAGACAGTCTCCATTCTTCCAGTCGATATACTCGGAGGCTTCCTCGAAGGACCAGAAAAGAGCCGTCTCCGGTCCTCCCGGGGCCGCCTCCGCCGGCCCCACTACGGACCATTGATATTCGGCTTCTTCGTATGTCAGGGGACGCGGTATTCGGATTCGGTATTTCTGGTTGGCGCGGCGAATGACCGGCGTGCCGTACCGTTCCTTCAGCAGGAATTTCCCGAACTCGCCCTTCGGGGCAAGTTCCGGGCAGCCGGAATTGATCCAACAGGCGTATTCAAGAGCATCGTCCCACGTTGGGAAAAAGATCTTCCGCTCTCCCCAAAACCCTGCGTCGTCGCTCGGAACAACCGGATACCAGAGACGGTTCGCATCATCGGGCTCCAAAGGCTGGGAACCGAGGAAAAAAATTTTGCGCTCTTCGCTCATGGCCCAACCTCCTTTTCCCATTAAGGGGAAGTGGCCTCCTAAAAAACCTCCCAAAGCTCACCGGATGTTTCCCCTTTCCTCCAAAAGGCCAAAATCCCCAAAAGAAAGAAGGAGAACAACATGATGTCCAAATACGAAATCCACCGTGCTATCCAGGAAAGAGTGTTGGAAGAATGCGAAGAAAAGGGGCATCCGGCTTTTGATGTCATGACGCGCTGCCTGCCAGCCTTCTATACGCATGTCATCAATCCGCCTTCACATGCGGACTGGCTTCTCTCATCTCATATCAAGGAAATTGCCTCCCGGTTCGAGCAAGTATCCTGGCCGACGACCGACAAAGCCATCGAAGACACTTTCCTGCCCCCTACGCGGGCCGAAATTCTCGCAATTCTATCCGAGGCATCCTACAGGGCTCCGCTCACCTACGAGGCCATGGCCATCATGTCCAACACGCTGGTCGAAGTGTGCGAGGAAGAGGGCATAAAGCAGGACGCCATTACGCGGGAGAGTCTGAGCGAATTCGAGCGGCTGGAGCTTCTCGATAGGCTCAAGAGAAGCGGCGTGGGAAAGCCCCGGGTGGCCGCCCTCCGGGAGATGAATCGACAGATGAAACGCGAAATCGCCGCCGAAAAGAAAAAGCGGAAACCGGCGATGGCTGTGGGGATGTAGTCCCTCCCCTCGCCAAAGGGAAGGGCTGGCTTCTCCCTCCCCAGCCCTTCCCGGAAAAACAACATCAAACCGAAGCCACGTCCACAACCCTCTCATCATCCCCAATGTCGATCAGGCGAAGCCCCTGGGCCACCCGGTCGATGGATGGAAAAATGCTTAGATGCCGGCCACGGCCTTGGTTCCGGTGGAGGAAAGGAGGATTCCCAGATACCTGAAGGCCTCCTCCATCTCAGATCGGCGTTCGGGCTGGTTGAAGTTGAGCGGGGACGGGTGGTAGGCCACAAAAATTGGCCAGGGGTCCCCATGGATCAATACTCCATTGCACGACGACATCGGCACCCGATTCGCCAGCAGGGCTTCCGCCGACGTGGAACCCAGGCAGACGATCAGCTCGGGAGACAAAATCTCCAGCTCCCGTTTGAGGTACGGCAGAAACAGCTCCATCTCCCGTTTGGTGGGCTTGCGATTCTTGGAGGGATTTCTGGGATCAACAGGACGGTACTTTACGACGTTAGTAAGGAAGATCTCGTCCCGCCACAGGCCGGCCAGTTCCAGGAGACGGTCCAGATTGCGCCCGGCCGGGCCGACAAAAGGACGCCGGCGTTTTTCTTCCTCCTCCCCGGGGGCCTCTCCGATGAAAACCAGACGCGACTCGGGATTTCCAAACCCGGGAACAAAGGTCGTTCCGAACTTGGACATCCCGGCAAAACGGGACGCAATCTCGTCGTAAAGGGGTTGAAGGCTGGGTGGGATCATGATTCGCCACTCCTTTGGGTTCGGCGGACACGCTCACACTCCGCATTCTATACATTCCAAAAGGGGAAGCTCAATCAAAGAGGTTTGAAGACGTTTTTCCGGAAATGCTCCCGCCTGTGGGTGTCCCACATGGCGCCGGCCCTGTTCAGCCGGTCTATCCGCTGCTTTTCGGCCTCCGGAAGCCCATGCCACCACACCAGGAATGCGTCCTCGAAATACTGCTCCTGCAAATTCCGGATTTTTTCGGCCTTTTCCCGAAGGGCCTCGGCCACCAACTCCTGGCGGCTCTTGTACCCGGGAGGTGGAGACGGCATGCCGTTTTTGAGGGATGCGACGATGTAGCCGAGAGGATTTTTGATTTCCCGACAGTTCTCGGGCTTGGCCATCCAGTCGGCACGATCCAGTGCCTCCGGCAGTCCATCCAGGTCCAGGCCCAGTGCCTTCCAGGCCCGCCGCACCTGGCGCATCTGGGTCGGACCAAACCCGATCCGCGGGAGACCGGGATACAACTCGGGATCGAAGCCACTCTTCTCGTTCGCCGAGTCGTCTTCCGTCGCGCAGATAGATAGATTCTTTCTTATAAAAGATCTATCTATCTGTACGAACGCCACAACAGAATTCGGGTCTATTTTTCTGAGCTTGGCCATGACCGCATCAGCATCATGGCACACATAGCTCACGGGAGCGACATGAAATGAGATCACCTTGCGCCCCCGACGGACAGCCCTGCGCTCCCGCAAGATTCCCAGCTTCCTGAAGTTTGAAAGAATCTGTCGAACATGCGAATAGCTGCCCCCAACCGCTCTCGCAATCCTGTCCTGTGATGTCTCCGAGCCATTGAGGGATTTCAAAATCTCATAAATCAGAGCTTCTTTTGAAGTAAAATTAAACCTTTGCGTGGATGGAGCACCTGCTTTTTCATCTGCCGTTACACCTGCCGGTGCATCTGCCGTTCCCTCTGCTGATACACCTGCCGTTCCACCTGCTTTTTCGTATGCCGTTTCACCTGCTGATCCACCTGCCGGTGGACCTGCCGTTCCGTGTGCTGATTCATCTGCCGTTATACCTGCCGGTGGACCTGCCGTTCCCTCTGCTGATACACCTGCCGTTCTACCTGCTTTTTCGTATGCCGTTCCACCTGCTGATCCGCCTGCTGGTGGACCTGCCGTTCCGTGTGCCGCTTCATCTGCCGGTGCATCTGCTTTTTCGTATGCCACTCCACCTGCCGGTAGAGGTGCCGCTAGAGGTGCCACTCCGTCTGCTACTGCCGTTTCACCTGCCGGTGCATCTGCCGGTGGACCTGCCGGTCCATCTGCTGATTCATCTGCCGTTCCACCTGCCGGTGATTCCAGCGGTGAAATTCGAGCCAGCGTTTCCTTTGCCGCGCGAAATTCATCTTCAAACGGCTTGGCCTCCCGCACGTAATCCAGAAAGCTCCTGCGTTTCTTTCGAGTCATCATCAGCGGACCCCCTCCACGGTTTCGATGAATTCCCGTGCAAGCATGCGATAGGCTTTCGCCGCCCGCGAACCGGGGTCGTGCTCGAATATGGTCCGGTACATGTATTCAGCTTGTTGGACTGCCGTATTGAGGGGAACGATGGTTCTGAAATGGCGTTCGGGGAATTCCATGCGAACCTGCTCGATGATGTGACGTGCCACCAGTGTCCGCTGGTCGGCGCGATTGATCACGAGGCGCAAAAACCGAAGAGATGGATTCAGCGCCTGACGGACCTCATCTATGAGGTCCAGCACTTTTCGAAGTCCCGCAAGGCTGTGTCCGGACGCGGCGTCTATCGGCACGATGACACAATCACTGGCGACCAGGGAAATCGTCAGCCACAAGCCGATGGAAGGCGGGTTGTCCAGAAAAACAAAGTCATACGATCCCGAAGGAAACAAGGCGGGGAGCCGGTCCCGCAAGATCGTAAACGTCGCCGGCACCCCGCGACCAAGCGGAATGTCCAGGGCGCTGCTTTCTTCGATGTTTGGCACGCAGTACACATTGAGATGTCGAGTGGGGACAACGAAATCGGAGCCGGAAAAGGAATCGCCCGCTTCGGGCTCCAGCAGATCATACATGGTCCGCCCGCGAACGACCGGCTCACCGCCCAACAGGATGCTGGTCGCGTTGCACTGGGAATCCATGTCCAGGACCAGCACCCGCTTGCCCATGCGTCCCAGCGCGGCGGCGAGGTTGCAGGCAATGCTCGTTTTCCCCACCCCTCCCTTGTTGTTTCCGATGGTGACTATCATAATGCGACAAAATAATCATCCCTCATCCTCCTTTTCTCTCCTTAAAAAGAGAAATACGGAGAAACGAGTATTTCTTGCCAAAAAATCCCCATCCCCCGCGAAAGGGATGGGGTTTTACGGGAGGTACGCATAAAAAGCGTGTTATCAGGTAAGGGGAAGCGGCAAATCCAAAAAACATCCCCTTAAAATCACGCGCCAGGCGTGAACGGGTTTCGGACGGGCCGTCTCGGCGGCGGAGAGAGAGCGGGCGGCTCTTCCTCCCTTTCCGTCCCCTCAAAAAGTTCCTGCCTCCGGGCGCGGGCCCATTCCAGGGAGTTTTCCTCCACGGCCTCCAGCGCCCGTTCCATGTAACGTTCCAGGAGGAGGTACAATCCGGGATCAATGGGAAAGCTCCTGTTCTCCTTCTTACCCCCCTCCGCCTGGGTCACGAACACGGAGAAACTTCTGCTGCCGTCCTTCGCCTCCCTCATGGAAAGCCCCCAGGTGGTGGTGCGTTTGCCGTTCGTGTGGACAAAGCTCAGCAGGCCGGCCGGAGCTTTCGGGTTGAGCCAGGCGGCGAAGCGCTCGAACCGCTCGGCACCGAATTCACGATAGAGCTTCAGGGCATGGCGCACGTTCATGAGCTCATGAATTTCAGCGGCCACCGTGCTCTTTCCCGTGATGGAGCCGTCCTTTCCACGGTCGCAGATGGTGATGAAGGCCTTGGGTTCCCCGTCGGGGACTTCGATGTTAAACATTTTGTCGCGAGTAAAGAACGGTCGGATGTAGAGATCCTTTCCCATCGTTTTCTCCTTTCAGCCTGGAAATGGGCCGCCCCTCCGGCTCCGGCGGGCTGTTCGTATCACTTCCCTTTCCCTCCCGGCGATTTCTTCGGCCATGGCTTTTTGCGCCTCTCGGGCCGCTTCCTCACGGGTAAGAGCATATCCGGACCGGATCTCGGCCCAGGCCGCATCGGGCTGGCAAATCGCCCAGAACCAGGAACTTCTGTTCCTGCTGGGCGGTTCGATCACGATTTCCGGCGGGACGCTCTTAATAGAACGAGGCGCCATGATGGGGTTTCTCCTTCTTAGATCCTTCTTTACCCGGTAAGGGGAACGTGAAGGGCGGGATTGGGCGCCTTTTTCTGAGGCCCCTGTTTCCCCTTTCTTCATGAAAGGAGACGAACCGCCATGACCTTCACGATCACGGTGCATCTGGACCATATCGCCGTTCCCACGGGATACGTGATTTTTGACGTGGATCCGGCTACGAACGGAGTAAAGGTCGCCATCCAGGCCAACCGGAACGCTCCGGACGAGGTGTTGGCTCACGAGATCCATCACGCCATAAAACTCGCCCGGATGTTCACCGGCGGCGAGAAAGTGGGCATGGACACCTTTCATTTGCTCGAACGGGAGGCCAACGCATGGGCCGAAACGCTCAACGCATCCTGAAGCAGCTCCAGCGGATCGCCTCCGTCAGTCTGGACGACCAGGGACATCTGCGCATCCTGCCGAAAGAAGGGCTCTCCTCCCGAGACCAGCAATTCCTGGATGAAAAACTGATCGAACTTCAGTACAATCCGGAGCTGAGGGATGGCCTGGCGGCGGAGTTGAGTTCGGGGCACATCGGTGCGGCAGCCACCCCGGACCACTCCCCCCAGCCCCCATCCCGCCTTTCCGAGACACCCTCTCGGCCGCCGGAAGGCACTACTTCCCCTTTGCCGAGCCCAGCCCCGGCGGCCGTCCCCTCTTCCTTCCGTCTTCTCGATGGGTTTCGTGTGGAGGCAAACGAGATTGTCCTCTACGACCGGGAAAAGCTCGCCGAGATGAATTCCTGGCTCGCGCACAAGGAGTATGCCCTGGGTGCGCGGCTCTACCAGTATTTTCTCGACAAAGCCTTCCTGGAGCCCCGGGAGGGCAGGGCCTTCAAGATCCGACGGGGCCGGGAGGTCTTCTGGGTCTTTGCGGGTCTTTCCATGGCCAATCTCAACCGGGGGATCGGCTCCATCCATTGCCCCGTCTATTACGTCGGAGAGGACCGCTACGAGAAAGTCTTCGATCCACGGCAACGACGGCAGGCAACCGACACGGCGGACAAGGAATTCCGATCCCAGCAAACCCAAACCGAGCCGGACTATCTCTATCCGGAAAACTCCGACCATCCCCACACGTTTCCCATCCCCATGGGAGCCAAGGCCAAAGTGGACGCCATCCGGGACGAGGCCCTGGAGAAGGGCTGGACAGAACACGCTCTCTATTCCAATCGGGGCACCTATCCATTCCCCTACGGGAACGACTACGGACTGATCTGCTACCTGGACGAACGGACCAGGATTGAAGCGATCCATTCCGACCATATCAAGATCCGGCGCAACCAAACGACCTTCCGGTTCGCCAATCCGGACGCGGAACAGCCCTGGAAGCGCAGGATCAAGGACTGGGCGCCTCCCCGTGAGCCCAGACTGGAGATGTCGCCGTGAGAGAGCAATTCCCACTGATTGCGCGGGTGGCCGCCCGCGAGGGAAAGCCCATCGCTTTTTTCGACATCGAGACAACCGGGCTTCCCAAGGACGGTCCCGTGGGCATTCTTGAGTTCGCCTATCTGGCGGTGTTTCCGGACGGAAAGATCGAGAGCCGTTCCTACCTGATCAATCCGGGCGATATTCCGATTGATCCCGGAGCGGCGAGGGTTCATGGCATCACCAAGGAGGTCGTGGCGGACGCCCCGGAATTTCCGGCCATCAGCCACGTGATTTCCATCCTGTTCGACCGGACCTGTTGCGTGGCCTTTAACGGAACCACCTTCGATCTCCCCGTAATCCACGAAAATTTTACGCGATACGGGTTGCCCGCCCCGGAACCTTCCCGTTTCATCGACGCACGGAAAATCTGGACGAAAACACAGAAAACCCAAAAGGGAACCTTGCTCAAGGTGGCCCAGCACTACGGCGTGGAGCCCGGAGAGGCCCACCGCGCTCTGGGTGATACGATAACCATGGCCCGGGTGGTGGAGGAGATGATCTTCCGGCATGGGGCGGATACGGTGTTCGACCTGGAAGCCTCTTCTCCCGAAAGCGCAAAGCCTCGCCGTCCCGTCCAGGCACGCGGCGGAAAGCAAGGGCCGGACGCGGATCGGGTTCGAGCGGCGGAAGAAGAAACAAAACCGGCACAAGAGCAAACCTCTCCCCCGAAGACCAGGAAATCCTTGGCCATCGAAGCCATCCAGGCGCATCTCGCGGCCCACGGACGTCTTCTCCCGTCCGACTATGAGCGAGTGGGGGCCTCTGCCGGCCTACCCGCCCACCATATCTCGTTCGCCCTGGGCGAGCTCCTCACGGCCGGCCGCGTGGACCCTCGGCAGGTGGAGGATGTCCGCCAGCAGGCCATGATCCGCCGACACCTGCCCGCAGCCGTCCGGTCCGTCGGCACCGACCGCCTCAAGCCCCTCAAGGAGGAACTGGACCGGCTTTGCGGCGCTCCCATCGACTACGTGCAGCTCCGGGTAGCCCTGCTCCGGACCGGCCATCTCCAGCCGGCGACCGACGGCTCCCGGCCCACCGCCACCAGCCACCCTTCTTTTTTGGCGGAACGGGTTCATGGTGGAGGCGAACCGGAGCGCGAAGGCGTGAGCCGAGCGCGGAGGTTCGCCGTTTGGGGGGTTCAAAGATGATCGCAAAGCAATGGACCAACGGCGCCGACTCCGCAGCCCCGAGGGCCGAAAGGCCCGAAGGGGCTCGGTGGAGGCGCGTGGCGCGAAAGCGCCACAAATTAGTACGTGGGATAAACGCGGGAAAGATTCCCCTTACCGGAAGAAAGGAAAAAACGATGGCTCAGGAACAAACCCGACAAAGCCCCCTCCGCAGCCCCGAGGGCCGAAAGGCCCGAAGGGGCTCGGTCGGGGGCGTGGAATCCGAGGAGGAGGAGAGTCGGCAGAAGAACCGAAAGTGAAGGATAACCAGCGGGTCGATTAACCCGGCCTTGGAGCCGGGAGTGAAGGAAAAGACGGCCTGGTGAGGGTCCCAAAAATTTTTTTTGGGACCCTCACCGGGAAGGGGGGAGTGCGTTTATCAGCATGGTATATAAGGGGGGGGGTGGTTAAGGAGGGGGGGGGGTGCCGCCCGCGGCGCCGCCCCCCTCGCATTTCAGGCTCGGGGTTCATCCCCCACCCATCCGAATTTTCCCAAACACCCTCACGCAAGCAAAGCCCCCCAAAAGAGAAGCGGGGAGCCCCGTATATCCGGCGCTCCCCGCTTCTCTTCGACCCCCCCCATAAAGATTCAGAAATCAATGAGCTTGTCCAGGCGCTCCTGGAGGGACCCCAGGATGGGCTCCTCGCTTTCGGGTGGCAGATCACCCTCGTCGTCCTCGGGAGGAAAGGGCGGGAGGTTTTCTCCCACGTGCAGGGCCAACACGTCCTCGACCGAGAGTCCGACGGATTGGAGGATGGCCTTGGTTTCCCGGGCCTTGATTTCGTTGATCCATCCACGGGCGTCGGCCCTGATGATGATCTCGGATACGGTTTTCGTCCGGACCTTGGGCGGGAGCCTCATGATAATTTTGTAGGCTTCTTCCGACAGTCGAAGTGTCGTTCGCATCGTTTTCATAAAAAAACTCCTGTTGGTCAACTGTTGGTCAACAGTCTTCTATTAGGCCAACAACATTTGGCCAATAGCGTTCGCGAACTCGGGGTTTTCCGGCACGATCACGGGGAGTCCCGCGAACAGATCCTGGGGATCGAAATAGTACACGCCGCCGCCGGCCACGATCATTCCGTCGATGTGGTCCGTTTCGCCCCCGAATTCCTCTTTGATTCTGGACCCCAGGGCGGCCTTATAGTGGTCGGCCGCCCTTCGTTTGGCTCCGGAGAGGTCGATGGTTTCGCCATGGAAATTAGCCTGGCCGGTGCGGAGAAATTCCTTGAGCGTGTGGAATCTCAGTGTTCGGAGATCCGTTTCGCCCATCTCGGCCCGGAACAGGTCCACGAGGAACGTGACGCCGCAGTTTCGCCACGTCCCGCCCCGGCGGGTCCGGACAATGGTTTCCCCGGTTTCCGAGCTTGTTGTTTCGATGAGCAGGTGGTCCACCGTGTTATAGCCGATGTCGATGACGAGGTGACGGGTTTCGGGTTCCAGTCTGTTGGCGACGACCTGGGCGATTCCGAGCCCCTGGGGAACGACGCCGACGTTTTCCCAAAGTTTTGCCAGGCGCTCCCGGTATTCGTCCTTGCGCGTCCAATAGATCGGGGGGACGCTGGCCACCACGGACGCGAGGTCCCCGATGTGTTGGGTTTGGCGGATGTAGGAGACGTAGATTCCGGCGGCATCCATGATGTCGTCGAAATCGGCGGGAGCGATTTGGGCCCGTTCCCTCTTCGCGTCCTCCCCCACCAGGTAGCGTTTGTCTCGGTATTCGACGATGATTTTGTTCGTTGCGTCCATGGGGGAGGGGACGTACTTGGCGTACACGGACGGAAACGAGAATAGGAGGGGATTCGTCTCCTTCCCGTTTCGCGCGGCGAGCTTGACCTCCCCGAAGCCGATGTCCAGTCCGATTTGCATGGTGCTCCTCCTTTCCTTGATTAGGGCTTTTCCTGTTTTTGAGAAAGGGGAAACTGATGCAACCCGTGACACCTTGCATTAAGTGGCACGGGGTTGTGCAGGGCTGTGACGGTGATGCGGGCGTCACAGCCCTGCACTGGGGTGTGACGGCCGGCACCAACCTGTGACGTTTTTGAGTTCCTCGAACTTGTCACAGTTCTGCACAGGGGTGTGACGCTGATCCGGTTTTTCGGAATCACACCGATTCTCTTGCTATTAGGCTCCAAGTGTCACAGCTTTGCACAGGGGTGTGACGCTGATGCCGTTTTCGGGTTTTGGCCCGGATCGCCGAAATCGCCCCTCTGTCTCCCCGTTGCATTGGGTGTCACAGGGTTGTGCAGGGCTGTGACGGTGGTCTGAATTTCCGAATCGCACCCGTAGGGCCGATTTTCGGAAACGCCTCCCCCCCCCCTGCACCGGCCGTCACAGGTTCGCATTGACCCGTGACGGCCGGTGCAGGATGTTTCACCGTTGCATCGAGTGTCGCACCCGTGCATTGGGTGTCACGGGCTTGCATTGAGGTGTGACGGCGGCATCGGTTTTTCGGCGGCTCCCCCAAAAAGGCGGGCCGTGCGAATCCACGGCCCGCCTTGGTTTTGTGGTGGTTTTGCTTTCGCGTTAGGCTCTTTCCGTCCGTTTCCACCTTCACTAATACGTGGAAAGGGGAAAATTTTGCGTGGAGGGGATTCTTTTGGGAAAGGGCGGACGGAGCCGGGCGGTTGGCGAACCCTCCCCCTCTCTCCTTCTCGGAGAGAGGGGGAGAGAGAGGATGTCACTAACTGACAC
>NZ_FQVB01000059.1 GCF_900129305.1 Desulfacinum infernum DSM 9756 | reverse complement strand
CCCATGAGCCGGCAGGCACGCTACAACCTCTTTCAGCTGGTCAACGCCCTTTACGAATACCGTTCCGTGATCATCACCACCAACAAGGAGTTTACCGCCTGGGGCGAGTTCTTCCATGACGACAACGTCGTTGTGCCCATCGTGGACCGCCTCATTCACCATTCACACATCTTCATCATGGGAGGGGAAAGCTATCGACTGAGACAGAAACGACAAGGCTGATTTTTTCGTCCCAAGTGGGTCAAAATTGTTGTCCAAAAAAGGGTCAAAATAACTGGCCATTGACAGCGGCTGTGCAACCAGTGCGAGGATGCCCCCTGCCTCAACCTGTGCCCCACGGGAGCCACCTATCGCACCGACGACGGGGTGGTGCACGTGGACCGGGAGGTGTGCGTGGGCTGTCGGATCTGTGTGGTGGCCTGCCCTTACGGCTCGCGTTTTCCCAACCCCATCACGCACACGGCGGACAAGTGCGACTTCTGTTACCACCGGATCACCAAGGGCCTCCAGCCCGCCTGCGTGGACGCGTGCACGGGTCGGGCCCGCATCTTCGGCGACCTGAACGATCCGGAAAGCGAGATCGCCCGCTATCTGGAAAAGCATCCCACGCAGCGACTGCGCGCGGACCTGGATACCCGCCCCAAGGTGCACTACGTCCACGCCGACGAATCCATCATGGGGCCGGACTACACCCGGTTGATGGAAAGGAGGGCGTCATGAGCGTACCGACGACTTACGTTTACTGGATCGACCATTCAGTGGCTCTGGGCTACCTCATCGGCTGGTATCTGTGGCTCATCTCCCTGGCCGAAGGCACCCACATCGTGGCCCACTTGAGCTGGCTCTACTACCGCACGGAAGACTACCGGCCCCTGGAGAAGGTGGGCACCTTTCAGCCGTTCATCATCCTGGCTCTGGTGCCGCTCTTCCTGGTGGCCGACCTGGGACATCCGGAGCGCTTTTACACCATGTTCTACCACTGGCATTGGACGTCCCCGGTGGCCTACGGCGTCTACATCATCACGCTGTGCATGCTTTCCTACGCGGTCCACTCCTACTATCTCTTCCGCCCGGAACTCATGGTGAAGGCGCGGGAGAAAGGGCCCTTCCAGGGCATCTATCGCCTCCTGGTCTTCGGCCGTCCCGAGGAAGGGGATGCGGCCCGCATTCGTCGCGGACAGGAAAGGCGCGAAAGATTCTGGGCGGGGGTGAGCCTCTTTTTCTCGTTCATGGGGTTGATCTACCTGGGCATTCTGCTGTCTTCCTTCAAGGGTCGGGTGATGTGGCATTCGTCGGTGATGGTCTTTATCTTCTTCGCCTTCGGCGCCTGCTCCGGCTCGGCGTTTCTCATCCTCCTCACCCACCTGAAGAATGCCCTGGTCCACTCCCCGGAAAAGGCGGTGCGGGAACAGCAGCGGTATCTCAGTGAATTCGGGATCATCCTCAAGTACTCCCTGGTCGCCCAGGCCGGGGTGCTCTTCGTGTACTTCGTTCTGCTGCACTACACGGGCATCGGAGGACGCGCGGCGGCCAAGGTCTTCTTCGTCGGGCCCCGGGCGTTCCAGTTCTGGTTCTTCCAGGTGGCCGTGGGACTGGTTTTGCCTTTTCTTCTCATGCTTTACCGCCGGATGAGGGAAAACGTCGCGGTGTCGTGCATCGCGGCCGTGGCCGCCATGGTGGGCACCCTTTTCGGCTGTCTCAACATCTTCATCGGCGGCCAGATGCTTCCCATGACCCATTTCGATTGGGAACCGTTTCATCCGGAACCCGGCAAGATGGCGATGGGCATCGTCGTCATGTGTGCCATGTTCTTCATCTTCCTGGTGACCTACAAGGTGCTTCCCTACGAAAACATCGAAGCGTGAAAGGCAAGGAGTGCGACGATGAGCACGACCCGACGAAATTTTCTGAAAGGCGCGCTGGCCCTTTCGGGCGTGTTGACTTCCGCCGGCTGCATGAAACAGGGCCGTGGGACGAAACCGTGGTTGCACGGGGCGCCGGACCCCGATGCGGTGCACGCCGAAAAGGTGGTGCGGACCGTCTGCCTGGGTTGCCATAGCGCCTGCGGCCTGCAGGTGAAGGTCCAGGACGGGGTGGTGGTGAAGATCAGCGGCAACCCTTATCATCCCAACGTGCGCGAGCCTCACATCCCCTACGACACGGATCCCCAAAAGGCCGCCCTGACGGAAGGCACCGTGTGCGCCAAAGGCGGCGCCACCCTGCAGACCCTCTACAATCCCTACCGGCTGCGCCAGCCGTTGAAGCGCGTGGGCCCGCGGGGCTCCGGCAAGTGGAAGACCATCACGTGGGAACAGGCCTACGAGGAGATCATCAACGGAGGCGATCTTTTCGGCGAAGGCCACGTGGACGGCTTGAAGGCCATCCGCAGTTTCGATCCCATCGACCCGGAGGCGCCGGAACTGGGGCCCAAGGCCAATCAGCTCTGTTTCATGCCCGGTCGGATCGAGCACGGCCGAAAGGAGTTCACGGACCGGTGGTTCCACGACTGCTTCGGCACGGTGAACAAGCGGCTGGACCACACGTCCATTTGCGAAACGTCCCACCATGTGGGGATCGACCTGTGTTTCGACAACAAACATCACACCAAGCCCGACATCATGAACGCCGAGTACATTCTCTTTTTCGGCACCACGCCCTACGAGGCCAACTTCCCCATGCAGGCCATGGCCCGGAAGCTCAACTATTTCCGGGAACGGGGCGGCACCATGGTGGTGGTGGACCCGCGGTTCTCCAATTCGGCGGCCAAGGCCGCCCGCTGGATACCGATCCTGCCGGGAACCGATGCGGCCTTCGCCCTGGGCATGATGCGCTGGATGATGGAACACGACCGGGTGGACCTGGAGTACCTGTCCTTTCCCAACAAGAAGGCGGCCTTGGAGGGCGCGGGGCATCTCACCTGGTCGGACGCCACCTATCTGGTCCGTCAGGACACGCGCGCAATCCTGCGCGACGGAAAGACTCCTCTGGTGATGAAGGACGGCCAGTTGGTCTCGGCGGAGGAGGTGGACCGGGCGGATCTCTTGGTGGACACCACCGTGGACGGTGTGCGGGTCGTCAGCGTCTACAAGATGCTCACGGACCGGGTCATGGAACGGACGGTCGCCCAATACGCCGAGATTTGCGGGGTGGAACCCGCCGCCATCGAACGGGAGGCGGACGATTTTTCGTCCCACGGCCGTCGGGCGGTGGTGGACTTCTACCGCGGCTCGGTGCAGCACACCAACGGGACCTACACGGCGCGCACCCTGGAGGTCCTCAACTTCCTCATCGGAAACGTGTCCTGGAAAGGCGGCTGCGAGGCCCACGGCGGAAGCCACTGGCACGAGACGGGAGGAAAACCGGGAAATCCCTACCATGTCAAGAAGCCGCAATTCACCCCCGGAAAGGTGAAGGCGTGGGGTGTCAACATCGACCGGCACAAGAACCACTACGAGGAGACCACGGAATTCAAAAAGAACGGCTACCCGGCCAAGCGGCCGTGGTTTCCCTTCGCCTACCACAACGTGTACCAGGAGGTCTTCCCGAGCATCGGGGCCCAATACCCCTATCCCATCAAGTGCCTCATCACCTACTGGAACAACGTGCTCTACTCGTCCCCGGCGGGCGTGCACCTGGCCGAGGCGGTGAAGGATCCCAAGAAGCTGCCCCTGTTCATCGCCATCGACATCGTGATGGGCGAGACCTCGTCCTTGGCCGACTACATCCTACCGTGCCGCCACTTCCTGGAAGACTACGGCACGCCCCACGTGGCCCCCACCATCCTCACCACCACCAGCGGGTTTCGCCAGCCCGTGGTGGAGCCGGTCTTCAAGGACACCAAGATGCTGGAGGAGATCTTCATCGATCTGGGCCTCAAGATGGGGCTTCCGGGATTCGGCAAGGACGGATTGGGGCCCGGGCGCGATCTCTACACGCCTTGGGACTGGTACAAGCTCCTGGTGGCCAACATCGCCTACGGAGACAAGCCGGGCGACAGCGTCCCCGGGGCCACGGAGGAGGAAAAGGTCCGGTACGTGGTGGAGCGGGGCGGACGCTTCGAAGACTACCGAAACGCCTACAAGGGCCCCTATACGAAACACGCGTACAAGGGTCCCGTTTTCATCTACAATGAAAAGCTGGCCACCGTGCGCGATTCCATGACGGGGCAATACTACGACGGCCTTCCGATCTACGAGCCCGTCAAAGACTGCCTGGGTCGTCCGGTGAATGTGGATCCGTCCAAGTATCCGTTCTTCATCCTGACCTACCACCCCGTCTACCACGCCCAGGCCCGCACGGCGGCCAGCCCGTGGCTCATGGGGGTGACCCCCAAGGAGGACATCCAGATCAACGCCGGGGATGCCGCTCGGCTCGGCATCCGCCACGGAGACCCCATCCGGGTCTATTCCGAGAGCCACCCGGAGGGGGTGCGGGGTAAGGCCTGGGTGACCGAAGGGGTGCGGCCTGGAATCGTGGTGATCCCCCATTCCCTGGGCCATTGGCAGTACGGCAGCCGGTCCTTTCAGGTGGACGGCAAGCCCTCGGAGGCGGCGCCGTGGATCGGTCGGGGCTGTTCGGCCAACCCGGTGATGCTCCTGGATCCGCACCTGAAAGACGTCTGCCTGCAGGATCCCATCGGCGGCAGCGCCTCCTTTTACGATACCCGGGTGGCCGTGGAAAAGGTCTGAGAAGGGAGGTGCCGCATGGACGGTGTCTGGACGGAACGAATGGAGATGGATCGGGCCCGGGCGGAAGTCTACGGGTTCTTTTCCCGGGTCTTCGTGGGACGGCCCGATGGGGCGTTTTGGGAGCAGTTGACGGCGGAAGACACCATGGATGCGCTGGGGGCCCTTTTCGGCGACCACCCGGCCCTGGACGTTCTCCGGAGCGCGGCAGGGGAGGGGGCCGGAAAGAGCGGGAATCCGGAAGCGATCCAGGTGGAATACGATAACCTCTTTCTGGTCCCGGGCCCCTACCATGTGCCGCCCTACGAATCGGTGCTCATGGCAGACGAGAAGGCGGGAGGCCGTCGCGCGACCCTTTTCGGGAAAGGGGCCCAAGAGATCGCCCGGATCTACGAAGCCCACGGCCTGGAGCCGTGGGAAGGGATCGAAAATTTTCCGGACCACATCGGCGTGGAACTGGCCTTCATGGAACACTTGTGCCGACGGGCGGCGGAAAGCTACGCGTCCGGGGTTCCGGATCGGGCCCGGGACCTTGAGGAGGCGGCAGCCCGCTTTTTGGGCGAGCATCTCCACGCCTTTTCCCATCGGCTGGCTTCGGCTATCCTGGAAACAGGACTTTCCCCGACCTATGAAGCTCTGGCTCAACTGCTCACGAGCTTCCTGGACGACGATCTGAACCAGTGGGCGTCAACCGCCGGCCCGCCGGAGGACGGAGCCCGGGCGTGTTGCGGCTGACGCGCTTTCGCATCCCGCGTTCTTGGAGGAGCTCATGGACCTGGAAACCCTGTTGCAGTCGTCGGCCGAGGCCCACGGGCACCTGTGCCCGGGGCAGGTGATCGGCGTGCGCATGGCCATCCTGGGCTGCCGGCTCATCGGCCTGACCGATCCCACGAGCCGCGACCAGATCAAGAAGCTCCTGGTCTATGTGGAGATGGACCGGTGCGCCGCCGATGCCGTGGCCCACGTCACCGGGGTGAAGCTGGGTCGGCGAAGTCTCAAGTTCATGGACTTCGGGATCATGGCGGCCACCTTCGTGAACCTGCAAACGGGCCGGGCCTTTCGGGTGCTTTCCACGGAGGAAGCCAGGGAACTGGCGTCTGTCTATGCACCGGAAATTCCGGGAAAGGCTCCGCAGCAGCTGAAGGCCTACAAACGGATGCCCGACCCGGTGCTCTTTCGGGTGGAAGAGGTCCGGGTGAAGCTGCGGGACGTGGATCTTCCCGGTCCCACCCGAAGGAAGGCGGCCTGCGTCCGTTGCGGACAGGTGGTCCGGGACGGGCGGGAGGAGGACGGCCCGGACGGGCCGCTCTGCGCCCACTGCGCCGGAAGGAGCTATTTTCAGAAGATTCGGGACGTGCCCGACCCGGAGGCCGAGCCGGTCCGTGAGATTCAGGACATCCCCGAGCTTTCCGGAGCCGGGATCAGGTGAAAGCGGGAAACGGGAGAGAAGCCATGATCAAGGTGATTCCGGTGGAAGAAGCGGTGGGAACCCAACTGGCCCACGACGTGACCGAGATCCGGCCGGGGGAGTTCAAGGGGCCGGCCTTTCGAAAGGGGCACACCGTCTGCGGCGAGGATGTGTGCCGGCTGCAGAAGCTCGGGAAAAACCGCCTGTACGTGATCGAACTGGAAGAGGACGAAATCCACGAAGACGAGGCGGCGGCCCTGTTGGCCGACGCGCTGGCCGGGCGAAACATCCGGTGGGAAAACGCCCCCCGGGAAGGAAAGATCAATCTGCTGGCGGCCGCCGATGGGCTCCTTCGCGTGAGAGCGGATACACTGGCGGCCTTCAACATGATGGACGAGGTCATGTGCGCCACCCTCCACAATCACACCCTGGTGAGGGAAGGGGACCTGGTGGCGGCCACCCGGGCGATCCCGCTGGTGATGAAGCGGGCCGCCATCGAACGGGCCGCCGCCGTGGCCCGGTCCCAGGGGCCCGTGGTGGAGGTGCTCCCGGTGCGGTCGGCCCGAGGCGGCCTGGTGGTCACGGGAAACGAGGTCTATCACGGTCTCATCCAGGATCGGTTCGCTCCCGTCATCCGGGAGAAGCTGGAGAAGCTGGGAGGCGAACTCCTTTCCGTGGAATACGTGCCGGACGATGCCCACCGGATCGCCCGGGCCGTCGAAAAGACGCTGGAAGCAGGATGCGACCTGGTGCTTCTCACCGGGGGAATGAGCGTGGATCCCGACGATGTGACCCGGGAGGGCATCCGGGCGGCGGGCGCCGTGGATCTTTGCTACGGCTCGGCGGTCCTTCCCGGCGCCATGTTCCTGGTGGCCCGCATCAAGGACGTTCCGGTGCTGGGGGTGCCCGCCTGCGCCCTGCACCACCGGGTGACCGTGCTGGATCTGGTGCTTCCCCGCATCCTGGCGGGAGAGACGGTGGGACGCAAGGAACTGGCCCTGCTGGGCCACGGAGGCCTCTGCCGGGACTGCGCCCGGTGCACCTATCCCCATTGCCCCTTCGGAAAGGGAAGCTGAACCGCCGGATGATTTGGGGGGGCGGGAACAGCGCGGGGAGTGCCTGACGGAACATACCGCGTGGGCGACGGAGACTTTCACTGCGGGAGGCGTGAAAGGACGATGGAGGAAACCTCCGGTGCGCTTCCTCCCTGGATCCTAGGAGCCTGTCCGAGAATAGGCCTAATTTCGCATCCCAACAGAATGCCTCTGGACGGGCATGAGGCAGGGATGGGGTGTGTGGGAGCGGCGAAAGCCGCGAAACGGGTGGCCGGCCATTGTGTGGCGGTGCGGCCGCTCCCGGCTCATCGCGCCTCGCGGCGCTCCCACAGAGCGGACATCGTCTCGGCGCAGGCTCATTCACCCAAGCGGGGTGGCGAGCCTCACCAGGACTGTTAGCGGATGAAAAACCGAGACCGTGTAAAGCATTCTCTTTTTGTGAATAGCGGGCACTCGACGAGGTTCCCCGCGGGGCTGAAGCTCCGCGGCTACGAAAGAAGAGGGGTCCCTTGTCGGTTGATGGAGGAAACTTGTTCTCAGACAGGCTCCTAGGAGCCTGTCCGAGAATAGGCCCCATTCCGCGTCTCAACAGAATGCCTATGGACGGGCACGAGGCAGGGACGGGGTGTGTGGGAGCGGCGAAAGCCGCGAAAGGGGTGGCCGGCCATTGTGTGGCGGTGTGGCCGTTCCCGGCTTATCGCGCCTCGCGGCGCTCCCACAGGGCGGGCATCGCCTCGGCGCAGGTTCCTTCATCCAAGCGGCGTGGCAGACCTCACCCGGATCGTCAAAAGAACTCTGTTGTCGGACAGCCTCCTAGGAGCTTGTCCGACAATGACAAATTTGCCTCGCTCAACGTCCATTCGTCATCCCCGCGAAAGCGAGGATCCAGAATGTCCAGTAAGTTACGGACTCCCGCTTACGCGGGAGTGAGGGTTGGCGGAGTTCTCGGATAGGCTCCTAGAGACGGAAAGCGTGAGAGAGTGCGCCGCCGTGATGCGGACCTTGTCGTCGGGACGACAGGCCTCAGGGCTTTCCGCCTTCCAGATTTCGCCGTCCACCAGGACGGTTCCTCGAGCGCCTTCCCAGCTCAAAACGCGGGCTTCCTTTCCCACGTAGGATTCCAGCCCCGCCGCGGAGCGCCGAGACCTCGTCTTCCAGTGCCAAAGGAGGGGAAAAAGAAGGTGCTCACAGATTTCGATGACAACGATTCCCCCCACCACCCAGAGGACTACCTGGTTCAGATCCACGGCGATTCCAGTCTCTTGAAGTCTCACGGATCGGCGTCAATCCACCATCTGGTGGCCCAGCCAAAGGAGCAGGAAGAGGGTCGCAACCACCACCGGATTCGTGTGCAGGGTGCGGGCCGTTTTGATGAGGGACTGGGAACCCAGCCGGAGCTTCATCAGGACGCCGAGCAACGCAAATCCCAGGAGCAGAGCGAGGGTCCATTCGGGAAGGCTGGTGGACCGACATCGTGAGAGCACAAAATGCCAAAGGGCGATCCCCAGCGCCGAAAGATTCCCCACGTAGTGAATGGGCATGAGGCGCTTCTTGTTGAAGGTATAGAGGTCCGCCCATTTCTTCCGCGCCGGATTGGATCGGGTGCGTTTCAGCATGCGCCTGGCGGCGAACCCCAGGACGGCCGGGACGTTGGCGACGGCAAAGAGCCAGGCGGCCGTTTCACCGGTTGCTTCGTTTCCGTGGTCGCCCTGTCGAAGCCGCCCCTTCGATTCGATCCCCCACCCCGGAAAGCCGTGTTTTAGGGAGTGATCGTGATCGTGATCGGCCCTGGCACTCCAAACAAAGAGAGCCGAAGCCAGGCACGCCAATAGAAACACGCATTTCCCAAAACGGTTCCTCCACTCCATCGTTCTCCTCCCTGTCTCGGACGGCTTGATGCCAAACACTGCCGGTGCAAAGTTTCTCGTTCTGGGAAGCAAAAAGCATGCCGATTCCCGGCAAATGCCGTAGCCGAGAGTCCTTACCCCGGGCCGGACGTGGAAAACCGGACATGTCCTGCATAACTTTTATCCACCTGTGAGCCGCTTCCGGAACGCGTCCCTGGCACCTCCCGGTCCACATTCATCGTCCCAACGGTCATGGCTTCCTTGGGCACCCCGCAGCGATGAACGAGTCCGCCCAGCGTTCCCGTCCCGTAGGAGCCGGCTCGCCGGCGATCCGAACGGCGGCCAAGGCCGCTCCCACAAGGCGGGCGTCTCGGTTGCCCCCCGTCACGTCCACTCGCGGTTTTCCTTCACATTCACCTCCATCACGGGGGAGCCCCCGATAACGAAGGATCAAACGCCCTTCCGGGAAGACGCCCCCAGCCCTTCCAGGAACTTCCATGCACGAACGAGCCGGCCGTTCAAGGCATCCGCCAGGACGGCGTGCAGGCCCGCCTGGCCCAAAGCTCCCAACAGGGCACACTCCAGCTCCGGGCCCATGGATTTTCGAAGCCCGCTTCGAAGGTTGGAAAGGCCCACCAGGGTCCGTGCGGTCCTTCCCAACAGGTCTCCGCGGGAAAGGAGCCGCACCGTTTCGATGGTGTGGGCGATGCGGGCCGGTGCGTCCGGCCAGGCCATGTTGGGCACCAGAGGATCGAAGATCAGGTGCTCGTGGGGGATGCCGGCTTCCACGGCCCGCCCGTGGAGTTCCACCGCCAGGGCGGCCTTTTCTTCCACCGTGGGAGGGCTGAAGGACTTTTCGTCCAGCAGGAGCACCACCAGCGGCGTCCGGTGCTCCACGGCCAGAGGAAGGATCTCGCCCAGTTTGCGGGGTTCCCGGGTGAGACCGTTCAAGATGGGGGTTTCCCGGCAGGACTCCAGGCCCCTTCGAAGCACCCGGGGATTGGGGCTGTCCAGAATGAGAGGCAGGGAGACCGCCTCCTGGATCGTCTCCACCAGGAAGGTCATGCGGTCTTCCTTGCTTCGCGGGAGATGGCCCGGGTTCACATCGATCCACTGGACGCCCGCATCGCGTAAGCGACGGGCCCTGTGCCGGATCGGCTCCGGGTCCAGCTTGTCCATGGCGGCGGCCACGTCCGGGTTGAGCGGGTGGATGTTGTCGGCGGCGAAAAGCATGGCGGCATCCTCTCTTCATCGGGAGCTGGGCGTCTTCACGGACTGTCGGTCTTCCCGCGGACAAAGTCTTCCAGGATGCGGAAAAAGGGCGGCCAGCGGGGCGGGCAGTCGTTGTGGTCGCAGTCGTAGGTGATAAGCCGGGCGTTGGGCGCGTTTCGGGCGAGATCCACGCCATGCCGGTATGGAATCACCGTGTCGTTCCTTCCGTGGACCACCAGCACGGGGTTTGGGTACCGGCGGACCACATCCAGGTTGTCGAAGGGATCGCGGACGAGAAAGGAGGGAGCCAGATACCGGCGGGCGAAGGGCCGAAGGCTGGTGAAGGTGGACATGAGAAGGAGTCCCGCTGAAGGCCTTTGGGCGGCCAGGGCGCAGACCGCGCCGCCTCCGATGGACCGGCCCCACAGGAAGATCCTTTCGGAATCCACGTCCGGGCGGCCAGCAACCCGATCATAAGCGGCGACGAAGGATTCGGTAATGCTCTTCTGGGAGGGTTTGCCTTCCGAGCGTCCGTAGCCCGGATATTCGACCAAAAGAACGCTTAGACCTCGATGAGCCAAAGGCTCCAGGACCGAAGGCCAGATGTCGATCACCTCGCCGTTTCCATGGGCATAGACGATGAGAGGGCTCTTTCCGTCGGGACCCGGACGCCGGGAGGGGAGGAACCACGCTTCCACGCGCCCGAAGGACGTCTCAACCCACATCCTTTCGAGATCCGCCGGCTGATCCAGCCCTTCGGGGATTCCCACGAACAGGGTGGGAAAGATGAGGGCGCGTTGGACGGCGAAAAGGAAGGCGCAATAGACGGCGTAACCCACACCGACAATGAAGAGTAGTTTGATCCAACCCACCGGCATGCCTCCAAGCCTTCTCCTCCATGAGCCCCACGATCATACGGGCTCGGTATCGAAAGATCCAGGAAATGAGGAACCGGATGACCGGAGCGGCCCATTCCCCCACCGGGTGTAGGGGAAGGGCGTAGCGGACCCGGTCGATCATGAGCGTTCCCTTCGGATGGGGCCGGAATTCGTGGGTGTGGACCCACAGCCGGTAGGGACCGCGGATCTGCTCGTCCACAAAACGCCTCGGAGGATCCCACTCCCGGATACGGGTCTTCCACCGAAAGGGGATGCCGAACAGACGGAGCTTGTAGTCGATGAGGGTCCCCTCACCCATGGGAATGGGAAGCGGGGTCACGATCCGAAAAGAAAGTTCCGGCGGGGTGATCCGTTCCAGGTTGGCCTCATCGGCGAAAAAGGGAAAGACCTCCCGGCGGGGCGGACGAAGAAGGATCCGGGATTCGAAGTGGTGGACGCGCACGGAGTCTCCTCGTCGTCGGGTTCGATCGGGGGCCGGCCTCAGCCAGCTTGTACTCAGCCGGTAAGTATGCTCTGATGGGTCCGCTCGGCAGTGCAAAGGGACACATTACCTGAAGGTCATGGCTCCCCTTGCGCCACCCCGCATGGATGAAAGAGTGGACTTGTTGGGGGCCTTTTGTGGGAGCGCCGCAAGGCGCGATTTTTTGGGTGACCGCGCGGTGGTTGGATTGTCGACCACCCTCATCGCGGCTTTCGCCGCTCCCACAAGGTACCAAAACCACGGATCCTGCGCATCAAGTCGGATGATTCCTCCGCATCGTGCGGTTGTTACGGTCGGTGATGGAAAAATCCGGTAAACGTATCGCTCCCTTAGGCATAATTCTGTTGAAAACTTGGAGGTGACGGCCATGCACGAACTGCTGGAAGGCTTTCCCGTGGTGATCGAACTTCCCGTGGTGTGGGGCGAGATGGACGCGTTTCAGCATGTGAACAATGTGGTGTACTTTCGCTACTTTGAGACGGCCCGAATCGCCTACTTTCTCGAGATGAACTACATCAAGATCATGGAGGAGACCGGAATCGGTCCTATCCTCGCTTCCACCCAGTGTCGTTACCGCTTCCCGCTCACCTATCCGGACACCATCTCCGTGGGGGCCCGGGTGCCGGCACTGCAGGAGGATCGGTTCACCATGGAGTATCGGATCGTGAGCCACCGTCACAAGCGGATCGCCGCGGAAGGGGACGCCCTGGTGGTGTCCTACGACTACCGAAACCATGCCAAGGCGCCCCTTCCGGACCGCGTTCGCCGCCACATTCTGCAAGTGGAGGGAAGGGCCGACTGAGCAGTCCGATCTAGTCCGCTTCACCCAGCTTTCGCACATAATCGGCGGCTTCCAGGCCCGCCACGCAGCCTTCGCCCACCGCCTTGGCGATCTGCCACGGCGGCCCGCAGATGTCGCCGGCGGCATAGACTCCGGGCACGTTGGTTTCCTGCTTCTTGTTGGTGACCACGTACTGGAAGGATTCGGGGTCCAAATCCACCCCCAGGGCGGTGGCGATTTCCAGGGCTCCCTTGGCGCCCCGCTCGATGAAGACCCCCTGCACCGGAATCCGGCTGCCGTCGTCCAGGACCACGGCCTCCACCGCGCCGTCTCCGGCAATTTCCACCACCCGCCGTCCCTCGTGAAGCTCGATGGCGCTTTCCCGGAGCTTTTCCGCCAGGTTTTCCGACACCTGGAGTTTCTCGCAGATGAGATGCACGCGGTCTGTGGTGAAAAGCAGGGTGAGCGCCCCCGAGACGGCGGCACTTTCGCATCCCACCACGGCCACGGGCACGCCCCGGAAGAAGTTGGCGTCGCATTCCACGCAGTAGCTCACGCCTTTGCCAAGAAGCTCCTTTTCGCCGGGAACGCCCAGTTTCTTTCGGGAGATGCCCATGGCCAGGATGAGAGCCTTGGCTTCGAGCGCATCGCCTCCTTCCAGGCTGAGACGGAAGGCTCCCGCCTGGCGTTCCACCGAAACCACGTCTTCATCGAAAAAGACGGCGCCGAATTTTTCCGCCTGTTGCCGGCCTTGGGCCAAGAGGTCTTCGCCCGTGGCATAGGGCATGCAACAAAAATTTTCCACATGGGCCTTGTAGGCGCTGCTCTTGGGGATCTTTCCCACCACCGCCACCGAAACCTTCTTTCGCGATGCATGAATGGCCGCCTGGAGTCCCGCGGGCCCGGTGCCGATGACGGCCACATCGAAGGAGTGCGTCTTCATGGTCTTGGCTCCTCCCGTTCGGGTTTGGACTAGAGTCCCAGGTCCTGGTTGATGAGCACCACGTGGATGCGGCCCTTGGGAAAGGACTTTTCCGTGATCGTCCAGTGGTTGCAAATGCGCTCGGGGCTTGAGCATTCCTCGCAGACCCCGGTGTGAAAACACGGCGTCTTCTTGTCCAGGCGCATGGCGTTGGCCGGGGCGGCGTAGTCCTTGATCCGCGCCATGGCGGCTTCCAGGTCCGGAACCACCTTGTTCCGTCCGACCAGGAGCACCACGTGCCGGGGACCGAACGTGATGGCCGCCACCCGGTTGCCGTACATGTCCAAATTGACCAACCGGCCGTCTTCCGTCACGGCGTTCGTCCCCGCAAAGAAGAGATCCACCAGAAGGGAGCGGCGACGGCGCTCCAGCATCTCGTCGAAGGCCAGTCCCTTTTCGTAGGTGTCCAGGACTTCCAGGTCCGGCCGGCTCTTGAGGGCGTCGTAGAGGCCCGAAGCCACGAAGGTCATGGATCCTCCCCAGGAGACGGACTTTGCCGGGAGCGCGGGGAGGATCTCTTCCAGCACCCTGCGCCTGGCATCGTCCAGGTTCCGGGCGACGGTCACGGCAAAGTGGTTCTTTTTCAGCGCCTCCTCAACCCGTTTGAGTCGAAGATCCCAATAATGGTCCACCGGACGGTCCATGCTCTCCTCCTGATGCTCCAAAACGCTTGATCCCGATAGGGGCCTCTGCCAAAAGAGTACAAAGACATGGACCCTTTTACCAAATCCGGGACGGTTCCGAAAGGACCGGCCGCCGGACTCTACGCGGGAGGAAGTGGACTCATGCTGCGAACACGACTGACGGATCTTTTGGGCATCCGCCATCCCATCATTCAGGGCGGCATGCAGTGGGTTTCGAGAGCCGAACTGGTGGCGGCGGTGAGCAATGCCGGCGCATTGGGCATCCTCACGGCCCTCACCCATCCCACTCCGGAAGGACTGGTGAGGGAAATCCAAAAGACGAGGGAGCTCACGGACCAGCCCTTTGGAGTGAACATCACGATCCTGCCCACGCTGAAACCGGTGCCCTACGAAGAGTACGTCCAGGCCGCCATCGAGGCGGGGGTGAAGATCGTGGAGACGGCGGGACGGAACCCCGAGCCCTTTCTTCCCGCCCTCAAGAAAGCCGGCGTGGTGGTGATCCACAAGTGCACTTCGGTGCGCCACGCGGTGAAGGCGGAAAAGATCGGCTGTGACGTGGTGAGCATCGACGGGTTCGAATGCGCCGGCCATCCGGGTGAAGACGACGTGCCGGGGCTGGTGCTCATCCCCAGGACCGCCGACACGGTCAATATTCCCATCGTGGCTTCCGGCGGGTTCGCCGACGGACGGGGCCTCGCGGCGGCCCTGGCGCTGGGGGCCGACGGCATCAACATGGGAACGCGCTTTCTCGCCACCCGGGAAGCTCCCATCCATGAACGGATCAAGGAACTCCTGGTGGAAGCCGACGAACGGCAGACCACGCTGATTCTTCGGAGTCTCCGGAACACCGCGCGGGTTTTTCGAAACCGGGTGGCGGAGGAGGTGCTTCGGCTGGAAGGGGAGGGCGCCGGGATCGAAACCATCGGCCCGCTGGTTTCCGGAAAACGGGGCGAACGGGTCTGGTCCGAAGGGGATCCGGAAGCGGGCATCTGGGCCGCCGGCCTGGTGGTGGGCCTCATCCACGACGTGCCGCCTGTGGCCGAACTGGTGGAGCGCATCGTGGGCGAGGCGGAATCGATCATTCGGCAAAGACTTCCGGGAATGCTGGTGAGCGGTTGAGTCACAGGCGGATCAATACCTCATTTCGGCATCCCGCCCCTGGAAGGGCACCTTTCTAACTCTTGCCGCGGCCCCGTCGGGCGGGCCATTGGATATCGGCTGCCACTTCATGGGGTTCTGAAGCCCCGCGTCTACGAAGGGAACACAAATTCCCGATATCGTGGGGCAAACAGCCATACTCAGGCAAGCCCCTAGGAGGCTGTCCGAGAACGCTGCTTTTATCAAACAACTTCATAGTTGTGAGAAGGCGATATGGGCGGAAATGCTATGATAGCCTGTCGAGCACCTCTTCAGGGAGCGTTGGAGGCATCTGCGGAGCCCCAAAAACAGTCGAAGCGGGCTCGAACCGCCTCCTCAGGCGGCCAGCTGCATCATTCGCCTTTCCCTAAGATCTACGATGCCGCCCAGAATAGCCCTTGCAACCTTCGAAATGTTGTGAGCAGCGCACATCAGGGCAAACTCGCCCTTCACCTTTTCAAGTCCTCTCAAAAGGAACCCTCGGA
>NZ_FQVB01000060.1 GCF_900129305.1 Desulfacinum infernum DSM 9756 | reverse complement strand
GCGGATTCAGGGACACCTTTTCGTTACCGTCCTTGCTTACCATCTGCTGTGCGTCATCCAGAGGACGCTTCGCGAAAGCGGAATTCGTCACCACTGGGCCACCTTGCGAACGCATCTGAGTGGCCAGGTGCGGGTGACCACCAGCATGGTCAATGACAAAGGGCAGGTCATTCACATACGACACACGTCCGAGCCGGAACCGGTTCACGTGAAAATTTACAATGCTCTCGGGCTGCCGGTACGACCATTAAGGAGGCTGACCACCATCGAATGAAAAATTTGTAGTGTAGAATTTGAAAACACTCTACAACAAAATCAGTAACTTACACACAAAAGTGACAAACTTGGGCTAGGGCAGCTGGATCTTGGGGGTGCGGCCGTCTTCCAAGGCGCCTGCATCCGGGGCGCGGTAGAGCACCACGATGTGTCCCAGGAGCTGCACGAAGTGGGCTCCGACGCTTTGCGCCAAAGCCCGGGCCTGCTCCTTTTTCGGCCCTTCCTCGTCGGAAAGATCCGCCCACTTCACCTTGATCAGTTCGTGGTTGAGGAGCTGTTTTCGAATCTCGGAGATCACCCCCGGGGTGATCCCCTCTTGGCCAATCCGGACCACCGGCCGGAGCTTGTGGGCCAACGATTTAAGATGGCCCCGCTGTTTGCCGCTCAGTTCTCCGCTGGGGACGGGCGTCCAGTCCAGTTGGGACAGATCCACCCCCTCCTGCCACCACGGTCCTTTCCCGGGTTTGGAGTTCTTCTTCGTTCCCATAAGATCCCTTTCCTTTTGCGCCCCGACGGGGCGGAATGGCTCCGAAAGCACAAAAAAAGACCCGGCTCCCCCGGGGGAGTCGGATCCCGTCGCTTGTCTCTCTCCATACCCTATTCCAGATAAGGCTTCAAGGTTTCCTGCTTGCTGGGGTGACGCAGCTTGCGAAGAGCCTTCTTTTCGATCTGGCGGATCCGCTCCTTGGAAACCTTGAAGTTCCTGCCGATCTTCTCAAGGGTTTCGCCCGGCCGGCCGTTCAAGCCGAACCGGAGGCGCAGGATCTTTTCCTCGCGGGGCTGAAGGCTGGCCAACAGCTCCCGGGTGAGTTCCGCCAGCTCGTGGGCTTCACAGCCTTCCACGGGGGATTCGGATTCCTCGTCTTCGATGAAGTCGCACAGGCGTTGTTCGTCCTCTCCCACCGGCATCTCCAGGGACAGGGGTTGAGCCACCAGGTTGAGCACCATCTCCACCTTTTCTTCCGGGATGTTGGCGCGCTCGCTGATCTCCTCCGGGGTGGGCTCCCGCCCCAGCTCCTTCACCAGTTCGTGGAACACCTTGAAGAAGAGGTTCTTCAGTTCGATAAAGTGCACCGGCAAACGGATGGTCCGCGTCTTGTCGTAAATGCCGCGGATGATGCTCTGGCGCACCCACCAGGTGGCATAGGTGCTGAATCGATTGCCCTTGGTGTGGTCGTAGCGTCCCACCGCCTTCATGAGCCCCAGGTTGCCTTCCTGGATCAGGTCATCGAAACTCATGCCCCGTCCCCGATACCTCTTGGCGATGCTCAAGACGAGGCGCAAATTGGATTTCACCATGTGGTGCTTGGCCTCCTCGATGCGGGCCATGATCTCGTCGCAACGCCTTCGAAGGTCGCCGAACAGAGCCTCCTCCGGGTAATCGCGGCAAGCCTGGTGCAGCGTTCGGGAAATGACCTTGAGGATCTTGTCCCGCACACCGGGAAAACTCTTTTCCTGGGACAGGAGCTTGTGCACCTTACCCCTCAGATCCTGGAGCAGGGGGTGGGCCTCTGCATGATCCTCCACCAGGCGCACCAGTGCGTCCTGGCCGTCGCGGATACGCTTGGCCAGCTCGATCTCCATCTCCGGCGTCAGCAGCGGGTAGGAGGAAACTTCCTTCAAGTAGCAGGTGACATGATCCTCATCGAAATCATCCACGGGATCCTCCCTTTCCTGCTCCGACTCGTTCAGCGACCCCGCCGGATCGTCGGCTGCCGTCAACGCCCGGGGATCGCCACCGATTTCCAGATTGTCTCGATGCTCATCCACCAGATCATCCTCATCTAGTTGCTCGTGAGCCATTTCTTCGTCGGATCCCAGGATTCCCAGCTCCAGGAGGCGCTCGAATCCATCTTCCACCTCCCCCTTGGGGCGAAACCTTTCGAGAGGATCATAGCGGTCCTGATGGTATCCTTTCATGGCGACCCCTCCTCATGGGGAAACCCTAGGCCCTCTATGTTTCAACGGGGAATCAATCGATCCTTGGCACCTCCTTTTTGCCCTCGGCCGAACGGGACAATCCACCCTCTGCATGGAATCATTGCCTCGCCGGTCTTTTAAAAACTAAGAATCGTTGACGATCGGGTCAATCCGGCGTCCGTCCTTCAGGCGATCCTTGCAAGTGAAGGGTTTGAGCCACTTACGGGGAGAAAGAGTGAGTGAAATCCACCGCTTTGAGAAAAGGGTCGGTGAATCGCGCGGGAGTGGGTTGTCGTCACTCAGATGCGAATTTCGACAACATCACCATCTTGAAGCACATAATCCTTTTGGACCATCTGTCCATCGAAGACTTCAGTCCCCCATATTCTAGCAAACTTCAGTTTGTGGACAAAGTCTTTGTGAATTTTTTCCGCAAGATCCTGCAGGGTGCTCTTTCTCGGCAGGACGAACGGCGCGGTGCGATCGGGTTCCTTGCCGGGGGCTTTCGTGTAAACACGAATGATATTGCAGGCTTCGAAAGTCCGATCCAGCAAGTCGTGAAGGCCGAAACCGGTCCGCGTGGAGATGGGGACGCAGGGCAGTGGGCATTCCGCCAATTCCACGAAGGCCTGGAAATCTTCCAGGTCGTGTTGCGAGTCCACCTTGTTGACCGCCACCAGGGTCTTCTTGATGAAAGGCCTCTTCGGGAGGTCCTGGGGGACGGGGCAGCCGTCGGGGTAGATGCGGAGCTGGGCCAGAACATCCAGGGTTTCCTGGAGCTGGCCCAAAGGATCCGCCTGAAGGTCCACCAGCAGGAGGATAAGATCGCTTCTTCGAATCAGATCGGCCATCCAGGGATCCACGTAAGTCCTGTTGACGGGAGGCGTATCGATGAACTGGAACTGAATGTTCTCGTAGGGCACCATGCCGGGCGTGGGCTTCCAGGTGCTGTGGGGAAAATCCGCCACTTCCGGCTGCGCGTTGCTCAGGGTCCCCACCAGCGAGGATTTTCCCGTGTTGGGCGCCCCCACGACCACCACCTGCGCGGCTCCTTCCTTGTCGATCTGGTAGGCGGTGCTCTGCTTGCCTCCCCCTTTTTTCTGTTGGGCCTGGGATTTGAACTTGGCGATCTTTCGGCGCAGGTCCGCCCTGAGTTTGTCGGTGCCCTTGTGTTTGGGCATGATGGTGAGCATTTCCTCGAGGGCCTCGATCTTGTCCTCGGGGGTCTTGGCTTCCCGGTACCGCTTTTCCGCTTCGAAGTAGGGGGGAGGCAGGTTGGCCGGCATCGTCCACGTCTCCTTTGCGCAGATCAGGTGTCCGCCGAAAAGAGAGTACGGGAAGTTGTCCGTTCTTGTCAATTGGAGGGCCGGAGGGTATAGAGCGGGGCGTTGGGATCGCGTGTCGGGTCCCCATATGCCGAACTTGAGGCGAAGGGAAAGAGGGAGGCTGGTTGGATGAAGTGTCCGCAATGCGGCGAAAGGCTGGTCTGGATCCGTCGGTGACGGCAGCAACTCTGGCGGTGCAGGTCGTGCCGACGCGATTACCGTTTGGAAGATCTTCACGAACTCATGGACGAAGAACTGGAGGAGCAGCTCGGCTGGATACGGGCCGACAGACTGTAGGGGTGCCGACAGGCGGGAGGGGCGCCAACAGACTGTAGGGGCGGGGTTTATCCCCGCCCGCTAAGCGTGCGGTGATGGAGAAATCGGACAGAAAAAACGCTCTGTCCGGGCAAAAGACAGATCCTTCGCCGAGCTCCAGGAGCTTGTCCAAAAATGTTTTTCCGGCTTGGAAGGCCGGGCCCACCCCTCCCATTGTAGCCGCGGGGCTTCAGCCCCGCGGAAAGGGTCATCGTAAAACTATGAAGTGACAGGAAATACGCGATGGCCTATCCGACGGCCGGGAATTCTTCCTCAGCCCTAAAGGGCTTCGCTACGAGAAAAGAGGTCGTCCGCGGCGTTCTCGGACAGCCTCTTAGGAGGGTGTCCTAGAATGACTGATTTCCGCTGTTCAACGCCCATTCGTCATCCCCGCGAAGCTTGTCCCCGGCTTGAACGGGGAGCGGGGATCTAAAATTTCCAGTAAGTTACGGACTCCCGCTTGCGCGGGAGTGACGGGTGGCGGCGTTTTCGGGCAGCTTCCTAGCCCAGTTTCTCCCGGAGGATGGCCTGGGCCTTTTCCAGGGCTTCCTCCAGCTTTTCCGGCCGGCTTCCCCCGGCCTGGGCCATGTCGGGCCGGCCGCCGCCGCTTCCGCCCACCACCTGAGCCACTTCCTTGATGAGATCCCCCGCGTGCACTTTTGGGGTCAGGTCCTTGGTCACGCCTACCAGCAGGAAGACCTTGCCGTCGTGGGCGGCGCCGAGCACCACCACGCCGCTGGGAATGCGCTCCTTGAACCGGTCGTTGATCTCCCGGAGCGCCTTGGGGCTGATGGCTTCGACCCGGCTCACCAGGACCTTGGCTCCCCCGATCTCCTGGGCCTGGTCCAGCAGGTCGGCCGACTTCCGGGCCGTCAGGGAGGCCTTGAGGGCTTCCAGCTGCTTTTCCAGATCCTTGTTGTGGGCCAGGAGCCGCTCCACCTTTTCGGGGACCTCTTCCGGGAGGGATTTGAGGCGGCGGGCCGCAGCCGAGAGGGTCTCCCTCTGCTTCTGCCAGTAGGCCAGGGCATGGCGGCCCGTCATGGCCTCGATGCGGCGCACCCCGGCCGCCACGCTGGTTTCCTGGACGATCACGAACGTACCGATATCCCCGGTGCGTTCCGTGTGGGTGCCGCCGCAAAGTTCCTTGCTGAAGTCCAGGATTTCCACGAGTCGCACCGTGTCCCCGTACTTTTCCTCGAACAGGGCCACCGCGCCCGAGCGGAGAGCCTCCTCGAAGCCCATGACCTGCACCTGGAGCGGCCTGTTTTCCCGGATGGCCTCGTTGACCCGGGTCTCGATTTCCAACAGTTCCTCTTCCGTCAAGGCCGCAAAGTGGGTGAAGTCGAAGCGGAAGCGTTCCGGGGCCACCAGCGAACCCGACTGCTTCACATGGTCGCCCAGCACGTCCCGGAGCACCCGGTGCAGGATGTGGGTGGCGGTGTGGTTGAGGGCTGTATCCTTGCGGCTCTGGGCGTCCACGCTGAGAGTGACCGTCTGTGCCGGCCGCAGGGATCCCTTTTCCACCCGGGCCACATGGACCCAGATGTCGCCCGGAAGCCGCAACGTATCCGTGACGGCGGCTTCGCCTTCGGGGCCCACGAGCCGCCCCTTGTCGCCCACCTGCCCGCCGGCTTCCCCGTAGAAGGGAGTCCGGTCCGTCACCACCTCAACGGTCGATCCGCTCGGAGCGGCGTCCACCAGCTTCCCGTCCCGGACGAGCGCCACGATCCGGGCCTGGGCTTCCAGCTGCTCATAGCCCACGAATTCCGACCGCACGCCCTGGGAAGACAGGGTCCGATAGGCTTCGCTGATTTCCCTCTCTCCGCTTCCCTTCCAGTGCTTGCGGGACTGTTCCCGCTGTTTCTCCATCCGTTCTTCGAACCCGGCCTCGTCCACCCCCATGCCCATCTTACGGGCCATGTCGGTGACGATGTCGATGGGAAATCCGTAGGTGTCGTAGAGCTTGAAGATGAGGTCGCCCGGGACGGTCTGCGCCCCTTCGTCCCGGAGGCGGTTCATCTCGTTTTGGAGCAGCCGGAGGCCGTGGTCCAGGGTTTCGCTGAAACGCTCCTCCTCGTGCAGGATCACCTTGGTGATGTAACTTCTGTTTTCCAGAAGTTCCGGATAGGTGTCGGCCATGGATTCCATGACCGCCACCACCACCTGGTGGAGGAACGGGCGGTTGAGGCCGAGAAAACGCCCGTGACGGAGAGCCCGCCGGATGACGCGCCTCAGGACGTAGCCCCGTCCCTCGTTGCTGGGCAGCACACCGTCGCCGATGAGGAAGGCGGCCGCCCGGCCGTGATCGGCGATCACCCGAAAGGAGGCGTCCTTTTCGGGATCGGTGCCGTAAGTGAGCCCTGAAAGAGCCCCGATGGCTTCCATCATGGGGGCGAACAGGTCCGTGTCGTAGTTGGACGGGACCTTTTGGATCACGGCGGCGATCCGTTCCAGGCCCATGCCGGTGTCGATGCTGGGCTTGGGCAGCGGGTGCAGGACTCCGTCCTCGGTCCGGTTGAACTGCATGAAGACCAGGTTCCACAGCTCCAGGTACCGGTCGCAGTCACATCCGGGGCGGCAGTCGGGCCGGCCGCATCCCATGGCCTCGCCCTGGTCGATGAGGATTTCGGAACAGGGACCGCAGGGGCCCGTGTCCCCCATGGCCCAGAAGTTGTCCTTGGTGGAAAATTTCAGGATTCGTTCCGCCGGCAGGTACTTTTTCCAGTAGCCTTCCGCTTCTTCGTCGGGGCCCAGGTTCATGGCCGCGTCGCCTTCGTGGATGGTGGCGTAGAGCTTGTCCTTGGGCAGCCCCATGTGCTCGGTCAGAAATTCCCAGGCGAATTGAATGGCTTCTTCCTTGAAATAGTCCCCGAAGGAAAAGTTGCCGAGCATCTCGAAGAAGGTGTGGTGGCGCGCGGTGTATCCCACGTTTTCCAGGTCGTTGTGTTTGCCTCCGGCGCGCATGCACTTCTGGCTGGTGGCGGCGCGGGTGTAAGGCCGTTTCTCCTCCCCGAGAAAGCACCTCTTGAATTGGTTCATCCCCGCGTTGGTGAACAGCAGCGTGGGGTCGTCATGGGGGATGAGCGATGAGCTCTTGACCACGGTGTGTCCGTGTTCCTGGAAGTATTCCAGAAATTTCTTTCGGATCTCGCGTGCTTTCATCAGGGGGTTCTCCTCTCCGGATAAGATCTTCGCGTCGTCTTCGCCGACAGCGGGATCAGGAATCGACGGCCTCCACGTCGGGCAAGGTCGGCAGGAAGTGGCGTTCCCGCACCTTGTTTTCGATCTCCTGCAGCAGGTCGGTGTGTTCCCGCAGGAAGTTCTTGACGTTTTCCCGCCCCTGGCCCAGGCGTTCGCCGTCGTAGGAATACCACGTACCCGATTTTTCGATGATGTTGGCGGCCACGGCCAGGTCGAGCACATCGCCTTCCCTGGAAATGCCCCGCCCGTAGACCACATCGAACTCGGCTTCCTTGAAGGGGGGAGCGATCTTGTTTTTGACCACCTTCACCCGGGTGCGGTTGCCCACCACCTCCTGGCCTTCCTTGATGGGTCCGATCCTGCGGATGTCCAGGCGCTGGGTGGCGTAGAACTTGAGCGCATTGCCGCCCGTGGTCGTTTCGGGCGATCCGTACATGGTCCCGATCTTCATGCGGATCTGGTTGATGAAGATGACGCAGGTCCGGGACTTGCTGATGCTGGCGGTGAGCTTGCGAAGGGCCTGGCTCATGAGCCGGGCCTGGAGGCCCACGTGGGGGTCGCCCATCTCCCCTTCGATCTCCGCCTTGGGCACGAGAGCGGCCACCGAGTCGATGACGATCACGTCGATGGCGTTGCTTCGCACCAGGATCTCGGCGATCTCCAGGGCCTGTTCGCCGTAATCGGGCTGGCTGATCAAAAGATCGTCCACGTTCACGCCCAGCTTCCGGGCATAATGGACGTCCAGGGCGTGCTCGGCGTCGATGAACGCCGCCAGTCCTCCCTTTTTCTGGGCCTCGGCGATCACATGGAGGGCCAGGGTGGTCTTGCCGGAAGATTCCGGCCCGTAGATCTCCACGATGCGGCCTCGAGGAACGCCGCCGATGCCCAGAGCCAGGTCCAGGGACAGGCACCCGGTTGAGATGACGGGTATTTCCACGGCATGGGACCCTTCTCCCAGCCGCATGATGGATCCTTTACCGCACTGGCGCTCAATCTGCGCCATGGCGATGTCGATGGCCTTCTGTCGGTCGTCGGGTGCCGTCATGGACGGTCCTCCTGATCGTCTCGGGTGTCGTCAATCATCAGGCCGGACCTCCCAGGGGGATGCGGTGGAGCGGTGTGTAACGGGCGCCGTCCGGCCTCAAATCGCTCTTATACAATAGCACTTGGGACACGTCAAAAACTACGCCTTCGAAGGATTGTCCCGCCAGAAGGGCCTCCTGGAGTCCCTTCAGGTTTCGGGATCCCTTCACCCTCCCGATGGTCAGGTGGGCTCGAAACGGGCGGTTTTCCGGCGGATATCCCAGGGGCGCCAGAGCTTCTTCCACCTTCCCGTGGAGCGCTTTCAGGGCATGGAGATTTCCCTGCACGCCGACCCAGACGACCCGCATGTTTTTGAGGGTCGGGAAGGCGCCGCACCCCGCGGGCTGAAGTCGGAAAGGCGGCTGATCGGAAACGGCTTCGGAAAGGGCCCGGGCCATGTCCTTGATGCGCTCCGGCGGAACGTCTCCCAGGAACTTGAGGGTGAGGTGGACCCGGTCCACGGGGATCCAGCGCACGGGAACATCCCTTTGCCTCAGGGGGGCCACGAAGGTCTCCAGAGATCTCTGGACGGGTTCCGGCAGATCCAGGGCCACAAAGGTTCGAATCATGGCTTGAGCCTCCTCCACAAGAGGGTCAGAGCGGCATGAGCCGACTGCTGCTGAATGCGCTCACGGCTTCCGTGGAACAGGCACCGCTTGACCACGGTCCGGTCCCCTGCGGCACATCCCACAAAGACGGTCCCCACGGGCTTTTCGAGGCTCCCCCCCGTGGGGCCGGCGATGCCGGTCACGGCCAGAGCCGCCTCCACCCCGGCCTTGTCCCGGGCGCCCTCGGCCATGGCGCGGCAGACGGCCTCGCTCACCGCGCCGTGGGCCGCCAGGATCTCCGGAGGAACTCCCAGCAGCTCCTCCTTGGCACGATTGCTGTAAGTCACGTAGCCCCGCTCGAAGTAGTCGGAGGCTCCCGGAACGCGGGTGATCCTGCGGGCCAGGAGGCCTCCGGTGCACGATTCGGCCACGGCCAGCATCCATCCCTTCTCCTTGAGCAGACGGCCGACCACCACTTCCAGGGACTCGTCGTCCCGGCCGCTCACGTGTTCGCCGCCGAGAAGGGCCGTCACGCGGGCTTCCGCCTTGTCCAAGGCCTCGGCCACTTCCGCTTCGCTTCGTCCCACGGCCAGAAGCGTGACCCAGTTTTCCCCCACCTGGGGAAGGTAACCCAGCACCACGCCCGTTTCCACCGGGTCGAATCCCTGGAGGCGCTGGTTGATCTCCGCTTCCATCATTTCCTGGACGCGGAGGATTCGCTTTCGAGTGACGGGGCGATGGGGGAACCGGCGTTTCAGATCCGGGAGCACGATGTCGTCCAAAAGGGTTTCCATCTCGTAGGGAACGCCGGGCAGAAAGTAGCAGGGCACGCCCTGGTGTTCCAGGAAGAACCCGGCCATGGGCCGACCCGGGGCCATCTTGGTGGCCCCTCGGGGAAGTTCGGCAAGCCTCTGGATGCGGTGATTCCACGGGGTGCCCGTGGTTCGGGTGCGTTCCTTGAGTCGCTCCAGGTCCGAAGGGTCCACCGCCAGCGGAAGCGAAAACGCCCGGGCCACCGCTTCCTTGGTGCGATCGTCGTCCGTGGGGCCCAAACCTCCCGTGACGATCAGGAAGGCGGATACGGGCAAGAGCTGCTGCAGGGCCGCGGCAATGGCTTCTTCCCGGTCTTCCACGGTGATCACCCGTTCCAGGCGGAATCCGTTGGCGCGGAGCGCCACGGCGATATGGTGGGCGTTGGTGTTGAGAATATCGCCCAGCAGGATTTCATCCCCGATGGTCAGCAGGGACCCCCCCACATGCGGTGCCGTCTCCGGTGTCATCTCCCCTCCTTCGAAATCCGACTTCCTCAACGCCTTCCCCTCGCCCCTCTCTCCATCCTCCATCCTCCATCCTCCATCCCCCATCTCCCATCTCCCGTCACCCATCACTCGTCACTCATCACTCATTACTTATCACTCATCCCCCGCGCCAGGCGCTTCGCTTCCTCATAGACGTGGAGAATGGAAACGTTGTGCTCCCGAGCCGCCCGCTTGCAATCGTCGTATTCCGGCTGGATCCGGCTGGATCCGTCCGGGGCATGGGCTTCCTTCACGGTCACGGAGCCCCACGGCGTGGGCACCTGGAAGGTGCGGCGGGGGAGTTCCGCACGTTCCACGGCGTACCAGCGCACGCCCAGGGTGGAGCTGTCCGAAAAGATTCTTCGGAGAATGGCGTCTTTCTTTTCCGGTTCCGCCAGGACGCGTACCAGCACGGCCGGCCGGTTCTTCTTCATGTGCATGGGAATCAGGGAAACGTCCAGGGCTCCGTCCCGGAGGCATCCTTCCAGGAGGTGGTCGTAGAATTCCGGGTTCATGTCGTCGATGTGGGTTTCCAGGACGAGGAGCGGCCTGGATGGAAGCTCGGCCTTTCTTTCTCCCACCAGGAGGCGCAGCACGTTGGGCGGGTTCGCTTCGGGGTGGCTTCCCACCCCGTAGCCCACCTTTTCCAGGATCATGGAAGGCATCGGCCCGAAGGTGCGGCAGACGGTGGTGAGAATGGCCGCTCCCGTGGGGGTGACCAGCTCGCGAGACGCACCTCCGGAACGAACCGGCACCCCTCCCAGCAGCGCCACCGTGGCCGGCGCGGGCAGGGGCAGGCGGCCGTGGGAGCACTCCACGAACCCATGGCCCAGGGGAAGGGGGGAGCAGGCGGCATGGCGGATTCCCAGCAATTCCAGGCCCAGGACCGCCCCCACGACGTCCACCAGGGTGTCCAGGGCCCCCACTTCGTGGAAGTGGACTTCTTCCGGATCCATGCCGTGCACCCGCGCTTCGGCCTCGGCCAGTCTTTGCAGGATCCGCAGGGACGTTTCCTTGACCGTCTCCGGCAGGCGGGATCGCTCCAGGAGCGACTTCAGATCCCGGTAATGCCGGTGGGGCTGGGGGTTTTCCTCATGGACCACCAGCCGCGTGCCCGTGATGGCTCCCCGGGCTTCTCGGCGTGTTTCCAGGCTCCAACCCGGGAGGTTCAAGGCTTCCAGGCCGTTTTCCAGTTCCTGTTGCGGAAGTCCGGCATCCAGCAAGGCGCCCAGGATCATGTCGCCGCTGGCGCCGGAAAAGGCGTCGAAATAGGCGATGTGCATGGGTTCAACGGGCCTCCGGTGGGAAGATTCTTTCCAAGGCTTGGTCCATGTGGTCTACGGGTACGAAGGTCGCTTTCCTTAGGATGTAGGACGGCAGTTCCCGGACGTCTCTCAGGTTTTCCCGGGGAATGAGGACTTCCTTCAGGCCGTTTCGGACCGCGGCCAGGGCCTTTTCCTTGAAGCCGCCCACCGGCAGCACGTCTCCCAGCAGCGAGATTTCCCCGGTCATTGCCACGGCCTTTCGGAGAGGCCGTTCCAGCAGCGCGGAAACCATCGCCGAACAGAGGGCCATGCCCGCCGACGGTCCGTCCTTGGGGATGGCTCCCGCCGGCACGTGGATGTGGATGTCCGTCCTTTCGTGGAAGTCCGGCTCCAGGCCCAGCAACCGGTACCGGGTGCGAATGAAGGTGAGCGCCGCCCGGGCGGATTCCTTCATCACCTGTCCCAAGTGCCCCGTGAGGATGAGTTCGCCCTTGCCGGGCATGACGGCCGTCTCCACCCGCAGCACCTCGCCTCCGTGGGGCGTCCAGGCCAGGGCCATGGCGACTCCCGGAATGGAGGGCGCCACGCTCGCGGGATTGTTCGGCTGGGGAGGTCCCAGGAGTTGCGGCAGATGGGTTCGGGTGATCCGGAAGGGAGGGGCCGCCCCTTCCGCCAACCGGCGGGCCACCTTGCGGCAGAGCGTGGCCAGGGCCCGCTCCAGCTGGCGCACCCCGGATTCCCGCGTGTGGGATCGGACGATCTCCACCAGGGCCGGCCCGCTCAGTTCCAGTGTGCCCGATTCCAGGCCGCTTTCCCGGATCTGCCGGGGAAGCAGGTAGGCGGATGCGATGGCCACCTTTTCCTTTTCCGTGTATCCGGACAGATAGAGCACCTCCATGCGGTCCACCAGCGCCGGAGGCACGTTTTCCAGGCTGTTGGCGGTGGCGATGAAAAGAACCCTGGACAGGTCGAACGGAACGTTCAGGTAGTGGTCCGAAAAGGTGCTGTTCTGTTCGGGGTCCAGCACTTCCAGAAGGGCCGCGGCGGGGTCTCCGCGGGCGTCGGAGCCGATCTTGTCGATTTCGTCCAGCATGAAGACCGGATTGTTGGTTCCGGCCGTGCGCAGTCCCTGGACGATCCGCCCGGGCATGGCTCCCAGATAGGTGCGCCGGTGGCCGCGAATTTCCGCTTCGTCCCGGATGCCTCCCAGGGACAGCCGGACGAACCGGCGGCCCATGGCCTTGGCGATGGACCGGCCCAGAGACGTCTTGCCCACGCCGGGCGGGCCCACCAGGCACAGTATGGCGCCCTTGACCTGGCCTTTCAGGCTGCAGACGCCCAGGAAATCCAGAATGCGGTCCTTGACCTTCTCCATGTTGTGGTGGTCGGCGTCCAGCACGGCCGCGGCGGCCTTGAGATCCAGTCGGTCCGGGGTGCTGTGCTTCCAGGGCATCTCGATGAGCCAGTCCAGGTAGGTGCGCACCACGGCCGCTTCGGCGGCGTCCGCCTGCATCATGGCCAGCCGGTCCAGTTCGCGCAGGGCTTCCCGGCGGGCCTCCGGGGACATCTGGGCCGCTTCGATCTTTTCCCGGTATTGGGCGATTTCCCTTTCTTCGTCCCATTCGCCCAGTTCCCGGCGGATGGCGTGGAGCTGTTCGCGAAGGTACCTTTCCCGCTGGCGGCGAAGCAGGGCGTTCTGGGCCTCCGATTCGATTTCCACCTGCACTTCGGCCTTCTGCAGCTCCTCCAGGAGCAGGGAAGCCACCCGGCGGAGCCGGGCGATCGGATCCGGCATGGCCATGAGATCGCAGCAGTCCTGGGGGTTCAGGTGGAGATTGAAGGCGAGGAGGTCCGCCAGCCGGCCCGGGGTGGCGGCGCCCTGGAGGACGGCGTCGGCGTCGGCGGCGTTCATGCCGCGAAGCATGAAGAGCTTCACCCCCATGCTTCGCGCCTTTTCCATGAGCTTCAGGGTGGTCGGGTCCGGCTTGTCGTCCGCCTCCACCAAAGGTTCCACGCGAACCAATAAGCCGGTGTCGGAGCGCACCACCCGCCGCACCCGGCCCTTGGCGATGCCCTGAACCAGGATCTTGAGCCTTCCGTCCTCCAGCGAGGTGCTGTTGAGGATCAGGGCCACGCACCCCAGGGTTCCTTCGGCCACGGGGTCTTCGGCATCCAGGCAGGAGGCCTCCAGAGAGCAGGTGGCGAGGAAGAGATAACCTCCCAGGTTCCGGGCCCGATCCACCGCCGCCCGTTCCATGGGGTCGGTGATGAACACGGGCAGGATCATGGCGGGAAAGAGCATCATGTGGCGAAGCGGCAGCAGGGGCAGGTCTTCGGGCCAGTAGGCTGTCGTCATGGCGTGTCTTGTCACCCTCCGGCCTCCCCCATAGCAACGGGTCGATGGGTTGTCAACAAGGATGACTTGACAGCATCCGGGCGCGATGATAGTAGGACTTCACTCAAGCATCGCCCGCGCGCGGAGGGATGGCCGAGTGGTTTAAGGCGGCGGTCTTGAAAACCGTTGGCCGGTTAGCAGCCGGCCCGTGGGTTCGAATCCTACTCCCTCCGCCAAAAGGTTTGTGACGTGGAGAGATGGCCGAGTCGGCTGAAGGCGCTCGCCTGCTAAGCGAGTGTACTCCGAAAGGGGTACCGAGGGTTCGAATCCCTCTCTCTCCGCCAAGTCTACAAGTTAGCCCGGCCTCATCGGCCGGGCTTTTTGTTTTGGTGCCCCCGAGCGTATCCCTCAGCGTACCTCTTTGGATGATCAGACAAGAAGGAACTCCGCGGCACTTGTCAAGCGACACCCAGATTTACGCAATAAGGCGACACCTATTTTTACGCACTTGGCCCCGCGCCAATGCCAAGGTATTCAGCTTGTTGGTCTCCACCTCCGGGAGATCATGGCCCTCTACAACCGGATCATGTGTGCCTCCTACCATACGGGCGGCCGGATCGGGGAGATCCTCAGGCGTGCCTGGGAAGACCTGAACTTTGAACGTCAGTCCGTTCGGCTATGGACTCGCAAGCGTCACGGCGGAGAACTGGAAGAGGGCGCCCTAGCCATGAGCCCTACGCTCAAGAAGACGCTGGAGCGGCGCTGGGCGAACCGACCCCGGGAAAGCCCCTTCGTTTTCTGTAAACCCGACGGATCTCCCTACGACTTCCAGAACAAGCGGAAGGTCATGACGCGCCTTGGCCGGCGTGCGGGAATCCGGATTCCATGCGATCCGCCACCATGTGGCCTCCATCCTGGACGATCCCGGAAAGGCGACCCCGGGCCGGATCCAGAACTTCCTCCGGCACCGGCGCCGCACTACGACCGAACACTACCTGCACGGATTCAGCCGGGACCAAAAGCAGGTGGCCGAGATATTGGAAGGGGCCCAGAGCGCTCGAGAACCAAGAGCGGATGAGGAAAGCGCATGTAAAGCTTGAGGTCTGGAAAAGGGACGGCGGCCGGTATGTCGTTTGCGGGGCTACCGACGAACTTCGCTTCGACTATGTGGTCCCCTATTGCAAGGGAGGTACGTCCCTGATAACCGAGAACGTCCAACTATAATGTGCTCGTCATAACATCCAGAAGCGTGACCGGATTGAATAAAGACCGCCTGTCAATGGCCAATTATTTTGACCCTTTTTTGGACAACAATTTTGACCCACTTGGGACGAAAAAATCAGCCTTGTCGTTTCTGTCTCAGTCGATAGCTTTCCCCTCCCATGATGAAGATGTGTGAATGGTGAATGAGGCGGTCCACGATGGGCACAACGACGTTGTCGTCATGGAAGAACTCGCCCCAGGCGGTAAACTCCTTGTTGGTGGTGATGATCACGGAACGGTATTCGTAAAGGGCGTTGACCAGCTGAAAGAGGTTGTAGCGTGCCTGCCGGCTCATGGGCAGATATCCCAGTTCGTCGATGATCAACAGGTCGAACTTT
>NZ_FQVB01000069.1 GCF_900129305.1 Desulfacinum infernum DSM 9756 | reverse complement strand
TCCTTGGGGGATAAGCTCTCTGCCCAATAGGACTGTATTGCTCTTCCACACTGGATGTGTCGAGCATCTGAAAAATATCATCAAAAACAAAACATGGGTGATCCTTGGGCAGCAGGTCGAATATATAAGTCGGAAAAAGTTGCCGTTGCCGGAACTGAATCGGATCAGTCTTGAATGGAATCATAGTGCCGCTCCCCCAAATGAGTCTAACGCTCATGGGAACAACATATCAGCGTAGCACTATACTGTCAAGTACAAATAGCGTATGCATATGAGATTAACATCTCATGTGTATCAATTCTCGGACAAGCTCCTAGGAGCTTGTCCGAAAACGGCTGGTTTGCGCCCTTCAACGCCCATTCGTCATCCCCGCGAAGCTTGTCCCCGGCTTGAACGGGGAGCGGGGATCCAGAATTTCCAGTAAATTATGGACTCCCGCTTGCGCGGGAGTGACGGTTGGGAAAGTTCTCGGGCAGCCTCCTGAGGAAAGCCCTGGACCGGCGGCAACCGCAGACGGGTCCGCCTTGGCGGCCGCCTGTAGGGGCGAAAGATCTTTCGCCCCTGTCTCCCAGAGGTCTTTTACCGGGACGACACGATTTTTTCATCCGGTTTTTTTTAGGACCGCGCACCCAACGGGCGGGGATGAACCCCGCCCCTGCTCGGGATGTCCCTCGGGATCTGCAGAGGCGGGCTTTCCGCCCGCCCGTCCGAAAAGACCCATGGGAAAAACGTCCGACCTGATGTGAAAGAAAACCGCGAATGAACGCAAATAGACGCAAATGGAAAGAACGGGTCTGTGGGGGCGGCCCCGCCGGGCCGTCCCCGGAACCACCTTGGTCAGCCCTTGGCGTGGGCGGGCTTGGACGCCGGGGCATAGGCCTTGCCGCCCGCGGGACCCTTGGGCACCGCACCCGCCGGCATGCCGGCCACCAGGGCGAAATCGGGGTAGGCGCTTTCGCCGTGTTCTCCCAGATCCAGCCCGTCCATCTCCTCTTCGGGGCTCACCCGGAGGCCCACCGTGGCGTGGATGATGCGGAAGGTGAGGTAGGCCGTGGGGAAGGTCCACAGGAAGGCGGCCGCCGCTCCCAGGGCCTGCACGCCCAGCTGCCCGAGGGTGAAGCCTTCGATGTTGAAGATGGCGGCGGCCAGGGTGCCCCACACGCCGCACACGCCGTGGACCGAGATGGCGCCCACCGGGTCGTCCACCCGGATCCGATCGAAGAAGAGGACGGACAGCACCACCAGGACGCCCGCCACGAGGCCGATCATGACGGCGCTGGCGGGACTCACGTTGTTGCACGGGGCCGTGATCCCCACCAGGCCCGCCAGGGCCCCGTTCAGGGTCATGGTGAGATCGGGCTTCTTGGCGATGGACCAAATGGTGACGAGGGCGCCCACCACGCCGGCGGCGGCGGCCAGGTTAGTGTTGACGAAGATCCAGGCGATGTCCTTGATCCCCGCGGTGGTGGAGCCGGGGTTGAAGCCGAACCAGCCGATCCATAGGATGAAGACCCCCAGGGCGGCCAGGGGAAGGTTGTGGCCGGGGATGGCCCGGGGGCGTCCCTGGGCGTCGTACTTCCCGATGCGGGGTCCCAGGACCAGGGTGCCGGCCAGGGCCGCCCACCCGCCCACGGAATGGACCACGGTGGAGCCGGCAAAGTCGATGAACCCCAGCTTTTCCAGCCAGCCACTACCGTTGAAGAGGCTCCCCCACGCCCAGCTTCCGAAGATGGGGTAGATGAAGGCGCTGATGACGAAGGAATAGCAGAGATAGGCCACGAACTTGGTCCGTTCCGCCATGGCCCCGGAAACGATGGTGGCCGCCGTGGCGCAAAAGACCACCTGGAACATCCAGAAGGCCAGCACCCAGGGATCTCCGCCCGGCGAGTAGTCGGAAAGGAAGAAGCCGCTCGTGCCGATCCAGCCTCCCAGGCTCGCTCCGAACATGAGGCCGAAGCCGATGGCCCAGAAGCCCAGGGTGCCGATGGAAAAGTCCATGAGGTTCTTCATCATGATGTTCACGGCGTTCTTGGCCCGCGTAAAGCCCGCTTCCACCAGGGCGAAGCCCGCCTGCATGAAGAAGACCAGGGCCGCGGCGATGAGGGTCCACACGTAGTCCAGGTGGGTCTGGACGTCCGCGGCCGTGGGATCGTCGGCCACGGCCGGTCCGGCCGAAAAGAGGATCCCGATCCAGAGGGCGAGGAACAAGGCTTTGACAAACATGGCGTTCTCCTTCGATGACGATGGGAAAGGTTCAAAAATGTAAAAGGACGCTGGGGACCCGGGGGATCAAAGGGCCTGGATTCCGTTTTCCCCCGTGCGGATGCGGATGGCATCCTGGATGGTGCTGACGAAGATCTTGCCGTCTCCGATCTTTCCCGTGTAACCCGCTTCTCGGATGGCCTCCACCACGGACGGGGCCAGGTCGTCGGCGACCACCACGGTGAGGAGCAGCTTGGGGACGAAGTCCACGTGGTATTCGGCGCCCCGGTAGAGCTCCACGTGGCCCTTCTGGCGCCCGAATCCCTTGACTTCCACGAGGGTCATGCCCTGGACGCCCAGGCCCACCAGGGCCTCCTGCACGTCGCCCAGCTTGAACGGCTTGATGATGGCTTCGATCTTGATCATGGCGGCAACCTCCTTCGCATGGATGAATGTTGCCCACCGGAAGGGCAAAACCCTTGCCAGGATCGCCGCACCTGCCATAAGCTAGCGTCTTTACAGAACAAAAATTCCAGGAGTCCGATTTGGATCTCTATAGATCAACAAAATACGAAACAAAATTGTTCCTTTTTCCGGACCGGGGCACCTTTTTGTGCAGGTGCGCCGGCGAGGGATCTTCAGGGGTGTCAAGCAGGGGATCCTGGCGGCGAACGCGTCGTTGTGGCCTCCGCCCAGGGGAGAGCCTCGGGGCACCGGGGTCGCAGGGGGCATCCCCACGCCCGGCAAGTGACGTCAGCTCACTTGCAATGCAGCGTCCGATTTGTCATAAGTCAAGAAAAGCCGAAAGCATCCGGTCCATCGTGAAATGGATAGTACCCCATCGGCGGGGGTTCCTATGCTCTCTATACCTGCAAGCATGGACAGCCCGGCGGTACAGGTCCTTGTGGGTTCTTGTCGTACAAGGATGGCAGTCGAAGGGAGATTTTCCGGAATGGCGATCAGGCAACACTAATATTGGGGAGACAGTTATGAAATATCGAGTTATTATTGAACGAGATGAAGAGGGAATGTTTGTAGCAGAGGTTCCTGCCCTACCCGGCTGTATTTCTCAAGGTGAGACACGTGCGGAGGCTTTAAGAAATATTCAAGAAGCCATTGAAGTTTATATTGAAAACCTGAAGGCTCACAATGAACCGATTCCACCATCCATAGAAGAGGAAATTGTCGAGGTGGCAATGTGAGCGTCCTACCGCGGATATCAGGGCGCCAAGTACGACCTGCCTAAAAAATCGCTCCTCTTGACCGCTAATCCTCTGCGCTCCGCAGCAATCTTCCAACAACCCAAAAACTTCAGGTTGATGTCCATGCGTGGTAAATGGGTGTCGGTTATCAACGCCATCGCCGTTGTGTTCGCCGGGGACGCAGCGTGAAGGGGACCCCGCACCCGCGGACGGCCTCTGATGTGGGGAGATGACGGGATGGCGCCGGCGAGCCCCGTCGGCATCGCCGGTGGAAGAGAAAACCGGGAGGCATGGGGAGAAAGCGTTGGTGGAACAGGCGGGTTTTAGGAGCGCCTTCGGCCGGGATGGCGGGCGCCGCCTGGGCTTTTTGCACCAGGGGGCGCTGGGAGATTTCGTTCTTTTTTTGCCGGTTCTGGACGCCCTTTACCGGAGGGAGGGCGTGCCGGCCTTCCATCTTTGGACCCGGCCGATCTATGGGAGCCTTCTGGAGGAAAAGCCCTACGAGGTCCACGTTCATGCCCTGTCCGGTCCCTTTTGGGACGCCCTCTATCATGAGGAGGCCTGGAAGACGGTTCCGGTCCCGGAGGAACTGAAGGGCGTGGAGGCCTTCTTCTGGATGGGGCAGTCGGGGGCTCGCGACCTGGTGGCCCGACTGAGGGAACGGCTTTCCGTTCCCGTCCATTGGATCCGGTCTTTTCCCGCCGAAGACGACGGCGCCCTGCCTGTAGCGGCCTTCATCGCCAAACAACTTTCCGCCGCCCTGGGCCGGCCGGTGGATCCGGGCCTGCCTGAAGTGACGCCGTCCCGGGAGGCCCGGGAAGCCGTGCGCACATGGCTGGAGTTCCAGGGGCTGGAGCCGAAGGGATACGGCGTCGTTCACGTGGGAAGCGGGGGGCGGGCCAAGGTGTGGCCTTTTCCCCGCTGGGAGCGGCTGCTTTCCCGGCTGCACGAGGCGGCGGGAACGCCCCTGGTCTTCACCACCGGGCCTGCCGACGAGCCCTATGAACCCTTCGTGGATCGGATGGCCTCAAAGTTCAATGGCCGGCGCGTATCGGATTTCGATCTGGGAAGGCTCGCCGCCCTGCTGGCTTGGGCGCGCTTCTATGCGGGATGCGATTCCGGGGTGAGCCATCTGACCGCGGCCGTGGGAACGCCGTCCCTGGTCATCTTCGGCCCCACCGATCCCCGGGTGTGGGCCCCTCAAGGCCCGCACGTCCAGATCCTCCGGGACCATTGGGGTCCCGAAGACGTGATGGACCGGGATGCCCGGAGCGAGGCACCGCCCCCCGACGCCCTGCCCGAAGAGTGCCGTCGATTCTTCCGCAATATCGCCTCGGCCCCGCAGCAGCCCGGTGCGTCCTTACGTTGAATGGCATGTTGCAGGTTCCCGGGTTGTTCCTGGGGAAAATTTCAACACGCTTGCAATGCAGTGTGAAATTGGGCATAAATTGGCAAAAAGGAACGGCATCGTCTCCATTGGCTTTTGGAAGAAGGTGAGCTGGGACATCCTGGCTATTGAATTCGCTGATTATCTCCAATCTCCATAACAGGGAGAATAGGTAGCCAAGGGTAATTGGAAGATTCTGAGTTCTGATGTCCTGAGTACCCTTGGTTCCAATACCTGCAAGCGTGAACAGCCCGGCGGCGCTCGGTCTTGCTGGACTTCTGTTAGCAAGGATCGCGACCTAAGGGAGATTGTGTAGAATAAAGAGTTCGTGGGACGCTGCGCGTCCCACGAACGGGCGCCGCGGATTGGCATCCACGTGTTCGGGGACGCGCTATGCGCGCCCTCGAACACGCGGCTGCAGCGGACGGACGCTGCGGCGAAAAAACTCGCCTCCGCGTCCGCCGCTGATCCGCGGCGCCCGTTATGTGGTGATATTTATTCAATTGCTACCGTTCTTGCGAGGTCGTGATCTTGACTGTTGCAAAGATTACAACTCCAAACAATATTGAAATATGTTACGAGATCATTGGTGAGAAAAACGATTCATCCCCAATCGTGCTTATTTCTGGTGCTGGCCTTCAAATGCTGGCATGGCCGGACGGATTTTGTGAAATGCTTGTTAAACGTGGACATTGGATAATCCGTTTCGACAACCGTGACACGGGAGAGTCGACAAATCTAGAACATCTGCCATCACCTTCGCTCTTGCGATTTGCTTTGATGCACAAGCTTGGTCTCAGGATTAGACCACCTTATTTCCTTGAAGATATGGCAGAAGATCTTGTTCACTTGCTCGACAATCTATGTGTCCAAAAAGCGCATTTAGTTGGAATTTCTTTAGGCGGCATGATTGCACAAATCGCAGCTTTTTCCTACAGTAACCGAGTTGCAAGCCTTACATGTATTGCTGCACCTGCACGAAATAGTCGCCACACTATGCCGAAGATAAAGACCGTCCTTGAGATTATGAAAGCCCCAAGACCCGGACGACAAGGTTACATTGATTGGAACATCAATCTTGTCAGAGCCGTAGGCGGTTCAGCTGCCGAGGGACCAGACGAGTATCTCCGTGAGATAGCTGGCAGAATGTACGATCGAGGCATAAATAGCGATGGTATGCGGCGTCAAGTTTGCGCCGTTTATGCTGCTTCTGATCGGCGACCAGCACTTGCAAAGATCACGGCACCGACACTTGTAATTCATGGTGCAGATGACCCCTTAATTCACCCAGAAGCTAGTAAGGAAGTAGCTGAGACTGTTCCTGGTTCCAGATATTGCGTCATTGAAGGCATGGGGCATGGAATCTTAAAGCCTATATGGCCAAAACTCGTTGAGTTGATTGACGAACACGTAAAACAGTCATCATCTGTAAGTAAATGAAGAGACACTTCGGATTGGATATAGGTGATTATTATGCTTGAAAAGTTAGAGCCTATTCTGAGATGTCCTAACACACATAAAAAATTGACTTATAACAAAGAAAACAACTGTTATGATGTTGAAACGGATAATATCTCTTATCCTGTATCCATCGGGGTAATTGATTTCATTGGGGCTGACACGAATGTACCAGAATCTTACAAGATAACTAAAGCTTATAACGAAATATCAAATAAATGTGATTCGCTTATTACAAGCTCCTTAATCCGTGAGTATGTTTTTAACCAAACAAATATCAGATCTTATCTAGGATTTTGAATTTACACGTGTTTTGTGCTATAGGGTCTCCTGTCAACCTTTCACCTGGCAGGTGCTCGCATGAAGAAAATTGTGATCGAACAGTCTTCGAAAGCCTTCTACAGCAGCCACTCGGGTTTGGCTCTGGTAGGGAACCTGATCAACGGCTATACAAGCCTGTGCGAACGGTTGGAAAAGGAAGTTCCCGGGCAGCCGAGGGTTTCGCACGGGGATGTGGTGAAGACCTATCTCGGTCTCCTGTGCCTGGGCAAAAGTGATTT
>NZ_FQVB01000062.1 GCF_900129305.1 Desulfacinum infernum DSM 9756 | reverse complement strand
GCCCGAGTGATCCGAACAGGGCGCCGGTTGAAGTTGCAGTTCGGAAGACACTGTCCAGCCTTTCGTGCTTTTCGCAGTGTGTATCTCAGGTTCTGCCCGGCATAGTCCGGGCCTCCTCAAGAGCATGCAAGCGGACTGACCGCAAGGTTTTGAAGGGACACCTGTGTTTCGAAAGGCGTAAAATATCACCATCGAAAGCGGTTTCTCCGGCTTCTGACGGCCCGGAGGCCGCCGGGGGAGTCGAAAACGGCCATCACCCAGCCGTGAAATGGATTTCGAATGCCCCACCGTCAGTTTGCCGCCTTTCTATTCACGGATTCAGGATATAGTTGCTATGGCAAATTCCGGCGGCGGGTTGATCATTTTCGGTGTCGACAAAAACGGTGGGCGGACCGGAATAGACGGCACGCTTGCGGATTCTTTCGATCCGGCCAACATCACAAATAAGCTGAACCGATATGCATCTCAAGCCAGAATAACAATCGCTTACGTGGAGTTGAACTTCTATAGAAAGCGGTTCGGCTTTCTCCTGATACACGCAGCACCGAAAATAATCGTTTTCGAATCTGACGGAGGATATCAGGACGACAACGGCAGGCAAAAGAAGGCCTTTTTCAGGGGTGTGATATATACGAGAACACCAGGTGGGAACACCGAAGCGCGCCAGAGCGATTTGGATGAGATGATCGACAAAATCGTCCAAGAGCGGATTCATTCATTTGTGGCGAAAATAGAAAAGGTGGCGCACCTGCCAGTCAACGCCGAGTTGATTGCCCGTGATCCTGCTGCCCCTAGCCGTGGCTATGTCTTAGTCGATTCCGGCAAGGGGATACCTGTTACGGTGACAGGACCGGAAACGCGGGATGCGATGCCGCTTCGGGATATTCTTGATCCCTCTGTTCCGTTTTCTTCGTATAAGGCCGAGGTTGCCGCCCAAACACGCCAATGGAGGCAAGGGGATACGCACCACCGGGTTCAAAAGGCGACTCTTATTCGATGGTATCTGAATCGGGAATCCTTCTCCCTTTCTGAGGACGAAGCCGAATTCTGTTTTGTCTCCGCCGGATATTGTCACGGCTACGTGATGTTCTGGGCGTCACGGATAAGCCTAGAACGCCTGAAGACGCGTATCGAAGAGGAAATTGGGCTAGCGAAATATCCTATGAGGGACATCTTGCCGTATGTGATAGGGGCGTTCTTCTGGGATGAACGCGAGGAGATGATAAGAAGCCAGCTTGCGAGCTTCAGTGGGCAATCAAGAAACATTGCGAGACGTATCATGGATATGTCTGAAAGGGATGAGTTTTTACATAATGCGAGGTTCCGCGCAGATACCTTCACATTCGGTCAACAAAGATACTCTTTTAGCAAAGTAGTTATGGATATGGGAAGGTCACAAAGGTTGTTTGAAGAACTGCTTCAAAGAGATATGGCTGGCAGATGTCCTTCCAACCTGCGCATGGTTGCGCATCAATTAGATATTGTTCTTCATACCGTATCAATGGAGGAAACCCGGTGACAACCGCATTCTTCAGACTGCTTGCCGAGGATGACAAAGAACAGACACTGGCCGATGCAGTCGAAGCCGCCAACACCGGACAGAGACCGAAACATGTGTATTGGGTCGATCCCGGTTCCTTCCGGCAGGTACCAGGGACGCCATTTGTCTATTGGGTCAGCGATAGAACCCGCAAGCTGTTTTCTACTTTGCCACCTTTTGAAGATGGAGTAAGGACGGTAAGACAAGGGCTCGGAACAGCTGATGACTTTCGATTTGTACGGTGCTGGTGGGAGATTGTACCCTGCAAACAGGACAAAAACCCGCTTTGGGTAAATTATGCCAAGGGGGGAGGTTGGGCGCCTTTTTATTCTGATGTTAACCTCGTTGTACGGTGGAAAGACAATGCAAAGGAAATGTGGTTCAACTTAACGGACAAAGGAACGATTCGATCTAACATCTGGATGTTAAATGAAACCATCTCGATATATTTCTTCAGCCCTGGACTGACATTTCCATCGCGACCGCATAGAAAAGGAAGTTTTGCAGTATTACCAAGGGGATGTGCCTTCTCGGTATCAGGCATGTGCGTATTCGATAAACACGAAAATCTCCTTGCGCTTGCATCGTTACTAAATTCCTCAACGTACATCGGACTCCTGTCGCTATTAATGGCGCGTGGCAGCAGCGGCGGCCAGACCCTAAAGTACGAGAAAGGGTACATCACTGCAGTGCCTATCCCAAGAATCGACTCCTCACGGCGAAACATTCTCTCGGATATGGCAATGAAAGCATGGAGTCAGAGGTATATCTTATCCACTTACTGTGAGCAATCCCTTGCCTTCCTTGTAGCTCCGGCGGTGATTAAAGGTGAAAGCGACCTCAGGGATGCCATTAGGAATTGGGAGCATCTTATCTATGAAACAAGAAGGGAATATGAAGAGATTCAGAAATCTGTAGATGAACATGTGGCTCACCTTTACAGTATAGACGAGAAAGATCGTGAAATCATCCAGGGAAAATCTGACGATGTTGGAATCGATGTCAAGGAGGGGAGAGAGGAGAGTATTGCAGAAAAGAATGGCAAGAACGAATTAGGAGTCAACCACAGAACAGTCGCAGTCAATGTCCTGTCTTGGTGTGTGGGCGCCGCAATGGGCCGCTGGGATGTCCGCATCACGCTTGATCCGTCGCTGGCGCCGAAGCTGCCCGATCCCTTCGACCCTCTTCCGGTCTGTCCCCCCGGGATGCTGGTCGGACCCGACGGCCTCCCGGCGAAGCCCGGCGGCGTCGTGAGCGAGGAGTGGCTCCGGGCCCGGCCGGATGCGAACACCCTGCCGCTGGACGGTTCCGTTTCGAAGCCGACCATCCCGGATTCCGAGTACCCGCTCCGCATCAATTGGGACGGCATCCTGGTGGACGACCCCGGCTTCAACGGCGGCCAGCCGCACCGCGACGACATCGTGCGGCGCGTCCGGGAGGTGTTCGACCTGCTCTGGAAGGACAAGGCCTACGAGATCGAACAGGAGGCCTGCGGGATTCTCGGCGTGCGGGATCTGCGCGACTACTTCCGCAAGCCTTCCGGCTTCTTCCAGGACCACCTGAAGCGCTATTCCAAGAGCCGGCGCAAGGCCCCGATCTACTGGCCCCTTTCCACGGCCTCCGGCTCCTACACGATTTGGCTCTATTACCACCGTTTGACCGACCAGACTCTTTACGCCGCGGTCAACAAGTACCTGGAACCGAAGATCGCCGATACGGAGCGGGCGCTTGACCGCCTGGAGGTGGAACTCGCCGGCGCATCCGGTCGGGAGGCGACCCGGTTGCGCGACCGGTTGAACGAGGGCCGGGCGTTCCTCGGGGAACTCCAGGATCTTCGGGAGGAACTGCTGCGGGTCGCGGGGCTGCCCTACAAGCCGGATCTCAACGACGGTGTGATCATCAACGCCGCGCCGCTGCACAGACTCTTCCGCCTCCGCTCCTGGGCGAAAGAGACCGAGGAGGTCTGGAGGAAACTCGAGAAAGGCGATTACGACTGGGCGCACATGGCGTACACGATTTGGCCCGACCGGGTGCGGGAGGTGTGCAGACGCGACCGTTCCATCGCCATAGCACACGGTCTGGAGGCCATCTGCGAAGTCGAGGCGCCCGCCCCCAAGAAGAAAGGCGGCCGCGGCCGCCGGAAGCGGGGGACCGCGGGATGAAAAGGAGAGAACCATGAAACCCGATATACCTGTCAGGTTAAAAAAAGAGCCCCTGATCGAGGCTCTCTGCGAGATCCGCTTCACAAGTGCGCAGTCGTCCGTGGCCGACTTACTGCCCGGCATTTTGTTCAAGGCTTTGCCGAATAAATATCCCAATATCGTCCGCCTGCCTGCCGCGGATATACCGGCTCCCATTGCGGAACAGGATCCCAATCTCCGATATGTCCCCAAGGTCCGCCTTGAAGGCGGAAACCAGGCGATTCAAATCGGAGAACACGTGATCTCTTTGAGCTGTCGTCGTCCCTATTCCGGATGGGAGGCATTCTCGACAGATATCCGGACCCTCATTGGGATCGTCCGTGACACCGGACTGATCGAGCGACCGGAACGCTTTTCGTTGAAGTACATTGACCTGATCCAGTTGGAAGAACCGCCGAGTCTTGGTTGTCTGAACCTGAATTTGAGAATAGGTGAATATGAGATAGACGCGAGGCCGGTGCAACTTCGGACGGAGATAAAAGAAGAGGGCTTGCTTCATATCATCCAAATCGTATCGCCGGCGGAGGCGTCGATCCCGGGAGAGCCTGACAAGTTCCGCGGAGTTCTGCTGGATATAGACTCCATCCGCCCCATTCAACAAGGTGAATCCTGGTCGGAGGTGGAATGCGACCTCGACGTGGTTCATTCGGCGTCGAAGAAGATGTTCTTCGGACTGCTGACGGCGGAAACCATAGAACGGCTTGAGCCGGAGTATTGGGAGCCGCGGCCATGACCGTTACGGAACGACTGACCGGCGACTGGGCTGCCAGGAAAGCCTCCGGAGTTCTTTTCCCGACATACTTCGAGGAATGGACCGGCTGCAATGAGCGTGTTCTCGCGGAAAGCCGGCGCAGGGCCGCTCCGTGGGTCGACTTCGTGCTGCCGCTCCGTGAAAGGGACATGAGTTGCCGAATCACGGAAATCATATTTCCGGGAACAGCCGAAGCATTCGTACCTCGTACACCGTTGGGGAAAAGACTTGTCGATCTTCGCAGAAAGGCGATTCAGGCGGGCATGAAACTGCTGACCGAAGACGAAGTTCTCGAAGAAGTGAGGCGCCGGAGGGGGGAGCTTGAAGACGATGAAGCGGACGTATATTGACGCCAACGTTTTGATCGCCGCTTTTCGAGGCGAAGAGAAGGTCTCGGAGCGTGCGCTTAAGGTCCTGGACGATCCGGAGCGGGCGCTGGTGGTGAGCGACTACCTTCGACTCGAAGTGTTGCCTAAGCCTACCTTCCACGGGAAGCAGGAGGAGGTCGAGTTCATGCAGGCGGTAATCGAAAATGCCGCCGAGCAGGTGTCGACGTCTGACGAGCTGACCGAAAAGGCCGTTGAGCTGGCCTCACGGTATGACATGACGCCGATTGATGCACTTCACGTCGGAGCGGCGGTCGTCGCCGGCGTCGACGAGTTGGTGACGATGGAAAAACCCACCAAACCCATGTGCAGGGTCTCCGAGGTTGAAGTCGTATCCATCCATTCCGACGCCGAGGCCGCCCGATGAAATTCACGTCGTTTCTCCACAAGAAGCTGGTCGATCTCCTGAACGACCGCCGTATCGTCGTCTGGTACGACGCCGACGGGGCTTTCAAGGGCTTCGTCAGGGCGTTCAACGCGCCGAACTGCGTGGTCTTGTCGGCCGAGGAGTCGGTCCTCAAGACGCGCCGCAGGGCGGATGAAATATACCGGCTCATGAACGAGTCGGAAGACCCCGGCGAGAGGGATCGGTGTCTGCTGATCTACATCCCCGGCCGCCGGGGTGTGACCGAAGACGAACGCATGCGGGACCCCTTCGAGGTCTATGCGATGGCGGGGACCGCGTTCGGCGACACAGAGGATCAGAAAGCGGAGTCGCTCGCCCGCCAGGCCATGCCCGACCGGGCGGAGGAAATCACCCGGCTTTTCCGCGAAGGGAAGCCGACCATCGACCTGCTGGACGGACTCGAGAAGTCGCAGCGGTGGCCTCTGCTGAACGAGGTCTTCGGCACCGAGACCCCGGCGGACGTCGTCGCCCTCGCCCTCTCTGACAAAACCAAGGCCGGGAAGGTGGACGAAAAACCGGGCTGCATCGAGGAGCTTCTGCGGCTCTTGGAGGGCGCGGTCGGCTTCAAGCCCGGGTCCAGCCCCCGCAATTGGGAGACGCTGCGACCGAAGGCCGCCCAGCATGTGCTCTTCAGCGAGTTCGCCTTCGATCTGCCGGACGGCCCGCCGGATGCTCTGAGCGCCGTTTCGCGCGCCGGCGGCGGGGCTGAAAGCGTCGTCTTCGCGGCCTGCGAACGGATGCGGGCGGACTCGAACCTGCGCGACACCTATGTCGAACTCGCATGCCGGATCGAGAACGACCTGGGTCTTCCCCACGTCATGCCCGCGGACTTCGATCCCGGTGAACGCGACACTTTCCCGTTCGAGGAACGGTGTCTGCTGAAGCGCGCCGCCGACCTGGTCATCGCCGGTGATATGGATGCGGCAAAGGGAATCGCCGAGGTCCGGAGAGGATCGATTTGGCGGCGCCAACCCGAGCGGTCGACGGCTTGGACGACCTTGGAACGGGCCATGGAGTGCTTGGACACCGCGGCACGGATCGCCGACGGGGTTCGTCCGTCGATGCCTCTTTCCGATCTTCTGAAAGCATACACCGAAGGCGGGTGGTCCGATCTGGACCGCGCGTACCGCCTTTTCGAATCCGCTCTGACCGCCGGCGCCGACGAGGCGGCGCTCACGGCGGTGGTGGATCTCTGCCGCCGGCGGTACCGGGAAGCCGTCCTGAAGCTTCAAGAAGTGTTTCTCGCGGCCGTCCAGGCGGAAGGGTGGCCGCCGGAGGGCGCCCCGAAACAGACCCGCGTTTTCGACGACTACGTCGGCCCCGTGCTGGAGAGGCGGGGGAGAACCGCGTATTTCATGGTGGATTCCCTCCGTTTCGAGATGGGCCGCGACCTCGGTGAGGCCCTGGCCCGGGCGGGGGAGGTCGAGGTCCGTTACGCCGCGGGCGTTTTCCCCACGATTACCATCGTCGGGATGGCGGCCCTCATGCCCGGCGCCGACGGCATGCTCCGCCTGGTGGAGAAGAACGGCGGCTTGGTCCCGGCCCTCGGAGAACGACCGCTCAAGACGTCTTCGGACCGGATGAAGCTTTTATCCGAGACTTACGGGGACCGCTTTTTCGAAACCACGCTGGATGATCTGCTCGGCGCTCCCAAGAAGATGGCGCCCAAGCTGAAAAACATCGACCTCCTCGTGGTGCGCACGCAGGACCCCGACGCCATCGGGGAGAACCTGGGGTCCTGGCGCGCCCGGAAATATCTGTCGGACATCATCGGCGACCTCGCGGGTGCGGTCCGCCGGGTGACGGATTGGGGGTTCGACCGCGTGGTGATCACCTCCGACCACGGTCACATGATGCTGCCTGAAATCCCGGCGGGTGACGTGGTTGAAGAACCGCCCGGCGATTGGGTGGAGAAGAAGCGGCGCTGTCTTCTGGGGTCCGGGCTTTTGCACTCGGCCGGGACGATCACCCTGAAGGCCGTAAATGTGGGGATTCAGGGCGATGTCCAGGATGCCTGCCTGCCCGTGGGGTTCCGGGTGTTTTCGGACGGCAATGGTTATTTCCACGGCGGGCTGAGTCTTCAGGAGGCGGTCGTGCCGGTGGTCGTGTTCCGGGCGGGACGGGACACGAAGACGGCTGCGGGGAAGCCCGAGATCGACATCAGCTACCGTTGGGACAAATTCACCAGCCGGGTCATCGGCCTGAAGATCACCTACCGTGTCCGACAGTTGAACGCTTTCGGGAATCCGCCCGCCGTCGTCAAGGTGGAAGCCTACGACGGGAGCGGTGCGGGAGCTCATCCCGTCGGTGAGGCGGCGGACTGTGAAGCCCGCGATGAGAGGACGCGGGAGGTGACCCTGCATGCGAATGTGGAAACGCCCGTCCCCGTGCTCATCTCCCCCGATTTCGACGGCCCGGAGGTGGAGATCCGGGTGAGCGATCCGGGATCGAAGGTCGTTTGGGCCGCGATGAAACTGAAAAACGCCATGTTGGATTGAGGTCGCCGCCATGAGTCAGGACGCGCTGGACCGGAAAGTGACGAAGGTGTTCGCCGGAAAGGTCGTGAGAAAAGACCTGCTGCACCAGATAAAGGGAGGGGAGAACGTTCCCTCCTACGTGCTGGAATACCTGCTCGGCAAGTATTGCGCTTCCGACAACGAAGAGGAAATCCGTATCGGTATCGAGGCCGTCAAAGAAACGTTGGCTTCCAACTACTTCAGGCACGATGAGGCGAACAAAGCCCAGTCGTTGGTGGAGCGGAAAGGGAGGCATCGATTCATCGACCGGGTGGAGGTGCGGTTCTTGGCTGGCGAGCGCAAGTACTGGGCTTCCATGGACCATTTCGGCTATACGCGGATCCATATTCCGGAAGAGTTCCACCGGCGGTTTGAAAGGTTGTTGGAGGGGGGGATTTGGGCCGTCGTCGACGTCGAGTTCAGGACGGGCGATCAAGGCGGGAAGGACGGCCCGTTCCATATCGTCGATCTCAAACCGATCCAACTCGCCCGCTTCGACCTGGATGACTACCTGGAGGGCCGCCGTTCCTTGAGTCGGGACGAATGGATCGACCTCCTGCTGCGAAGCGTCGGGTTGGAGCCCGTGCGCATGACGCCGCGGCTCAAGATGCTCTTGCTGACAAGGTTCATTCCTTTCGTGGAAAAGAATTACAATTTCATCGAACTCGGACCGCGGGGGACCGGAAAATCGTACGCGTTCAGCGAAATGTCCCCCTACTGCATGTTGGTGTCCGGCGGAAAGGCGAGCACGGCGAACCTGTTCTACAACAACGCCCGACGCCAGGTGGGGTTGGTCGGCCACTGGGACGTGGTCGCTTTCGATGAAGTGGGGGGCATGCGGATCACCGACCCCGACGTGGTCCAGATCATGAAAGACTATATGGCCAACGGCCGCTTCAGCCGTGGAATCACGCAGGTGCTGGCGGAAGCGTCCCTGGTGTTCATCGGGAATTTGAACCACCCGGTGGAAAGCCTGGTACAAAATTCGGCCACCGATCTGTTTCAGCCTTTGCCCAAGGAGTTCGATCTGGCCCTTCTGGATCGAATGCACTTCTATCTACCTGGGTGGGAAGTCCCCAAGAGCTCCAAGGACATCCTGACCGACCGCTACGGCTTCGTGACCGACTACCTGGCGGAAGCCTTCCGGGCCCTGCGCAAGCAAAACCGGTTCGATGAGGCGGAAAGACACTTCCGCTTCGGTTCCCACGTGGAAGGGCGCGACGCCACGGCGATCAAGAAGACGGTGAGCGGCCTGCTCAAGATCCTCCACCCCGATGGGGCGTGCACCAAGGAAGAGCTTGCGGAATATGTGGAACTGGCCATGGAGGGGCGCCGCCGGGTCAAAGAACAGCTAAAAAAGAGAGGATCTTTCGAGTTTTATAAGACGAGCTTTTCCTACATCGATTTGGAAACGGATACGGAGCGGTCCGTGGGAGTGCCGGAACAGGGCGGGGCCGGGGTGATCCCGCCCGACCCCCTGCCTCCCGGCACGGTTTTCACCGCCGCTGTGGACGCGGAGGCCAGGGTCGCCCTTTTCCGGTTGGAAGTGGCGATGACGGCGGGAACGGGAAAGCTGAGGACTCCGACGGGACTCGAAAAGTCACTGAAGGAGTCGCTCAACAGGGCCTTCAGCTACCTTCAAAACGTCAAGGACAAACTCGGCCTCGGTCAGCTTTTGGCTCAGAAGGACATCTACGCCGAGGCCGTGGACCTCTCGGGAGGACGCGTGGAGTGCCCCTGCGGCGTCGCCTTTTTCGCCGCCATGATTTCGGCGGTCCGCAACCGAAGGGTGCAAGCCGGGACGGTCGTTCTCGGCGACTTGACCATTCAAGGGAACATCAAGGGGCCCCCATCGATCACCGAACCTTTGCAGCTGGCGTTGGAAAGCGGAGCCGCCCGTGTTCTCGTTCCCGTTTCCAACAAGGCCCAGTTCGCCGCGCTGCCTGAAGATGTCATTGAAAGGCTCGACGTGGTCTTTTACGGTGATGTGGAACGGGCCGTTCTGAAAACATTGGAATCGTGACGGTTGAGCGCGGGAACGGGAAGAAGCGCCCAAGGGAGGATGAAACAAAGGGTCGTCCGTGGGGCCGCGCGCCGGTCCCGCCGGACGTCGGGGATGATTGCGTGCCGGTCGAACCGCCCGACCGGCCGGGGAGAGACAGTCGATGAGGAGTATTTCGCCCGACCGGTTGAATAGACCGCGAAACGCCGACTTCAAGCCGAAGGCGATCGATCTCTTTTGCGGGTGCGGCGGCATGACGCTGGGGTTGAAAATGGCGGGATTCAGGGTCGTGGGAGCGGTGGACATAGATCCCACAGCCGTGGAGACATACACGGCCAACCACCCCGAGGTGAAGGTGCTGTGTCGGGATATAAGGGATTTGGATCCCGCGGAGTTGCTTGAAGCAACCGGATCCCGCCCGGGGGGGGTGGAGTTGCTTGCGGGATGTCCGCCGTGCCAGGGTTTTTCCACGCTGAGAACCAAGAACGGGCGGATTCGCGTCAAGGATCCCCGGAACGATTTGTTGTTGGATTTCTTGAAATTTGTGGAAATGTTGCGCCCCCGGGCCGTCATGGTGGAAAACGTGCCGGGTTTGGCGGCCGATGAGCGCTTTACTTTTTTCAGGACAAAGATGGGGGAACTGGGCTACCTCGGGGACCATCAGGTCTTGAATGCGGCGGAATACGGGGTCGCCCAGCGCCGCCGCAGGCTCATCTACCTCGCCGGATTGGGTTTCAAGATTCCCTTCGGGCGAAAATCCCGTCGATTGCGAACGGTGCGGGACGTCATCGGGGAACTGCCGAAAGCGGGTGCAAGCGGCGATCCATTGCACGACAGCCCTGAGCGCAGAAGCCCCAGGGTTATGGAGCTTATCCGGCTGATTCCCAAAGACGGGGGCAGCCGAAACGACCTTCCCGAAGAATATCGGCTCGAATGCCACAAGCGGTGCAACGGATTCAAGGACGTTTACGGTCGGATGGCATGGGACCGGCCGGCCCCCACGATCACAAGCGGGTGTTTCAATCCCTCCAAGGGGCGTTTTCTTCATCCGGAAGAAGATCGTGCGATCACCATGAGGGAGGCGGCTCTGCTGCAGGGCTTCCCGATCGACTACAAATTTACGCCCGTCGGCAACAAGACCGCTGTGGCGCTGATGATCGGCAACGCACTCCCCCCGCCGTTCATCGCGGCCCACGCCGGAAGCATCCTGCGAGTCCTCCGTGTCAACAGCGGAGAGTGACCACCGACAAGAGGGACTGATCAGGCATGAACATCGACCAGATCTTGAGGAACGAGTTGACGCCGGAACAGTACGCCGCCGCGTCCGATCCGGCGCAAGAGGTGTTGTGTCTGGCGTGCGCCGGCTCCGGAAAGTCGCGGACGCTCGCATACCGCATCGCCAGACTCCTGGCGGAAGGAGAACCGCCCGAAGGTGTCGTCGCATTCACCTTCACCGAGAAAGCGGCGGAATCCATCAAGCGCCGCGTTTCCCAAGCCCTGTCGGCCGCCGGACTCGATCCCACGGTGTTGGGGGCGATGTATATCGGCACCATCCATTCTTACTGTCAGCATGTACTCGGCGAAATGGATGTGACGTACCGCCAGTATGACGTGCTCGACGAGAACCGGCTCAAACTCTATCTGATCTCTCGATACAGCCGGTTGGGGCTTCAGCACTTTCGGAACCGAGCGCGGGGCAACAGTTATTTCGATACGATCAAACAGGCTTCCGACGCATGGAAGACCGCCAACGACGAATTGCTTGATTTCGCCGCAGTCGCTCAGGAAGACCCGGATCTCGGTGGTCTTCTGGTCCGCATATGGGACAGCTTGCGTGCGGATCAATACATCGACTTTTCCTTGATGATCAGAGACGTCGTTGAGGCTCTGCATTCGCGGCGCGCCGAGGCGGATCGAGCCGTCGAGGGATTGCGACATCTCATGGTCGATGAATATCAGGACGTGAATCCGGCGCAGGAAGAGTTGATCAGATTGCTTCATGAGCGGTCGGAAACACTGTTCGTCGTCGGCGATGATGACCAGGCGATTTACGCTTGGCGGGGAGCGGACGTCCAGAACATCCTGACATTCCAACAGCGATACCCATCGGCCTCGACGCACACATTGTCGACCAACTTCCGAAGCACCAGGCCCATTGTGGAAGCCGCGGATCAGTTTGCGGCTTCTCAGTTGGGTCCGAGCCGCATTCCGAAGAACCCGCAGGCCGCCGTGGACCGGATTCCACAAGATTTCAGAGTGCTCTGGTTTCCTGATCGGGCGGCGGAAGCGGAATGGGTGGCGGAACGGATTCGGGATCTCTTGGGCACCGCCTATGACGACAACGGTTCGATCCGTGGTCTGACCCCGGCGGATTTCGCCATTCTCATGCGTTCGACCCGCCAGAATGAACAAGACGGGACGCCGCGGCATGCGGCGTTCACAGCGGCGCTCGAACGTCTTGGTATTCCATTCAGTCTGGAAGCAGGCGGCGGCCCTTTTGATCGACCGCAGACGGCGGTTCTTCGGAGCACCTTCGAGCTTCTACGCGGCAGCCCACCCGACCGGAACACGGTGAAGACGCATTTCAATACCGCGGTCTTGCCGGCTTACCCGGATGCTGACTTCGACAGGCTGGTCCGCGTCCTGACGGAATGGGGACGTCGGATTCACCGGCCCCAGGGTTCGCCGAGAATCCGCCTTTATCCTCAGCAGCTCGTTTACGATCTGCTGGAAGCGTTCAACATCGCCCGTACAGGCTTCAGCGACGACGTTATGCGGGACATAGGACTCTTCAGCCGGATGATCTTGGACGTCGAGACGGTTTATATGAGCGTCGATTCACGCCAGCGGTTCTCCGAGGTTCTCAATTTTCTTCAGCACGCCGCGGAGACCGGATACGACGTGTCGACGGATGACATCGTTCAAAGACCCGACGCCGTCACCGTGTCCACGGTGCACAAGATGAAGGGGCTGGAATTCCCATGTGTGTTCGTGGTTGATGTCGAGGCGCACAGGTTTCCGAAAAGAAGAAGCCGCTATTCGGGGTGGCTGCCGGCTGGTGTCATGGGGTCCGCGATCAGCCGCGGTGCATACCAAAGCACACCGGACGAGGAGGCCAGGCTCTTTTACACGGCCATTACAAGGGCTGAGCGTTACCTGTACGTTAGCGGGGCTAAGCAGCTTCCAAATGCCAGGAGAAATGCCAATCAGTCGCCCTATGCTCTGCAACTTAAGTCGCATTCCCAGGTGCTCGACGACCCATCAACACTGCCACAAAGACTCACCAAGACTACACCAAGGCGCCGGGTAGAGGATACCGACTATCCGACAAGTTTCACCGAGATTAGATACTACCTGCAGTGCCCGAAAAGCTATCAGTTCCGTGAGCGATATGGGTTCTGCCCGGTCGTTCCGGAGATGTTCGGTTACGGACGTACCGTTCACACTTCCATCCAGAAGCTCCACGAACTCCATCCTGATGCGCCGCCAGCGCCGGATCAAGTGGAACAAGTGGTCTTGGACACATTCCACCTGAAGCATGTCCCCCAGAGCGGGGATCCTGTGAACCGGCCGGGTGCTTACGAGAACTCGAGAAGTCGGGCCGTCGAAATCGCGAAGGACTACGTGGTTTCCTATGGTCGGGATTTTGAGCGGGAGCGTCAGGTGGAGGCAGTTTTCCAGATTCCTGCCTCTAACTGCGTCATCTCGGGATCCATAGATCTCCTGCTTCACGAAGACGAAGAAGGCAACATTCTTCAAGCGGAGATCATCGACTTCAAGACCATGGAAGGCGGCGAGGAGATCCACGAAAACGACAAGCTGGATTGGACTGAGTTGGCGCTGCAAGTCCAACTGTATGCCCGCGCGGCCGATCAAGTGCTCGGACAAAATGCAAAAACAGGCAGCGTCCACCTCCTGAAAGACAACCAACGGGTCGAAGTGCCCATCACGCAGGACGCTGTTGATGCAGCTTTGAAGAACATCGAGTGGGCGGTAACGGGGATTCTGAGTTCCGACTTCCCGATGCGCCCACATCCTGAAAAATGTGCAAAGTGCGATTTCAGAACGATCTGCCCGCAGGAGCCTCAGGATTTCCGTGTGGGAACGACGATTCCGCCTGAGCTGCATTTGCCCGAGGGACGCCGAGAAATGGCCAGAACATTCAGCCTGTACCAAGAGTCGGACCATGCCGGATAACCTGACGCCCGAGCAGAGAAGCTACTGTATGTCCCGAATCAAAGGGAAGGATACCGGGCTGGAAATGCGTGTCCGCTCCGAGCTCCACAGACGGGGATTCAGGTTCCGCAAGCATGTGAAGGAACTGCCGGGCAAACCGGACGTGGTGTTTACCAAGGCGAAGGTGGCTGTATTTATAGACGGCGATTTTTGGCATGGGTATGGATTTTCGGAATGGCGGCACAAGGTTTCGGATTTCTGGAAGAAAAAGATACAGAGCAACATCGAGCGCGACAGGAGAAACCATGAAGAGCTGGTAAAAATGGGCTGGACTGTTATTCGGCTTTGGCAACACGACCTTGAACAAGATTTCAATCGGTGTATAGCCAGGATCATAGAGGCGGTAAGGGGTTGAATCGACGCAATAAGACTCAGCGCCGGGTGTTTTCGGCACTTTCGAAAAATGGGCGCCGAAAGATTTTGAATACTTGCCGGACCCAAGGGGTATTCACCCCGCCGCGGGCGTGCCGCGGTCCATTTCGCTCAAGCCGGGTTGCTTGAAATCGCCCTTTCCGTTTTCTTCTTCCGGTTCCTCCACCATCGGCTCATCGGATTCAGCCGTGACCCTCCAGCCGTCATCGAACATGAAGTGATTGGCCCTCCCAATCGGGTTTTGGATGCGGTGTATACGAAAGTCATCGGTTTGCGCCCTTTCCACCACATAAAGCCAAAACGCTTCGCCGAACTTCCGCGCGGCTTCAAATTGCGGCCTCGACAGGACCGCGTAGGTGTCCGTCCATGGGCCGGACATGGATTTCACTTCGATATAGCGCACCACCCTGCCGTCGGAATCCCGCGTCGGAGTGACAACCGAAAATTGACCATCTGTGATAACCGAATTTTGACCACCCTTGTTAATGGCCAACTAAAATGACCCACCTACGGCCATCAAAAATGACCCACCTTGAGGATGCATTGGCGATGATTTGGCCGTACAACCCCATCT
>NZ_FQVB01000064.1 GCF_900129305.1 Desulfacinum infernum DSM 9756 | reverse complement strand
TCGTCTTCCCATGGTCGATGTGACCAATGGTCCCCACGTTCACATGCGGCTTCGTCCGCTCAAACTTCTTCTTCGCCATCGCGCTTCCTCCTCACAAAAACTCGATCCCAAATGCTTCCGTTCGTCTCAATACGCTTAACCTGCGAGGATGCCCCGGCCCAACAATCTCAGCCCGATCCGGCAAGGCGCCCTTCGCCGCTGCCGGATTCCGGGAAAACTACCAGCGATAGTGAGCGAAGGCCTTGTTCGCCTCCGCCATGCGGTGCGTGTCTTCACGCTTCTTGATGGCTCCGCCCCTGTTCTGGGAGGCATCCAAGAGCTCACCCGCCAGCTTTTCCACCATGGTCTTTTCCGAGCGATTCTTGGCGTAGCCAATCAGCCACCGCATGGCCAGCGCGTCTCGCCGCTCGGGGCGCACCTCCACAGGCACCTGATAGGTGGCGCCGCCAACCCGCCGGGACTTGACCTCGATGATGGGGCGCACGTTGTCCATGGCCTTGTGGAAAACTTCGAGAGGATCCTGCTTGGCGCGCTTTTCGATCAGATCGAAGGCCCCGTACATGATCCGCTCGGCCACACTCTTCTTTCCATCCCGCATGATGTTGTTGATGAACTTGGCCACCAACCGGCTGTTGTACTTGGGATCTGGAAGAATCTCGCGTTTTGGAACTTCTCTTCTCCTAGGCATTCCCGACCTCAACCTTCTTGATCATTGACGGCAAAAGAGAAGCCATGGCCCTTCCCAAGACCATGGCCCGTCTTGGATTCCCACACCCTCTATTTCGGCCGCTTGGCCCCGTATTTGGACCGGCCCTGCTTGCGGTTGGACACCCCCAGAGCATCCAAGGTTCCGCGGATGATATGGTAGCGAACGCCGGGCAAGTCCTTCACACGGCCACCGCGAATGAGCACCACCGAGTGCTCCTGCAGGTTGTGACCGATACCGGGAATGTAAGACGTGACTTCGATGCCGTTCGTCAGGCGGACACGTGCGATCTTACGCAACGCCGAGTTGGGCTTCTTGGGCGTTGTCGTGTAAACACGCACACATACGCCCCGCTTTTGGGGACAGCCCTGCAGAGCGGGTGTCGTCGATTTTTTCCGGACCTTTTCTCTTCCTTTTCGGACCAACTGGTTGATCGTGGGCATCCTCGTTACTCCACCTACTTCAGATCGCATTAATTTCAAAAACTTAACTCGCCCGCACGGCCTGGGCTCGGAAATCTCCTCTATCTACTGACAACCCGTGGGCTTGTCAAGAAATTTCAAGCCCGGCCGACGGGACCCGTGGGCCTGTTCAGCTGTCCTGAAGGGCCTGGACGGCGAACTTGGCACTGCGGTACCGCTTCATGCCCGTACCGGCCGGAATGAGCCGCCCCATGATCACGTTTTCCTTGAGTCCCCTCAGGTAATCCACCTTTCCGGCGGCGGCCGCGTCCGTCAGGACCTTGGTGGTCTCCTGGAAGGACGCCGCCGAGATGAAGCTCTCCGTGCTCAGCGAGGCCTTGGTGATGCCGAGGAGCAAAGGTTCGGCCGCGGCGGGCACCTTCCCTTCCGCTTCCAGCTTCTGGTTCACCTCCTCGAAGACATGCTTTTCCACATGCTCGCCCATCAGGAAATCGGAATCGCCGGGGTTGGTGATCCGCACGCGGCGCAGCATCTGGCGCACGATCACCTCGATGTGCTTGTCGTTGATCTTCACGCCCTGGAGGCGGTAGACCTGCTGCACTTCGTTGACCAGGTACTTGGCCAGCTCCTTTTCCCCGAGAACGGCCAGCACGTCGTGGGGATTGGGCGATCCGTCCATGAGCGGCTCACCCGCCCGCACATAATCCCCCTCATGCACGCTGATGTGTTTGCCCTTGGGGATCAGGTACTCGCGGGGCTCGCCCACCTCCGGCGTCACGATCACCTTGCGCTTGCCCTTGGTGTCCTTGCCGAAACTGACCACACCGTCGATCTCCGAGATGACCGCATGTTCCTTGGGCTTTCGCACCTCGAAAAGCTCGGCCACACGCGGCAAACCGCCGGTGATGTCCTTGGTCTTGGTGGTCTCCCGGGGAATCCTGGCCAGCACGTCGCCGGGCGAGACCGTATCCCCTTCGTTGACCATGAGGATGGCCCCCACCGGCATGTAGTACCGGGCATGCCCGCCATCGCCCACACGGGCCGTACGGCCCCGCTCGTCCTTGATGGACACGCGCGGCCGCATGTCGGCGTCCCGCGCCTCCACGATCACCTTGCTGGACTTTCCGGTCACCGGGTCCAGCTTCTCCTGCATGGTCTGGCCTTCGATGATGTCGCCGAACTTCACCGTTCCCTGCACATCCGTAAGGATGGGGATGGTGAAGGGGTCCCATTCGGCCAGCAGCGTTTCCGGCTCCACCCATTGACCGTCCTGAACCTTCAGTTTGGCGCCGTAGATGATGACATAGCGTTCCCGCTCACGGCCCGTCTCGCTCACAATGGAAATCTCGCCGTTGCGGTTCATGGCCACCAGGTCGCCGTCCCGGTTCCGGACGGTATTGAGATTGACGAACTTCACCTGGCCCGGGTAGCGGTTGGTGATGGATGTCTGCTCGATGCGCTTGCTGGCGGTTCCACCGATGTGGAAGGTCCGCATGGTGAGCTGCGTCCCCGGTTCACCGATGGACTGGGCCGCGATGATACCGACGGCCTCCCCGATCTGCACCCTGCGGCCGTGGGCCAGGTCCCGACCGTAGCAGGTGGCGCACACCCCCCGGCGGCTGCGGCAGGTGAGCACCGAGCGGATGGTGACCTTCTCGATACCCGCATCCTCGATCTTCTTGAGGCCTTCCTCGTCGATCTCCACCCCGGCGGGAAGGAGGACGTCGCCCGTCACGGGATCCACCACGTCCTCGTGGACCACACGACCCAGGATACGCTCGCCCAGGCGCTGGATGATCTCGCCGGCTTCCGTCAGCGCCTCCACGGTGATCCCGTCCATGGTCCCGCAATCCTTTTCGCTGACGATCACATCCTGGGACACATCCACCAGGCGGCGGGTGAGGTAACCGGAGTTGGCCGTCTTGAGGGCCGTATCCGCCAGACCCTTCCGGGCTCCGTGGGTGGAGATGAAGTACTGGAGCACCGTCAGGCCTTCGCGGAAGTTGGCGGTGATGGGCGTCTCGATGATCTCGCCCGAAGGCTTGGCCATCAGGCCGCGCATCCCCGACAGCTGGCGCATCTGGTCCTTGCTGCCGCGGGCGCCGGAATCGGCCATCATGAAGATAGGATTGAAGGAAGTGGTCTCGGCGGTCTGGCCGTCGGGTCCCGTGACCACGTCCACGGCCATTTCCTTCATCATCTCACCGGCCACGTCTTCCGTGGCCTTGGCCCAGATATCCACCACCTTGTTGTACTTTTCCCCTTCGGTGATGAGGCCTTCGTTGTATTGCCGCTCGATCTCACGGACCTGTTCGAAGGCGTCCGAGATGATGTCCGCCTTCTTCTTGGGGATGATCATATCCTTCATGGAGATGGAGATCCCCGATCGGGTGGCCTGCTGGTATCCCAGGTCCTTCAACCGGTCCGCCAGGATGACCGTGGCCTTCTCCCCTGCGGTGCGGTAGCTGTAGTCGATCAGTTCCAGCAGAGCCTTCTTGTTCATGACCTTATTGATCATGGCGAAGGTCTTTTTCAGGAGTTCGGGGTCGTCCATGATCTTCTCCGGCATGATGCCGGCGATCATTTCCCACAGGAGCGTGCGTCCCACGGTGGTTTCCACCACTTCCCCGTTCAGGCGCACCTTGATCTTGGCATGCAGGTCCACCGTGCCCGCATCGTAGGCGCAGCGCACCTCGTCCACACCCGCAAAAGTGCGGTTTTCCCCGGGGGCGAAAGGACGCTCCCGGGTCATGTAGTAGATGCCCAGAACGATATCCTGAGACGGTACGATGATGGGTCCCCCGTGGGCCGGGCTCAGGATGTTGTTGGTGGACATCATGAGAACGCGGGCCTCGGTCTGCGCCTCGATGGACAAGGGCACGTGCACCGCCATCTGGTCGCCGTCGAAGTCCGCGTTGAAGGCCGTACACACCAGCGGATGCAATTGGATGGCCTTGCCCTCGATCAGGATCGGCTCAAAGGCCTGGATGCCGAGACGGTGGAGCGTCGGGGCCCGGTTGAGCATCACGGGAAATTCCTTGACCACCTCGTCCAGGGTGTCCCAGACCTCCGGCGTCTCCTTTTCCACCATCTTCTTGGCCGCCTTGATGGTGCTCACATGGCCCTTTTCTTCCAGCTTGTTGTAGACAAAGGGCTTGAAGAGCTCCAGAGCCATCTTCTTGGGCAGCCCGCACTGGTGCAGACGCAGGTTGGGCCCCACGACGATCACGGTACGGCCCGAGTAGTCCACGCGCTTTCCAAGGAGGTTCTGGCGGAAGCGGCCCTGCTTGCCCTTGAGCATGTCGCTCAGGGACTTGAGGGGCCTCTTGTTGGCCCCCGTGATGGTCTTGCCCCGCCGGCCGTTGTCGAAGAGTACATCCACGGCCTCCTGGAGCATGCGCTTTTCGTTGCGGATGATGATATCCGGCGCGTTGAGCTCCATGAGCCTCTTCAGGCGGTTGTTGCGGTTGATCACCCGCCGGTAGAGATCATTGAGGTCGCTGGTGGCGAAACGGCCGCCGTCCAGAGGAACCAGCGGACGCAGATCGGGAGGCAGAACGGGAATCACGTCCATGATGGTGTACTCGGGCAGGTTGTCCGAGTCCTTGAAGGCCTCCACCACCTTGAGGCGCTTGGCCAGCTTCTTGCGCTTCGCCACCGACCCGGTCTCCATCATCTCCTGGCGCAACTGCTGGGCCAGCGCATCCAGATCCAGGCTCGCCAGGAGTTCCTTGATGGCTTCCGCGCCAATCCCCGCCCGGAACCCGGCACCGTATTCCTGCACCAGGCTGCGGTACCTTTCTTCGCTGAGCAGTTCGCCCTTCTCCAGGGGGGTGTCGCCGGGATCCAGCACGATGTAAGAATCGAAATAGAGGACCTTTTCCAATTCCCGCATGGTCAGGTCCAGCAGGTTACCGATCTTGCTGGGCAGGCTGCGCAGGAACCAGATGTGCGCCACGGGCGCCGCCAGTTCGATGTGCCCCATGCGCTCCCGGCGCACCTTGGACTGGATGACCTCCACACCGCACTTTTCGCACACCACGCCGCGGTGCTTCATCCTCTTGTATTTTCCGCAGTTACACTCGTAGTCCTTGGTGGGACCGAAAATCTTGGCGCAGAACAAGCCGTCGCGTTCCGGCTTGAAGGTCCGGTAATTGATGGTTTCCGGCTTCTTCACCTCGCCGTAAGACCACTCCCGGATCTTCTCGGGAGAGGCCAGCATGATCTTGACGGCGTCGAAGTGAAGCGGATCGGTCGGCTTCATAAAGTAGGGATAGAGCTCTTTCAAAGGTTCCTCCTTATGCGTCACGTTCACGAGAACGCCCCGGCAGTCGGACGCCGGGCGGAAGCCACCCCTCCGCCCGGCCCATAGCTGCCTGACGCAACACTAATCGCCTTCGCCCTCTTCCTCGCCCAGCAGCTGCACGTCGAGGGCCAAGGCCTGAAGTTCCTTGACCAGCACGTTGAACGACTCCGGCAGCCCGGCTTCCAGGGTGTTTTCCCCCTTGACGATCTTTTCGTACATCCGGGTCCTTCCTGCCACGTCGTCCGACTTCACCGTCAGGAACTCCTGCAGAGCATAAGCCGCCCCATAGGCCTCCATGGCCCACACTTCCATCTCACCCAGGCGCTGGCCGCCGAATTGGGCCTTACCGCCCAATGGCTGCTGGGTCACCAGCGAGTAGGGCCCGATGGAGCGGGCATGGATCTTGTCGTCCACCAGGTGGTGGAGCTTGAGCATGTACATGACGCCCACGGTCACGGGCTGGTCGAAGGGCTCGCCCGTGCGCCCGTCGTACAGGGTCGCCTGTCCCGTCTCAGGAAGACCGGCTTCCTTTAGGAATTCACGAATCTCGGGCTCTTCCGCACCGTCGAAGACCGGAGAGGCCACGTGGACGCCTTCCTTGAGGTGCGGAATGAGGGACTTGAGCTCCTCGTCGCTCGCCCCTTTCAGGTAGGTGTCGAACTCCAGCTGATTGTAGATCCGCTGGAGCTTTTGCTCGATGGTTTCCTTTTCCTTGTAGGCCTCGAGCATCCGGGCCAACTGCTCGCCCAGGCCCTTGGCCGCCCAACCCAGGTGCGTTTCCATGACCTGCCCCACGTTCATACGGGACGGAACGCCCAGGGGATTGAGCACGATGTCCACGGGAGTGCCGTCCGCAAAATAGGGCATGTCTTCCATGGGAAGAATACGGGAGACGACGCCCTTGTTTCCGTGGCGGCCCGCCATCTTGTCGCCCACCTGCAGCTTGCGCTTGACGGCCACATACACCTTGACCATCTTGATGACGCCAGGAGGCAGCTCGTCGCCCTTCTTCAGTTTGCTGATCTTTTCCTCGAAGAGCGACCGGACCAGATCCACCTGTTCCCGGTAATGGTCGTAGATGTGCTCCACTTCCATGGACAAGGCCGGATCCTCCACGGCCGCCAGGTGCGACCAGAGCCGGCTGGGAAGATTCATCACCACGTCCACGGTGATGGGCTCCCCCTTCTTCACATAGACCGTCTTACCGTCCTTGATGGCGGCGGCGCACGTCTTGCCTTCAAAAAGGGCGGCGATCCGCTTGGCCACGCTTCTTCGGATGATGTCCAGCTCGTCCCGCTGGTCCTTCATGAGCCGGGCGATCTCTTCGTCCTCGATCATCCGGGTGCGCTCGTCCTTGTCCACACCCCGGCGGGAAAAGACCTTGGCATCGATGACAATGCCCTCCACGCCCGGCGGAACCCGCAGCGAGGTGTCCTTCACATCGCTGGCCTTCTCTCCGAAGATGGCCCTCAAGAGCTTCTCTTCAGGGGTCAGCTGGGTCTCACCCTTGGGCGTCACCTTGCCCACCAGGATGTCGTTGTGGCGAATGTAGGCGCCGATGCGCACAATACCGCTCTCATCCAGGTTGCGCAGGGCCTCTTCTCCCACATTGGGGATATCGCGGGTGATCTCTTCCTTGCCCAGCTTGGTATCCCGCGCCAGAACCTCGAATTCCTCGATGTGGATGGACGTGAAGACGTCGTCCTGGACGATCCGCTCGCTCACCAGGATGGAGTCTTCAAAATTGTATCCGCCCCAGCTCATGAAGGCGATCATCACGTTGCGCCCCAGGGCCAGTTCGCCGTGATCGGTGGAGGCCCCGTCGGCGATGATCTGCCCTTTCTTGACCCTTTGTCCCGCGCGCACCAGAGGCTTCTGGTTCATGCAGGTGTTCTGGTTGGAGCGCTTGAACTTGATGAGCTTGTAGATGTCCACGCCGCTGTCCATGGAGCTTTCCGTTTCCAAGGCGCGCACGACGATCCGCGAGGCGTCCACGTATTCCACCACGCCGTCACGCTTGGCCACGATGACCACGCCGCTGTCCCGGGCCACGATCCGCTCCATGCCCGTGCCCACCAGGGGAGCCCGGGTCTGGATGAGGGGGACGGCCTGCCGCTGCATGTTGGATCCCATGAGGGCGCGGTTGGCGTCGTCGTGCTCCAGGAAGGGAATCAGCGATGCGGAAACGCTCACCAGCTGATTGGGGGATACGTCCATGTACTTGATCTCATCGGGCGGCAGCAGCATGAATTCGCCCGCGACACGCGCCGACACCTCGTCCCGGATAAACCGCCCTTCATCATCCAGCGGGGCGTTGGCCTGGGCGATGGGGTATTCCTTTTCGTCCATGGCCGTCAAATAGACCACATCTCGGCTGGCCTGGCGGTTCTCCACCTTCCTGTAGGGCGTTTCGATGAATCCGTAGGGATTGACCCGCGCGTAGGTGGAAAGCGAGACGATGAGACCGATGTTGGGACCTTCCGGGGTCTCGATGGGACAGATTCGCCCGTAGTGGGTGGGGTGCACGTCCCGGACCTCAAAGCCGGCCCGTTCCCGGGTGAGGCCTCCAGGCCCCAGGGCGCTCAGACGCCGCTTGTGGGTGACCTCGGACAGCGGGTTGGTCTGATCCATGAACTGGGACAGTTGGCTGGTCCCGAAGAATTCCTTGACCACGGCCGACACCGGCTTGGCGTTGATCAGGTCGTGGGGCATGAGGGCCTCGATCTCCTGGAGGCTCATGCGCTCCTTGATGGCCCGCTCCATACGCACGAGGCCGATGCGGTACTGGTTTTCCAGCAGTTCGCCGGCGGCGCGCACCCGCCGGTTGCCCAGGTTGTCGATGTCGTCCACCGGGCCCTGGGTTTCCTTGAGATGGATCAACTTTCGAACCGCCTCCAGGATGTCCTCCCGGGTGAGCGTGCGGGTCTCCAAAGGAACCTCCAGACCCAATTGCACATTCAGCTTCAGGCGCCCCACCTCGGAAAGATCGTACTGGTCCGGGCTGAAAAAGAGGTTGTTGAAAAATTCGGTAGCCACTTCCAACGTGGGGGGGTTGCTGGGGCGAAGGCGCCTGTAGATCTCCAACAGAGCGTCTTCGCGGCTGTGGACCTTGTCCAGCAGCAGGGTGTTTCGGAAAGCCGGGCTCACGTCCTGGCCCTGCAGGTGGAGCAGTTCCAGTTCGTCGATCCCCCTTTGCAGAAACTCCTCCAAAAGCTCCTCGGTGATCGTATCGTTACACTCGGCGACGATCTCGCCCGTGGCGTAGTCGATCACATCGTGGGCGAGCACTTGACCGATCAGTTCCTCCGTGGGCATGGGAAGCCTTGTGACGCCCACCTCGGCCAGTCGCTTGAGTGTCAATTTTCCCAGCTTGCGGTTTTTCTTGACGAGCACCTCACCCGTTTCCGGGTGGGCGATGTCTTCCGGGGCCCTCGTGCCCACCAGGGTTTCCTGGTTCAGTTCCTTTTCCGCCGAGGTGGCGTCGATGAGAAAGACCCGCTGGATCTTGTAGAAGTAGTTGAGAAGTTCTTCCGTGGCGTAGCCGAGAGCCTTCAAAAGGACGGTGGCCGGCAGCTTGCGTCGCCGGTCGATGCGCACGTGGAGAATGTCCTTGGGGTCGAATTCGAAATCGAGCCAGGATCCCCGAAGGGGAATGATCCGGGCGGAATAGAGGATCTTGCCGCTGGAATGGGTTTTCCCGCGGTCATGATCGAAGAAGATACCGGGCGAACGGTGGAGCTGGCTGACGATGACCCTTTCCGTCCCGTTGATGATGAACGTGCCGTTTTCGGTCATCATCGGCAGCGTGCCGAAATAGATCTCCTGCTCCTTGATATCGCGAATCGAGCGAATCCCCGCTTCCTTGTCCACATCGTAGACCACCAGGCGCACCACGATCTTCAAGGGCGCCTCATAGGTCATGCCCCTCGCCAAGCACTCGTCCACGTCGTACTTGACGTCGCCAAAACTGTACTGCACGAACTCCAGGGACGCGGTCTGGCTGAAATCCTCGATGGGAAAAACGCTTTGAAAGACTTCCTGGAGCCCTTTCTTGGCACGGGCTTGGGGCGGCACATCCATCTGCAGAAAGTTGGCGTACGACTCTTTCTGCATCTGAATCAGGTTCGGGATGTCGACGATCTTCTTGATCTTCCCGAAACTCTTCCGGACCCGGTATTCTTGGCTCAGAGCAGTTGCCATGATGTCTCCTGCAACTTGGTGGAATTCATAACCTTTCGGTCACTTTGGCGAGAAAACCACCTGGACGCCTTCGGCGGTGCCCAAGGCGTCCCAGGTGGCCCTCACCCAAAAAAGGAAGTCGGAAATCCCGCCGCAGACGGGACTTCCGACAAAAGCCCGCCGCGGGCGGGACGCAGGAACGTTACTTGATTTCGACGGTCGCTCCGGCTTCGGTGAGCTTCTTGGCGATCTCTTCGGCCTCCGCCTTGGGAATGCCTTCCTTGACCACGCCGGGCAGATTTTCCACCAGATCCTTGGCTTCCTTGAGCCCCAGGTTCGTGATGGCCCGGACCTCCTTGATCACCTGGATCTTCTTGTCGCCGGCGGAGGTGATGACCACGTCGAATTCCGTCTTCTCTTCCGCGGGAGCCGCTTCGGCACCCGGAGCCGCCGCCACGGCGGCCACCGCCACAGGCGCAGCCGCGCTCACGCCGAAACGCTCTTCCAGTTCCTTGACGAGCTCGCTCAGCTCAAGCACGGTCATGTTTTCAATGAACTTGATCACATCTTCCTTGGTGATTTGGGACATTGCAGGATTCCTCCTCTATTTACGAAGCTTGTTGTCTTTCTCGTTCAATGGCTGCAAGCACGCCGACAAAGGCCCTGGGTACGCCGCTGAGTACCCGAACCAGACCGGTGGGTACGGCGTTGAGCGTTCCCAGAAGCTTGGCCAGCATCTCCTCCCGGGAAGGCAGGTCGGCCAGCGCTTCCACATCCTGTGCGGACAGTGCCTTGGTTCCCAGGACGCCGCCCTTGATCTGGAACTTGTCCTTCTCCTTGGCGAACTTCTTCAAGACCTTCGCCAGGGCGCTGGGATCCTGGTAACTGATCGCCACGGCGTTGGTCCCCGTGAGCAGGGGCTCCACCACCTCGGCGGCCGTTCCCTTGGCGGCGATGCGCATCAAGGTGTTCTTGACCACCTTGTACTCCACGCCCTGCTGGGCCAGGTTGTCCCGCAACGCGGTGATCTCGGCGACGGTTAGGCCCTTGAAGTCCGTGAGGACGGCGGCGCTGGCGCGCTGAAGCTTCTCGTGCAGCTCGGCCACCAGTTGCTCTTTCTTTGCCCTTTCCAAGCTCTTTCTTCCCCCCTTTCCTCTGCCGGCGTGCTTTCAAACTCGTTATCAGCGAGCCCGTCAACCCGTTGGTCTTTTCACCACCTCGGTAGGTCCCGCCCCGCGAGAAAAAACCCGGGCGGATTTAAACACCTCCAACGTGTACCTACGGTCTCCGATGCGTGAAAGCACCCAACGGCAGTTATTTTGAGTTCCCATCCGGGGCGTCAGCCCAGGATGTTCTTCACGGCCAGGGGATCGATGCGGATGCCCGGTCCCATGGTCGTCGAAATGGCGATTCCTCTCAGATACGTGCCCTTGGCCGCAGCCGGCTTCAACCGGATCAAGGTATCCAGGAACGTGGCGATGTTCTGCAGGAGCTTTTCCTGCCCGAAGGAGACCTTGCCCATGGGGGCGTGGACGATCCCCGTCTTCTCCACGCGGAAATCCACTTTTCCGGCCTTGATCTCCTTCACCACCTTCTCCACGTCGAAGGTGACGGTCCCCAGCTTGGCGTTGGGCATCAGGCCGCGGGGGCCCAGGATCTTACCGATCTTTCCCACCTGACCCATCATGTCCGGGGTGGCCACCGCCTTGTCGAATTCAAGCCAGCCTTCCTTGATCTTCTCGATCAGTTCCTCGCCCCCGGCCTCGTCGGCACCCGCGTCCAGAGCCTCCTTCACCTTTTCACCCTTGGCGAAGACCACCACGCGCACTTCCTTGCCCAAGCCATTGGGCAACACAACGGTTCCGCGCACCATCTGGTCCGCATGGCGGGGATCCACCCCCAGGCGAACGGCGATGTCCACGGTTTCGTCAAAGCCGGCGTAGGCACATTCCAAAGCAAGGCCCAGGCCTTCCTCAAAGGTATAGCGCTTCGTGCGATCCACTTTTGCGAGCGCAGCGCGATATTTCTTTCCTCGTTTCGGCATGTTCTTCTCTCCAACCGAGTCTTGCTGACGGCCCGTATCGGCAAGGGCCCTAGCTATTCGACCACAATCCCCATGCTGCGCGCCGTACCTTCAATGGTACGCACAGCCGCATCCAAGTCCCGAGCATTGAGGTCGGGCATCTTCAGCTTGGCGATTTCCTCCACCTGCGCCTTGGTCACCTTCCCCACCTTGTCGCGGTTGGGCTCGCTGGAACCCTTGGCGATCTGGGCCGCCTTCTTGAGCAACACGGAGGCGGGCGGCGTCTTGGTGATAAAGGTGAAGGACCGGTCCGCATAGACCGTGATGATCACGGGAATGATCATCCCGTCCTGCCCCTGGGTCTTAGCGTTGAACGCCTTGCAGAATTCCATGATGTTGACGCCGTGCTGGCCCAGTGCGGGACCCACCGGCGGGGACGGATTCGCCTGCCCGGCTGGAATCTGGAGCTTGATGTTCGCGATTACCTTTTTTGCCATGATGAGATCACTCCCTCAACCACTCGCAGTCTCTATTTCAGGACGGCGCGATCCCCCCGGTAAGGGCTGGGCGACCGCGCCGCAAATATATTCAGCTAAAGGCGCTGGACCTGAACAAAGTCGAGCTCCACCGGCGTCGAACGCCCAAAGATGGTCACCAGCACCCGGACCTTCCCTTTTTCGGGAATCACTTGTTCCACCACCCCGTTGAAGCTGGCGAACGGTCCATCCACCACGCGCACCTCGTCGCCCTTTTCAAACTGGTACTTGGGGCGAGGCTTCTGGATGCCTTCTTCCATCTGCTGGATGATCGCGTCGGCTTCCTCTTCGGTCAACGGAATGGGCTTTTCCTGACTTCCGATGAAGCCCGTCACCTTGGGCGTGTGGCGCACCAGGTGCCACGTTTCGTCGTTGAGCTCCATCTCCACCAGGATGTATCCGGGATAGAACTTGCGGGACGACGATTTGCGCTCGCCCTTGACCAGCTCCACGACCTTCTCGGTGGGCACCAGGATCCGGCCGAAGTATTCTTCCTTGCCGGCCGCCCTGACCCGTTCCTGCAAGGCCGCCTTGACCTTGTGCTCGAACCCCGAATACGTATGCACGATGTACCATTGCTTCGCCACGCGATCACCCCCGCTACCGCTCGTCATGCCGCTTTCGCTCCTCACCCGATCAGAAACCGCACAAACCGGCTGAGGATCAGATCTACGAACCCCAAAAAGAGTCCGCAGAGAATCACGATCACCAGCACAACGGACGTGGACCCGATGGTCTCCTTGCGCGACGGCCAGACGACCTTGCGCAGTTCGTAGACCACCTCCCTCAGGTAGGTTCGAAAGCGCGTCCAGAGATTCGGCCCGGACGCCTCAACCTTCCGGGGGGCCTTCTTTTTCGCCGCCGCCATCTTTTTCACGTCGCCGGCCTTCGCATCGCCCTGCTTGTCGTGCTTTCCGCTCTTTTTGTTCACCCGTGGCCCGCCGCTTTCCATCGTCTGTGTGTGACTTGCCTTTGCAGCCTTCATCGATCACCTTGAATGGGGCTTCCGTATAGGTTCCCGATCAGCCGCCCCCGAACCGGGCCCGCCGCTGCGACCAGGCTTCAAGCCCGGTCGCAGCGGCATCCAGAGGCCTACTTCGTTTCCTTGTGCGTGGTATGGGCATTGCAAAATTTGCAATACTTTCGGAAAGTCAGCCGGTCCGGAGTCGTTCTCTTGTTCTTGGTCGTCGTATAATTACGCTGCTTGCATTCCTGACACACAAGGGTGACCAATACTCGCATTGTCGCTCACCTTCTCTTTGTTGATCCCCAGAACTACTCGATGATGTCGGTGACGACGCCGGCCCCCACGGTGCGTCCGCCTTCGCGGATGGCGAAGCGAAGCTCCTTTTCCAAGGCCACCGGGGCGA
>NZ_FQVB01000065.1 GCF_900129305.1 Desulfacinum infernum DSM 9756 | reverse complement strand
AAAGAACTGTGTTTTCGATCCCTTGTAGGAGCGGCCTTGGCCGCGATTGGGATCGCCGGCAAGCCGGCTCCTAGAGAAAGGGCTCTCCCTTGACGACATCTTTCATCTGTGCGGGGTGGCGCAAGGGAGACCATGACCGTTAATATGAAAGAGAACCGCGAATGAACGCGAATAGACGCAAATCTTCTTCGTTGTAGAAACTGCGAAGGCTGCAATGAGGGTGCCCGGCAATGCAATGGGCGCGCAGTGACTCATAGAGAATGGCATATCGCGGCGTTCCGACAAATGCCCTTGCTCCGGCCCGCTCTTTCATCCATGCGGGGCGGCGCGACGGGAGCCATGACTGTTAGGTGAACCGCCCAGCTGTAGGGGCGAAAAATCTTTCGCCCCTACAGCCCGTCGGGCGGGACCGAACTGGTCGACCGCGCGGAACACGGCCTCTGTATCGCTGTCTGATGAGCGGGTGGGGATAAACCCCGCCCCTACCCAAGAGATCCATGGGTTTTTGTAGGGGCGGGCTTTATGCCCGCCCCTCAGGGTCGCACCATGAGCACCATGAGAAAGAATCACCCAATTTGAGTCTATGAATCGTCCTTGCCGCGTGCGGACAAGGCGGATCTTCTCACCGGCATGGCCCTGCTGTCCGGGCTGGTTTCTTCGGACCTGCCCAAGATGTTGCTTCAAAGAAGGAGGGACCTCATGATGGAATCGGCAGCCTATGAGCTGATCAAGAAGGAAGGATATGATGAAGGCCTTCAGAAGGGAATGATCGAAGTCGCCCAGGAGATGGTTCTGGAGGTCCTGGGGGAGCGTTTCGCGCTGGTTCCTCGGGACGTGGAAGAGCGGGTTCTGGCCGTGGATTCCCGACGCCAGCTCAAGGAATTGCTGCGAAAGGCTCTTCGGGTGGAGTCCATTGAGGAATTCAGGAAGATCCTCGATAACGCTTCGTCTTGAGCCTTTCCGCCCCCCCGTTCACGTACTGATCGTCCATGCCGAAAGTGTCGGCATCCTTGGCTTCATCAACCCACTCCCAGCACGGTGACTTCCACCCGCCGGGAGCGGGCGCGGTTGTCGTGGTTGATGAGAACCACCTGCTGCCAGGTGCCCAGCACCAGTCTCCCTTCCCGTACCGGCACCACCACGGACGGGCCGAGAAGGGCCGCCTGCACGTGGCTGTGACCGTTTCCGTCGTGCCAGGCCTTTTCGTGTTCGTAGTCCAGACCCGGAGGCGCCAGACGCTCGACGGCCCGCTTCAGGTCCTCCACCACGCCGGGTTCGTACTCAATGGTGGTGACGGATCCCGTGGATCCCACGGCCGTCACGTTCACGGTTCCCGCTCTCACCCCCGAAGCCTGGACCGCCTGCCGGAGCTTTTCCGTAATGTCCCGAATGTCCACGCCCTGCTTCATGGGGACGTCGAAAGATTCCGCATGAACAATCCACCGGTTCATGGGCGCTCCCTGTTCCGATCCGGCCATCGAAGGGCAAGGGGAAGAGCGCAGAGGCAGGCCCTGCGCTCTTGTCATCACGGTTCATAATAGATGGGTTCGCCCATCTCTTTGAAAGAAAAGTTGTAGAAGACATTGTGGCCGTTGTAGTCCAGCACCCGCAGGTCGTCGGTCTGCTTGAGGTCGCCCAGGATGATGCTGTACTGCAGACCGTATTTTTCCTTCACCTTCTCCACGGGCAGCTCCCTGGCAATGAACTTCTTGATCCCCTTGGTGGCCATCTTCTCCACGAACTTGGGGTCCGTGAACGAATCGTAACTGGTGAGAACCAGGATGGGCCCCGTTCCGGTAAAAATGATTCCTGCTTTCATGGTCATCCTCCTCCTTTCGGGGTTACCGTTTGACCCGCCGCGCCGAAGCGGGGGCGTCCCGGCGCCTCTTGTCGGGCTTCTTCCACATCCGCACAGAGAACAGGATGAGGATTGACAACCCTGCAGGAGATATTGGAAAACAGCGCCCGGAGCATGACCTGGAACGTGTGGAGGCGCGTGAGGCGTCTAAGGAATTAAAACCGTTCGTTTGCAAGGCCGGCAAGGCTTTTGTCGCACGGCGGATGCCTGCAGGAGGGATCCATGAAGCAGTACGTGATCGACCAGCTGAGGGAATCGGACTACGAGCAGATCCGGGATTACCTGACCCAGCACACGGAAACCGCCGCCATGGAAGGCATCTACTACGTGGACCTTCCCCGGGAACTCTATTCCAGCCTGCAGAAGGACCACGGCGACTGCCAGCCCTACTACTTCGCCATCAACCTGACCCGAAAGCAGGTGGGCTTCGAGTGGCTCATCCGAAGCCGCAACACCCTGCGCTGCGCTTGCATCGGCTACGCCACTCCGGACCAGCGCGACTACATCATCGACTACGCCGACGGCATGCTGGAAAGGCTCCGGATCAAGATCTGAGGTCCGTGATCCGGGGTCCGTAATCCGTGATCCGTGATATGTGGTTGGTGATGAGTAATGAGTGACGAGTGATGGGTGATGCTCCCCCCTTTTCCAAAGGGGGGGCGGGGGGGATTGCTCTAATCCTTAATCCTTTAATCCTCTAATCCTTTATCCTGCGGGGACCAAGCATGCGGGAGCGCTCCAGGACCTTTCACCCGGATTCCAGCCCGTACCTGGTGCCCACGGAACATCCCTGGGACGCTCTGGCCGCTCTCAATCTCCAAGGGAAGCGGGTCCTCACCGTGGCCGGAAGCGGGGATCTGCCCGTCTTCCTGGCCGGGCTCGGTCCGTCGGAGCTGGCGGCGGTGGATGTGTCCCGGAAGGCCTGCTTCTTGACTGAACTGAAGCGGGCCGCCTATGGGATGCTCAACCGGAGGGAATTCAGTCTCCTTTTCTTTCCCGGGATTCCAACCGCCGCCGGGGTGGAAAACCCGCCGGAAGAAGCGCCGGAAGGGCAGCGGGTGTGTTACAGAAGGGTGCGCCCTCTCCTGAGCGGCCCCGCCCGGTCCTTCTTTGATCCGATCTTCGGAAGCGCTCCGAAAGGATTCAACCCGCTTGTACCATTTCTCCGCCCCACCGATCGAGTGCACGTGCCGCTCCTTCCGTCCTTGGCCGGGGACGAGGCCTACGGGCGGTGGGCGGCCGGAGCCGCCCGCGGCTTCTCCATCGTGTGCGCTTCCGTGGAGGAATTCCTGGAAAAGGAGAACGCACCCTTTCACTTCCTCTACCTTTCCAATATCCTGGAATACGTCCGGGCGGATTTTTGCATGGCGGAGGAAGAAGCCGGGTATCGTCGGTTCCTTGAATCCTTCTGGACCGTTTTGGACCGGGCTCTGGAACCCGCCGGGACGGTGGGCGTCTATATCTTTCAGGGATGGGACACGGCGGCCTTCCAGGAATGCCTCGAGGCTCTGGCCATTCCCGTCCGCATGGGGTACAAGGCGAGGTTCGTTCCGGTGACCGTCCGTCCGCCCGGATTGGACAAGACCGTTTGGCGCCACACCCTGGCCCTTCTGGATAAACCGCCCTCGTGAAAGCCCGTGACCGCATTTCGCATCAACCCTCCAGGTGGGAGAAGAACGGTATGGAAGACAAAGCCAAGGCGCTCATGTTGGAAGCCTTCACAGGCGAAGCCCGGGCGCATTTCCGGTTGCTCCTTTTTGCGGAAAAGGCCGACGAGGAAGGCTACCCGCAGATCGCCCGCCTCTTTCGGGCCGTGGCGGAAGCGGAAAGGGTTCATGCCAGAAATCATGCCCTGTTGTTGGAAAGGGTGGGGACCACGGAAGAGAACCTGCGGTCGGCCTTCGAGACGGAAACCTTCGCCAACCAGGTGGCCTACCCGAAACTGCTGAAAGAAGCCTGGGCTCTGGACGACAAGGCGGCTGTCTGGTTCCTCACCTCGGCGCGCAACGCCGAGGAGCGCCACGCGCGCCTCTACAAGCACGCCCTGGAGGACATGGTGGCGGATCGCATGCCCGTCTACCAGGTCTGCCGTCATTGCGGCTGGATCGAAGCGGGGGAGGTTCCTCCGGAGACGTGCCCCAACTGCAACAAGCCCCGGGACTATTTCGTCCGGGTCGGAGACTGAGAAAGGACAATGGATAAATGGCCGACAGCCGATTTGCAGCCGGCGAGATGGTGCTCCTCACGTCGCAGAAGGGAAAGACCTGGCTGGTGCGGGCGGGGGAGGGCTCCTTTTCGTCCCACCTGGGCAACGTGGATCTGAACGACGTGGTGGGCCGCGAAGAGGGCGAATGCCTGGAAACCACCCAGGGAGCCAAGGTCTTTCTCTTCAGACCGTCGCTCACCGACTACATCTTCAAGCTCAAAAGGAAGACTCAGATCATCTATCCCAAGGATATCGGAGCCTTTCTGGTCTACGGAGACATCCGGCCCGGGGACGTGGTGCTGGAGTCCGGGATCGGATCCGGGGCGCTCACCTTGGCGCTTCTGCGCGCCGTGGGGCCGGAGGGGAAAGTCGTCTCCGTGGAAAAGCGCCCGGAATTCGCCCAGCTGGCCCGCCGTCACATCGAACGCTTCTTCGGAGGGCCGCCGCTGAACCACGAGTTGGTGGTGGGCGACATCGAATCCGTGCCGGTTCGCTGCACCGCCGACCGCGTGGTGCTGGACGTTCCGGAACCTTGGCATGCCGTGGGCCCCGTTTCCGAGCACCTGCGTACAGGAGGGCTCCTGCTCAGCTGGAGCCCCAACGTGGGCCAGGTGCAGCTGGTTTATAAGGAACTCAAGGCCCACGGCTATGCCAACGTGACCACCTTCGAATTGCTCAAGCGCAACTGGAAGATCGACGAGCGCCGCGCCCGCCCGGAAGACCGCATGGTGGCCCACACGGGCTTCATCACCGTGGCGAAGAAGATTGTCCGCACGTCGGGGGAGGCCCCGCCAACGATCCGGGATCCTGAAGCGCCGGTGCCGAAGTAGAGCATGAGCAGCCCGAACAACCTGAGCACTGGGGCTGTTCGGCCGTGAAGATGCGGATGAAGTGGCGGGCCGTATAGACAAGGCCCGCCGCCACCGCGACTCCGATCAGGATGTACTGCCACATTCCTCACACCTCCATCCGCTTCCCTTCATCTCCAACCCTTGATCCTTCAATCCTTAATCCTCTAATCCTTCCTAGAGTCCCAGCAGGCGTCCGCCCTGGTAGATGGCCGTGGCGAAAAGAAAGGCCACCACAGTGTTGAACGCCATGGAAAAGAGGCCCCACTTCCAGGAACCCGATTCCTTCACGATGCACGTCACGGTGACGAAGCACGGCGAATAGAGCATGATGAAGACCATGGCCGCGAAGGCGGTCAGGGGATTCCAGTGGGGATCCTTCTGCAGGCGCTGACTGAGGGACAGGCTTTCGTCCGCTTCCACGTCCCCCAGGGAGTAGGCGGTTCCCAGGGTGGAGATGATCACTTCCTTGGCCGCAAATCCTCCCACCAGGGCCACGTTGGTGCGCCAGTCGAACCCGCACCAGCGGCTGAAGATCTCCAGGCCTGTGCCCATGCGCCCGGCGAAGGAATGCTTCAGGGCTTCCGTGGCTTCCTGCCTGGAAAGGTCCGAAAGGGCCGCCGCGGCCTGAACCACTACCGGGTCGGACGTTTCCGGAGTTTCGCTGGCTTCCAGGGAAGTGCGAACGCCTTCGGGGAGAGCGTTCAGGATTTCCTGCCGCTTTTCTTCGAAGGCCGCCCGCTTTTCTTCCGGCAGGCCGGGGAAGGTCATGAGCGCCCAAAGCAGGATGGAGATGGCCAGGATGATGGTCCCCGCCTTGCTGATGTATTGCCAGATCCGTTCCCAGGTGTGGATCATGAGGCCCTTGAAGGTGGGGATCCGATAGGGCGGCAGTTCCAGCAGAAACGGCGTGCTGGGGCCCCGCAGGATGGTGGACCGGATGATCTTGGCCAGCACCAGGGCGAAAACCCAGGCCAGCATGGTGAGCAGAAACATCATCTGAGCCCGGTTTTCCGTGAAAAAGGCGGCGATGAGCATGGCCAGCACCGGAACCTTGGCCCCGCAATTCATGAAGGGAGCCGTGAGAAGGGTGGCCAGCCGTTCGCGGGAACTCCGCAGCGTTCGAGTGGCCATGACGCCCGGCACGGCGCAGCCTCCCGCGATGCCCCCCGAGATGATGAAGGCCATGAAGGAGTTGCCATGGAGGCCGAAGACCCGAAAGACCCGGTCCAGCATGTAGGCCGCTCGGGCCAAATAGCCCGTATCTTCCAGGAAGGCGATGGCCAGAAACATGAGAAAGATCAGGGGAACGAAACCGACCACGCCGCCCACCCCGTCGATGATGCCCGAAACCACCAGGGACCGGACGGGCCCTTCCGGAAGGACGCTTTCGGCCCACGATCCCAGGGCGGCGAAAGCCGCTTCGAACCACCCCACGGGGACCTCGCTGTAGGTGAAGGTGATCTGATAAACGCCGTAGAGAATGGCCAGCATGATGAGGGGGCCGAAGAAGCGGTTGGTGAGCACCCGGTCGATCTGGTCGGAAAGGTGCAGCCGGTCGCCCCGCCAGCGCTGCTCCACGATGCCTTCCCGGAGAAGCCCCGAGATGTATCCGTAGCGGTGGTCGGCGATGATGGCTTCGGGGTAGCTGTCCAGCGTTTTCTGGATGTGCTGGGTGACCTTGGCCGCCTGGGCCAGCAGTTCATCGGTGAGGGCCGGGTCGGCCTCACGGGCCTTGCCCAGGACCTGCTCGTCCTCTTCCAGGATCTTGAGGGCCGTCCAGCGGGCCGGGTAGAGATCCGTCAGGAGCCCTTTTTCCACGATGAGCCGTTCCATGTCCTGGAGGGCCGGGTCGATGTCCGCCCCGTAGGACAGGCGCAGGGGCTCCCACCTGCGTCCGCTTTCGGCCACGTCCACGGCGGCCCGAAGAAGCGCTTCCTTGCCTTCCCCCCGCCGCGCCACCGTGGGGACCACGGGGATTCCCAAACGCCGGGACAATTCGTCGCAGTGGATCCGAATGCCGCGGCTTTCCGCCACGTCCACCATGTTGAGAGCCATCACCACGGGCACTCCCAGTTCCAGGAGCTGTACCGTGAGGTAGAGGTTGCGTTCCAGGTTGGATGCGTCCACGATGTTGATGACCACCTCCGGCCTTTCGTGGACCAGGAAATCCCGGGCCACCAGCTCTTCCAGGGAGTAGGCCGTGAGGGAATAGGTGCCGGGAAGGTCCACCAGCCGGAGGGTGCGCCCGTCCAGGCTGCACAGGCCTTCCTTCTTTTCCACCGTGATACCGGGATAATTTCCCACGTGCTGGCGGGCCCCTGTGATGGCGTTGAAAAGGGTGGTCTTGCCGCAGTTGGGGTTGCCCGCCAGGGCGAACAGATGTTCCTTGGCCGATGCGCTCATGAGTTGTCCTCAACCTCCACGTGAATGTGATCCGCCTCGTTGTTTCTCAGGGTGAGCGTGAAATTGCGGACCCGGACCGCCACGGGGTCCTTGAGCGGCGCACGGCCCTGGACCTGAAGGGGAGTGCCCGGCACCAGGCCCATGTCCCGGATGCGCCGTCCCAACTCCCCCGTGGCCGTCACCTTCACAATGACCCCGCTTTGCTTGGGCTGCATGTGCCGCAAAAGGATATTCTTCATAAAACGAGCTCTCCTTGAATTAGGCTTTCCTAACTCGACGTGGGCAAAAAAGCGGCCCATGACCCGGTCCGCCCGTTCCAGTAAGCCGAACTCGATGATGGGCCGCTCCACTTTCCCTCCGGGATTCGGAGTCTCCGCACCGGCACCCGTTTGGATGGGATCAGGCCGACAGGCCGCTCACCAGGATCTTGTTGGAAACACCGGCCCCGAGACTCAGGGTGCTTCCGTGCACCTTGACGAGGCACGGGCAATCGCAGCCGGCACAAACCAACTCCACTTCCGCCCCCGGGTAGATCCCCAAGGCGGCCATGCGGGCGCACAACTTCCGGCCTCCCTCAATGCGACGCACCTTCAGGCGCGTTCCGGGCCGGGCGTGGGAAAGAGGAACCAGACCGTCGCAACCGCTTTCTCGGCTCATCAATCCGAAGCATCCTCTTCCATTCGTCCACCAACCCATTGTCGACCCCTTTGCTAAGGTGTGTCTATTAGGTAATCCAAACTTTATGCGGAGTCAACATGAAAACGTCGATCTGGAAACTTCGTCCGGTATGCCTGCTGCCCTGTCTCATGCCCGGAATCCTTCGCCCGCCCGGACTTCCTTTAATCATCAACGGTTCAACGGCAAGGCTTTCCGCCGGGAGCCGGAGCCGGGGCGGAGGCCTGCGGCCCGGCGGCAATCGGCCGGACGGTTCATGTGAAACGCGACCTCGTCCTGTTCGTGCGCGCCGCCTGTAGGGGCGAATCATCATTGTGCCGTTGTGTCGAGACCGGCCTTTTGGTATGCGTGCAGGATGCATGGGCGCGGAGGAAGAGAACACCGCGAATGGACGCGAAAGAGGATGCCCGACGAAAAACGCTGGAAGGCCTTCATGGAGAGTTCCGATGCGAAGATGCTCCTCAGGCGGATGGCCCAACGAGCGGCCCACCCGGATCCGGAAGTTCGGGAAAGGTCCCTCATGGTGCTTTTTGCCTCCAGGGACGTCGGGGACTGGGCGCATTGGAAACGGGTCCTGGACGCCGTGCTCAGCCTGCCGGTGCAGGCCCTGGACAGGGAGCTGATCGCTTTCCTTTTCGACCTGTTGTGTTGGCTGGATCCAGTCGGCCCGGGCCCTCGAGGGCCGAAAGATTCGGGTGAGGGGCCCGGGGACCAACGCGTGCCCGGTAAGGCCTTGCCGGCGGCGCGCGGCAAGGCCCGGGCCGTTCTGCGACGGCTGCCGATGGACCTCCAGGACCGGGCCTATCCGCTGCACTCCCTGATCGCCTGGGGACCTCCGATCCCCAGGCCGTACCGTCGCGGACCGTCCAGGCACGCCTGGCTCCGGCGCCTCCGGATCCTGGGGCCCCGCTTGCGGCAAAACAGACCAAAGACCTGGGCCGCGATGACGCTTCGGGAACTGGCCGCCGCTTGGATAAGGGGGCCCCGTACGGCCGCCAACCGCTTTTATCCGGGGCGGTGGCTGCAAGTGGGGCGCCCGATTCTTCTTCCCCCCGGCTCCCGTCCCCGGGCGTCCTGCCCCGGAAGAATCGCGCCCCAGCCCGGGTTCTTTGGGGGGAGCCGGTGCCGCACCCTGGAGCACCTCATGGAACGGACCGCCCGGGAGCTTGAAGCGGTCCGCCGTCTCGCTCTTGCGGTGAGCCGGAAAAAAAGGCGCGTGGTCCTCAGCCTCCACAACGCCACCCTGGCGGCCTGCAGCGGGTGGGCCTTCGAAAGCCTGGGGGGACAATTTCCCGATGAAACCAGTCGGCGGGAATTCTACGGGCGTGTGCGGGAACGGGCCCGGCAGGCCGCCGGGCGGTTCCAGGCGGCTGCAGCGCCTATCCAGTCCCTATGGCATCTTTGGGAGGAGCGGCTGGTGAAGCCCAAGGTGCTCTTCGCTTTGTGGGAGGCGTGGGGCCGAAGCCGGCTGATTCCTTCCAAGGCGGCCGTTCTGGACCGTTATCTGCCCCTCTTCTCCCCCCTCGTGAACGCGGAGAAATTCCGGCGGACCGCCGCCAGGCTTCCTTTTTCCTGGGCTGGGTGGCTTCCGCCCCACCAGGCGCTTTCGCCGGCGCGCCTCTACGGCTGGTGGAAGGAAAGACGGATGCTGTGGCCTCGGGGCTGGGCCCTCCTGTGGGCTCTCCTGGAGGAAGGAAACCTGTGGATCGAAGAAGGGCGGCTGGAATCTCTCGTGGTTCCCTGGATCGACAAGTTCTTCATCTCTTCCAGGCGGGATCGGGACGGGGCCTACCTGAAGGCGCTCTTTTCCCTTATCCAGGGACTGGAAGGACCGCCCGTGATCCTCTTTTGGGAGGACACGGCGCGATCGGCGGAGCCCAGCCTGGCCCTGGCGCTTCGAAGGCATTGGGGACGGGAGGAATTCCTCGGGTTCGGAGTTTTCGGCGACGGAAGGTTCGGACGCGAGGAGGCGGAAAGGATTCTGGGCGATGACGCACGACCGGGCTGCCTCTATGTCCTTCGGCCGCTCAACGACACGCATCGTCCTTTGGGGGTGGAGGGGATCTTTTCGGGGACCGGCCCGCCGAGTCTCGATCCTTACGACTCGTCGTGGAAGGACGGGATTCATGCTCTCTATGCGGGCACCCAGGTGGAGCCCCTTCTTTCCGTTCCCACCGACGCGGATCTGCTTCCCGGCTGGATCTGCAGCGAACGGTGCAAGGTTCCCCTGGGCGTCTTTTTTCGTCGGCGCCTGCGCCGGTTGGTGCTCGGACCAAGCCGTCCCAGCGCCCGTGCCGATGCTCCGCCGGACCACCTGTGGCGACTCTACGCCCGATGGGCCAACCTGCACTGATGTTCGGGGCGCAAGAATAATCCCTAAACATCCCTAAACCGCGTGATCAGGGGGCTAGGCCTTGGAAAGCCTTGCGGCAACAGCTTCCATCACCTGATCTGCGAGGAGCAGTGCGCCATCGGCGGCCGGCCGATTGTAGACCCGCGCCGGTATATCGTCCGGAAGCCCGTTGGGATACCGGGTGGGGATGTAGTAACTGTCCAGCAAGCCCCAATCGTCCATGTTCCTTTGAAAATACGGGTCGTATTCCCCCGCCCTCCCGCACAGCTGTCGTACGGAATGGCCGATCACCAGTTCTTCGCCCTGGGCGTACAGAAAGCCTTTGAGGGCTTTTTCCGCAGCTTGCTGCGCGAGAAAGCACACGAGATAGTAGGCGCCTTCTTTCCACAAGTGCCGGGCCCAACGCAGGTCCGTCTGCGCCTGCTCCAGCCACCTCAAGCCCTCAGCAAGGGCTTCCCTTCTCATAGAGCACCTTTCCCGTCCGCAAAGCATGCCTCAGGAACGGTCGGTTCCGCATCCGTTCCATTTCTTCCGGTGTGTAAGCGATCAAATCCAGGGCCACGTCCGCCCGGATGCGACGTGCCAACTCCACGTTGCGGCTGATAAAATCCAACTTTGAATCCATCACGACCATCAAATCCAAGTCCGTCAGAAGATCCCTCCTCCCGGCGGCATAGGAGCCGAATAAGACAACCATATGGACTTCGGGCATCCTCTTCAGTTGGTTGACCACACTTTCCAAGTCACGTTGGAGCGCCTGTGCGTGCTGTTCCCTTGCATGGCGTGAAATCACGTTTCTCCTCGCCCATGAAAATCCGTATTTTGTTTCCTGCCAACTATCGATAACAGTCTTACCGGGCGACAGCAAGCGCAATACTTCCCTCGTGTCATGATGGGTGTTAATGGCCAACTAAAATGACCCACCTACGGCCATCAAAAATGACCCACCTTGAGGATGCATTGGCGATGATTTGGCCGTACAACCCCAT
>NZ_FQVB01000080.1 GCF_900129305.1 Desulfacinum infernum DSM 9756 | reverse complement strand
GGGAGACTCTGCCACCGAATGCACTTCGTGTCAGGGGCTCAGGTGCGCAAATCTGGGTGTCGCCTTAACTCCATTCTAAGGTGTCCCGTGACACGGTCTGCACCCGGAGTACATCACCCCTTACAGTCCGGAGCAAAACGGGGTGATCGAGCGGTTCATGAGAACACTTAAAGAGGAGTGTATCTGGCTCAACCTGTTTTCGTCCTTTGCTGAGGCGAAGGCGATCATCGAGGCATGGATCCACGAGTACAACACCGAGAGACCACACCAAGAGCTGGGGTATGTGAGTCCGGGTGAGTATCGCTATGAACTCGCCGCTTAGCTGGCATGACGACCTCAATGGGGCTGCCGCTTTTTCCTTAGGGAACCGCCCCGCCGGAGGCACCGGCCGGAGCGAAACGGCCTTGACAACCCGAAGGGCTTGCCGGTTTTGGGTCTGGTATCATGGAAAAAGGACAAGGGCGTAGCAGCCAACGCCTTTTCCTCAGTGCAACCGCCAAAACCACCTTCCGGCCATCAGGCCCAAAGCCGGTTGTCAAGGCCTGGAGCGAAGGCCGAAGGGGAACGAGCCTTTGTTTTTGCCACCGAGAGAGAAGGGAGGAGCAACGCCTTTTCAATAATGCGAATTTTGGTCTTGATTCATAGGGGTCATTACATTTTCGGGGCCTCATCAACGACCTTTCAGATAGTTAGATGAGCAAAATCGGTACAATGTCGCACTATGCAGCATATAGATGACAAACTTGGGTTATGACTTCATGGGGTTACGATGAACCATTTCCGCGGGGCTGAAGCCCCGCGGCTACGAAGGCAACCCAAATCTCCGGCATCTTGAGCCGGAGAGCCATTGTCGGACAAGCTCCCAGCAGGGTGTCTCACTCGCCTTGCCACAAAGAGTGCCTGCCGGGCCTTCAAAGTGCCGCCCAACGACGGCTGGCCGCTCCGCCACCGCCGAAGGTGGTGGGCTGCACCGGCGGGTTGGGCGGCATTAAGTTCGTGGTGAAAGGCTCAATTTTTGGAGAATATCCACTGCTTGTTCCCTGCTTTCCCAGGGGACAAACAGGTGATCGTGATAATATGCAGAAATCACGTTGGTGCTGATGCCTGCCTGGGCAAGTCTCTTACTGATGACAGCAAGGAAGCCCACGGCTGATAGAGACGAATGGACCGCCAGTTCTATATAGGCCCAAATCGAGTCAAATGCCTTAATCCGTGAGTATGTTTTTAACCAAACAAATATCAGATCTTATCTAGGATTTTGAATTTACACGTGTTTTGTGCTATAGGGTCTCCTGTCA
>NZ_FQVB01000066.1 GCF_900129305.1 Desulfacinum infernum DSM 9756 | reverse complement strand
GATCCAGGAACTGATGTACCTGGCGGCCCGAGTGATCCGAACAGGGCGCCGGTTGAAGTTGCAGTTCGGAAGACACTGTCCGGCCTTTCGTGCTTTTCGCAGTGTGTATCTCAGGTTCTGCCCGGCATAGTCCGGGCCTCCTCAAGAGCATGCAAGCGGACTGACCGCAAGGTTTTGAAGGGATACCTGTGTTTCGAAATGCGTAAAATATCACCCTCGAAAGCGGTTTCTCCGCCCTCTGACGGCCCGGAGGCCTGCGGAGGAGTCGAAAGCGCCCGTCGCCCAGCCGCGAAATGGATTTCGAATGCCCCACCGTCAGTCTGCAGCCTTTCTATTCACGGATTCAGGATCAATTTCTTGTTTTAAATTTTTCCCTTTGGCACCATGATCTCTGAGTGCAATTTGTAACGCACTTCTCGCCATTACGGCAGCGGCATCCCAATTTTCATCTCTGATATTACGTTTTGCTTGAAGCCAATATCTTCCTATAGCCTCGGGCCAGTGTTCTGGATATTTTTCATATCTTAAAGGCCATGGTAGAACTCTATAGTCGTGAAGTCCATGACCGTGACCGTGCTCACTCGCAGACCAAAGTACCATTACATATCCTTTGCAATTACCACATTCAAGAGTATCGAAGTTCAACTTTTTACCTGAACTTGGTTTCTTCTTTTCAGCGTGAAACACAGTTTTGAAATTGCCTCTTTCCATGCAGAAAGGACAAGTAATTTGATATACGGCAAGTTCTTCGCCTCGTTGTCCGTACCACTCTCCTAATTGCCACCAGCTATCCATATATGATTTCCCTTTGGCTCATAACGGGCGCCGCGGATCAGCGGCGGACGCGGAGGCGAGTCTTCTCGCCGCAGCGTCCGTCCGCTGCAGCCGCGTGTTCGAGGGCGCGCATAGCGCGTCCCCGAACACGTGGATGCCATTCCGCGGCGCCCGTTCGTGGGACGCGCAGCGTCCCACGAACGACCAAGCTCACCTGCCGCTATGGAGCGCAGCGGAAAAGCGGTCAGGTGGAGCGACTTGTTAAACGCCCGCTCAGATTTATCGCCCTTTTTCAATAATTTTAATTACTTTATCCAACAAGTCTTTAACGAAATTAGAATCCAATTTGCTAGTCTTAATTCTTTCTTCTCGATAAGCTAGTGGATTTTCAAATATCTGTCTAATAGTATCTATTACAAATTGTTTATGATCAGCGTTTTGAGGATCTTCATTTAATTTTTTTTACTAAATCAAGATAGGGTGACAAAGAAAATGATATAGATGACTTAAATCCGTAAAGTTCTTCATATTCCCTTTCTTTTGCATACTGGTGAATCGCATATCCAATGAAGAAGACTATAGGTATACTTACAGTAACGCGCAAGATAAACCCAGGGGTTTTATAAAATGGAATATCTCCTTGAATAGATTGAACATGGTTGGCTATCCAAACAATCACTAACACTTGAGCAATAATTGCGGTGGCGGTTAATGCAGCCCAAATCCATTTAGAGAATTCAATTCTTTTCTTCCTTTTTTCGAAAGCGCTAAATAACGATGCTCCAACCGCTTTGAGAAGATGTTCCTTAACCTCTTTTTGAAGCGATTTGTTTTTTTCTATTATCGCTGAAGTCTCATTTTGAAAGGATTCAATTTTATTTTTTGCCTCATTTGTTGTTGATACAATAGTTTTTTGATATTTTTCTATTTCATTGAAAAATTCTCTGATTTTTGCCTCATTCGCACCAATGTCATCACGCAACTTTTGACTAGTATCACGATTTGATTGTATTTGATTAAGTAAATTGTTAATTTCTGTTGCCTTTTGGGATGATTCATTCGCAAGAGTTTTAATTTGTGTGGATAATTTCTCAGACTCAGATAGATGATTTTGAATTGTGTCAAATATCCTTTTTGATGACTTCTCTATGTTCTCAATTTCTTTAGTGCTTTTTTCCGCCTCTTTTCCAGCACGTACAGCCTTTTCAGCTTCCCTGATCATCTCAGCAAGCTTAACAGATTGCTGTTCAATTTCTTCATCGGAAGGGCCTGTAGAACGTGGGAAAAATTCGCTAACCAAAAGAAATATTTTTTGAATAATTTCTTCTGTTCCATTTTGGATAGAAATGTTGATGTGCCCAAATTGTAAATGTGCGGATAAAGTTAAATTTAGGTTTTGAGCATTTGGGAATACAGCTTTTATAGCTACAGAAGTAAATCGCTTATCTGTCAACTGCTCATATTCTGAACGTACTTGGGAGGGATCACCTGTTAATTGAAGTGGCAAAGCGCCACCACTTAATGTAATAGCTAAATTCTGAACTGGGCCGAAATCTGCGTTATTTTTTAGTTCATCAGCAAAATCAAAAAATTTTTCTGGTTCTAATACATGTCTTGCTGCTATCCAAGCAAGTTGTCGTTGATTTACTTGTTTTTGCATTAAAAGCTGCTCCAGTAATTCAAATAGCGTTTAACGGGCGCCGCGGATCAGCGGCGGACGCGGAGGCGAGTCTTGTCGCCGCAGCGTCCGTCCGCTGCAGCCGCGTGTTCGAGGGCGCGCAGAGCGCGTCCCTGAACACGTGGATGCCATTCCGCGGCGCCCGTTCGTGGGACGCGTAGCGTCCCACGAACTTGTTATTCTACCCAATCTCCCTTAGGCCGCGATTTCTGATTGGAAGAAGCCCACCCGGAGCGTGTGCCGCCGGGTTACTCATGTCTGCAGGTATTGAGAACATCGGTGATCAGGGCACCAACACCCAAAGCCATCCCATTACCCTTGTCTATCTATTCGCCCTGTTATGGAGATTGGTGATAATCAGCAATTTGCTTATCCGGAATGTCGTCGTTCACTTTTTTCCAACGGTCGATGGAGTCAAAGTTCAGGGTCACGGATGGGCCGCTACTGCTCCTTCGGCCGCTCCCGACGCACTAGCACCAGGCCCGAAAGCGCCTCCGAAAGTTCTTGTAACATGCCGTCCCCTGCTTCGTCTGCATGAGTCGCCGCAGCCACTTTACTAATTTATCCCAAATTCCACAGTCTATTACAAGAAGGTTGAAACTGTTTGCAGGGAGAACTTCAGGGTTTTATGAAAATTGCACCCTTAATGACAGCCCTTAAGTCAACAGCATTGGGGGCCGGGGGAGGGGTGAGAGTCAGCGGAGTGGCCTAAAACGGCTCCGAAGGTTCGGACGAACCCAAAGCCGAGGATTCCCCATCGGGCGGGCTTTGGTGTCCTTCTTCGAAGAGACGGGAAACCGTGCGGGCGGCTTCCATCACGTCCCGGTGGACCCTTTCCAGGGTCTCCAGGGCGTGCTTGAGGGTGGCCAGGGCATGGCGAAGGGGGGCGTCGTCCGGAGGCTCGAGGGGAGGGGGCGGTTTGGAGCTGGTGCGGCGGGGCGGCCTGATGCTTTCATAAAACCGGCGGGTTTTCTCGGACGGTGGGATTCCCAATTCCTCCTCGAGGCTTCTGCGGCACTTTTCGTACTGGCGAAGCGCCATGAAGCGCTGCCCGGTTTCCTGATAGAGTCGCATCACCACCAGATGAACATCTTCCCGAAAGGGCTCTTCCTTCAGGATTCGGAGGGCCGTCTCCAGGCTTCTTGCCACGTTGCCGTGGTGCTTGTGGGCGTACATGAGTCCGGTGAGGGCGTCGATGTAGAGGCAGTGGAGGCGTTCCCGCTCTTCCAGGATCCAGTCTTCGTAGAAGCCGGCGAGCAATTCCCCTTGGTAAAGCGTGAGGGCCTTTTCCACCCGGCTGGTTTCCCAAGGATCGGGCGTCGCTTCGGACCAGGCGGAAACGCCCCGGAGGTTTTCTTCAAAGGCGGCCACGTCCAGGGTCAGGGGGGCGTCGGGGTTCAGTCCCACCTCCCCGGAGGATGTGGTCAAAAGAAAGGTGCCTCTGGGAACGGGCGGCGGTTCCAGGACCTTTCGGAGGCGCCAAAGAGCCGTATTGAGGCACGCTCGGCCCTTCTCGTCGTCCGTTTCCCCCCAGAGCGTTCCGGCCAGGACCTCCCGGGGATGGGGCCTGCGGCGATGGAGAAGCAGGTAGGCGAAGAGATGCTGGGCGGTTCTCGTCAGATGCAGCGGCTGCGGGGGCATTCCGCGGTCCGCTCGAAACCCCCCGAAGAGATGAACGGATAGCCGTTCCATGTGGACTCCTTGCCGGGAAGATCCCCCTGGAATATAGGCATGCGGATGCGAGGATAGGGGCCAGTGGTCGAGTCCGGCTTTTCGGAAGCGTTCCGTGAAGGCCGGATGCTTTGCCCATTAAAACCTCTGGGCAAGCCGAAATCAAGGACCACAAGAATCCCCGGGCGGAGAAGGCTGTTCCTGGATTGGAGCCTTCTTGCTCAAGGTGCGGTCTTGAAGGGCGGGGGTAAAGTCCGACCCGCAAGCACACGTCGATCCCTTGGGTAGGGGCGGGGCTTATCCCCGTCCGTGTATCCCGTGGTGATAGACAAAGCCGGTGAAAGATCCTCCAGTTTAGGCCGTTATCCTGTGGACATCTTTCCGGATCCCCCGGCGTTCCCAGGAAGCGAACATCCATGGTTTTGTGGGGATGCGCAAGGGTCCAAGGCAAGGAAAACGCCGACTGCAGGGGCGAAGGATCCTTCGCCCCTGCAACTTCGGTCCTGCTACGAAGTGATGCAGTTGACGGAGATTCGGTTGGCGGTATCGACGCGGTGTTTCATCGCTTGCTGCCATCCCTTGGGTGATGACGTTGCGCCCTGCGCGGATCCTGCCCGCTTTCGTATCTTTCCGTCACCGGTTGGGATGCAGGGCCTTCAGGAGGGCGGAATCCGGTGGGCTGCCGGAAAGCAGGCGGGCCGTCAACTCTCCGGTAACCGGCCCGAGAAAGATGCCCTTGGTGGCATGTCCGGTGGCGACCCAAACGTTTTGCGGGCGGCGGAGGCGCCCGATGAAGGGCAGGCCGTCGGGCGTGCAGGGGCGGAAGCCCCGCCAGACTTCTCTTACTTTCAATGAACCGAGTCCCGGCAGACTCCTTCGAAGGTCGCGCTCCATGGCGTGGATCCGTGCGGACGAAAGCCGATCGTCCAGGCCGGCCAGCTCCAGGACGCCGGCCAGCCGGAGGGAGTCGGCAAAGGGCGTGACGGCCACGCGCGCTTCTTCCAGCAGGAGCGGCAGGGAGGGCGCTCCTGAAGGCCTGTCGTAGGTGATGCTGAACCCTTTGGCGGCTTCCACGGGAAGCGGGCGGCCCAGCATGGCGGCCACGCGCCCCGTCCAGGCGCCCGCGGCCAGCACGACCTGGTCGGCCTCCACGGGGCCTTTGGTGGTCTGGAGCCGCCGCACCGCCTTCCCGGCAAAAGACGCCCCGAAGACCTCCGTTTCTTCCAGGATGTGACCTCCGGCCCGGCGCACCTGGTCCGCCAGCCAGGAGACGAAGGCTGCCGGCTGGAGCTTCCCGTCGGGTTCCTGGAGTACCCCGCCGATGACGGACGGGGCCGCCGCCGGAACCATCTCCCGCACGGCCCGTTCGTCCAGGATCCGAGCGGGGCGCCCCGCCCGTGTGAGCTCTTCCGCCTCCCTGGCCGCCGCTTCCAGCGCCTGTCGGGTTTCATAAAGGCAAAGCAGGCCCTCCCGCGCATACTCGTAGACCGAACCCGCCTTTCGGGCCAGCTCGTCGTGGAGGGCCAGGCTTCTTTCCGCCAGCTCCCTGTAAACACCCGCGGCGTAGTTCACATGGGCTGCGGTGCTGTTCCGAACGAATCCCGCAAGCCATGCCCAGCGCCTGAGATTCGGGGACAGGTGGATGGAAAAGGGCCCCGTGGGGTTTAGAAGATGGCGCAGTCCCTCCCTCACGTTTCCCGGGGAACAGAGCGGCTGGAGATGGCTCGGCACAATGAGACCCGCGTTGCCATAGGAGCTTCCCGCCGGCAGCCTCCCCTTTTCCAGCACGGTCACCGCCGCTCCCTCACCTGCAAGGTAGTAGGCGGTCATGAGTCCCATCACGCCGCCTCCCACGATCGCAACGTCCGACCTTTTCTCATGCATACCAAGTCCTTTCCGGGAAAATGGATGACGGTGCCTTGAAACCCGTCCGCTACTTTGCACACGAGTACGATGCCTCGTCAATGGCCGATTTGTCGAGATGGATAGCCGCCTGAGCGGAAGCAACCCGGGACGGAGTCTATATTGTGGACCCCAAAGACTGAGACACCATGTTAAGGTGTCTTTCTCTAGGAAGGGGGGGCGATGAAACGGAAATGTGGCGGAGCCTGAAGCATGAGGACGTCTATCTTCGTGATTACGAGACGGTGGAGGATCTTATCCAAGGACTACGAAGGTACTTTGAGTTTTACAACAATGAACGTCACCATCAGGGCCTGAAGGGCAGAACCCCGGCGGAGGTTTGCCAGGGGAAAAGCATGGGGTGTGCGGCATGAATTGAGCCTTCCGGGCCGTCGCGGAGGGCCGCCTCCGACGAGCCACGGTTGGGCCCATTCTCGGCGTCCCTCCGCGAATCTGTCTACAGCGAGGGCACGTCCCTTAAGGCATATCGGGAACCTGGGTCCCCAATCCGGGACCAGAGAGCCATGGAAACTCGAAGCGGGGTTGTGAAGAATCGAGACAACACCTTAAATGTCTCCAAACGTTGTTTTGACAATGGAGTCCACCTTACCGAGTGGCGGCTAAGGAAGGCTTTCGAAGACTGTTCGATCCGATTTTCTTCATGCAATCACCTGCCAGGTGAAAGATTGACAGGAAACTCTATAGCACAGAATGCGTGTAAGTTCAAAATTATAGATGGAATATCCTATTTGTTTGGTTAAAATGACGCTCACGGATCAAGGGTAGGGGTTATTGCGCCCGCAGAATATCATGATAGCAAGCGCTTTTTTCCCGGCTTCTGACGGCCCGGAAAGTTCTGATAGGATCCATGCAGGGCGTCAACGAGCTCCGAGATGGCTTTCGAATGCTCCACCGTCAGTCTGCCGTCTTCCTGTTCACGGATTTGGGTAACACCTGCAAAATTACACAATATGCTTTTTACTGTTCAATCTTATTTTCTAATGTATTTATAAGGCCAGTTAAGCTTTCGTCCTTAGACACATCCATACGATATTCAAATTCCAATATAACGTCATCCACCATATTAATTGGGACACAGTCCTCTCGTGGGTTATAAATTTTAATATTATTATTGTAAAGCTGAGACCTAACCTCCTCGTCTCGCACCAAAAAAGGTTGGTTCCTTGTGTTTTCTTTGTCATCAATAGCAAAATATATATATCCGTCTTTTTCCGTGATTACTTCATAGCGGCGCCCACTATGTGAGTCGGCATCAGGATTATTCTTGTCATTCGCATTGCCTGTTCTTATTAAGCATTTAGAGGTAGTGAGAACCAACACCAGTCTTGGTGAATATATGTTTTCTTTTATTAATTTCAGGTTGCGAGCTAGAGCGGCAATTGCCATATGTCCCGATGAATGTCGAAAATACCCATTAGCCTTGTCGCCACCAACCTTATTGTCTTGAAGAAGCTCAAGCCCGTTGGCGCCGAGCAACACCAAGTGTATCGGAGGGATCTGTGAGTGTTTTGATCTGTGCAGGAGGTTTGCCGTCACGAGATCAGGAATTAAAACGACCCGCGTAAATCCTCTTCGTGCAAGAGCCACTGCATAACGCGATCCGTCGTGATAGGCTAAGGCGTCGTTTGGGGCAGTCATGGTCTTGGGTTGCCCTTCACAGACATAAATGGTAAAAAAGTCTGAAGCTAGCTGTTCGAAATTGATTTTGTGTATTTTGATTGGATGGTTCTCAAGAATCTTTTTGCTCGCCTGATTAAGGATTATGCGAACGATGTAGTCACGAAATCCACACAGCGATTTAATAACCAGCTCACTGTAGCCGTAAACCAAAACATTTATCCCTAGCTTGTTTTTCCTTGCATTTCCAGGGTCCACACCATTCTTAGATTCACCTGACAAGTCATCTTTGATTAGATTGTACAAACATGACAACAAATACTCTTCTAGCTGCTCACGTGATGAATTTGTAGGTGTGTTTTTCCTTGAACTGGATTCAACAAATGGCATCTTCGTTGCGATGTATTCGGCGAAGTAGTCATGTGCGCGTTTGCGTATTTCAGCGCGCTCTTTATGGATCCTTTTTTTCTCCTTCTTGATTGCGTTTTGGATAGCATCAAGGGAATCCTCGTATAGCAAATTTTTTAATCGTTTTACGATTTTCCTCAGGCCTATATGGCATGGACGATTTACCATGACCTCACACTCTAATTCGTCAAGAAACTCTTGATATTGATTCCGAAATGCACTGTATTTATGATTGCAATATATAGAAATATGCCTCCCGTCTCCGTTGGCACCATCAAATTTGCTGGACTCCGATGTGTGACACTTTTCCCTTGGGCCTTGCTTCTTAGTGTTCTTGTCTTGTTGTCTGCCGTTGAACTCGGTAGTGTCACCACATTTCACCTCGGCATCCTCCGGGTTTCCATCGATCGAAGGGGAGGGATGCATATGGTCCTTGTCCCTAAATAAGTGACGGCTAACAATTCGTTCGACAGTGTTCAATACAATCTCCATGAGTCCTGAGGCACTGGGGTGGGTTATCATGTCGAAGTTATTGGCGAGAAGAACGATTTCGCGGAAGACCTGATTGTCGATGGCCATCCGTGTAGATCGTTCTTCCACATCGAGAAAATAGGAAATTCCACCTCGGATTAGGAAATTTTTGACTGAATTCAACTCTTCTAAGAGATCGTCGATCACCATCTTTCTTAGTCTCGCTAGGTTTTGAATCACGATGGCGATATCCTTGTCTGTCAGATTGGCTTTTTGCAATTCTTTTAAGAGGCTTGGACGATGTGGCTCTTTGAAATGAATTATAATTTTGTGAGCTTCAGGTTCAATGGCAATGCCGCTCACTAGACGACTTTTTATCCAATGGAGTTTGGATTCTATTGGAATGTTATAGGCGATACAGATGGCATAATCTGATGCTGGGGAACGGGATTGATCAATATCGAGTGAGTCCGCGAGACGAAGGTAGGCTGCCAAGAGTCTCAGGGCAACAGTATCATTGTTTACTGGAAATTCCATTGGACAACGGTTAAGATCCTCAGCGCGGCGATGGTAGTGAGCCAAGAGTGCTAACGCGGGAGAATCATTGTAATCTATATCCAGCCTGGAGAAATGGTTTACAATGAATATCTCGGATCTTTTATGATGCTCTCTTCGGATTCTGTCATCAGAATATTTAAGTCGATCGTGCTCTTCATCGCCAAACAATCCACGCAGCATCCCAACGTCGTGTATCCACGCTGACGCAAGAAGATAAAAACGCTCCCGCATTTTCAGTTTTTCCACTTTGTCGCCCGGTATTAACCGATGAATTATGTTTTCCACTCTTTCGAAATGCTCTGGACCGTGAGGAGTATATCCAGCAAGCTGAGGGAACATGCTTTCACAGTCAGCTATAAGTTTTCTAACAGCATGTCGAATTCGATCCAATTTCTCTGCATATTCATCGCTCAGCCAATTCCAGTATTTTGCTTCTTTGATGTCTGGAGAAATAACGGGCAAATGTTCTTGGTTTTCAGCGCCTGTACGAAAATAGTCATTCCGATCGTCATTGTGAGTCATGTGTACTCCTTTTTGGCGCGAACCCTAAAACAGCACGTCATGAAAGTCGTGATATTTACTTGTAAACTTATCTGATATTGTGTATGAATATAACATCAATTGCATTTTTAGCCCGTGAATGTTATTTAAGTCGAATAACTATATTATCTCATCTAGCAGTTTGAATTTGCAAGTGTTTTGTGCCATGGAATCTCTTGTCAACCTTTCAGCTGGCAGGTGCTCGCATGAAGAAAATCGTGATCGAACAGTCTTCGAAAGCCTTCTACAGCAGCCACTCGGGTTTGGCTCTGGTAGGGAACCTGATCAACGGCTATACAAGCCTGTGCGAACGGTTGGAAAAGGAAGTTCCCTGGCAGCCGAGGGTTTCGCACGGTGTCAAGCGACACCCAGATTTACGCAATAAGGCGACACCTATTTTTACGCACTTGGCCCCGCGCCAATGCCAAGGTATTCAGCTTGTTGGTCTCCACCTCCTTGATCTTCGCGACATCCAGGTGCACGCGGATGAAGTGTTTCCTGCCAGGTGCTTAAAGCCTATGGGGTTGTGTCGACCCTGCCCGAAGGTTGGCCCACTAACAGCCCTGTGTTACGATTCCACACCCACGCGGAGGATAGGGCAACGCTGGGGAGCGACCCGAGCGCCGACGTGGGCGAGCGATGGAGGGGCAGGACC
>NZ_FQVB01000068.1 GCF_900129305.1 Desulfacinum infernum DSM 9756 | reverse complement strand
ACGGAGCCGGGCGGTTGGCGAACCCTCCCCCTCTCTCCTTCTCGGAGAGAGGGGGAGAGAGGGTGTGGTGGAAGATAGATTAGTAAGTGCATGCGCGTCGTGCGAGCGGGATAGCGATCTGGCGCGGAGCGAGCGAATCTTGCTCCCTGGACGGCGAAATTTCTTCCAGGTCGCATCCCAGGCGTTCGAGTGCCCGATGCACGCAGCGTTCGTTGGTCATGATGACGATTTCTCCCGCCCTCCGCTTACTCTTGAGATAAGCACCGTTTCTTTTCAGGATTTCCCAGACTACGTTCTCGTAGCTGGCGATCTTGAGGTCTTCGTTTTCGGCGCAGCGCCGGCGAATCGACGAAATCGGGATCTCGACGTATCCTCCGCCCTGTTCGTGGAGGATCTCCCACACGATCATGAGAACCTGCTCGTCGAGGCGGGTAATCGACGGCCGGATTTCGTCGATGCGCTGTTCCACTCTGTCACAGACCTCCTCGATGATGTCTTCGTCCACCCGGCAAAACCGCATGATGGCGACCATGGGCCGCAGCAGTTCGCCCCGCCGGGCGTTATTGTTGCCTTGCTCCTGGGCTAGAGAGCGGGCCACGTCCCGCATGGCGGCGAACTGCGTGAGATAGAGCGCGTAGAGCCTTCCTCTCCATGCCTGCCAGTCTTCCGAGGTGGATGTGGGGGTTTTGAGGGCCGCCAGGATGGAGGTGTCCTCCGGCCGGAGGAACGGTACGACGATCAGGCGGTCCCGCAGGTCGGCGTGGGGATCTCTGGTTGCGCCGAAAATCTTGGGGCCGAAGCAGGGGCGCACCATGTCCCTGTATTCTTCCCAGGGGATCGGTGATTCGAGGGCCTTGAACTCGGCCTTGTCCGCGTCCACCCAGAACGAGTCGCTGCCGTTCGCGAAAGCGAGTTTAAGGGCTTCTCGGCCCGTTTTGGTCTCGCCGGCCCAGAGGACCGGGTAGGTCTTTTCCTTGTAAACGGCATGGCCGATCACTTGCGCCTCCGGGTGAACCGGGTCGGGGATGGCCCGGGCCACTTCGCGGGCGACGTCCATCTGGTCCGCGCCGAAATACCACATCTTCCGGTCGGCGTCCCATTGGCCGCCGGCCTGGCTGATGAGGGTCTTGTGGTCGAAGGTCTTGCCGTCCAGATAAACCTTGTCGCCTTCTTCGATGAGTCTGACTCCCATTGTCTCCTCCTTTCCTCTGCTCGACTGAAGTTTTTGTTTGTGAGGAAAGGGGAAAAGAAGTTTTGGGCGGGGAGGTTATTTTTTGGGGTACACGCTGCCAGCCTCCGTCACCACGGGGCAGTTGATACCTGAGACGCACGACATTCTCCCGTGCACGCATTTCCCTCCGAGTGACAACCGAATTTTGACCACCCTGAGCCATGCGTCATTGAGGATGAGAAAGGGCGCGTCATCCTCCTTTCACTTGTGTGTGAACTTCGGGAGAAACGAAGGGAGACCGTTCGACACCACCCGAAGGCGGTGTCCCGCCAGCACCCACAAGGGTCTCCAACCGCGCGGCCATTTCCGCTGTCTGGGAATCCGCTTGCGTCATTAGTCCGGTTTTCGGCAGGTATCTACCGGAGGTGAGTTCGAAATGTCGAAGCGGGCGCCCGGATGCAAGCGAGCTGTAAAACAACGCGGTGCAACAAACGGAGAACCGAAAAATTCGGAAAGGATATTCTGAGTGAGCGCCCATAACCCCTAGATTGCGCCCGCCCACTGGACTGCGGACTTTGAAACTGAGAATCAGGGTAAATGCGCAGACGGGCGTAAGTGGTTGTGGGCACGCCAGAAACGTAGAGACCCCAAGGGGACCGCCCCTTGGGGTCGTCCATCAAATAAGAACCGTGGAAATTCAGCGGGTTAAATTTGGCTCCCCACCTGCAACCCTCTTCATAACCCTTCTCCATTCGCCTGTCAAGCCGTAAGCCTTCGTAATTCAACGAGTTATCAAAGAGCAGGCCGTTTCCGGCGGGGCGGAAACGGGGTTGAATTCGATTTCCCTCACCCGAGCAGGGCTCACGTCACAGCTTGTCATCAATCACATTGAATCGGAACATTCGTCTGGTCTGGTCCCGCTGGCCGAGGAGCTTCCTTCCCGATGTATTCCATGAACAGGTGATCAATCTCGCATCCCACCAAGGAGTCGCGGATGGCTTGCCAACGATAATCCTCCGAGTATCCAGGAACTTCGGTCCACCCGCGAACCCCGAACAGCTCCTCCTCGGCATCTTCGATTGTCTTCCCTAGTTTGGCGAAATGCTCGGCAGTATAGTGCTGGTGTGAATTGATCTCCGGACCGAAATCGGTATAACAACGATACACCAAGTCGACTAACATGACCATGTATTGCTCGCAAGCGGTCACGACGTCTTCTTGTGGTACCTCCGGGAGGTCCTTGGTTGGCATGAACCAGTATCTGGTTGGCTGATTGGGCCCGCCGCTTCCGCCAGATACAAGATTATCACCTACATGGTGGCTGATCGTTCTCAACAGGTGAAAAAAACGCGCCGTCGGATCAGCCTGTAGTTCTTTTTGTCGTTGCGTGTACCAGTCTTTGAATCCTGGCACGGGTTTCATGACTGCCTGGATCGCATAAGTGACGGATCTCGCTGCAGTGGTGAAAGCGCTTGCATAGCAGCGAGTTGCGAAGAAATCGAAGCCTGCTTCCTTGAGTTTCTTCAGAAAGAAGTCGGCCTCGGCCAATTTCTGATCGACAAGACTGAACGACCGTGCCATAAAGCCTCAAAGTTTCTCCGCGAGTTGTCCTATACGGTCGGCGGCATCGCTCGCCTCAAGGTAAGCGGCATACGAGTCCAGTGCACCCTTAATGAGTCCGTCGTAGTGTATGATCCTTGAGCCAGGCGAAATAGATTCCATGGATGACTTAACCCGTTCAGGATTCGATGTTTCCTCCTCCAGGGGGCGTCCAACTACAAAAACTACTTCTATGTTCGGTGAAGCGTTACCTTGTGCCGCCAATATCTTCTTCAACGCATCGACATACTTCTGACCTTGTTCGACCAACTCAAGCAGCTTCATCTGCCTTCCGGCACGTTTCAGCTCCACTATCACGTGTTTCCCCGCGGTCGTCCGGTAGGCGATGTCCACACGCCCCAGTCTTTCCTTTTCCGTCATATCGTCAACGATAACGCCCTCGGCCTTGAGTCTCGATTCCATGAACTCACTGCCAGTCGCCCTTTCCCAAGAAGGATCGAGAAGCCATAGATCCTTGAATAGAAATTCCTGCAATACCCTTTCCTTGGCATTCTCGTCGACGAGACTTCTAAACGCCCTGATCGCGTCAAGTCTTGACGTGACGATATCACGATACAATGACGATTCTAGTACGTCTTGGTCAGCCAAAAGCTTCAACAGGTCTTCGATGCCACCATCCAAAGCCTCGGCGAGAGCGTCTGCCGCTCCCTTGAGTTTCAGCCGTTCGAATGCGAATACCGCGTGACGGAGCAAATCCTTTCGGTCGGACTTGTCTTCGACGGGGATCGCCCCCACTTTCGCTATCACTCCCTTTGCGTGCTCCCGATAGCCTTCTGGCAGCGAATCAAGCCACTCGGCGAGTGCTGGGTGCTCTTGAGTGACTTCCTCGGCACCATGTTTTCTCCGCCATTCACTCCATTTCGACTCGACCTGGTTCAATAACGATCGCAAAAAGTCCATCAGGGCTTCGTATCGTTCATCGTTCTCCAGAACGCGCTGCCGGTCGCTCGTCACGATGTCGTCGAGGTCGTCCCTGTCGAGAAAGTCCGCTTCAATCTGCCCCGTCAAGTATTTGGTGTACAGACGGCCGTCGTTGATCTTGTCCAACACATTTTCAATGAGAAGTCGACCTCGCGCAAGAACGACGATCGAATTCAAATTACCTGCATCCGTTTCGAGTTGCTTCGGTTTGGAAACGGTTCCTATCCATCCACGAACGAACCAATCCTCCGACCGTCCATCAATAACGCCGCTTCTCGTTTCTCGTTCCTTCAGACCCGGGCAGAAATCCGAGTAGTCGACACCATCTCCGATATTCCAAAGGAACTGAACAACTTCCAGATCCCCACGGTCTCTCACCGTCACTTCGACATCGTCGATGAAAACCCGGAAGTCGTCGCTCCCGATTATCGAGAAACGTCTGGCCAGGCGACGCCGAAGCGCACTACCTGTGACTCCGAGACGACTTTTCTTCAAGTCGGTCAGCCTAATGACGGTTCCCTTGGTGACCTCAAGTTCGTCTTCATTCAAGACATCCGGAAGATACTCCGAAGACCGCTCTATCGTCGCTTCTCGAATTCCGGACGAATTCATGCGCAGACCGTGACGTTGGCCGTCCTTGCACGATTGGACTTCGACGGTATCTGCAATCGAAAAAAGAGAAAGCTTGCCGAGCCCTTTCCTCCCCATTACCTTTCGGCCTTTCTCTGTGACTGTGGGCTCGGCTTCCCTTCTGCGATAGCCTACCCGTAAGTACTTCTCGTTCATGTCCTGGATGGTCATGCCGATCCCGTCGTCTTCGACCACGATGATGTTGTTGTCGATATCGAACGAGATCGTGACGCATTCTGCATCGGCATCCCAGGCGTTCGCGACGACTTCTGTCAGAACTGCGGCAACGTTGCTATAAAGATTGATCCCAAGATGATCCAATACGTTGAGGTCAATGGTCATTCGATAGGGGTGATCGTTTTCTGTCATGAAGTGATTCCTCCCGATGTCGGAACGGCGTGAAATCCCTCTTTTTCTCGTCTGGCAAGAGAATCAGGCGACATCGTCTTTACCGATCTCTCTGTATCGCTCGTCCGACTTCAGCCAATTCGCTACCAGCAAACCGAGGTCCGCCAATTCGGAGTCCTTTAGGCCCTTTATAGCGCACTCCCAAACGACGAGGACTCGCCAGCCGCTTGCCGCAAGGGCCTCGTAGTTGCGTTTGTCACGTTTTTCGTTCGCTTCGAATTTCTTCTCCCAGAATTCTTTCCTGGAAGAAGGCCGAGTCGAAAACTGGCAGCCTTTGTGAACATGCCAGAAACAGCCGTGAACAAACACTACTGCATGGAAACGAGGGAAAACGAGATCCGGGGATCCCGGCAGCTTCTTGTCATGCAATCGGTAGCGTAGCCCAAGTCGGTGAAGAATATGGCGAAGGCGCATTTCTGGCCCCGTGTCGCGCTGGCCAACACTGGCCATGATCCGTGATCGCGTTTTCTTGTCGACAGTATCCATTCAAACCAGTTCCACTATCTTTGTCGCCACGAGCGCATCAAGATGACTATGAAGTTCAACCGGTAGGTGACCGCCCCTGACGAGAACGCCGAGTTCCATGTTTCGTTCCATCGCCGCCCTACTCAGATTCGCACTGGTTATAAAGGCCATTCTTCCGTCGGCAACGGCGCATTTCGCATGCACCGAACCCGCTGGTTGGACAGAGGACTCCTTTCCCGTATTTCCGGCAGCCCACACGTAAACGTTCGCGGAAGGAACAGTATCCTTCATCATTTTCACCGAATCCACGCTGACGTTGCCGCCATGATCGATCGATGATTCCAACAATACGTCGACCCGAACCCGACGTCCGGCGGCATCCTGTAACGCCTTGGTGATGTGACCGACTTCGTATGCCACAAAGCTCACGATGAACAGTCTGCTTCGTGCCGACTCAATGACCTCGCAAAGCACCTGCTCCGTTTGTCGAACCGGGACCATACCAGTCGAAGGACCGGTCCAGACCAGTTCGACGGTACCGTGCCTTTCGTGAAGCGCTGCCGTGGCCGAGGCCGCCCTCAGTGCAGCCGCTATTTCGCGGGGACGGACTGTTTTGGCTGCGCGCCATGCGCCGTCCAAGTGAGCGATCAGAGACTTGTCTACGTTGGGACCAAAGCTCGACTTGACCAATGCTAACTGTTCCATTGAACCCAGAGTCTCGATTTTCGTCGCGACCGCGGCCATTCGATCGGGATGCAACTCCAATCCCAGTTTGGCGATGATTTGCCAAAGCTCATCCACGGTCTTCATACTGCCTCCCGAAGAAGGCCGCATCGCGGCATTCGAAAGTATCCACGAGCAACGCCCTGTCCAAGTACCGGTTTCCTCGTTCGCAGGATGTCTCCGCCACAAACGTGCACGCATGGCACGACGCCACGTGCAACGAACGATCCACACTTGGATTGTGCTCCGAACACAACGGGTCCGACGAGCATACCGAGGCTCGGTCAAGGGCTTGGTCGATGAGACGACCGAGGTTCTCGGACTTGCCGAGTTCGACCAATCCGCCAAGCGTTCCATCGGAATCGGCAGCCGCCGTATAGATCAGGATTCCGGCCATCGGGGAATCCGAGTCGGAACTTGCATAGATTCGCTCGCGGATACTGGCCGCGTTGTATCCGCATTCCAAAGCCATCTCACGAATCAACAGATGGGCGAACGTATGCAGCATGACGTATCGAATGCCAGGATACCCCTCGTCGGGATTCAATCCACGGGCATTCCGCCAACCTCTATGTCCCGCTTCAAGCCTATCGCTACGCCTTTTTACGGCCTTGCGTGTTTCCCAGCTTCGGACGGCTTGTTCGTCGAATCGGATGAAGATGCCCTCGCCGTGCACTTCGCAAGCAGGCACCCAATCCGGTCGTCCCCGTGACAGTGCCGCCATTGGAGGGCGGTCTTCTGGATCGGTGCTCTCTTCCGGAGCTTCGACACGGGTGTAACCGATCAACGCATTCACTTCCCTAAGGCGTTCCAGCAACAAGACACCGGAAATCCTGTCTCTGTACGATGACGGTGCCACCTCGGGCCTGCTCATGAACTGTGGCCAATCAGTCGGAGGAGTCGCTGCAGTAAGCACCTCCCATTCCGGCCCTTTGATGTCTCCTTCTGAAATAATCGTTTGCTCGTTCCTGCCTTCCTTTCGTTCCTGAACGTATCGCCAGACATCGTCCGGATCGAATCGTTCGATCCCTGGAAGGCTTCCACTCTTGACCAGGGTTTTCACGACGACTTTCAGTTCGTCAACGGACTCCACATCCGCGAAGTATTCCCAGCCATCAAGCACCAACTGCCCCAGTTGGCTTTTTACGAGGGGAATGGCCAAAACCGAAAGAGTAACTGGGAACCAGCTGTTCGTGGCGCCAAGAAGAACGGCCCGCGGCGGCTCGTCACAGGAGTCGTCGAAGACATCAAGGTGAGGGTGCCGTCCCCGACAAGCGGGAAGATTCTGCTGAGCCTCTCTCCCAAAAGCGTGGACAAGGGAACGTGCGGAGTCGCAAGCGTCGCATTTCACCCAGAGGTTCTCGGTCTGCAGGGACGCACCTCTTTCGAAAAAGCGTAGCGTTCCTCTGCAGTCGGATGGCCCTCCGTGCACGAACCAATGCCAAGGGAAATCGTCAAGGTGTCCATTTCTGCATGCCAAGAGAAAACGGGCCGGAACGGCGTCGGCGTTTCTGCCCTTCTCGCAATTGGAATGCACGAAATGTGTCATTTCTGGACGGTATGGGTAAGGTTTGATATCGAACAATCCCGAATCGTACTCCGCCAGCAAACCGCATTTCACGCACCTCAACCACCTCGGAAAAGGACGGACCGGCACGCCGATCTTGCCCTCGGCCGACATGGGACTCGCCCCCTCCTCTCGCATGAACGGAGGTACGCGTAGCCGTTCGACTTGCGGGCCGAGAACACGACGGACGGCGGCGAGCAACCGGGCTTCTTCTACCGGGAGACACTGATGAACATCCCAGCGGTCCAACCCCATGGTGACGACCGACAGATTCGGAAGATCGATGAGCGCGCCGGGCCCGTAACCCAAGTTTGTCATCTATATGCTGCATAGTGCGACAGTGTACCGATTTTGCTCATCTAACTATCTGAAAGGTCGTTGATGAGGCCCCGAAAATTCGGTGTAGTGGTAGAAAATAGACGGCCAGCATTGACTCGCCTTCTCTCCTCATGCTAATGTCCTGCTACTATGTTCATTCGACGAGTCAGAAAAAAAGATCACCAAACGGGAACCACCTACTTCTACCACCAGTTGGTCGAGTCCTACAGGACTCCCAAGGGGCCTAGGCAGAGGACTCTTCTCAATTTGGGAAAGCTGGACCTCGAGCCCAAACAATTAAAAGGATTAGCAAATCGCATTGAAGAGATCCT
>NZ_FQVB01000070.1 GCF_900129305.1 Desulfacinum infernum DSM 9756 | reverse complement strand
GAGCGCCTGTTTCTCCATCTCTTGGTCAATGGGAAAGGCGGGGCGTTGCCCGGTGAGGATCTCTTCAATGCGATTTGCTAATCCTTTTAATTGTTTGGGCTCGAGGTCCAGCTTTCCCAAATTGAGAAGAGTCCTCTGCCTAGGCCCCTTGGGAGTCCTGTAGGACTCGACCAACTGGTGGTAGAAGTAGGTGGTTCCCGTTTGGTGATCTTTTTTTCTGACTCGTCGAATGAACATAGTAGCAGGACAGTAGCATGAGGAGGGAAGGCGAGTCAATTCTGGCCCTGTAGTTTCTACCACTACACCCAATTTTCGAGACCCCTTCAACGGCCTTTCAGATAGTTAGATGAGCAAAATCGGTACACTGTCGCACTATGCAGCATATAGATGACAAACTTGGGTTAGGACGGCCGTTTCCCGCGGGGCTGAAGCCCCGCGGCTACGAGGAGGACCAAAAATCCTCGGCCTTGTAAGACGGAGAGCCATTGTCGGACAGGCTCCTCAGTGGCTGTCTAAAAAGGCCGGGGATGACCGCTTTTTTCGTAGCGCAGCCCTTTAGGGCTGCGGAGGAATCCCCGACGTGGGTTGGGTTGCCGGGTATTGCCTGTCACCCCATTGGGTTATGAGGGCCCGTTTTCCGCGGGGCTGAAGCCCCGCGGCTACGCAAGAAGCCGGCTCCCTTGTGCCCCGCCCTTACAATTAGAAAGATTCGCGTCTATTCGCGTTCATTCGCGGTTGCCGCCCTTCACCTTACCCCCATCACCAGGCGGCTGTAGGGCGAATGATGATTCGCCCTACAGGTCGCGCGCACGAACATAACGAGATCTCGTGTCGTGTAAAATGGCACGATTCTTCCCCATCGCGAGGTTCGGGCGGGTGGCCGTAAAGCCAGCCGCGACGAAACCAGGGGGCCCGGTTGAGATAGGGGCGGGGTTTATCCCTGCCCGATAATCGCGCGGAGAGGGGTTGAGACGGCGGCATGTCACGGATGCCGCGGGCGGGGAGCGTCCAGGGGCAACGCCTGGGCCGGCTTGCGGGGAAGGGTGCGGACGATCAGACGTCCCGAAAAGAGATCCCGCGCCAATTCCAAAACATCCCGGGCTGTCACCTTGCGGACCAGGTCGGGGTAGCGACGGTCGTAGTCGAATCCCAACCCCAGGGCCTCGTTGACGGCGGCGCTTTGGGCTCTGGCGTCCAGCCCCTCCAGGTCCAGGGCGTGCATGGTGAGCACCATGTCCTTGGCCCGTTCCAACTCCGCAGGGCTCATTTCCTCCCGGGTCAGTCCCTCCAATTTCTCGAGCACGATCTGTTCCACACGGCCGGCGTTGTCCAGGGTGGTCTGCGTGATCACGCCGAAGAATCCCCCGTTGAGGCCGTAAAAGGGAAAGGCGTGGACCACGTAAACCAGGTTGTTGGTACCGCCCCGCAGGGCTTCGTGAAGGCGCCCGCCGGGATAGCCGATACCGGAAAGCGCCGCGTCCAGCACATCGAGGACGGGACGCCGCGGATCCCGCAGGTCCAAGCCACCAGTTCCCACGAAGAGACCCAGGGAGGTCTTGTCGGTTCGCCGTTCCACCACCCGGGAGCCTTGGAGCGGCTGGGTTTCTCGCGGTAGATTTGGGATCGCCGGCTGCGGCCGTTTCCAGGATCCCAGAGCCTTGTCCAGGCGCTTCAGCAGCTTTTCCCTGTCGAAGTCTCCGTAGATGGCCAGGACCGACGATGGGGGGGCGACCATCTTTTCATAAAAATCCAACACCTGGTCGCGAGTGAAGGCCGCGACGCTCTCGGGCGTACCCAATCGATCGTGACGGTAGGGATGCCGGGTGAAGTAGTGCTCCTTGAAAAGGCGCACCAGCTCCATCTGCCAATTCTCGTCCCGGCGCTTGATGGCCAGGAGGGTCTCCTCCTTCTTCTTGCGGATCTCCTCCGGAGGAAAGACCGGATTCGTGATCACGTCGGCCAGGATGTCCACGGCCAGGTCCACATCGTCGCTCAGGACCTTGGAGGTGACGGAGTAGGTGTTGCTTTGGGATCCCGATGCGAGGCTGCCTCCCACTTCCTCCAGGGCCTGGGCGATCTCCAGCTTGCTTCGCTTCTTGGTCCCGGCGGTGAGGAGCGACGCCGTGAAGGCCGCCAGGCCCTCCTGCCCGGGGCCTTCCAGGAGCAGCCCGCCCATCCCGTACAGTTGAAGGGTCACCACGGGGAGGCGGTGATCTTCGAGGAGCAGCACGCGCAGCCCGTTGTCGAGGCGCACGAGAGACGGGCCCTTGTCCTTCGGGGTCGAGGCAAGCGGCGCCGGGGTTGTTTCGTACGGTGTGGAGACGGGCAGAACGGCGGCCACCGTCATGGCTTCCGGAACCAGGTAACGCCGGGCCACCCGAAGCACATCCTCCCGGGTGACCTGCCGGACCTTTTCCACATAATGCTCGTCGAAGTAGGGATCTCCCGTGTCGAAGTAAGAGGACGCCAGGGAAGAGGCCATCTCTTCGGCCGTTTCCTTGCCGAAGATGTGGTCGGCGATCACCTTCTTTTTCGCCTTTTCCAACTCGCTTCGGGAGACCTTCTTGTATCCAACGGCTCTCAGCTCTTCTTGGAGAGGTTCCAGGACCGCAGGCCAGTTCTCGGGGGCCAGGCTCATGGAAACCACCCACTGGCCGGGAAGATAGGCGGGCGTCCAGTTGAACGCCCCCACGGAAAGAACCAGGTTCTCTCTTTCTTTGAGTCTCTGATGGAGGCGGCCGGTGCGGCCGTCGCCCATGAGGATGGCCAGGACGTCCATGGCGTACAGGTCCTCGTGGGCCAGAGGAACGGAACGGAACCCCACCATGGCTTGCACCATACGGGCCAAGGGCAGACGTTTTTCCGCCCATCGCCGGCCCAAGGGCGCAGGTTCGCTGGGAAGCACCACCGGAGGGGCCTCTCCGCGGGGCATCTTCCCCACCCTCTCGCCCACGAAGGCAAGAACGCGATCGGGATCCACGGGTCCCGCCACCGCCACCACCAGGTGCTGAGGCTGGTAACGGGCGCGGTAGTAGGCTTGGAGGTCCTCCCGAGTCCGGCGGACGAAGACGTCTTCGTAGCCGATGACCGGATGTCGAACGGGATGGATTCGGTAGGCCGTCTGCATGAAGAGCTTCCACAGGACGCGGCCGGGATCGTTTTCTCCCATGCGGATTTCCTGCTGGATCACGGCCTTCTCCCGGACCACCTCCTGCTCCGCAAGGCTGCATTCCGTCACGTAGGAAAGCAGCAGATCCAGACTCTCCTCCCAGTGGGCGGCGGTGGTGGTGATGTAATAGACCGTTCGGTCGTGGCTCGTATAGGCATTGCTCGCTCCGCCCATGCGCTCCAGACGCCTCCGGGCTTCCTCCTCGCTGAAGGACCGGGTGGTTCCCCCCGCCACCACGTGTTCCAGGTAGTGGGATAGACCGGCCCCCATGTGGTCGCCTTCGTAGATGGATCCGGCTCGGACGTAGACTCTTGCGGAAACCACCTGGGAGTCGGGGATGGAGCGGACCAGCAGGGTGAGTCCGTTGTTGAAGACAGCGAAGGTGTCGCCCGGTTTGCTTTCAAGAAAACGTTCCAGGAAGGGAGCTTCCCGGCTGTCGGGTGCTTCCGGGGCCTGGCCGGCCGGGCAGGGAAAGGTGACCAATAAGCCGATGACAAGCAGGAGGGCCGCTTGGAAGACCATTCGCCGCAGGTGCATGATCCACCTCATACGAACGCATGGAGATACGAAACCGTGGAAGAGAGGAAACGGCCCTACGCCGCCGGGGCCGTGAGGGCGCGGGGGAGAGGACGGCAGCCGGGGGTCAGCGGGGTTCTCCTTCCATGGAGGCCAGCTCGTCCAGAATCCATCGGATCTTGTCCTTGTCCTGCAAATCTTCGGGCTTTTCCTGCTCAATGCGCAGCAGGTCCTCCAGTTCCAGGCGGCGCCGGTCGCGAAACCCGCCCACGTCCTTTCGGAAGTGGCGCTGGGCCATGTACTGCGACTTTTCGTATTCCTTTTCCAGATCGTCGTTCATCAGACCATGCTCCTTCTTTCTGGCGCTCGGGGCAGTCCTTGCCGGTTCCGCGGCGTGTCGAGCTCTTTCATCCCGGGGTCCATTCCGCCGGAGAATTGACTCTAGGGATGAGGCTCTCCCGTGTCAAGCTCCGATTGCCCCGCCGCTCATGGGAACCGCAGAAGGCAAAACCAGGTTTGAACCTGGCTATCCTGTGGAGCCCGTGCCAACGAAGGACGAGACGCCCCTTTGGAAAGCAGGCCCTTGTAGGGGCGAATAATCATTCGCCCCTACAGGCCGGGCGCACGCGCGGAACGAGGTTGCGTTTCATACAAACGGTCATGGCTCCCCTCGCGCCACCCCGCATGGATGAAAGAGCGGGCAGGAGCAAGGGCATTTGTCGGAACGCCGCGATATGCCATTCTCTATGAGTCACTGCGCGCCCATTGCATTGCCGGGCACCCTCATTGCAGCCTTCGCAGTTTCTACAACGAAGAAGATTTGCGTCTATTCGCGTTCATTCGTGGTTCTCTTTCATATTAACGGTCATGGTCTCCCTTGCGCCACCCCGCACAGATGAAAGATGTCGTCAAGGGAGAGTCCTTTCTGTAG
>NZ_FQVB01000073.1 GCF_900129305.1 Desulfacinum infernum DSM 9756 | reverse complement strand
CATCGAATGAAAAATTTGTAGTGTAGAATTTGAAAGCACTCTACAACAAAATCAGTAACTTACACACAAAAGTGACAAACTTGGGTTAACAGAGTGCGAAGCACTCCTTGACATTTTTTTCTCAACAGGTATGGTTCTCCAAATGTTGCGATCAGAACGATGTTAATGCCACAAATTCTCATTCGTATGTTTTCTAAGTAAAGTGTCCTCGGTCACATCAAACATCGGGTTGATCTCGTCCCCTGAACCCACGGCTGCCGAAGGGAGGGTGGAGATGAAAGGACAACCATGCCGAATCGTCTTTCCAAGGGTTTCCGACGCACTGGACCAGGACGAAGAATGGATCTTCGTGGAAAGGGGAGGGCGGATGCAAAAGATCCGCCTCCACAACTACGGGGACATCTACCGGATCCCCGGACTCTACGAAGAGCTTTTCTACAAGAAACTGGGATGCGACTCGCCCAATGTGGTCTGCGGCCTGCTCGACCGGGCCATGAAACGCCATGGAGGGCCCGACTCTTTGCGGGCCCTCGATTTCGGAGCCGGCAACGGCATGGTGTCCGAAAAGCTCAGCGAGCTTCGGCACTGCGAGTTTCTCGTGGGCATTGACATCCTCAAAGAGGCCAAGGAAGCCGCCGAAAGGGATCGCCCCGGGCTGTACGATCATTATTGGGTCATGGACCTGGCGCGGCTGGACGAATTCAATCGCAAGCGCCTTCAATCGTATCGGTTCAACACGCTGGTGACGGTAGCGGCCCTGGGCTTCAACGACATCCCCACCCGGGCCTTTCTCAATGCGTTCAATCTGGTGCCTAAGGGATCCTGGATCGCCTTCAACATCCGGGACAAATTCCTGCGCGAAGATGACCGCTCGGGCTACCGGAACGCGTTGGACAGGCTTCAGGATTCCTGTTTCCAAATCCTGGAGCAAACCGACTATTGCCACCGCCGTTCCATCACGGGCCGGAAACTGTGCTACCGGGCCATCGTGGGGCAAAAGACGGCGGAAGCGGACATCGAGGATCTGTTCGAGAAGCGATGCGTCCGGTCGACCTGACGGCTGGGACGGGCCGAAGCCCCGGGGGAACTTCCAGGAACGCCGAGACGAGCGTTTCAACGGAGCGCTGCCTTCCAGGCCGCAGAAGAGCCTCCGGATGTCGGATAGGCCATCGGGCACAGTTCCCGTCACATCAAGACCTTGCGATGGATCTTCCCGGCGGGGCTACAGCCACGCGGTTACCGGGAGAGGGGCAACTCTCCGGCCGGCTGCCAGGGCTGTTCGGGCGCACCGACATTGAGATGAAGACGCAGGGGCCGAGATGCTCTCTGCCTGTTGAAAACGACCTGCCGGCCGTTTGAACCGCGGCCGACACAAGGCACAAAAGGAGGAAGAAAACGATCATGGGCAAAGAAAGGTTTCTCTTCACGTCCGAATCGGTGACGGAAGGACATCCGGACAAGATCGCCGACCGAGTTTCCGATGCGGTGCTGGATGCCATCATGGCACAGGACCAGGAATGCCGTGTCGCCTGTGAAACCATGGTCACCACGGGCATGGCGGTGGTTTCGGGCGAGATCACCACCGGATGTTGGGTGGACATCCCGGAGATTGTCCGGCACACGATCCGCGAGATCGGCTACGACGGCTCCGACATGGGCTTCGACTGGAGAACCTGCGCGGTGATCACCAGCATCGACAAACAATCGCCGGATATCTCCCAAGGGGTGACAGCCGGCGAAGGGCTCTTTGAAGAACAGGGGGCCGGCGACCAGGGGCTCATGTTCGGCTACGCCTGCACGGAAACCAGCACCCTCATGCCCATGCCGATTCATTACGCCCACCGCATCACCCGCCGCCTGGCGGAAGTGCGAAAGGACGGCATCCTGGGCTTTTTACGCCCGGACGGCAAGTCGCAAGTGACCGTGGAATACGTGGACGGCCGGCCGCGCCGCGTGGACACCGTGGTCGTGGCCTCCCAGCACCATCCGGACGTCTCTTACGAAACCTTGCAGGAAGGCATCATCGAAGAGGTGATCAAGAAAGCCATCCCCGTAGAATTTCTGGACGCGCAAACCAAATATTTCATCAACGCCACGGGACGCTTTGTCATCGGAGGCCCCATGGGGGATTGCGGCCTCACGGGCCGCAAGATCATCGTGGACACCTACGGCGGTTACGGACGCCACGGCGGCGGGTGCTTTTCGGGCAAGGATCCGTCCAAGGTGGATCGCACCGCTTCCTACATGGCCCGGTACGTGGCCAAGAACATCGTGGCGGCCGGCCTGGCCGACAGGTGCGAGGTGCAGCTGGCCTACGCCATCGGGGTGGCGGAGCCGGTGAGCGTCATGGTGGATACCTTCGGAACCGGAAAGTTCCCCTCGGAACAGATCACGGAATGGGTACGCCAGGTCTTTCGGCTGAAACCTGCCCAGATGATCCGCGACCTGCGCCTTCTCCGCCCCATTTTCAAGAAGACGGCCGCCTACGGTCATTTCGGCCGGAACGATCCCGACTTCACATGGGAACGAACGGACAAGGCGGACGCCTTGGCGCAACGGGCGGGCCTGGGAAGTTCGGAGCGGCCCGCGGCAGCTTCCGGCGATCGGCGCGGCATGCGCGTGGTTCGCTGATTTTCGGCTCCCGATTCCTTGCAACAATCCACACCAACAACCGGGCGGAGCCGGCGGGACCGGCCGGAGCCGTTTCGGTAGGCCCTTACCCCAAGTTTGTCATCTATATGCTGCATAGTGCGACAGTGTGCCGATTTTGCTCATCTAACTATCTGAAAGGCCGTTGAAGGGGCCTCGAAAATTG
>NZ_FQVB01000076.1 GCF_900129305.1 Desulfacinum infernum DSM 9756 | reverse complement strand
ACCCACTTGGGACGAAAAAATCAGCCTTGTCGTTTCTGTCTCAGTCGATAGCTTTCCCCTCCCATGATGAAGATGTGTGAATGGTGAATGAGGCGATCCACGATGGGCACAACGACGCTGTCATCCTGGAAGAACTCGCCCCGGGCGACCGCTGGGGCCCCGTGTACGGCGAACTTCTGACCTTCGGCGATCCCGAGACCCGCCTCCCGGCCATCGACCACCTTGAGGGCTTTCACCCCTGCGATTACTGCCTCTATCGCCGCGTTTTAGTCCCTGCCCGGGCAAGCGGCACTGGGCTCCCTGCCTGGCTCTATGTGGTGGGGAATCGCTGGACCGGGAGCGTCAAGGAGCTAATCGGCGGAATCTGGCGATGAAACCCCGGTAGCTGGTCCCCATTTGGAGCCATATACGTAGCAGATTCACGGTATACCAGCAGGTTGTCCTTGGCTGGAATGGACCGGTTGCATATACTTGCATCTGGTTTGGTTGGCATAGTAGGCAGTGATTCTGACAACTGACGAGAGGATGGAAATGAAAGCTTCCGAACGCTGGGTTGGCGTCGACGATGTGCCCGCCCGCCTTGGGGTGGCCAAGGACTCGGTCTATAGATGGATCGGCGAAGGAGGGCTCCCTGCTCACCGTGTGGGACGGTTCTTTCGTTTCAAACTATCCAAAATAGACGAGTGGGTGCGCCAAGACAACGAACCAGAGAATACTTCAAATTCCTTTCAAAGCCGACCCTCCTCGAAAGCCCAAACGAATCGATCAGCACCAAAAAAACGTTCACGGAAGAGGGGCGGGAATGAGTAGCAGTCTGCTCACATCTCAGATCGGGCAGCGGATATTCCTACCCGGGCACTTCGATGTGCCCGTGGTCCTGGAGGATGCACGACCGCTTGGTTCTGATGATTCGGCAGGCTATGAGTGTCGCGTTCGTCTTCCCGACGGCTCACTGGAAGAGGCTGTAATTTCTGCCGAAGAAGTCGCGGCTGTTCTTGGGCAGGGTCCCGACGAAGCCAAAGCGGATACGCCCGTGGATGCCGAGAAGTTGGGGCTTCTAATCGAATCCGCTCGAATTCGATTGGCTTACGCGCATGACCAACAGTTTGCCGTGAGTCTTTCGGGCATCCGCACGCTGCCGCACCAGATCGAAGCGGTTTACCAAGCGATGCTTCCGCAGCCCAGGTTGCGGTTTCTGCTGGCGGATGATCCTGGAGCCGGCAAGACGATTATGGCCGGGCTCCTGGTAAAGGAACTGAAGCTTCGCGAGGCCATTGAGCGCATTCTTATCCTGTGCCCCGCTCCGCTCACCATCCAATGGCAGGACGAGATGCTCCGCTGGTTCGGCGAGCCTTTCGACATCATCTTTTCCGCTGTCGACCAACAGCAATTGACGAATCCATGGCAGAGGTCTTCACAGATCATCGCTTCCATTGACTATGCCAAGCAGGAAGACGTTCGCGAGCGTGTCTGGCAACAGAGGTGGGACCTCGTCATCATCGACGAAGCCCACAAGTGTTCGGCCAGGACAGTCTCAGCCGGACAGAATCGCGAATCCAAGGTTGCGACAACGAAGCGCTATGACTTGGCGTTACGTCTCACATCCCAGGCGGACCACGTCCTCCTCCTGACCGCCACACCCCACCATGGGGATGAAGATAAGTTCGCTCATTTCCTTCGACTCATTGATCCGGACCTCTTCCCGGAACCACACCGCTTGGGGAAGCAGGCAGCTGAAATTCGGCAAAAAGTATTTCACTTAGGGAAAGATTCTCCCTGGTGCCTGCGTCGTCTAAAAGAAGATCTAAGAGATGCAAACGGTAGACGACTTTTCCCGGACCGTCATGCCAAGACCGTTGCCTTCACCTTGAACAACGACGAGTACACCCTTTATAAGAGCGTTACCGCTTACATCAACGAGTTTATCCCGCAGCAGACCGGGCAAAGACGTTCCTCTGCAGCGCTGACCCGAACTGTCCTGCAACGCAGGTTGGTGAGCTCAACCTGCGCGATCCACGAGTCCCTCAAAAGGCGGCTGAAAAAGCAGGAACCTGAATCCGTGAATAGAAAGGCTGCAGACTGACGGTGGGGCATTCGAAATCCATTTCACGGCTGGGTGATGGCTGTTTTCGACTCCCCCGG
>NZ_FQVB01000077.1 GCF_900129305.1 Desulfacinum infernum DSM 9756 | reverse complement strand
TCTCCAAACGTTGTCTTGACAATGGGGTCCACCTTATCCTCCCACGGGAGACTCTGCCACCGAATGCACTTCGTGTCAGGGGCTCAGGTGCGCAAATCTGGGTGTCGCCCTAACTCCATTCTAAGGTGTCCCGTGACAAAATGCTTAAGTCAACAGTGTTGCCGGGAACCCTTGGGAAGGTTGTTAATCGCCAGGTAGTTGTGCAAACATTTTCCCTTCAGTGAACTGACGTTCCACTTGAACGGAACGGCCTTGCACACGGGAGGATGAAGCCGTCCAGCAAAGTTAAAAAGCAATGACTTTTATTTGTGTAAAAATATGATGTTATAAGAGGTTTGCACTCTTGGAATGGCTGGCACGGAATCTGCATGCAACTCTGGTGTACTCTCGAAAGGAGGGCCACTCTAATTTGGGCTCGGTTTTTGTGATACACCGGATTAGAAGAAATCGAGAAGAAAGGAGGGAATATTGAGTTGCATTTCATGACGCTTGATTTTCCAAGGTTCGATAACGTCGCCAAGTGTTCGTATGTGAAACTTGTTGAGTAGAAAAGGAGGACGCAATGAAATTAACAGCTAGAAGCATAGGTGTGTTTCTGTTGACGACGAGTTTTGTCCTAGTGATCATGATACCTCACTCGGGTGCGGCTCCGATGCTGCAAATCGGTGATATCGCTCTAAAACTGGATTGGCAGGGAGTGTTTGATCCTCCGGATCAAAACGGTGATGGTAAAAGTGATTTGCCGGGAATTGATGGGAGCCCAAACACAGTGGACCTTCCCTCTGCTTCCGGATCGCAGTTTGATTGGAGTACAGGATCCGGAAGAACTTGGGGTATAGCTCAAATTACGGGTATTTATAAAATCACGGCTGGGGATATAGAAAATCCCACGACTTTAAGTAGCTTACCGTTATGGACACCTAGTTCGGGCGATTTTCTGTTTGCGCGATTCGGTGGACTGAAGCTCGATACTGCTCATGCTGGCTATCCTCCCGCTGCCTTTCCGTATGATTTATATTTTGATAAAGATGCGGATAATGACTACACTAAGAGTGGGGTGGCTTACTTAGAGGTGTTCAATGTGAACTTCGATGCTTATGCTCTAGACGCAACAGCCGGTCCCGGCGATGGGAAATATGGGTCGTTTGGCACTAACATGGATGACGGCACTCTATGGCTTGACGTTGCCCTTACCCCGGGCATTCTCGAGAATTACGACTCTCTGGCTGAAGGCCCGAATGGTGGTTTCGCAGCTTCAGATTGGGATATTGAAAAATCAACTGTCACGAGTCTTACTACCGGAGGGTTCATCTTTTACGGAGATATCGTCGGTGGGGCGGCCCTGTCATCCTATATTTTTCAAGATGGTGCCTTTCCCCTAAACCCTGTAAACGCTGTAAAGGCAGATCTTCAGTTTCAAGGAACCTTAAATCCAATCTTTAACCCGGCGACGGGAAAGTACACGGATCCTAACGGGTGGGTTAGTGAGGGGCAAGATCCTTCCACACTCCAGGTTGTACCGGAGCCGGCTTCTTTGCTCCTTTTCGGTTCAGGGCTTGCTGGTCTTGGCGGTTTTATCAGGAGACGCCGAAATAAATAGGCAGGGTAAGATTGAAGCCCTGTGTTGCTGAGAGCAGGCAGCCCAGATCAGATTGACTGTCAATCATCTGTGCTGCCTGCTTTGTTTTTGCTGAATCCGTGAAAGAGACTCTATCGATAAAGTTCGAATGACATTTGACGTGACATGGGTGACATGGGGACAGGTTAATTATATAGTCCTCGGTGAAGCCTCATGTTATGCAAGAGACAAAGTGAGAATGAAAAGGATCGCCAA
>NZ_FQVB01000078.1 GCF_900129305.1 Desulfacinum infernum DSM 9756 | reverse complement strand
AGGAGGCTGTCCGAGAACGCTGCTTTTATCAAACAACTTCATAGTTGTGAGAAGGCGATATGGGCGGAAATGCTATGATAGCCTGTCGAGCACCTCTTCAGGGAGCGTTGGAGGCATCTGCGGAGCCCCAAAAACAGTCGAAGCGGGCTCGAACCGCCTCCTCAGGCGGCCAGCTGCATCATTCGCCTTTCCCTAAGATCTACGATGCCGCCCAGAATAGCCCTTGCAACCTTCGAAATGTTGTGAGCAGCGCACATCAGGGCAAACTCGCCCTTCACCTTTTCAAGTCCTCTCAAAAGGAACCCTCGGAACCCAAGATTCTTCATGTGCCCAAAGACGGGTTCCACAATTGTCTTGCGCTTACGATAGGTCTCCCTCGCTTGCGGCTCGCTCATCTTGTGCGCCATCTTCCGACGCAAATCCTCGTAGCCATCCGTCCTGATGGTTCGGGGAGCGCCACGTTTCGACCGGCAACAACGGGGCCGGTGTTCACACTGTTGGCATGCCTGAACCTCAGCCTGATAAAGCCGCCTCCCGTCTTTTCCCACCCGGCAACATTCCAACCGATGACCCCCGGGGCAGATAAAACTGTCGCTTTGTTCATCGTAGACAAATTCCGCCTTGTCTATCCATTTGGACGACTTCTTTTTTCCTTCACGTCCCGGCGCTATGTAGCCATCGACTTGGGCTTGCTCCAGCTTTTCCAGATTCTCCCCCGACATGTAGCCGTTGTCCGCGCTGAGCTTTTCCGGCACCCGGCCCATGGTCGTTTTCACCTGATCAAGGGCTTCTCCCAGCTCCCCGCTGTCATTGCAGGCCGTGCTCACATGTTGGCCTACAATAATCTGGTGCTCTTCATCCACGCAGATCTGGGCGTTGTAGGCATAGTCGAACTGCCCATTTTTCCCCATGATCCGCGCATCCTTGTCCGCAAAGCTGATCTGCTTTTTGGGATCAATGGGTTTGCCTGGATTCTCGTCTTTTTCTCTTCTCTCCAGAGCCTCTTTCGCTTCTTGGAGTTTCTGCAGGCGCTTTTGTTTTTCCTCCAGATCTTTGGGAATCTCGTAGCCGCTCGCGTCTCCGAGCTCTGCATCTTCGCCTTCGTCACACTGGCGCGCCTGCTCAAGCATGGCTTCCACTTGTCCGCCCAGTTCCTTTTCCAGTTGCTCTATGCGCCCGTAGCTCATGGCTTTGTGCTTGGAGGTGTTGGCCTTAAACTTGGACCCATCCAGAGCCACGTGGCCCAATCGGACCAAGCCCAATCCCTTGGCCAGTCGAGCGCTCTGAATAAAACACGAACGCAGGAACTCCAGATGATTCTTGCGAAAGTCGCTCAGTACGCGAAAGTCTGGCTTGTGCAAATGAGCGATGTACATAAAGCCCAAATCTTCTCGGCACTTCTGGGCGATTTTTCGGGAACTGAAAACACCATGGCTGTAAGCGTAAATGAGGATTCCAACCAGTATCCTTGGGGGATAAGCTCTCTGCCCAATAGGACTGTATTGCTCTTCCACACTGGATGTGTCGAGCATCTGAAAAATATCATCAAAAACAAAACATGGGTGATCCTTGGGCAGCAGGTCGAATATATAAGTCGGAAAAAGTTGCCGTTGCCGGAACTGAATCGGATCAGTCTTGAATGGAATCATAGTGCCGCTCCCCCAAATGAGTCTAACGCTCATGGGAACAACATATCAGCGTAGCACTATACTGTCAAGTACAAATAGCGTATGCATATGAGATTAACATCTCAT